>JASHNS010000113.1 GCA_030041515.1 Acidobacteriaceae bacterium | reverse complement strand
CAGGGAAACGCGCTCTCCGGAGGGCGCGAGGAGGCGGATCTTTTCGATGGCGTCCTGGTCGGTGCGATATTCCGGCAGGTAACGCATGACCAGGTCGTAGCGCGCTTCGCCTTGCAGAACCTGCGTGAGGGCGTTGCCGCCCACGGCGGTCTGGATGGCGTCCTGCACATCGGCGACATTGATCTGGTAGCGCGCCGCGGCATCGCGATCGACGGTGAAATTCAGGTTCGGCTGGCCCAGCAGATGAAAGACGCCGAGGTCCTCAATCCCAGGAACCGTACGCATCACGTTGACCGCCTGCTCCGCCTTGTCTTCGAGCGTTCTCAGGTCGTCGCCGTAGATCTTGGTGGCCAGCTCGCCCTTCACACCGCTGACGGCTTCCTCCATGTTGTCTTCAATGGGCTGCGAGAATCCCCAGATGACGGTTGGGAATTTCTTTTGCAACTGGTAATTCATGGCAGCGATCAGGTTGTCCTTGTTGCCGTGGAAGACAGATCGCCACTGGCTGGCGGGCTTGAGGCCGACAAAGTACTCGGTGTTGAAGAAGCCGGTGTGATCGGTGCCGTCGTCGGGACGGCCGGTTTGGCTGGTGCATTCTGTCGCCTCAGGGAACGAGCAGAGAATGATGCGGGCCTGGTTGGCGACAGCGATGCTTTCCGCGGGACCGACGCTTTGGTCGAGCTCGCCGCGCACCCAGAGAGCGCCTTCATCGAGATGCGGCAGAAACTCGGAACCGATGACACCGCCAAAGGCGAGCCAGGCAGCAAGGGCCAGACCGACAAGGCCGGTGCCGATGGTGAATCGCTGATGGTGAATCGACCAGCGAACGGCGCGGCGATAGCGGTCGCGCAGGAACTCCATGACGGGGTTCCTCCACTCCTTTGCGCCGCTGCTGAAGAAGAAGCTGCACAACACCGGCGCCAGAATCATGGAAAACAGCAGAGCGCCGAGGAGGGCGAAGGCGACCGTCCACGCCATGGGGTGAAAGATGCGGCCTTCGACTGCCTGCAGCGTGAAGATGGGCAGGTAGGCCGTGATGATGATGGCTATGGCATAGAAGACGGGGCGCTGCACCTCGTGCGCAGCCTCCGCGATGCGCAGCTGAACGGGGCGGCCGTTGCCCTCTTTGCGGGCCAGATGGCGGACGATGTTCTCGACCATGACGACGGCGCCGTCGACGACCATGCCGAAATCGAGGGCTCCGAGGGAGAGCAGGTTGGCGGGAATATGTTTCAGATCCAGGCAAATGGAGGCGAAGAGCAGCGAGAAAGGAATGGTGACGGCAACAATCAGCGCGCCGCGTACGTTGCCCAACAACAGCAGCAGTACGATGACCACGAGAATGATGCCGGCGGTCAGGTTGTGCAGCACGGTATGAATGGTGAAGTGGAGCAGGTCGCTGCGATCGATAAAGGCATGGATGGTCACGCCCTTCGGAAGGATCTGCGCATTCAGCTCGTCCACCATTTTGTGGACGGCGTCGAGGGTTGGCTGGGCGTTTGCGCCTTTTTGCAGACAGAGGATACCGGAGACGACATCGTCGTTATCGATGAGCCTGCCATGGTCACGATACGCATCGCCGAACTGACCGAGCCGGATCATCGGCCCCTGCTCGACGACGCCGAGGTCTTTGATCCGCACCGGGGTGCCGGCCTTCTGGGTGACGACGGTGTTGCCAATGTCCTGAATGGTGCGAACCAGGCCTACTTCGCGGATGTTGATCTGCTGCTCGCCATCCTCGATGAAGCTGCCGCCGCCGTTGGCGTTGTTGTTGCTGAGCGCCTGCTCCACCTGGGCCAGGCTCAGCCCGTAATCGATGAGCTTCTCGGGATCGAGCCGCACCTGATATTCACGCGTTGGGCCGCCAAACGGGTTGGTATCCACAACGCCCGGAACAGACTTGAGATACTTCTGCACCACCCAGGTGTCGAGGGATTTCAAGTTCATCACGTCGTACTGCGGATTGTTGCTGCGCAGCACGTAGAAGTAGATCTGTCCGACCGGGCTCCAGTCCGTGCCCATCTGCGGGGTCACACCCGGCGGCAGTGTAACCTGCGAGAGGCGCTCCAGGACGCGCTCGCGATTCTGGAAATCGGTGGTCTCATCACCGAAAACCAGTTCGACGGTAGAAAGGCCGAAGATGGACCAGGAGCGAACCACGGAGACGCCGGGAACTCCGTTCATCACGGTTTCCAGGGGGATGGTGACCTGCTGCTCGACCTGCTCGGCGGAAATGCCGGGCCACTGCGCGATGATGTCGACGTAATTGTTGGCTACGTCGGGATAGGCTTCGACAGGCAGCCGATGGAACGACACGATTCCCCAGGCGAAGAGCAGAATGCCAAACGCCAGCACCAGAAACCGGTTCTGGAGGGCGAAATCGACGAGCCTGCGGATCATTGCGCCTCCAGCGTCGCCTCCAGCTGGAGCACGCTTCTGACCACCTGCTGGCCCGGCGCAAGGCCGGAGAGAATTTCCTGGTTGTTGCCCGGCAGAATGCCACCGGCCTGCACGGCGACGCGCCGGAAATGGCTGTCGCCCGCGGGCACGTAGACCCAGTCCTCATCGTGCAGGTGGAGGATGGCATCGGCCGGGACGGTGGCGTGGACCTGCTTTGTGCGGCCAATGAGCGTGGCGGTAACGAACATGCCAAGCCGCAACATGCCGGGATTGGCAACGTCGATGCGCACTTTGGCGGTGCGAATGGTGGGATCGAGCACCGGGCCGACGTCGCTTACACGGCCGGCGAGCGGGTGGCCTGGATATCCATCCACGACAATCTGCGCCTGCTGCCCGATGCGCACGCGAGGCAAATCATTCTGGTAAACGTCGCACAACACCCACACATGGGAGAGGTCGGCGATGGTGAAGGCGGTTGGCGATCCGGCGTAGGTCACTCCGGTCGCAGCCGCCTGGGTGACATTCTGGGCGACGATGACGCCGGTGATGGGCGCGTAGACATTGATGATGTCCGATGGGTGGCTCTTATCGACGCCGAGCGTGTTCAGCTGCTGATCGGCCGCGCTCAGATCGTCTTTGGCATCGGCTTCGGAATCCTCGGCCTGCTGGAGCATCTCCTGGGAGATGGCGCCATGCGCGTAAAGATCCTTTGCGCGGAGGTACTCCGTATTGGCGAGACGTTCGTCGTTGACGGCCTTCAGATATGTATCGAATGCGCTGGTGATGTCGGGGCTCTGGACCTTGAGCAGCAACTGCCCTTTGCGGACGTTCTCATCCAGCGTGGCGCGGATATCGACGACGCGGCCGCTGGCGAGGGAAATGACGGGGACTTCGCGATTGATGTCGGGAGTGACAGAACCCGTCACGCTGAGGCGATTCGGCGCGTCGACGCTGCCCGCGGTAACCAGCTGGAAGTCCTGCGGATGCTGGACCGTGACCACATCGGAGTTGCTGACCTCGACGACTTTTGCGGCGGGCGGCGCACCGGAGGACGGATTGAACTTCTTCCCGCAAGCGGCGAGCGAGAGAGTGAGAGCGAGGCAGCCGGCAATGTTGAGAATGCGGCGGGTCATTCGGGGATGACCTCGCGACCCACGGCCAGATCGAGCTGCGCGGCCGCGGTGAGATACGAGCCGACGAGCTGCACATAGCTCATCTGCACAGTGCGGTAATCGCTTTGCGCATTCAGGAAATCCATGAGGGACGCGCCTCCGTGCTGCCAGGAATACGTGATGGTGTCGCGCACGCGCAACGCCTGGGCGAGGTACTGCTGCTGATAGGGGCGCAGGAGGGTCAGGTTGCTGTCGACCAGGGCATACGCGGCATCGACGTCGCTGAAGACCTGAGCTCGCGCGGCGTCGGCGAGCTGCTGATTGCGGCCGATATCGATCGCGGTGCGCAGCTTCTCACCCTGATTACGGTCGAAGATGCGGAGGGGGATGCCGACGCTCAGGCCGAGAGTCTGATCGGCGTTGGGGTTGTTGGTCGATGCGTTCCATGTGTACCAGGCGCTGAAGGTCGGGTCGGTGGACCCGTTGGCGACGGCGAGCTTGTGGTTCGTGTCGGCCTGCTGGACAGATTCCAGGGCCGCCTGAAGGTCGGGCCGGTTGGCCAGCGCGATTTGACGGAAGTTTGCGAGCGGCTGGAGCTGATCAGAAAAGCCGAAAGGGCCCTGGACGTGGAATTGATCAACGGCGGTGCGGTCGTCAAGCAACTGCAGCAACTGGATCTTGGCGGTGCGCAAATTGACCTCGGCCATTTGCAGGTCCGATTCATACTGCACCCTTTGCAGCTCGATGCGGTCCAGATCGATCTGCGCGAGGTCTCCGGCTTTGAATCGGTCCTGGCTGATGGCGATGACGTGGTCGTAGTACCTGAGTTCCTGCTGCGCCAGGGTTAGCAGGGCCTTATCCTCCAGGACCTGGACGAATTGGGAGCGCAAGTCGAAGAGGAGATTGCGCTCCAGATCCCGATGCTGCGACACGGCGATGGTAGTGCCCTGTTGCGCGCTCTTCAGGCGGAGCTCGCGCTTGTGATCGCGTTCGTGCAGATAGCTGACGGTTGGGACCACAAAGGTGCCCGCCAGCGGCTGCCATACGCCGTTGTTGGGGGCGATCTGGGTTCCATCCGCGGTGAAGCTGAACTGCGGATTCGGCCTGAGATCGGCCGTGATCTCTTCGGCTTTCGATTCCTGGACGTTATCTTCGTCGGCTCTCAGCGTGGGATTGGCGGATTCGAATTTTGCTCTGGCCTGATCCCAGGTCAGGGTTTCCTGCGCGGCGGCGCGCAGTGCACAGCCAGGGAGGAGGAGCGCAGCCAGGAGGGTGAGCCGGGTTGCTGTGAATTTCATGCGGTCTCCTGGGTAAACCCGGGGGGCCGTCCCCGGTTCATCGCGGAGGACGACACAGATGTGGCGGTATACGCTGGGAATTTTCAGGATAGCGACCGCAACCGGCCGTGGATTGTTATCTTTCGGTGAACGCCGGGGCGGCGGGGCTATCTTTCGGCCAAAACGCCGAACCTGAGCCATCCTGGCATGGTTTGGGAAAAGCGATTCTCTACAATGAAGGCGGAATTCAGCGCAAAACTTCGCCCCACGAGACGGCTATGTACGCAGCATTCTTTCGCGGCAGCAGACGATCGATCCTTGTGCGGGCCACGCTCCTCATCGCCGCCATCGCCGTCCTTGACTGGCGCGTGGTAGGCGAAATCCCACTCGGCTTCCTCTATCTGCTGCCCATGGCGATGGTGGGCGCCGTTCTGGATGCGTGGCAGATCGCGCTGGTGGCGGCGGCGTGCACGGTGCTGGCGGAACTGTTTGACGATCTCGCGTGGCAGCAGCCCACCGGCCTCTCCCGGGACGTGCTGTATTTTGCAGCTTTCTTCGGCGCCGGCATTTTCGTGCGGGAGGTGACTCGCAATCGCCGCCAGGCAGAGCAGCACACGGAAGAAATCGAGCGCCAGAGCGAAGCAAGACGGGAAGCCGAAGAGCAACTGCGGTTTCTGGTGGAAAGCAGCCCGGCAGCGATCTTCATTGCCGATGGGGACGGCGAGGTGCTGATGGCAAATGAGGCAGCGCAGCGCATGCTCGCCGCTGCTCCGGGCGGGCTGCGCGGGAAATCCATTCACTCGTGGTTGCCGTCGCTGAGGAACATTACGATCCCGGAGGTGTCGCAGCAGTTTTTTCGCACGGTGATGCAGGCCCACGGACGGCGGGAGACCGGCGAATCCTTTCTGGCGGATATCTGCTTCTCCACCTATCGCACGGGCGCCGGGCTGCGGCTGGCAGTGATGGTGCTCGACGCATCCGAGGAGTTGCGCACGCAGGAAGTATCGGGACTGCATCAGTTGCTTGCGGCCTCGCGGATCGCGATTGGCGCAGTTTCTCACGAGATACGCAACATCTGCGGCGCGGTGGGGGCGGTGCACCTGAACCTTTCGCGCGAGGGTGCGCTGGCCGGGAACCGGGACTTTGAAGCTCTGGGCAATTTGATCGCGGCCATGGAGCGGATCGCCAGCACCAGCCTGCGGCAAACTACGAGCGAGGCCTCAGAGACCGATACCGGGGCGCTGCTCGACGAACTGAAGATTGTTGTCGCGCCGATGCTGGAAGAAGAGAACATTGTTCTGGAATGGCAGGTCGAACCTGAACTTCCGCTGATCTGGGCGGATCGACCGAGCCTGATGCAGGTGTTTCTGAACGTGGTCACCAACAGCATCCGCGTGTTGTCCGGGCGGGATGACGGGCGCATCAGCTTCGCCGCGCGGCGGAGTGGCGAACAGGTCGTAGTGAAGATTTCCGACAATGGGGGCGGAGTCATGCACCCGGAACATCTATTTCAACCTTTTCAGGAGGGCGCGAGGTCTTCGGGACTCGGCCTCTATCTTTCGCGCGCGTTCCTGCGCTCGTTTGGCGGAGAGGTACGCTACGAGCCTGTGAGCGGCGGGGCTTGTTTTGTGGTGAGTTTGAACGTCACAGGCGAAGAGGCGAGATGATGGACGTCATTCGCCTGTTGATTCTCGACGATCACATTCTCTTCCGGGAGAGCCTGGGGCGCTTGCTGGAAACCACGGCGGATCTACGTGTGGTGAGCCACTGCACAACTCTGGATGAGGCTTTGGAAGCCCTGACGCGCGAAGAGATCGACGTGATTTTGCTGGATTACGATCTGGGCGCGGAGCTGGGGACCGATCTGTTGCCGCGGCTGAACGAAAGCCGCAACCGGGCCAGGGTGCTGCTGGTGACAGGCGGACTTTCCGACGAGATGACGCTGCGCGCGATGGAGCGGGGCGCGTCGGGGATTTTTCTCAAGCACAACAGCCCCGACCTGCTGGTGAGCGCGATCCGCCAGGTGGCAGGGGGCGGAACATGGCTCGATCATGCCGCTCTGCAGAATATGCTGTCCAGCCGGCGCGAGCGCAGCCAGACCTCTGCACCAGCAGCTCCGCTGAAGCCTCGTCAGACTGCGGTGCTTCGCGGCATACTCGACGGGCTGGCCAATAAGGAAATTGCCGCGAAACTGGATATTTCCGAGAGTTCCGTCAAGAGCGTGATTCAGGAACTGTTTCACAAAGCGGGAGTGAGAACCCGCAGCCAGCTCGTGCGCATCGCGATTGAAAAGCACACGACCGACTGGCTGAAACCGTTGCCGAAAGATTAAGCGCCCGGGTTCGGCGCTTCACGAGATGACTACCGCAACGCTGTCATTTGCCGCAAACGCAGCCCGCGTAGCCATTCGCGGTCAGGTGATCGAGTGAGCAGACGTATTGCGGCCAGAACGGCGTGAGTTCCGGAAGGGCGCCTCCAACGAAAAAGTCGCGGATATAGTCCTGGCTCTCACTGGTTTTCGCCTTCCGATCAGCATTGAATCCAGCGATCAGCGCCCGGAGGGCTTGCGGCGTGAAGGCGGGCTGGTTGTATGCCTGCCGATAGTCGTATTCCCTGGTCCAGCGCGTTCCGACGCCGGTCTGGTTTGAGGCGGCGAAGACCTCGTAGTCGTCGAGCGTCGCGGTCGAGCGGTCCACGCGCGCGACCGTAAATGCGGGATTGTTGCCATCGACGGGCGAGATCGATGGGACGAGCTTCAGCGCGACGCCTGGGCCGCCCGCGTGGGGCGCTAGCAGCCGAATCTCATCCATGTGCGTGTGCGCGAACAGGGCCAACCGCACCTCGCCTGCATGCTCCAGCAGGAGGTCATCCAGCGCGCCGGCGTGCAGGAACATCACCGGTTTTCCGGCGCCGCACACGTCGGCGAGGTCTCGCACGGTGGAGTAGACATTCACACCCGGCGGAATGTGGCCCATCACCCAGACATTCTCGCCGGCACGCTGCGCCCGGTCGAGTTGACGCGCGAACCAGGTCATTTCTGCCTGAGCGGAAGCGTCACCCTTCGCGCCCGCGCAGGTCCGATACTTCGGGGACTGGAAGACATCATTCAGCACGATGAGGCGCGTTTTTTCGAGGGGGTCCAGCGGCACGCTGTAGTAACCGCCCGCGGCAAACTGATGCAACGCATCGGCCCGCGCCGCTCGCGGCAGGACGGGCCCCAGAATTTCCGCTGTCTGGCGCAGGAACGCACTGTCCGGATCCAGCCGGTAGTCGCCGCAGGCCGAGTCGTTGTTCCCGAGCGCAACATAGATGGGGACGCCGGGCCATGCCGCGCGCAACTGGCCCACGACAAAGCCGATGGTTTTCTCGACAAAGGATTCGTATCCGGCCGGGTCGCCGACGGTCTTCAGATAGCGGCAGTCGAACTGGTGCGCAATCAGATCGCCGCTGACGGTCACAAACTGCGGTTGAGAGTGCGCTCGCATCGCGCGGAGGGCGGAGCGGAGCAAAGGATACGGCGTGTCCACGCCCCTGGTCCCGCACGCCGACTGCAGTTGCCGGAAACTCGCCGGCGCGCCAGCGGAATCCGGGGCGGCCAGCAGCGCGGGCCAGTCGCTCACCGGATCGCGCGCCAGCTGTTTCGCTTTGGCGGGATCATGAAATGGATCGAAATGGATGTCGCTGATGAGCAGAGCGGAAACGGCGCCCGTCTGCCCGCGCTCTGCCGGCGCGGTTTGCGCGCGCGCCACGGCAGCAGACAGGAACGAAAAAAACACCGCACCGAACGCGACCATCCTGAACCACTGTGCGAACCTGCTCATGGACTGCACTCCCCCTGAAGACGGACGGCTGCTCTCGTTGGCAGAATACCTGCCCGGAGAGAGCGATGGGAGTCGCGCCTACTGAGAGTCGTCTGCGCCGTCGCGCAGGGCGTCGGCTGCGTGGGCGATGCGCTCGAGCTTGCCGTGATCGAGCCAGTCGACGTTGCAGCGCTCGCAATCGGAGAGAACCACATGTCCGGGGCCGGCGTAGAAATGGGTGTCCATGCCCTGGTGGCAGTGCGGGCAGAGTAAATGCCGATCGAGTTCGCCGGGGTCGGCAGGAGCCTGCGGAATCTCGGCTCCTTCCTGGCCGCCGCGGACCGCCTCGATCAGCGCGGCGAAGACTTCCATGTCAATGAGCATGCCGCGGCAATGGGTGCAGTAGTGAATCCTGGTTCCCACGAGCGACGCATCCATCAGGGCGACGCGGCAGTTGGGGCAGATGTAGTCCGCGGCGGCGCCGAGGACGCGCACGCCATCGTCGTTTTTGTCGGGAAAGTAAACGCTGTGGCAATAATCGCAGGTGAGCGACTCGGCTCCGCTTTCGAGCCGCATGGGTGCTCCGCAGGCGGGGCAGTTCATTGGGCCTTCCCGCATTCGGGGCAGAATTTTGCCGCCTTCGGAATGGGTTTGCCGCAGTCGATGCAGAATTTTTCGCCCGCCGGGGCTGCCGACGCTCCGGCAGCAGACATCGACCCCATCATGGCCTGCCCCATGGCGACGCCGGCACCGACACCCACACCGGCCCCCGCGGCTCCGCCAGGATTGGCCGCGGCTACCGGCATCGCCTGGGCGGTCTGGAACTCGGTGTATCGGCCGAGATCGCCGGCCATGCCGACGCCGATGCGCGCATCCATCACCTTTGTGAGCTCGTCGGGGAGTGAAATGTTTTCGACGGTGAATTGGGTCAGTTCGAGGCCCAGCGCGCTGAACGCGGGCTTCATCGCTTCGGCGATCTTCCCGCTGAGCGCCGCCTGATGCGCCGCCATGTCCAGAAAGCTGACGTCGCTGGTGGCGAAGATGTCGGTCATGCGCGCCACGATGGTGTCGCGCAGCTGGCCCTCTACGTCGGCGACGTAGCAGCTCTCACGCGTTCCGCTCACTTCGGTGAAAAAGGTCTTTGGATCGGCGATGCGGCAGGAGTAGATTCCGTAGCCACGCAAGCGCACGGCGCCGAATTCCTTGTCCCGGATGGTGATGGGCGTGGCGGTGCCCCACTTCTGATCCATTTGCAGGCGTGTAGAGAAGAAATAGACATCGGACTTGAATGGCGACTGGAAGCCCTTGCCCCAGTTCATGAGATCCGTCAGCACGGGAAGATTTTGAGTGTTCAGGGTGTGCAGTCCGGGACCGAAGACGTCCGCAATTTTGCCTTCATTGACGAACAACGCCATCTGGGACTCGCGCACCGTGAGCTGGCCGCCGCTCTCAATTTCCTGATCGTTCATGGGATAGCGCCAGGACAGCATTCCGTCCTCGGTTTCGTTCCACTGGATAACGGCAATCAGTTGGCGCCCGGCGAATTCCCGCAGACCCATGGTTCCCCTCCGTACCGCTGCACGCCTGCACTGTATCATGTGCAGATTTGAGGCTCCGATCACACAAAGGGGGCGGACGCTGGTTCCGAGGAGGGATTCAGATTCCGCAGCGTTTTTTTTGCACAATCGGTACCGTAATTTGCACAAAAATATTTCCCGCACGGCGCGATGATTTGTGCGAGGATTCTTTGCAACGGGAGAGCAATCTTCCACGAGAAGAGAGTAGCCAGCCGCCTCACGGGAATCGGCGACGAAACTCAGAGAGCGTACGGGAAACCGGAAACTTTCGCAGGCGGCAGGAAGCTCGTGCAGCGTAAGTGGGTCGTAAGAGCCAGGGAAACGCGGGTGCAAGCCCGTAGGTCCTCGGAATCTGCGGCTTGCGGTGCTGCGATCCGGTAGCCGAATCCGGATCTTCGCAGAGTTCGGACAGAAGGGGACGGTATCCCGCGAGGGACATCGTCCCCTTTGCTTTTTGGGCGGCGCCCTGGGGACCCTCCGGAACTCGTCAGGCTGGGCGGCGCGAGGGGCGGGAGACGGGATGCGCATTTCGCTCCGCTTCGGACCAGATCAGCGCTTGCGAAAACGCCGAGCCGCCGACGCGCCAAATTGCGCCGGAGCTCTGACGGGGCAGGCTGCCGAAGAGACAGCAAGCGCATCAATATAAGTGACTTCGCCGGAATTTTTTCGGCACGCTGCGACGTTGCTGCGCAGCGAAATTCTCCCGTATCTGACCCTGGTTCCAAGACGATGTCCACATTTATTGAAAAAGCTGGAGAAGAGATGCTGAACTCACCTTTTCCCGCTTCCGTTTGTGCCTGCGCGAGCCTGCGGCGGGCCAATCGCGCGGTGAGTCACCTGTACGATCTGGTGCTTGCTCCGGTTCGGCTGAAGGCCACGCAATACATCATTCTGCAGACCATCGGCCGCGCGGGGGAAATTGCCCACTGCGATTTGGCCCGGCTGTTTACGGCCTCAGAAGAGAACTTCTCACGGCGGCTGGCGTCCGCGCGGGCCTCCGGCTGGGTGCAGATGAAGGTCGGGAAGCGCTATCGCCGGGTCTATTGCCTGACCGACGAGGGGCGCAGGATCCTGGAACGCGCCACTCCCTACTGGGAACGCGCGCAGGAGCGCATGCGCAGCGAGCTGGGCGAAGCGGAATGGGCGATGTTGTCCGAATTTGCGGAGCGGGTAACGCAATCGGCGATCCGCGCGGAGCTGGCGCCGAGGAGGAATGGCCGTCCGTCCTCCTCCGCGTAGCTCCCCGGATTTTTCGAGGAGGGGGCTGAAGCGCGACCGGCCGTGCTGACCGCGCACTTCCCCGTTGCCATAGCAACCGCACGCGGGCCGTAACCCAGCAAACCGGCAGCTCTCAAATTCCCATCTCTACGACTTCAGATCAGTGAGCGGCCGTGCTCGGCTCTTTCCGCCAGGCAATTGCCGGCCAGAAAAACTCCGGCTTCCAACCACCCGAACGTGGAGTGCGCATGAGTGCCACGGCTGTTGCACAACGGCTGAAAACCGAGTGGGAAACCCCGAAGTCTCTTTGGGGCAAATTCGCGACGGTAGATCACAAAGAGATCGGCATCCGGTACATCGTAACCGCGCTGGTGTTCATGTGCATCGGCGGCATTGAAGCGCTGATCGTTCGGGTACAGCTGGCCCGTCCCGACGCGGCGCTCGTGTCTCCGGAGGTGTACGACCAGCTGTTCACCATGCACGGCATCACCATGATCTTCTGGTATGCCCAGCCAATTCTTTCCGGGTTTGCCATCTACGTGATCCCGATGATGATCGGCGCGCGCGACATGGCGCTGCCGCGGTTGAATGCCTTCACGTACTGGGCGTTTCTGCTGTCGGGGATTCTGGTTTATATCGCACCGTGCATGGGCCAGGCGCCGCACGCCGGGTGGTTTGCCTACGTGCCTTATACGCTCTACCAGTACTCGCCCAGCCACGGGATGGACTTTTACGCGATGTCCCTGATCCTGTTCACGATCTCCATGACCGGCGGCGCGGTGAACTTCATCCTGACCATCATGCGGCAGCGGGCGCCGGGGATGTCGATCAATCGGATGCCGCTGTTCGTTTACAGCACCTTCACGATTTCGTGGGTGAGCATCTTCGCGATGCCGGCGCTGACGGCGGCATGCGTCTTCCTGGAGCTGGATCGCCGCTGGGGAACGCACTTCTACACCATCGCCCACGGGGGCAGTGCCATCCTGTGGCAGCAGCTCTTCTGGTTCTTCGGCCATCCCTGGGTGTACATCATCTTTCTGCCCGCGACCGGCATGCTGTCGATGATCATCCCGATCTTTTCGCGGCGGCCGATCGTGGGGTATCCGTGGGTGGCGGTTTCGACCATTCTCACCGGGGCGGTTGGATTCAGCGTGTGGATGCACCACATGTTCACGGTGGGCATGTCGGACATGTCCATGAGCTTCTTTTCAGCCGGCAGCATGATGATCTCGATCTTCACGACGGTTCAGATATTTGCCTGGGTGGCGACACTGTGGAAGGGCAGGCTGGTGATGACCACGGCGATGCACTACGCGCTCGGCTCCATCGCGGTGTTAATCGTCGGCGGCCTCAATGGAGTGGTCACCGGCATCATTCCTCTGGACTGGCAGGCGCACAACACGTACTTCGTGGTGAGCCACATCCATTACGTCCTGATCGGCGGCAACATGTTCCCGGTCTTCGCGGCTCTCTTCTACTGGTTCCCCAAGATGACAGGCAAGATGCTCAACGAATCCCTGGGGAAATGGAGCTTCTGGATCTGCTTCGTTGGCTTCAACGTTGCTTTTTTCCCGATGCAGATCCTCGGGTTCATCGGCATGCCGCGGCGGGTCTACACCTATCCGGCAGGCCTGGGGTGGAGTTCCATGAACATGCTGGAAACGGCCGGGGCTTTCGTCCTCGGCATCGGGATTTTGCTGATCTTCATCAACGTTTTCATCAGCAGAAGGAGAGGCCGCATCGCCGGCAGGAATCCCTGGAACGCGGACACGCTGGAATGGGCGACGGATTCCCCTCCGGAAGCGTACGCCTTCGTCCATCTTCCGACCGTGGCCTCGCGCCATCCGCTGTGGGACGACCACGATGAAGAAGCTGATCCGTCGGACGAGCGGACGTTGGATGACGGGCGGCTGACGCTGGTGAGTACATGGCTGGATGCCGAGCCGTACGCGGTGGCGAGCATGCCGAAGGAGACCCTTGTGCCGCTGCTGGCCTGCCTCACGCTGTTTGGATTTTTCCTGGCTCTGGTATTCCAGCTCATGTGGTTGGTGCTTGGGTGCTTTCTTGTGACCCTGTCGTTCGCGTTTTACTGGCTCTGGCCACGGCCGGAAGCAGAGGAGGGTGCATGATGGCGGCCGCAGCGCCGGTACAAGCGACGCGCCTGCCCAGACAGCCGGGCACGCGATATCCGCTGGACAAGAGCCGCGGCGAGTGGGCCATGTGGCTGACGATCGCGACGGAAGGCTCGCTGTTCGTCTGCCTCTTTGCGAGCTACTTCTACCTAGCCAACAATAAGAATCGATGGGCGATCGATCATCCGCCGAAGCTGCACTATGCACTGATTATGCTCGCGGTCCTGCTTAGCAGCAGCTTTGTCCTGCATTGGGGCGAAAGCCAGCTGAAGAAGCAACGGTATGTCGCCGCCCGGGTTGGACTGGGAATCACTATTTTGATGGGACTTGGATTTCTGGCTCTTTCGGCGTTCGAGTACATGGAGCACTGGAAGGATCTGACACCGGACAGCAATTCATACGGCTCGATTTTTTATACGATCGTGAGCTTCCATGCGGCTCACGTGATTATGGGCCTGCTGATGCTCAGCTACACGCTGACGCTTCCGCGCTACAGCCCGACGTCGCGGTCGCCGTACCGGCCGTATCACGTGGCGGGGCTCTACTGGCACTTCGTCGATATCGTCTGGGTTTTTGTGGTTGCGTTTCTGTATGTGATGCCCAATGTGCGCGTTTATGGCTTCTGAAGACACACCCCGCCATGAAGCTGCCAGCCCGCGCCGGCTGTGGTTTGGGCTGTCGACGGCGTTTTTCTGCTGGTTTTTGCTGGGGATTGCCGAGATGTTTATCACCTGGCGCGCCTGCCTGCACAACGAACAGTTCGGACAAGCGAGCGCCAACCCGGCCGCGATGGCCGCTGCCTTTGCTGTGAGCGGATTCCTGCTGGCCGTGACCGCTTTCAGCGGCTTCACTTCGTATCGCAACTGGCGACGGCTCTCGGCGGAACGCCACGTTTACGAGGGCGAAGGCCGCGGGCGCAGGGAGTACATGGCGCTGCTGGGCGTCTTTATCAGCTTCACTCTGGGCGTGGGGATGGTGTGGATGCTCCTGCCGCTGTTCATTCTTCAGTATTGCCTGAGGATGCGATGAAGGCAGCCTGGATACTTGGCGCAGGCCTGGTGCTGATGACGGTGGGAACGTTGGCCGGATGCAGGGGACGCCAATCCTCCCTCACGAGCAGCATGGTCAGCGATGGCAGCCCGCAGCACGGGCGCGAGTTGATCGGCCAGTATGGTTGCGGAGCCTGCCACGTGATTCCCGGGGTTCATGCTGCGCGCGGGCTTGTCGGGCCGCCGCTCTTCTTCTGGAGCCGCCGGACAATGATTGCCGGGGAGCTGTCCAACACGCCGAACAACCTGGAGCGCTGGATTGAGAACCCGCCCGCAATCGAACCTGGCACAGCCATGCCCAACCTGGGAGTCACCCCAGCGCAGGCCCGCGACATGGCCGCGTATCTCTACACGCTGCAGTAAGGGAGAGAAGCAGCAGGCGTACCGCGTCGCGGCGGGCACGCAGCGGGAGCACCGAGGAGACATGATGATGCGTAGAATCGCCCTGCTCAGTCCACTTCTGCTGCTCAGCGGATGCGCGACGGAGCAGTCGATCTGGAACGCACGGGGACCTGGAGCCGCCCGCATCGCGCCGCTGATGTGGTGGATCGTTGTCCTGTTCCTCGTTGTGACACTGATCATGTGGATCCTGCTGGTGATCCCGATTCGGCGACGCGGATCTCTCGACGAGCATGCGCCGATCGACATCGGCGGGGGGCAGGGCTGGGTGGCTCTGGGCGGCCTGCTCATTCCCCTGGCCGTGCTCACGGCATTCTTTGTGGCCGGCCTCATCCTGATGGAGCGTTTTCCGATCCACGATCCGAATAACAGTGCTGTGCTCAAGCCGGACATCCTCGTGATCGGGCACCAGTGGTGGTGGGAAGTGCATTATCTGGACGGGCCGCCCGATCAGCGCTTCGTGACGGCCAACGAGATTCACATTCCCGCCGGCCAGGCGGTCACCATGGAGCTGGAGTCGGAGGATGTGAATCATGCATTCTGGGTGCCGACCCTCCAGGGCAAGATCGATATGATCCCGGGCCATCCCAATTTCATGCGCATCGAAGCGAACCAACCGGGTGATTACGTGGGCCAGTGCGCCGAATACTGCGGGGTACAGCACGCGCACATGCGCCTGCTGGTCGTGGCGCAATCCGCCGCCGCATACAAGGACTGGACGGAACAGATGCTCCAGCCGGGGCATACGCCGACTACCCCCGAGGCCATAGCTGGGGAGCAGGTCTTTCTCACCGGCAAGTGCTCGACGTGCCATGAGGTACGCGGCACTCCTGCCCGGGGCCACGTGGCTCCCGACCTTACTCATATCGGAAGCCGGCAGTATATCGGGGCCGACTCCTTCCCCAACAACACGGCATATCTGGAAGCCTGGGTCACGCACGCGCAGTCGTTCAAGCCCGGCTGCCTGATGCCGAACATCACCGATTTCAATGGAGTTCAGCTTCGCGATCTGGTGACTTATCTGCAGCAGTTGAGGTGATGCTGGCCGGCTCACTGCGGCCGCAAAGAAAAAGACCCGCCGCGTGGCGGGCCTTTTGTGTCCTTCTGAAAATGCTTTAGTGCACCACGCTCTGGAAGAGCGGCGACTTGAGCAGACTGCTGAACTGGTCGTCGGAGGCCGCAAAGGCCACTTCCAGGGTCGATCCGGAGGAGTCGATGTTGGTGCTGTCGATCGCCTGTTTCTCGACCGCGGTCCCGCTTGCCTTCTCGTAGAGCGCGGCTGCATTCAGCAGGGACGACATGGTCGCAGCAGTAAACGCGTCGGAGGTGTTCACGTTCAGAGAGAACTTCACGCCATTGGAGAAGTCCATGGTGTAGCTGGAGCTGAGCAGCCGCTTTTTGAGCGCGTCAAAATTCGCCAGTTGCGACGCCTGGCCCAGCAGGGAGCGCATCATGTACTGCGTGCCTTGCGCGTCCATAATGCTCCAGAGGGCGCGCGAGTCCACCTGTCCCATCGCGTTCATCATGTTGTTATTGGTCAGGAAGCTGGGCGCGAGGCCGTCGCGGCACTGCAGCGCGGGCTCGAGAGCGTCCTTCGTCCCGAAGAGCATGGTGGTCGGATTCAGGAAGACGACGAGCATGCCGCTGGATCCCATCGGCCACAGCTTATTGTTGCGAATCACGAGGGGCTTCACCCTCTTTTTGGTGAAGGCGGCAACCATATCGGTGACCTGGAACTGTCCCTGCGCAACACCGACGATCTTGACGTCGTCGGAACTGCTGGTGGCGGTGGGACGGTAGGCGGCAAAGGCAAGCACGTCGACGTCGTCGCCCACGTTCATTCCGGAATGGTCCAGCGCCGTTTCCAGATCCTTCAACTGAGGAGGCAGCAGCCGAGCCTTCAGGTCCATGGCCGTCTGCGAGTCCTCCATCACGCGGTAATCCACTACGATCAGCTGCTGGACGTTGACTGGAATCGCCGAACGCGCATCGCTGTCGATCTGCGCCGCCCGAGCCGAAACCATTCCTGTCGCAAGCAACAGTGCCGCGACACTCAAACTCACGCTAACAAAATGCTGCCTGCAAAATTTCACCCGAACCCGCTCCCTCTGCCGGAGTTCCGGCCGAGCCTGCTGTTGTAGAACTAAAACCACTTCTCCGGCCCTGGGCCAAAGGCCCGTGACCCTGCAATCACGTTAGATTTTACTAAACCGCAGCCACGACCGCGCTCCCGGGCCAGGCCAGAGGCTTTTCCAGGCGGCGTTCAAGGACTTTTTGGTCCTCCTGGAACCCATCCAGCAGACGCATCCAGTGGCTGTTTCGCTCAAGTGCCGCCTCCGGGATGAGCCCGATCAGCTCCGCGCGCACCGGTTTGGCGCCATGCCGTTCCGCCTTTTCGCTCACCGCTGCAAAGGCCTGCCCCACCGGGGTCCGGGTAAAATCCGTCAGATTCAAGGAAACCCGGGCCTGACCGTGGGCAGTTACGCCAATTGCCTTCACGGCTGCGAGACCCCCTCCGGAATGCCGTATATCCCGGGCCACGGCCCGCGCCACGGCGACGTCGGCGGTGTCCAGATAGAGATTGAATGCAATCAGAAACCTGCGCGCGCCGACGGCCGAAGCGCCGGCCGTTGGATGCAGTCCGGGGCCACCGACATCAGGCCGCCGCGCCGGCTCTTTCAGCACGGCTTCGCGCAGGCCTTCAAACTGACCTCGCCGGACGTCTTCCAGGATGGCGCGGTCGGGTCTCGCCGCCGCGGCTTCGTAGAAATAGACGGGGACCTGGAAGCGGTTCCAGATTTCCATGCCTGCCTGCCGGGCCAGCAGGACGCAGTGTTCCAGGCCCACTCCCCGAAGCGGGACAAAGGGGATCACGTCGGCTGCGCCGATGCGGGGATGGCCCCCTTCCTGGGCGGTCAAATCGATCAGGTCGGCGGCGCGGCCGGCTCCGCGGACCGCGGACTCCACCACCGCGGGCGGAGGGCCTGCAATGGTTACCACCGAGCGGTTATGATCGGGATCCAGCGACCAGTCCAGCAGGCGCACACCCTCAACGCGCATGGCCGAGACGATGGCCTCAACGACCTCCGGCCTCCGTCCCTCGGAGAAGTTCGGCACGCATTCAATCAGCGCTTCTTCCATTGCCTGTCCCGGACGATGATGAGTGTTCGCGCTCTCGACTAACGGCTCCACCAGGTGTAGCCGATCTGGAACTGCACGCTCGCGTTCACTCCCGGATTTTTATCGCCGAGCGACGCGCTGGAAATATGAACCCCGCTGGCTTCCAGCATGAGCGACTGGTTCGGCCGGACAAAATACTGCACGCCAATTCCTCCCTGCGGGCTGAAGTTCCACACGCTGGTTCCGCCCGGCTGGCCATGCGGAACCAGGACGTCGGGAGGAAATTTGTGGGTGGTGTAAATGAGCCCGCCTGCCGCCTGAAGCCATGGCGCCCAGTGACCGCGCGGCTTGAAATCCCAGCGCAAAATGATGGGGGTGATGCTGGCACCATGATAGTTCCCGCCCCCATAGGGCGCATAGTACGAATATTTCACTCCCGTCGCGGGGTTTGTATACGTCACAAGTTGCAGGTGTGGCGGAGGGGTGAAGGCCTCCCAGTACGGCATCAGCTCACCCGCATACTCGAACTGGCCGCGCAGCACGCCGGGCAGATGCTCGCCTGTGATCACCTTCCCCAGGCGCAGGCCGGCGCTGAACAGCTTGTAATCGGAGATGAGATATCCGATGCCCTTGCCGCCCTGGAAGAAAGGCCCCCATTCCCACGGGAGACGGGCCAGCTCTGCGGCGGCGGTTCCCGGAGCTGGAGAGGAAACCTGGGGAAGCAGGGGCCGGGAAGAGGCCGAGGTTTGCGCTCCGGCAGCGACCGCTCCCGCGAGCAAAATTGCCGCGGCCCAGCCAGCGAAGATTCGACTTCTCATCCCGCTCGTCCACTCCCTCTCTGTTCGTTGAATGGATGCCCGACGAGTGTCCGGCCCGCAAAGGAAAGGCCGCCGAGTGGCGGCCTCGCCTGCTTTTGTGACGAGCGCATCGCTAACTGGTCACTTCTTCCAGTTGCTTCGCGTCCATGTCGAAATTCGAATAGACGTGCTGCACATCATCGTGCTCTTCCAGGGCCTCCAGCAGACGCACCATCTGCGCGGCAGCGGGGCCTTCCAGCTTCGTATAGGTGGAGGCGATCATTGTGACTTCCGACATCACAGTCTCGATTTTGGCATCGCGCACAGCCTGGGCCACGGCCTCGAAGGCCTGGGGCTCGGTGATGATCTCCCAGGTATCTCCTTCGTCGTTCAGGTCCTCGCCGCCGGCTTCCAGCACGATATTCATCAGCTTCTCTTCATCCGCGGCGGCCTTCGGAATCGCAATGATTCCCTTCTTGGAAAACATGAAGCGCACCGAGTTGGGCTCGCCGAGGTTCCCGCCGTGTTTCGCAAAGGTGTGGCGGATTTCGCTGACCGCGCGGTTGCGGTTATCCGTGGTGGCTTCCACAATCAGCGCCACGCCGCCGGGGCCATAGCCCTCGAAGGCGACTTCCTCGTAGCTGACGCCGGGGATCTCGCCGGTGCCGCGCTGGATGGCGCGCTTGATGTTGTCGTTCGGCATATTCTCCGCCTTGGCCGCAGCGATGGCGCTGCGCAGGCGGGGATTGCCGTCAGGGTCGCCGCCGGACTTGGCGGCGATGGTGATTTCCTTGATCAGCTGGGTGAAAATCTTGCCCCGCTTCGCGTCCAGGGCGCCCTTTTTGTGCTTGATCGTCGCCCATTTCGAATGGCCGGACATGAGGACCTCAGATTCGTTTTTTCAGGATTTTTGGGACTAAATACCGGAAATCAGAGTGTTTCCAGGACACGCCCGCAACCCCTGATTGTATCACGCACGGCTGGGGCGTTCGGCCACCACCGGAGCCTTTGATTTTGATACTCTGACTTCGATTTCAGCCTTCTCATGAGCACTCCTGCGGCGCCCCGCGTCTACATCAAGGATGGCTTCCGCTGGGACCGCCAGCGCGCCTACCTTTTCGATATTGATGGAACCCTGCTGCGCCATCGTGACCGCATTCATTTCGATGCCTTTTTCCATGGCGTGCGCAGCGTCCTGGGCCGCGAGCTTGCCCTGGATGGGGTCATTCTGGCCGGGAACACCGATCCCGGGATTCTCCGCGACGCCTTCCGCCTCGCCCAGGTTGAAGACGCCGCGTGGCGTCCGCATCGCGAGGGCATCCTGAACGCCATGTGCACTCATTTCGTGGAACGCCGCGCGGGGCTGCAGCCCACCGTGATGCCGGGCGTCGAAGCCACGCTCGAACATCTCCAGAGCCGGGGCGCACTTCTGGGTCTCGCCACGGGGAACGTGGAAAAGATCGGCTGGATCAAGGTCGAAAATGCGGGCCTGCGCTCGTGGTTCACCTTCGGCGGCTTTTGCGACCGGTTTGAAGATCGCGCGGACATGATTGCCCACGCAGCCGAGCTGGCCCGGACCGGTCTGAAGGATCCCTCCGCTACGGTGTGCGTGGTGGGCGATACTCCGTTTGATATTCGGGCCGCACGCATACACTCGCTGCCGACCATCGCGGTCGCCACCGGCCGCTACTCCTTCGATCAGCTCATGGAGCACCAGCCGGAAGTCTGCGCGGCGACGCTGGAGGATCTGCTCTGCACCCCCTCATCGCCGTCTGAGCCTCCGGGGCAGGACGATGCCTCGTAAGCCGATCCTGGTTTTCGTCGCGTCCATGCTTGCGTGGCTGTGTCCGGGCGCGTTCGCGGCGCCAGCCCAGCAGACGCCGGCGACCGCCGCAGTTCCAACGGGATCCGTTGCGCCGAAGAAGCGCCCGGTCAGCCGCCGAGATCGCGTGCGCGCTCAACAGGTTTTTATGCAGGGCGCCAAAGATCTGGAGCGCGACCGGCCACGGGACGCGATGACCGCATTCTCGCGTGCGGCGCGGCTCGATCCTTCCGATCCCCGCTACTCCGCCTCGGTTTCGGTGGCGCGGCAACGCCTCGTCTACGACTTGGTGCAGCAGGCAAAGGAGGCAAAAAGTCTCGGCCATCCGGATGAATCCCGTGCGGAGATTCAGGAGGCGTACGGTCTTGCGCCGGACGATCCTCTGGTGGCGCAGCAAGTGGATGAGCTGGCTGATTCGGAAGCCGCGGGCGAGGGTACTTCCCCACTGAGAACCACCCTGGCTCCTCCCATCGAACTGCGCCCGCAAACCGGCCGCCGCAGCTTTCACGTCCGCATCGACGAGCGCGCGCTGATCAATCAGGTCTTCGGGGCCTGGGGCATCCATCCGACGATCGACCAGTCCGTCGGCACTGAGGTTATTCCGTACGATATCGACGACGCCAACTTCGCCCAGACGGAGTCCGCGCTGGCTCTCGCCACCAATACTTTTTTTGTTCCGCTCGATCCGGCTCGCGTTCTGGTGGCGAAAGATACGCGCGAGAATCGCAGCAAATACGAGCGCCAGGCCGAGGAGACCTTCTACCTCACCGGATTGAGCAACGAGGACCAGACGGCCATGGCCACTCTGGCCCGGGAAGATTTTGGCGCCAAGTCGGCGGTCGCCGATCCCGGGCAAAGCGCCCTCACGGTTCGCGCTCCGGTGCCCGACCTCACCGCGCTCGACGGCACTCTGCAAAGCCTCCTCCAGGGGCGCAGCGAGATCCAGCTGGACGTGGTCATGTATGAAGTGGACCGCACCAAAGCGACGACCATCGGGGCTCTGCTGCCGACGCAAACGAATCTGTTCAACGTTTATTCCGAGGCGACCAGCATCCTGCAGCAGAACGCAAGCCTGGTGCAGGAGATCATTTCGAGCGGGCTGGCACAACCGGGCCAGTGGGAGCAAATTCTGGCCATTCTCTTCGCGTCCGGGCAGGTGAGCAACAGCCTGTTCAGCGATTTCGCGACATTCGGCGGCGGCCTCACGCTGACGGGCCTCTCCACGAGCGGAGCGACCGCCAACCTGCAGCTGAACTCCTCCGACGTGCACGCCGTGGACCAGATGCAGCTGCGGCTGCTCGACCGGGAGCAGGGGGTCATGAAAGTGGGCGAGCGCTATCCGATCATGACCTCGGACTACGGAGGAATTCCCGGATCGTCGGTGAACATCCCGGGGCTTTCCACTTCAGGACTGTCGAGTACGCTGCAGAATCTCGGCATCAATGCTTCGGCGCTGGAATCGCTGGCCAGCGAGGCGATTCCGCAGATCCAGTATCAGGACCTTGGGCTGTCACTCGATGTCACCCCTCACCTGCTCGGGTCGCACGGGGTCTCCCTGAAGCTCGACCTGAAGCTGACCGCGCTCAACGGCGACTCCTACAATGGCGTACCGGCGCTGAACGAGCGGGAGTATCAGGCCATCAGCTCGCTGAACATCGGTGAAAGCGCGGTTTTGGTGACGGCGCTGAATCGGCAGCAGACCGACGCGATCACGGGAATCCCCGGACTGAACGATCTGCCTGGCTTCGCGGACGCGACCAACAACAGCGCCAACTTCAATTACTCCGAGCTGGCCATCGTGATCACGCCGCACATCGTTCGCCTCACCCACCAGGAAGATGCCGATAAGATGTTCCTGGTGCCAGGCGCCAGGTAACAGGCGTCGGCCTTTCAGGAACGAAACAGCGGGGCGGTATCAGCGAGCGGAACTGGATTTGCTCCGCAGATTCAGGGCGACGGCGGCGCGGACAAGTGCCTTGAGCGCCGGCTCGTTGAGCTTGTCGCCTTCGTGAATGTCGATGGCACGGCGGACATTGCCTTCCAGGCTGGAATTGAAGAGGCCAGCCGGGTCGGGCAGCGATGCGCCTTTAGCGAAGGTCAGCTTGACGGCGTTCCTGTACGTCTCGCCCGTGCAGACGATGCCGGCGTGGGAAAAGACAGGGACGCCCGGCGAGGTGGCCTTGGCCCACTTCCATTCCTCGACGATCTCAGGATCCGCCTCCAGGATGAGCTCGCGCACGCGGGCAAGCGTTTTACCGCGCCAGTCGCCGAGCTGTTCGATCTTCCGGTCGATGCGTGCGGAGGCGGAATCCACGGCGGGAGTTTTCATGCACACAGAGTACTACTAACAACAACGGACCATTCACTCGGGCTCATCCGAAGCGGGCGCGGCCGACGGTGCGGCGGAAGTCTTCGCCGCGCATCTCGATCATGACGCACATTTCCGCAAGGCGGGAGCGCATGCGCTCGCCGATGCGGTCGCCGAGAGTTTCTTCTCGAACGGCTCGAGCGGCGGCGCTGCCGGCGCGGCTTCCGTTGGAATCGGTCACGCAGCCCGGCGGGAGATCGGGATAGTTCGTGGTAATCAGCGTGGTCTTTTTGTCGTTGTACCGGCTGTTCAGCACGAGAGCGACCGTGTCCCAGACCCAGTCCGTGGGCTTGGATGCGCCCAGTTCATCGAGAACGAGCACCTCGGCATCAAAGACAGGGCCAAGGATCTCCATTTCGGTGGTAGCGACCTGAGGATTGTACGAGTGCTGGATCTGCTTCAGGAGCTCACGGTAATCGCAGAAGAGACCGCGTACGCCCTTTTCTGTAACGAGGGCGTGGAGAATGCCGACGGCGAGATGGGTTTTGCCCACGCCAATGGAGCCGGTGAGGAGCAATCCGCGGCCCGCCGTGGTGGCGGGATAACCATCGACGAAGTGACGGGCCATCATAAAGGCTTTGGCCAGCGAGGGGTCGGCGCCAAAATAACCGGCGTCGTAACTCTCGAGCGAGCAGTGCTCGTAGCGCGCGGGAATGGCGGCATGGCGGAGCAGGCGCGTGACGCGTTGGGCCGCCTGGCATTCGCAGCTTTCGACCACGCGGGCGCCACCGGCCTGGGCAACGATCCGCACCCCCGCGCCACCGCACCTGGGACAAGGTTGATTCATCGGGAAGGATTAGTATCGCAGGTTCGCGCGGGTGGAAAAACGGTCGGCATTGTGGAGGATTGGCATTCGTCCACGCAGCAGGGAGCATTCCTGACCCGATATAATCCGGAGTTCCGGGACCTGCCCTAAAAACAAACCCCCTTTGAGGAGCCGCAGATGAAGAAATTCTCTCTGTTCACGGCGGTGTTGTGTGCCGTTGTGCTGATGTATCGGCCGGCGGTTGCGCATGCAGCCGGCGACGACAATCCCGCTGCCAAACCCGCGGAGACGACACCCGCGCTGACCTCGACAACCACGGGCACGGTCACCGTGGGCGGACAATCCATCCAGTACACCGCCGTTGCCGGCATTCTGACGGTGGGCGCGACCGATGTTGAAGATTCGCAGCTCGGGGCGGATGGAAAGCCGCAGCCAGGATCGGATCTGGCCGCGCAGTTTGCGGCGGCGAAGAACGCGAGCGATCAGCCGCCGCTGGCGCACATCTTCTATGTGGCCTATTTCAAAAAGGGCGTGGACGCGGAAGAGCATCGCCCGATTACTTTTCTTTACAACGGAGGACCTGGCAGCTCGACGGTGTGGCTGCACATGGGCGCTTTCGGACCGAAGCGCGTGGATACCGATGACATGGATACGCATCTTCCGCCGGCGCCCTATCGCCTGACCGACAACGAGAACTCGCTGCTGGACGCGAGCGATCTGGTGTTCATCGACATGCCTGGCACCGGCTTTGGGCGCCTGACCGGCAAGAACGCGGGCAAAGCGTTCTGGGGCATCAACGAGGATGGCCAGGCATTCGCGCGGTTCATTCAGCGCTTTTTAACGCAATACAATCGATGGAATTCCCCGAAATACATTTTCGGGGAAAGTTACGGGACGACGCGCTCGGCGGTGCTCTCGAATCTGCTGGAGAACCAGTACAACATCGACCTGAATGGAGTGATTCTGCTCTCGCAGATTTTCAACTTCACCGTCGATGTGGATGGCCCCGCGGCGAACCCAGGGGTGGACCTGGCCTACGAGTTAGCGTTGCCGACCTATGCGGCGACGGCGATGTATCACAAAAAAATTCCGCAGCAGCCTCTGCAGCCCTTTCTGGAGCAGGTGGAGGCTTTTGCCATCGGGCCGTACGAGCAGGCGCTGGAGAAAGGGACCGATCTGAGCCAGACGGAGAAGCAGGCCATCGCCGAGAAGCTGCACGAGTACACGGGACTTCCCGTCGATTACCTGATGCGCGGCGATCTCCGCATTTCCGGTCCGGAATTCGAGAAGACCCTGCAGCAGGACAGCGATACGACGACGGGCCGTCTGGATACGCGGTTCTCCGGACCGACGATCGACCCGCTGAGCGAGGAGGCGCAATACGATCCGCAGAGCTCGGCGATTTCATCGGCCTATGTGTCGCTCTTCAACCAGTACGTGCGCGACACGCTGCACTACGGCGACGGGCAGACTTACCTGCCGGAGGCGAACTATCCGGACTTCACCTGGAACTTCATGCAGCACGGCTTTCCGGAGATGAACGTCGCGCCGGATCTGGCCATGGCGATGAAGACGAATCCGAAGCTGAAGGTGATGGTGAACGGTGGCTACTACGACCTGGCGACGCCGTTCTTCGCGGCGCAGTACGAGGACAAGCATCTTCCGATCGAGCAGCGGCTGGCGGCGAACATCCAGTATCACTGGTATGAGTCGGGGCACATGGTGTACGTGAGGACATCGGCGCTGAAACAGCTGCACGATAACGTGGCTGCGTTCATCAGGAGCACGGAGTAGGGATTACGGAATACGGTTCAGGAATACGGGCGCAGGTGGGAAGACCATCTGCGCCCTTCGCTTTTTGGGGTAAGGTAGACTCGACAAAATGTCGGAGTTTCTCCTCTTTCACGGCGTCGCCATCGTCATCCTGATCCTGGCGAACGGGTTTTTCGTGGCGGCGGAGTTCGCGCTGGTCAGCATGCGCGAGACGCGCATCGAGCAGCTGATCGCGGAACGGCGGCCGGGGGCGCGGATTGTCCGGCGCATGCAGGAAAACCTGGGCGACTTCCTTCCAGCGGTGCAGCTGGGGGTGACCTTGTGCAGTCTGGCGATGGGCTGGCTGGGCGAGCCGTTCATCGCATCGGGTTTTGAGCAGGCGATGCGCGGGCTGCCACACGCGCGGATCTATGCGCATCTGGCGGCGGTACCGCTGGCTTTCATCCTGATCACGTACTTCATGGTGCTGCTGGGCGAGCTGGTACCCAAGGCGCTGGCACTGCAACGGACCGACCAGATGGCGATGGCCGTCGCGGGGCCGATGGAGGCGTTCATCCAGATCGCGCGGCCGCTGGTGCGGCTGCTGAACCGGTCGGCCACCCTGGTGCTGCGGCTGTTTCGCGCGCCTCTTACGCAGGAGGGCGGAGTGCACTCGCCCGAAGAGCTGAAGCTGATGGCGACGGCGGCGCGGCGGGTGGGCATGCTGCCGGAGTATCAGGAGGCTCTGATCCATCGCGCCGTTGAGATCAGCCAGGTGGTGACACGGGAGATCATGACGCCGCGGCAGAGAATCTTCTCCCTGCCCGCCGACATGCCGGTGGAAGAAGCGAGCGCGCGCATTGTGGAAGAACAGCACTCGCGCATTCCGGTTTACGATCCGGTACGCGGCCCGGAGTTCATCATCGGCGTGGTTTACTCAAAGGACGTGAGCCGCCTGATGCACTTTCGCGTGTCAGCGGCGCGGCGGTTTTCAGAAACGGCATTCACGGAGATGCGGCTGCGCCAGATCATGCGCGAGATTCTGGTGGTGCCGGAGACCAAGCCGGTGCTCGACCTGCTGCATGAGTTCCGGCAGCGGCGGCGGCACATCGCGATCGTAGTGGACGAATTTGGATCGACGGTGGGTCTGGTGAGTGTGGAGGACGCGATCGAGCAACTCATCGGCGAGTTGGAGGACGAATTCGACGTAGCGCCGGGTGGCGTGGTGACGAGCGCGGCCGGCGGTATGGTGATCGATGGCAGCGTGAGCCTGCGCGACCTGGAAACTCAGATGCGCTGGACGCTGCCCCGCGAGGGTGGTGTGGAGACGCTGGCGGGATTCATGCTGATGAGACTGGGAAGAATTCCGAAAGGCGGCGAGAGCATTGCTTACGAGGGGCGCCGCCTGACTGTGCTGGAGATGAACGGCAACCGGATCAGCAAGGTGAGGGTGGAACAGGACAGAGAGGAAGGCAAAAGCTAAGAACCAGTCGGCTAAGGTACGGTCAGCTATGATCCGGTCAGCCACAGTGCGGCCAGCGGTGAAGCCGTCAGGGAGTTGGCGAGTTAACGATTTGCGACGTTAGCGAGTTAGCGAAGTGGCAAGTTAGCGAGTTATCGAGTTAGCAACTCAGAGATGCAGATTTTGGTGACAATTGAAGCGGGGTGGGCGTGCCGAAGCTGCTGAAGGCGACGCTGATGCGGCTGGTGTGGACGCTGCCGGTGCTTTGGCTGGTGGTGTCGGTTGTGTTCCTGCTCATCCATCTGGTGCCGGGCGATCCGGTGGAGCAGATGCTGGGCGAGGGGGCGCGACCGGCGGATATCGCCGCGCTGCGCCATGCGTACGGGCTGGACCGGCCGCTGGGCGTGCAGTACCTCCGCTACTGGAAAGGCGTGCTGCACGGGAACCTCGGCCAGTCGATCCGGCTCAACGATTCGGTGACGCACCTGGTGCTGACACGCTATCCATACACGATGGAGCTGACAGCCGCGGCGCTGGTGTTCGCGATCCTGCTGGCGGTGCCCGGAGGCATTGCGGCGGCGGTGAAGCGGGGCAAGGCACGAGATCAGGTGATCGGCGTGGTGAGCCTGCTGGGGCTGTCGATTCCCGCATTCGCGCTGGGGCCGATCCTGATCGTGCTGGTCTCGATCAAGCTGGGATGGCTGCCTGTGTCGGGCGCGGGCGACTGGAAGCATCTGGTGCTGCCGGCGGTGACGATGGGCAGCGCACTGGCGGCTATCCTGACGCGGATGGTTCGGACCTCGATGCTGGAGGAGCTCGGCCAGGATTACATCCGCACCGCGCGCGCCAAGGGATTGCCGGAACGGGTGGTGGTCTACAAGCACGCGCTGCGCAACGCGATGATACCGGTGATGACGCTGATCGGGCTGCAATTCGGCGTGCTGCTGGCCGGCGCCATCGTCACCGAGACGATTTTCAGCTGGCCGGGAATTGGGCGACTGACCGTCTCGGCCATTTCGAATCGAGATTATCCGCTGCTCCAGGGATGCATCCTCGCCATCGGGCTGACCTACGTGTTGGTGAACCTGGCGACCGATGTGCTGTACATGGTGGTGAATCCGAGGATCAGGGATTAGGGGTCCTGGCCGGACGGGCGCACGCGCGTCGCGCATTTTCAGCTGGGCAGCAACTCGACCACACGCGGCTCAATCGCTGTTTCCGTGATCGTGAGGAAGCCCAGCGAGACCGGCATGGAGAAGCGGCGCGGTCCGGCGCTGCCAGGATTGAAATAGAGCACGCCTTTGTGCCACTGGATGGCGGGGTGGTGCGAGTGACCGCTGACGACGACAGCGATGCCGGCGGCGACTGGATCGAGATCGAGTGTCTGACGATCATGAAGCATGTAAATGCTGTGGCCTGCGAGCTGGACGAGTTGCGTGTCGGGCAGTTGCGCACACGCGCCGACCACGTCGACATTGCCGCGGATGGCCGTGAGGGGAGCGATTGCGCGCAGACGATCGAGAATCGCGACATTGCCGACGTCGCCGGCATGAAGTATGTGCTGAGAACCCTGAAGCGCGGCCAGAGCTTCGGCGCGCAGCAGACCATGGGTGTCAGAGATGACGCCGAAGCGCATAGGAACAGGGTACAGGCAATGTGCGATGCGCCTGGCTGCCAGTTCCCTGCTCGCAGTTGTTTGCGCGTCTCACTCCGCACGCAGCGTCGTAGCCGGATCGATGCGCGTGATGCGGAGCGCTGGCAGCAAGCTCGCTAATCCGGCAACGGCCATCAGCAGCAACGGAACAAGCGTGAGCGTGACCGGATCCGACGGCCGCACTCCGTAAAGTGCGCTTTTCATCACGCGCAGCACGAAAAAGGAACAGGTGAGGCCCGCGGCTGCGCCGAGACAGGCTGCCGTCACCCCCGACCACGCGACTTGTCGAATGGCATCGCGGAACGAGGCACCCAGAGCAATCCGAATTCCGATCTCGCGTTTGCGTTGCACGACCAGGTTCGAGACCAGCGCGAAGATGCCGACAGCGGAGAGCAGCAGCGCGAGACCAGCCAGCACACTCAGGAGCAGCACTTCGATTCGCTGCGTCTGCAACTCGCGATCCATCAGATCATCCATCGAATAAAAGCCGGAAAACGGGAGATCGGGATCGACGCTGGCCAGGGCCTTCTGCATCGATGCTGTCAGCCCAGGGACGGAACCACGCGTGCGCACGATCCAGGAGGGCTGAAACCAAACATGCCAGGAAGCGGGATGCTTGACCTGGGCTGCCGGGATGTAAAACACCGACTCGGTGGCCAGCGGCGCGTTGCCATACACGCCTGGTTCCTTCACCACGTTCTGAACGATGCCGACGATCGTCACCGGCTGTTCGCCAGCCCTCTCCGAAATCTCGAAGTGTTGTCCGACAGGATCGCGCTTATGGAAGAACTTGCGCGCGAACGATTCGTTGACCAACGCGACCGGCTCGCTGCCGGCTGAATCACTGTCGGTGAATGCCCGTCCCGCCAGGATTGGGATGCGCAGTACCCGGAAGTATCCGGGCGTCACATACGAGGTGCTCGATGCGGTGTCGGGAGCACCGGCGCGCGGGCCATCCTGGATCACGACGCCCGTATTCAGTCCCCGCTCGTAGGGGGCGCTCAGCCCCACCGCCGCATCTTCGACACCGGGAATGCGTTTCATGGCGGCGATGCTCTCGGTCAATACCGATTGAAATGCCGCGGCATTGCGGTACCGCGCATCGTTCAGAGAGGCCTTGGCGGTCATCACGTTGTGGGGATCGAAGCCCGGCGGCAGCGTCTCCAGATGCACCAGGGTGCGGACCAGAAGACCGGCTGCAGCGAGGAGCACCACGGTGAGCGCAACTTCACCGCCGATGAGAAGGCGACGCGCCTTGCCGGATCCGCCGGCGACCGATCGACCACCCGCCGAGAGCGAGGAACGCAGGTCCACGCGCCGGACTGCCAGCGCGGGCAGCACGCCGAAGATCAGGCTCGTGGCCAGCGCCGCCGCAAGCGCAAATCCGAAAACGCGCCAATCCAGCGAGAGTCCGCCAGCGGGAATCATCCATGCCGGCAACAGCCGCTGCAGGCCTGCCTGAATCAGAACAGCAACGCCGACGCCGGCTCCCGACCCAAGCAGGCCGAGGGTCAGGCTCTCCACCCAAATCTGTCGCAGAACAGCCGCCTGCGAGGCACCCAGCGCGAGCCGCGTCGCCATCTCCTGCGTACGTTCTGCAACCCGCACCAGCGTCAGCCCAGCCAGGTTCGCGCAGGCGATCAGCAGAATGAACCCTACCGCCAGCATCAGCGCTTCCACCTGCGGCCGCATGTCGCTGGTTTCGTATTGCTGCAGCGGCTTTGCGTAAAACCACGTTTTCGTTAACCCCGCACCCAGATAACCGGGCCTTGGCAGGCGGCTCAGCTGCGCCGCAACCTGCTGCCACGTCGCGCCTGGCTTCAGCCGCATCAGCACGCCGCAGTTATCTCCTTCACCGCACACTCCATTCGGATCGCCTGCCCGAACAGGAACCCAGATCTGCGCCGGATCCGGCGTGACCGCGCCCGCCGGAAGAACGCCGACGACCGTGAAGGGCTCGCCCTTCAAGTCGATTACCTGCCCCACGATGTTTTGATTGGCATGAAATACGGTGCGCCACAGTCCGTAGCTCAGCATCGCCACGTTGGGACCAGCCGCGCTGTCTTCGCCAGGCGTAAACTCCCGGCCGAGATAAGGCCGTATGCCCAGCACATCGAAATAGTGTGCCGAAACCGTCGCGCTGTGGACGTACAGAGCAGCGTGATTGCCGGCGGAGCCTGCCTGGAGATTTACGCCATCCGACAGCCCGAACTCCGCGCCGTATGCTGCGACTGTCGCTGCCGTCACGGAGTGCTGGAGGGCTTGCCACGTGGGGGTGTCCGCCCCGTCGTCGTCGTCGCGTACCATGCAATGGCAGTAGGACGCCATGCCTTCGGCGTGAACCATCAAGGCTGCAATGCGATCCGGCTGCGAGTAGGGCAGCTTCCGGAGCAGAAAACCATCCAGCATGCTGAAGACCGCGGTGTTCACTCCTATCGCCAGCGTGAGTGTGGCCACCACGGCTGCGCTGTAGCCCGGCGACTTGTTCATCTGCCGGAGAGCGAACTTCAGGTCACGCAAAAGACTGTCCAAACCGAGTGCAGCGTCCGCGCTCATGGTCCGCTCCTTCATGACCACTGGATTGCCGAACCGCAGCCGGGCCGCTCGGCGCGCCTCTTGCTCTGTCAATCCCTGGCGCACGCTGTCTTCCACGGCCATCTCGATGTGCGCGCGCAGTTCTTCGTCGATGTCGGCGTCGACTTTGCCTCGCCGTCCCAGATTCCGAATTCTTGCTGTCCAGCTCATCGGCTACCCCCTCCCTGGTCAGAATGCGCGAAGCGCCTGCGCCTGGACGGCCAGTCCCTATTCGCTCCTGAGCGCCTCCATCGGATCCACTTTCGCCGCTCGCTGTGCCGGCAGCCAGCTCGCCATCAGCGCCGATGCCGTCAGAACTGCCAGTACCGTCACGTAGGTCGCTGGATCCAGCGAGCTGACGCCGAACAGCAGCGTCTGCATCAACCGAGTCAGCAAGGCTGCAGCCCCGGCGCCGATGGTCACTCCTGTGACGGTCATCGCCAGTGCCGAGCGCACAAACACCCAGCTCACCTGTTGCTTTGGCGCTCCCAGCGCCAGGCGGATCCCGATCTCCTTCGTTCGCTGAGAGACTGCATAGGCAATCACTCCGTAAATTCCGATGATGCTCAGCGCCAGCGCCATCGCGCCCGCAATCGCGAGCATGGTCAGCGTGAACGAGGTCCGCGCCATCGATTGGCCATAGAGGTCCTCCATCGTCCGTATCTGAGCCACCGGCAAATTGCCATTCACCGACCAGACCGCCTGTTCCACCTGATGGAGAAATCCCGGTTGTCCCGCCAGCGCGCTGCGGATCGCAAACGTCACGGAGCGCTGCCCCGCCACACGCGCCGGCCGCGTATACGGGCTCATCCACATCGCGGGCCAGTAAACCGTCGCCGGAGCGGCCTCATTTGGGCCGTGCACGCGCACATCCTCCACCACGCCGATCACCTGCTGCCATGGCGAATTGCTGTACTGCTTCACCCGCTTTCCGACGGCCGCTGCCGCCGATCCCCATGCCTGCCGCGCGAAGATCTCCGAAACGATTACCCTGGGAAGCAACCCGTACACATCCTCCCAGGTGAAATCGCGACCGGCCACGAGCTTTGTTCCCATCGCCGAAAAGTAACCTGGCGATACAAAGTCGAACAGGTAGATGGGAGGCTCTCCGCTCGGATATACCTTGCCTTCCACATGCATCTCATCCCAGTCCGGATCGACTCCATCCATGGGCACTGCGGCGGCAAAACCCACAGTTCTCACTCCCGGAATCGCCGCGAGGCGGCCGGCGACATCGTTTTCCGTGCGCGTCACCATCCGTGGATCGGCAATGAGCTGCTCCGGAATCGCCATGCTGATCGTCTGCACATGCGCGGGATCGGAGAACCCGGGATTCACCCGCCGCAGCGCGGCAAAAGTGCGGATCATCAGGATCGCGCTCACCAGCAGCACCAGGGCTATGGCCATCTGCGCCACTACCAGCGCATCGCGCGACCGCAGCTGTGCCCGGCCTGCGCTTGCGGTCCGAGCCGTGCCGCCCATCGTCAGCGAAACGCGGGAATATCGCCACGCCGGAATTGCCCCAAACAGAACGCCGCAAAGGACCGCGAGCAGAAGCGTGAATGCGAGCGACCAGCCATCCAGTCGAATCTCCGCCAGACGCGGCAGGTGCGCGGGGCCGGCAAATACCAGCAGCCGCAGCCCCGCCCACGCGATGCCGACCGCAAGGGCGCCGCCGGCAAGCCCCAGCGTTACGCTTTCGATCAGCAGTTCTCGTATCAGCCGCAGGCGTCCGGCGCCCAGCGCGCCCCGTACCGCGAGTTCCTGCTGCCGCGATTCCGCGCGCACCATCAGCAGATTTGCGATGTTCGCGCACGCAATGAGCATCACCAGCGCCAGCGTCGACATCACCACCCACAGCATCCGGCTCACCCCGCCCACCACCTGCTTCTGCAATGAGCGGAAATGCGGAGTGATCTGCCAGCGTTCGTAGAAGTGGGGATTCGTTCCCGGTCCATTCGTCCAGGAATCCATCCAGACGGGAATCAGCCGCGCCACATCGGCATCGGCCTGCGCCGTCGTCACATCCGGCTTCAGCCGAGCAATCCCGTCCAAAAAGAACGGCGCCAGCTGTTCGTTGACCGGGTCAGGAGCGAGCGGAACCAGCAGATCGAAATCGTAGTCCGCTATGCGAAAACCCCGTGGCATTACGCCTACGATCTCCCGCGGCTGGTTGTCCACCTGGAGGGTGCGCCCGATCACGTCGCGCTTGCCGCCAAACGCCCGCTGCCAGTAACCGTAACTCAGCATTACGGTCTGTGCCCCGCGCGGGTCCTGTTCCGCCGCCGTGAACCACCGGCCCAGAACTGCCGGCACATCCAGCGTTTCCAGCAGTCCGCCGCTGACCAGCGCCGTATGCACCTGCTGCGGCTGTGCCAGTCCAGTGACATTCGCCTCGCCCGGCGCCCAGACTCCCATGGACGCGAAACTGCGGTTATGCTGCGCAAACGTGAAGTACATCGACCGCGAAAGCTGCAGCCCGCTGGAGAAACTTGCCAGTCCTCCGGCGCCCGGGGCGTCCAGATTCAACGCCACCAGCCGATCCGCTCCGGGATACGGCAGCGGCCGCAGCAGCACGCGGTCGATCACGGTAAATACCGCGGCGTTCGCCCCAATCCCAATCGCCAACGTCAAAAGGGCTGTGACGGTGAACCCTCGCGATTTCCTGAGCTTCCGGAACGCGAACCTCACATCGCGCCCCAGGCTCTCCAGTCCCAACGCCGCGTCCTCGCCCATCGTCCGCTCCTTCACCGTGACCGGATTGCCAAACCGCAGCCGCGCCGCTCGCCGCGCTTCTTCTTCGTTCATTCCCGCCCGAACGCCATCTTCCACCGCCATCTCGATGTGCGCGCGCAGCTCATCCTCAATCTCGGCATCCACTCTGCCTCGCCGCCACAAATTCCGAACTCTCGCCGTCCATCCCATTCGTTCTGCTCCCAGCGGCCGGCTAGCCGCTGCCCCGCTGCACCATCATCCCGGAGCTCAGAGCCCTGAGGTCTGTGCTCCGTTAGCTGCTGACTGTTGCAACACTGAGCACCGCCCGCACCCCCCGCACAAGGACCTCAAACTCCCGTTCCGCTTCCGCGAGCCGTTTCTGCCCTGCCGCGGTCAGCCGGTAATACTTCGCACGCCTGCCGGTCTCGGTCAGAGACCATTCCGAGGCGATCCATCCGCTCTGTTCCATGCGGTGCAGCGCCGGATAGAGCGACCCCTCCTCGACGCGCAGCAGGTCATCGCTCGCGCGCTGGATGTGGAGCGTCATGCCGTACCCGTGCAGCCGGCCACGCTGCGCCAGCGTCTTCAGCACAAGCAGATCGAGGCTTCCCTGCAGATCGTTTTTGGCCACTCCCAACCCCTTTCCATCTTGGTATGCGACTTTATGCCCAGATGTATGGGTATGTCAAAAGGAGATACAAAAAGGACGGCATCCAACTCCACCGGAGGCTGCATTTGCGAACTGCCCAGCGTGACGCGCTGCTGGTGATCCTCGCCGCCGCTTCCGGCTCGGCGGACGCATGGAGTTTCTTCGGTCTCGGTCACGCGTTCGTCGCGAACATGACCGGGAATACGGTGCTGATCGGCATCTCCGTCTTCCACATCGCTTTCGATATGGCGCATCCGCTCGTAGCGCTGGGCGGTTATGTTCTGGGCACAGCCGCCGGAACCGTGCTGAACCGGCGCGTCCACGCGGGTGCGATCTGGGCTCAGTCAGTTTCGCTGACTCTGCTGCTGGAAGCGCTGTTTCTGGCGCTGGCGGAATCCGTCTGGGTCGCCGCGCATCACCATCCCGGCCATGGTCTGGAACTGGCTCTGCTCGGATGGATCGCCATCGCCATCGGCCTGCAGAGCGGATCCATGCTCCAGCTGCGCATTCCTGGCGTGGTCACGACGTACATTACGGGCACGTGGACGGTGCTGACGAGCGGCATTACCCTGCTGGTATCGCGCCAGGCCAGGGCGGTCCGCGACAGAACGAAGCTTGAAGAGAGTTTCGAGCTCCAGGGCGCCGTACTCGCCGCTTATTTTTTCGCCGCGGCGCTGAGCGGCTGGGCCTTTCGGAGCGCGGCGGATTTGGTGGGCGCGATCCCCACTCTGGCTGTTCTGCTGGTGGCTGTCTACACGATCTTCCACCACGCAGGCGCCTGAGGCATCTGCTGAAACTCCATCGTTTGACGGCCGGATGCATCTCTGCTGATGAAGACACTTTGCGGGAGGATCGATGGTACTGGAAACCAGGCACGATATTCGCCACCGGCCAAGGGTCCTGATCGTCGGTGGAGGCTTTGCGGGAACGCACGCGGCGCAGGCCCTTGGGCGCCAGCCCGTGGATGTCACCATCGTCGATCGGCGCAATCATTTCACCTTTCAGCCGCTGCTTTATCAGGTGGCGCTGGCCGTTCTGTCGCCGGCTGACATCGCTTCGCCCATCCGCACCATCCTTCGCGGCAACTCGAACACTGAGGTGCTGATGGACGAAGTTGTCGGCTTCGACCTGGCGCAGCGAAAAGTGCGGCTGCACAGCGGCGCCTCGATGCCCTACGACTACCTGATCCTGGCTACGGGCGCGACACACTCCTATTTCGGGCACAGCGAGTGGGCCGCGACTGCTCCGGGCCTGAAGACGGTGGAGGACGCGATCGAGATTCGACGCCGCGTCCTGCTCGCTTTCGAACTGGCGGAGCGCCGCAAGCTGGAAACCGGGTCGCATCCCCCGCTCAACTTTGTCGTGGTAGGCGGCGGGCCAACAGGCGTGGAACTGGCGGGCGCCATTTGCGACATCACCCGGTATTACCTGCGCCGCGACTTCCGCCACATCGACCCGGCGAAAGCGCGCGTGCTGCTCGTGGAAGGCGGCCCGAGGCTGTTGCCTTCTTACCCCGAACATCTCTCGGTGAAGGCCGGGCAGCAACTGGCCGAACTGGGCGTGGAAATCCATAACCACATGACGGTCAGCGACGTGCAGCCCGGATATGTGATCGCCGCCGGCCAAAGGATCGATTCCGTGTGCACCCTGTGGGCGGCGGGCGTGCAGGCCTCGCCGCTCGGCAAGATGATCGGCGTTCCTACGGACAAACGCGGATGCGTTCACGTGAACGCGACGCTCAATCCCGAGGGCCATCCGGAGATTTTCGTTTGTGGCGATTTAGCCCACTTCGAGCAGAATGGCAAACAGGTGCCCGGCGTCGCGCAACCCGCCATGCAGATGGGCGATCACGCCGCGAGAATGATCGCCGCCGATCTGAACAATCAGCCGCGGCCGGCCTTCCGGTATTTCGACAAGGGGGATATGGCCACGATCGGGCGCATGGCCGCGGTCGCCGACGTGAAGTGGCCGTTCCGCGCGGAGCTCAGTGGATTCCCGGCGTGGGCCGCGTGGCTCCTGGTCCACATTTACTTCCTCATCGGTTTCCGCAACCGGCTGGCGGTGCTTTCTCAGTGGGTCTGGAACTACTTCACGTTTTCGAGCGGCGTCCGGCTCATCTATGGCAGCCAGAGTCTGCCGGGCTGGCCGCACCAGCCAGGCGCAGAGGATCCGGCTGTCACACCGTCTCTGGATCCGACCGCGCGCGACGCGCGAGCGACCCCTGGGACAGAGGCGCCGCCGCCCGATCCTCGCGCCGCAGCCGACTGATCGCGATCGACCTGAACAACAGGCCTCAGTAGATGGGCGCTCCCCCCGGGGGCCGGGTCTTCCAGCGGCGATGAACCCAGAGCCACTGATCGGGATAGCGGCGGACTGATTCTTCGATTGCGGCGGTGAACCGGGCCGTGTTCTCAACGATGTCGCGCTCATCATCTCCGGTCTTCAGCAGCGCAATTTCCGGACCGAAGCGCAACACATAACGCTGTTCCGGCTGCTCCCATACGAGGAACCCGGGCAGCACAGCCGCGCCGGTGCGCAGGGCGACGCGGGCCAGCCCGGAGGCGGTGCAGGCCTCGAGGCCGAAAAAGGGCACGAAGACGCCTTGTGGCGGCGTCATGTTGGTGTCCATCAGGATGCCGACCGTGTCCCCCCGGCGCATGGCAGCCAGCAGGCCGCGGGCGAAGTCGTCCTTATGGACCACGCGATTGCCATGCAGGCAGCGGATGCGGTTCACCAGGCGGTCGACGCGAGGATTATCGAGGCGGCGAATCACCATCGTCATGGGATAGCCCATGAGCGAATGCCAAAAGCTGGACAGTTCCCATGCGCCGAGGTGGCCAGTGACAATGAGCACGCCCTGTCCGCGTTCTCGGGCGGCGAGGTAGTGCTCTAACCCTTCATAGCGGATAAGGGTGCGGGTATTTTCGGGAGTGTAGCGGGGCATGCGGCAGAATTCGGCCAGTTGCCAACCGAGGTGACGGTAGAGGCGCCGCAGCAGCTTTTCACGATCCGCCGCTGGCATCTCCGGGAAGGCCATTTCCAGATTGCGCAATCCTGTGCGGCGCAGACCAGGAAGCGCGAGCCATGCGAGGCCGCCGACCCATGCACCCACACGCAGGGCCAGCCCGCGGGGCAGAACGGCAAAGCCGCTCAGCAGCGCCCAGACAAACGCATATTCCAGGGCTTCTCGCATGGAAGGATGTCGCAATCGAGTCGCGGCGCCCGCAGGAGACCGCAAACAGGCCGGCGCGATGCGGCGGCACTGCACGCGAATCAACGATCGCGGCGACTCAGGCATTCCTGAAAAGGCCAGTGTAAATGCGGATCCCTGGGAGCGGCGCAGCGAACTCCCCGTCAGAGGCTGCGGGATGAGCGTGAGGAAGCTGAAGCCGGGACCCGTTGCCGCGGGTCCCGGCGCACCAGGCAGGCGAATTTGCTACTGATTCGCCACTGTTTTGGATTCGTGGAAGTATTTGGCCACAGTGCGGACGAACGGGCGCGCGTCGGGCGGAACAGGGACGTCGCCCGCGAGGATCGAGTTGAACGTATGCGGCGCGCCGTACAGCAACTGAGTGTCTGCAGTATTCTGCGTAACCGAAACGCCATTCAGATCCACGCCCGCAAACAATCCGCGAGCGCGCGACCAGGTCAACAATTCCGACTGCATCTTCCAGTTGGTCGCCGCTCCGGCATCGCGGCCCACGGGCCCCGCGGCTGCCGACGCGCCGGCGCCGATCTTGAATTTGCTCTGCAGCAGGTCCTGGAAGCCTTTCCTGTTCACGGCAACCAGCACCAGATCCGTGCCCTTGCCGCCGATCTGGAAGCCCCAGGATCCGCCGGCCATCCGTATGAAGACCGGTCCGCTCCAACCCCTTGGAGTGCGGCAGGTGACCACACCCTGTCCGTATTCCGCGCCAAAGATAAAAGCACCCTTGAGGAGCCCCGGGACCACGCCGACGCAGGTCGCCTCCTCCAGGATCGACGCAGGAATGGATTTGTCCGGGACGGACATGATGGCATTCAGGGTCTGCTGCGCCGCATCGAGACGGTTGATGAGTTTTTGCGGAACCTGAGCGAATGCCGGAACCGCCAGCGCGGCTACAGTAAGCAGAACTACAAGCCTTTTCATATGTTTGATTTCTCCATTCAAAAAAGATGCGCTTCCAGCAGCTTCCGTTAATACTATCGCAACCGGATGAACCCAGGGCAGAAAGAGCAGAGCGCCGTGAGATTTCCGCGTGTTCAGAATTTTCAGGCGGTCAGCCTGAAGCTCCCAGCGGGAATCTCGCCGCGCCGTCTCCGCAGAGGTCCGCTGAGTACGATGCGCGCTCCGAACGGAAGGTTGAGAAGCCGGAGGCGCAAATCCTGGGACCGGCGAAATCGCGTCCATCCGGCGTGGGCTGGCAGAACCGATTCGCAGTCGATAGAGTGGGAACCAAAGCTTTTCTCATCGGAGGACTCATTTGGCTCGCTGCCTGGTCACGGGAGTTGCAGGATTCATCGGCTGTTCTATCGCTGCGGCGCTTCTGGCTCGCGGCGAATCCGTGCGGGGGGTGGACAACCTTCTCACCGGCAAACGGGAAAACCTTGCCGGTCTTGAAGCCATGGAATTTCAGGAAGGCGATCTGAGCGATGCGGGGGCATGCGCGCGCGCCTGCGCGGGTATCGACACCATATTTCACGAGGCGGCTCTTGCCTCGGTTCCGCGCTCGGTCGAGGACCCGGTTTCGACGCATCGCAACTGCGTGGAGGCCACGCTGAACCTGCTTGTAGCGGCTCGCCAGGCCGGCGTGCGCCGCGTGGTCTATGCGGGATCATCCTCCGCGTACGGCGACACGCCCACGCTTCCCAAGCAGGAATCCATGCCGCCGAATCCGATTTCTCCCTATGCCGTCGCGAAACTGGCGGGGGAGCACTACATGCTTGCCTTTGCGCGCGTGTACGGTCTGGAAACGGTTGTGCTGCGGTACTTCAATGTCTTTGGTCCGCATCAGGATCCCGGATCGCCCTACTCCGGCGTCCTGGCCGTCTTCTGCCAGCGCATGCTGGCCGGCGAGCAGCCGATTATTTATGGCGACGGCCAACAGAGCCGCGACTTCACCTACATCGACAATGTGGTTGAGGCGAACCTGCTCGCGGCTGCTGCTCCTGCGGACAAAGTGGCCGGGCAGATGATGAACGTGGCCACCGGATCTCGCATCACGCTGAACGAGACATTCGCAATCCTTCGCGAGCTGACTGGCTATCGCGGAGAGCCGGCCTATGCTGCGCCCCGTGCCGGCGACATTCGCGACTCGCTGGCGGATATCCGGCGCGCCGAAGAACTGCTGGGGTATCGTACTCGGATCGATTTCCGCGAAGGCCTGCGGCGTACTGTGGATTGGTATCGCGGCAGAGCCTGAGGGGCGCGATCCTGTGCCCAGCAAAAAATTGGGGCCGGGCAGCAGATGATCCGCCGCCTCCAGCCCCGTTCCCCAGATTGCGTTGTTAGCTGGATATAGTTGTAGGGGCGTTCCCATCGAGCGACAAGATAACGGAAGTAGAGTGGACTTTCGTAACCACCGGCGGGAAAGCGCTTTCCCGACAGGCACCCTGCGGTTTACCCGCATTCAGCCTGCCTGTTCTCGACTCCACTGCCTCGAACCAGGCCCTGGATAGAATGGCGCCATATGCCCGATTCCGAGCAGAGTGAACGCCGCCTCGAAGTGGTGCAGGCAGTCTGCGGCACCTTTCATCATTTCGATCTGGCTCGGGAACTGGCGGCTCGCGGCTATTTGAAACGTATCTATTCCACCTTTCCCTGGGCCCGTTTGCAGAGGGAAGGCGTTGCCCGGGACAAAGTGCGGACGTTTCCCTGGATTCACACGCCGCAATTCGTCCTCGGAGGCCGTGGACTGATTCCCGCGCGGATGAACCGGATGCTGTCCCAGCTGATGCTTCGCAGCTTCGATGCGTGGGTCACGCGGACGATGCCGCGCTGCGATGCATTCATCGGCATCTCAGGCACGGGACTGCGCGCCGGAAAGAAGGCGCAGGAAAGCGGGGCAAAGTATATCTGCGACCGGGGCTCTGCCCATATCCGCTACCAGGACCGCATCCTGCGTGAAGAATTCGCGATCTGGGGCGTCGACTGCGATATCATCGTCGACCCTCGCACGATCGCACGCGAGGAAGCCGAGTACGAGCAGGCCGACGCCATTACGATTCCTTCGGAGTTCGCGCGGCGCTCCTTTGTGGAAATGGGGGTTCCGCCGGAAAAGCTGCATCGCATTCCGTACGGCGTACGGCTGGAGCGCTTCCGGCGCATTGCCGAGCCGCCCCGGGACCGGTTCGAAGTCCTGTTTGTGGGCGCAGGCTCTCTGCAAAAGGGTGTTCCCTGGTTGTTGCAGGCCTTCGCGCGGGTGAAGCATCCGCGCAAACGGCTGCGGATCGTGGGGGACATCCAGGCCGACCTGCGGCAGGTATTGCCGCGCTTGCCCCAGGGGGATGTTGAGTTCATCGGCCGGCTTCCGCAGCAGGAGCTGCCGGAGATGATGAGCAAGAGTCACGTGATGGTGCTGCCCTCCGTGCAGGAAGGGCTGGCTCTCGTGCAGGGCCAGGCCCTGGCGTGTGGATGCCCACTGATCAGCAGCAGCAACACCGGAGGCGAAGATCTGTTTACGGATGGCATCGAAGGGTTTCTGGTGCCCATCCGCTCCGCGGATGCCATTGCCGGGAAACTGCAGCAGCTCGCCGACGATCCCGCCCTGCAGCAGCGCATGAGCGAAGCGGCGCTCCGGCGGGTTCAGCAGATTGGCGGCTGGAAAGAGTACGGCGACGCCTGGGTGGAACTCCTGCGCACCCTAACGGCTGAGGGCTGACGGATCGTGCCGTGGTTCCGCGGCAGTCCCGTCCGATCTGTTCGCGTGGGACGCCTGGAGCAGCTCGACGTCAATCCGGTCGAGCAGTCCCGCGCTGCGAACCGTGGATACCTTCCGGATGAAGAACCTGGGCGTGCTCGCTGCCAGAGCGAAGTCACTTTCCGAAGAGCGAAAGTAGCGATCTGCCGCCGGGGCAATCAGGTGCAGGGGAGCAAGCTGATTGGTGGCATCGCCGCGATCCTCGACGCGAAGAGCGGCGGCGCCAAATTCTGAATTGGCGACGATCGTCTGGAAAAAGTGCTCGTCGGGCGCATAGACGGTTCGATAGGAGCGGGCGAAGGCGGGGTTTGCATCCACAAAGCTCAATATCTTCGCTACACAAGCACGCGACAGGCCCCACCACTGGCTGCCAAAATGCGGCGTCATGCCGATCTCGCGTTCGAGATCCCTGCCTATCCACTTGCTGGCTCGGTTCCAGAGGGCCCGCACTTTCACGTCGACGGCGCGAGGCCGCGTGAGGGGAGCCATCCGCCAGCGGCGGCCGATGAGTGGACGGAGGCGGGAATGGGGACTGATCGGAGTGACAGCCATCCACTCACGGTCCGGCTCGCGCGCGAAGGCTGCCTCGAGCTCGGCGAGAGGCTTGACGGGGTAGCACGCCCCCGACAAGAGCACAAAGCGGTCGAACGGTCCGCGGTTGTGAGCCGTTCTCATCAGCGTCAGCGTCGCCTCGATCATGGAGAAGTCGCCCCAGTGCACCCGATGCCGGGGACTTACGAGCTCGACCTGCGGCAGAGCGGCGATGCTCTTCACAGGAAAATCCGCTGCGGCTGCATCGACGTGAACGAACACCGCATGATGGCCCAGCCTGCGACAAAGCCGCTCCAGAAGCGGCGCATCCTGATGCGCCAGAATGAGGAAGGCGATGCGGGGGGCAGGCACGCAGCGATTATAGCGGGCATGAGCCCTGGCCCTGCATGGGCGCGCGCGAGCCAAAGTATAATCACCTCCATGCTTCCTCGGACCCGGGCATGGATTCGGCGAAGGACGACGCAGCGATATCAGAATTTTCGCGTCCTGGCGGAATCGGCGGGTTGGCGGCCGGCACTGATGCTCACGGCGGTGTGGTCGATGCGACGCCTCGGGCTCAGGGATCTAAGGCTTCAGCTGAGAACGAAGCCCCGGCGGGCGAATTTCCCCGTGGTGGCTCGCCTTGGAGGTTCCAGCGACGCCGATTGCTACAGCCAGATTTTTGTCTTTTGCCAGTACGCCGCCGTGGGCGACCTGAACTCTCCCCGGCTGATTCTGGATTTGGGGGCGAACGTCGGCTATGCGAGCGCCTACTTCCTGAGCCGCTTTCCCTCGGCCAAAGTGCTGGCCGTTGAGCCGGACCCGGAAAATTTTGAGATCTGCGGAAAGAATCTTGCTCCCTACGGGGAGCGGGCAACTGCGCTCCACGGAGCGGTGTGGTCCCGGCGTTCGCGGCTGGCGCTTTCCCGTAGTTCCGGCGATGGCCGTGAATGGGCGATTCAGGTTCGCGAGAACGAGGGTGACTCATCAGAAGAGGCGGTGGAGGCATGGGATGTGCCAGGCCTCCTGCAAATGGCGGGCGCGGAGTATGTGGATCTGCTGAAGGTCGATATCGAACGGGGCGAGCTGGAGCTATTCGGCAGCGGGTGCGAGGCGTGGCTGCCGCGGGTGCGCAACATTTGCATCGAGTTACATGGCGCGGACTGCGAGCGGGTTTTTCTGGACGCCCTCAGGGGCTATGACTACGACCTGAGCACCGGCGGCGAACTGACCATTTGCCGGAATCTCCGGCGCAGGGGTTGATCCCTTCGCTGCTTCGGGGCGCATGGCGCGTTGCGGCCCTCGCCAACGCCACAGAGATGGGTCCTGAGCGCCGTTTGAGTTCCTTGCGCCAGGGCCTGGTTGATATTCTGACAACATGGGATCAGCTAAGAGCCAGGATGTGAACTGGCCGAATTTTTTTGTGGTTGGGGCTCACAAGGCGGGCACCACTTCCCTCGACGCGCATCTCAAGCGCCATCCCGAAGTGTTTCTTCCCACCACGAAAGAGCCAAGATACTTCGCGCCGGGCGCACCCAACAGGGTCACTCTAGATGAGTATCGCTCTCTCTATGCGGGCGTGGCCGGCTATAAAGCCATCGGCGACATCAGTCCATTTTATCTTCCGACAGAGGAGAGCCCGAATCTGATTCGGGAGGTTTGCCCGGCTGCCAGGATTATCGTCATCCTGCGCGACCCAGTGGAGCGCTCCTATTCGCATTTCCTCCACTTTCAGAGGGCGGGCAAGGATCGCGTGGAGTCCTTTCGTGAAGCACTTGACCGGTACCAGGACAGATCGGCAAAGGGATGGTCTTTTTCGCAGGAATATGTGGAACACGGGCTCTACCACGCGCAGGTCCGGCGCTATCTGGACGCCTTTGGAAGCGAGGCAGTCTTGGTGCTCCTCTTTGAGGATCTCGCTCGGGGTCCGAATCAGCTTCTGGCGCAGATCGCACGGCACATCGGCGTTGATCCTGGATTCTTCGAAGAACGAGATGTTTCCGAAGTCCACAATCCGTACTACGTGCCGAAGTCCGCCCCCGTTCGCTGGATTCAGAACCTGAAAGTCACGAGACGCGTTCCGGCATCCCTGAAGATGGCCGTGCGCCCCTTTCTGTTCAACATGGAAAAGCCTCCGCTGGACGACGAATCGCGGCGCTTGCTGCAGGACTTGTACGACGCAGACCTGACACGCCTGGAAGAACTGCTTGGACGTAAGCTTCCTGAACTGCGCAAGTCGTGGGTCTGACGCCTCCCCTCTGTGACGCCTTTCCGCTGCCTCCAGTACCGGCAAAAAGTTGTTGCCGATTGATTTTTCATCTGTTATAAGACGCCTATTGCAACTCAAGCTGGAGGAGTTCGGAGGGTTCTGGGGTCCTGAGTGTGCCCGATGGATTCTGCTTCCCACTGGGCTGAATTTGATAGCGATACCGGCGAGGTTGTGGGATGATTCCGGCTCCGTTCGATTTGTTGCCGTGAAGAATCCAGGCCATGAAACTCGCCCTTCAAAGAGGGCGTCTAATCGAAGACCTCCGGAGCCATTCAAGCTTCCCGACACAGGGTCCGCCGGGCCTGGTATCCGGGTTGTCATCAGGGGCTATGGAAACCACCCACGAAAACTTTGAAAGTCCCCAGGAGAAATCCGGGGCGCCACCGGGAAAATCGCTGGAACCCCTTGTCGAATTCAATCCAAGGGATGTTTCGCAGGAGGTGAGCTGGCCGAATTTTTTTGTAGTCGGAGCTCACAAAGCCGGAACGACCTCGCTCTATTTTCACCTGAAGCGTCATCCCGAGGTTTTTCTTCCCAGCGTGAAGGAACCCAGGTATTTCACGCCAGAGGTCAGAGAAAGTCTGAGTCTCGAACAGTACCGGGCGCTCTATGCGGGCGCCGCCGGCTACACGGCGATCGGAGACATTACCCCCTTCTACCTACCGAAAGAGGGCGCGGCAGAGCGTATCCGGAAGGTCTGTCCCGGTGCGAAGATTGTGATCATGCTGCGTGATCCGGTAGAGCGCGCCTATTCTCATTTCCTGTATGAGCACCGGAACGCTGACACGGAGTCCTTTCGGAAAGCTCTGCTCGAGTATGAGGCGAGACCGGACAGGAGGGGTGAACCCTCGCAGGAGTTCATTGAGCACGGGTCCTACTATGGGCAGGTTCGCCGCTACCTTGAGACGTTTGGCAGCGACTCAGTACTGATACTCCTCTTCGAGAATCTGGCCAGAGATCCGAACCAGCTTCTGGGAGAAATTGCGCGTCATATTGGCGTAGATCCGGAGTTTTTCGTGGGACGAGATTTCTCCGAAGCGCACAACGTCTATTTTGCGCCCAAATCCAACGCCGTCAGCTGGGCGCAGAGCCTGAAGCTGACCAAGCATCTGCCCGCTTCACTCAAACTCGCCCTGCGGCCGTTTCTGTTCAACATGCAGAAGCCTCCTTTGGATGACGAGTCGCGCCGGCGCCTGCAGGAACTGTACGATCCGGATCTGACCCGTCTGGAAGAGCTGCTGGGGCGGAAGCTGCCTGAATTAAGGAAGACGTGGCGATAACCTGAGTTTTCAGGATTGCCGCAGCGCAAATCGCCGGCGCAACCGGTTCTCGAAGACAGCCTGAACCTCGCGCACTCCGAAGACAAAGTAGCTGATGGCCAACAGCAGAAGCGTTCCAGCTAAGGCGACCAGGGCAACCTGGTACAGCGGCCAGGCGCCGTCGTGCCATGCCGGCCACGCAGCTGCACCGAAGGCGAAGAGCAGCAACCCTGCAGCCCGGGGAAGAGGCGCGAGCGAAGGCAGGAACTCCGATGGAAACAGCTTCAGGTTTTGGCGAATCACATACGTTGTAATCGCCAATTCCGCGATGAGCCACGATCCCAGATAGCCATCGACTCCCCAAAACCTCATCGTCAGAGCTCCGGCCAGAATGGTACCCATGTACGCCACAAAACAGACTTTCGCGACTCCCTGATGCCGGTTGCTTTGCCGCTGGAACGTGTATTTGTGCTCCCTGATTCCCATGACCGCGGAAATGGCGGCCATGAGCATGCATACGCCGGGGTCATACAATCCCCTTTTGTGCAGCCACACGCTCAAAAGGAAGGGGCAGGCCAGCAGCGTGCCCACGGCGAGGCCGGAGTCCAGCAGGAGCACAACGCGTTCTGACAGGTCATAGATGCGGCGCAGCTGCCCCCAGCTTCTGCGAGCAATCAGGTTGATGGTCTCCTGACTGAGAGAAGAACTGAGGATGCTCAGCAGTTGCCGCGAGACATTGAAAACCACCCGGGTCAGAGCGAAAATCGCGACCGCTGCCGGTCCCAGAATTTTCTCGATGACCAGAACAGGGCCCTGCCAGCAGAGAAAACCGCCCAGGCCAAAAAGCATGTAGTAGGCGCCGGGTTTCAGGACGGCGAGCATATCCCGCAATCCGCCATAGCGGAAGGAAGGCAGCAGCACCCGGGCGCGGAAGCGCAGCTCGACCATCACAATCGCGGCGAAGGCGACCATGGACGCAAGCTGCGTGAGGGCCAGGACGGGAAACGAGGCACGCTCCCAAAGAAAGCCGGCGAGGAGCAGCATGGCCGCGAGGCGCTGCAGGTTCTGCCAAACCAGCCCCCTGTGCAATTCGCCGATCACCTGGTAGCTGTTGGACACAAAATTGAAAAACCAGCCGGCCACCAGCCGGAGCACGAACAGGAACAGCGTGAGAGCCGCCGCTCTCGCCCCAATGTAGCGAAGCCCCATCCAGTGAGCGACAGGGACGCGAAGAATGACGAGGCCCAGGCCGCCGGCTACCAGAAAATTAACCAGCATCAGGCGCATGGTGCTGGACTGGACAATTCTGAATTCCCGGATCTCCCCCCGGTTATAGTGCAACGTCATCTGGTTATTGCCATAGGTCTGAATGCCGCTGTGGAGCGTAGCCAGGTAACTCACGGCGGCGGTGAGGGCGATCCACTCACCGTACATCTCCACCCCATGGGGATAACGGTGGAGGAAGATGGGGGGCACCAGCAGCTGGGTGACGACAGAAACGCCCTGCGACATGAGGAAGGCGCCCAGGAGTTTGAGTATCCTGCGGAGGCTCATACGAAGAACACTCTGGCCACGCCAGGCGATGCTGGTAAACGGGCCGGATCGGCGGTTGGGCGCTCGTCCCCCGGCATCAGGGGGCGCAGGAATCCCCCGTTCCGGCGCAGGTGGCCGGAGGAGGTCTTCTTCATGGAGTCAGGGATCGACAGTGGGTGTCGAAAACGCTTCATTTGGGGAGGAACAGTGACTACATCTTATACCGGCCCAGGTCCTCGTCCCCGAGGTTTTCCAGCCAGCGCCGCATCTCCTGTTCGCTGGGCTGGGACTCAGGGGTGTTGGGCAGCACTTTGGCGGTCTGAAGAACTTCCTCGGCAACAAAAATCGGGCAATCGGAACGCAGGGCGAGGGCCAGCGCATCCGACGGGCGCGCGTCGATGCCTACAATTTCGCCGTTCTGTTCCATCCAGATGACAGCGTAGAAGGTATCGCCGCGCAGTTCGGAAACCACCACGCGCTGCACCTGCGCGTTGAGCCCGGTCACCATGTTCTTCAGGAGGTCGTGGGTCAGCGGCCGCGCGGTCGTGGACTTCTCGACTTCAAGGGCAATTGCCTGGGCCTCGTACAATCCGACCCAGATGGGCAGCACGGCCTCACTCTTTGGATCTTTGAGGATCACCACCGGCATGTTGGTGGAAGGATCCACCATCAGACCACGAATTTTCATTTCCACTTCCATGACGTCCTCGCTACGCAAGGGCCTCGCCGACCAGGCTGTTCGGAAAGGTTTTGGTCACGCGCACCGGCAGATACGAGCCCGGAGCCGGAGCGATGGGCTGGCCGGTGGTGAAATTGAGAGTCTTGTTTTGTGAAGTGCGGCCCACAATCTGCGCTCTGGCCGGATTCACTCCTTCCACCATCGCTTCCAGTACTTCCCCCAGATGCTTCTCGTAATTGACGCGCTGGATTTCCCGCTGACGATCGAGCAGGACCTGCAAGCGCTTCGACTTCTCTTCCTCTGGAATCGAATCGGCCATCGAGAGTGCGGGCGTGTTGGGCCGCGGCGAGTATTTGAATGCGAATACGCCGTCGTACTGCACCTGATCCAGCAGGTCCATCGTCTCCTCGAAGTCCTGCGCGGTCTCCCCCGGGAAGCCGGCGATGATATCGGTGGTCAGGCTGATCGTCCGCTTCGCCTCCCTGATCCATCCGATGCGCTCCAGATACTGTTCGCGCGTATATTCGCGCTGCATCAGGCGCAAAACTTTCGACGATCCGCTCTGCACAGGCAGATGCACGTGGTCGCAGAGGGCGGGAACGGCGTCGATCGCCTGCACGATATCGCGGGTGAAGTCGCGCGGATGCGATGTCGTGAAACGCACGCGCCGAATGCCAGGCACCACGCCCACCGCAGCCAGCAACTCCGCGAAAGTGCGGCGGCCGTCCGGATCCCGGTACGAGTTCACGTTTTGCCCAAGCAGCTGAATTTCGGTGAAACCGCTGTCTGCCATCCTTTGCGCTTCGTCCAGCACGGACTGCGAACGCCGGCTGCGCTCTTTCCCCCGGGTGTAGGGCACCACACAGTATGCGCAGAACTTGTCGCATCCTTCAATGATGGTGATGTAACCCCGATGGGGATTGGAGCGCGCGGTAAATTCCGTTTCGAAGGTTTCCTCGGTCTGCCTGTCGTCCAGGCCGGTCACCCGCGTCGCACCCTGCTCGATCTGCACCAGCATTTCGGGCAGTTTGCGGTAGGACGCGGAGCCGGAAACCAGCGAGACAAATGGGGCGCGCTCGAAGATGCGCTCGCCCTCCTGCTGCGCCACGCAGCCCAGCACCCCGAAGCGCTTGCCCTGCCGGTACAGCGACTTGTAGTCGTTCAGGCGATGAAAAACCTTCTGTTCCGCCTTATCGCGGATCGAACACGTGTTGTAGAGGATCAGATCGGCGGCTTCCTCGGTTTCTACCCGGGCGTAGCCGTGGTGTTCCAGTGTGCCAATGACCTTCTCCGAGTCATGGACGTTCATCTGGCAGCCGAACGTTTCGATGTAGAAGGTCTTCCGGGAAGCCATACACCTTTCAGTATATCGGCTTCGGCAAACGAACCCAGCGGAGGCAGCGCGCTGTTGTTCGGGCATTGGCAGCACAGACACCCGAGAAAACAGTGGAAAACGTGTGGAGCGACGGGCACTGCGAACAGCATCCGTTCAGGGAATCGGGACAATTCGCAAATCCAGGGGTCCGCCGCCACGCCTGATTTCTGCGGCGGAACTCCCGGATGATCCGCTACTTCTGGATGGCCACGCTGATCGTATACGGCAACGACATCTGGTTTGCATTGCCATAAACCGTCTGTGTAACGCCGTTGACTGTGACAGGAATCGTCCCGGTCTCTTTTGCTGTCACGGTTACGTTATAGGTCCCCGCCGGGGTGGTGGACGCGGAACTTGGGCTCAGATTTGTGGTGCCGCATGCCGTGATCCCAAACATGCCGCCACCGCACAGCGCCACGCAGGCCAGCAGCAGCAGGCCTCCCCATCGCTGCGCCTTCCTGCGGAAACCGAGACCCAGAAGGCCCAGCCCCAGCATCGCTGCAAAGGCCAGATTTTCCGGGTCGGCGCGCAAACTGCTCTGCGTGCCCACGGGGACATTCGTATGAATGGTCATCAAAACGGTTCCTGGCCCGATACAGCCATCGCTGTCTTCGCAGGCCGACCCGTTTTGCAGGATGGTTCCCGGCGTTGGACCTACGTTGACGGCGCAATATTGAGTTGTCGATCCAGCCGGGCAGGCCACTCCAGCCGCGTTGGGATCGGAAGCGGCGGGCGCCAGATACGTGAAGCTGCACGAGGCGTACGCGGGTAGCCCGTCGCACTGCAAATCCAACGGCAGCGCATAGTTGTTCAGCTGGCCATTGCGCCCCGTATATCCGTAGCCCAGCACCGAAGTCAGCGTCAGGGTAGCCTGCACGGTCGAACCCTGGGCGACGGAGAGAGACGCGGGACTGGAACTGATCCGCACCATGGGATTGCGCAGCGCCCAGAAACTAATGGGCGTTCCTGTAAATGAGGCGTAGTTGGGGTTCGACGGATCGCCTTCCACATCGGCCCCGCTGTACACCGGGGTGATGGTGTAGAAGCTCATGAGATCCGGAATGGTGGTGTTGCTGTTGTTGACTTCAAGGCAGTCGGTTGCCAGCGTCGCAGTGCCGGTAGTCCCGGAGACATCGACCTGATCTGCCGTGAGTGCATTGGAAGGACAGTCGATTAACCCGGTGGAAAGTTTATACGTGACGCTCCCGCAGTTTTCACGCACGAGGGATTGTGTCCCGCCTGAAGTCGTGTAAACCGGCGTGCACACCAGGGGAGAGCCATTGGCCGCTGTGACTGTGGTGGAGTAGTTATAGAACCAGGTATCTTCTGTTCCGTCGTACACCGCTGCGGATCCGGTTTGATTGGAAAGCACCAGGTAGCCTGTTCCGCTGCCCAGTGTCGCCTGATATGCCTGAGGCATCTGGAAGGGCGGGGCGTTCGCCGCGACGGAGGACAGGGACGGCTGAGTCATGGTAACCGCGCCGGGCGCGATAATGACGGGCGCCGTCGCACTGGACTTCACGTATGTCCGGTCTCCGCTATACGCCACGGTGAACGTGTAACTCCCCGCCGGCAGGTTCTCGGGGTCGAATTGCATTGCGCCTGTCGCAACGGGCTGGGTAATCGTAATCGGCGTAATGCCATTCCCGCTCACAATCAGGCTCGCGTTCCCCGTCAGCGCCGGGCCGCCGGCTGAAGTTGCGGCCACAGTTGCGACAATCGGAGCACTATCGGTGGTCGGCGCTCCACCTGACGTCATGGTGGTTGTTGTACCGGCCAATGTGTAGCCCACGCCTGTACCCAATACCCCTTCCGGAGTACTGCCGACGTTGCCCTGCACCGCAACCAGGCCGGTAAGGGTTCCGTCGTCGCCGGGACCGGGGTTGAAGGTTACGGTCACCGTGCAGCTGGCGTCGACCGCGACGGCGGTTCCGGTGCAGGTATCCCCAGTCGCACTGAAGTCAGGCGTGCTGGTGTACCCGGTGACATTGAGCGCCGTGTTTCCGCTATTGAACAGAGTGAACGTTTGCGAGGAAGTTCCGGTAGGCGTTGTCTGCGTCGGGAAATCGTACGCGGTGCTTGCGCTGGTCATGTTCACATTCAGCGCAGTGGCGTCCAGAACGTAAACATCGCCCTGGGCGTCCAGCGCCACCGAGGCCGGTGCGCTCACGTTCGTGGCGACGGTGGTTTCATCGGAGGCATTGAGGGTGCCGCTCACGACCGGAATGCGCAGCGTTCCTCCGGTCATTGAGACGTATACCGAGCCGGAAGCATCGACGGCCAGGCCTGTGGCGCCGCTCAGGCTGCTCAGCAGCGTGGTTGTTGCCCCGCCCCCCGCAGGAACTTCGTCAAGGTTCGATCCGTCGGCGATATAAAGGTTGCCGCTGGAGTCTACGGCAATCGCGGAAGGGGTGGTGAACCCGGTAATGGTGCTTTCGGCGATGGAATCGAGCGCCCCTCCGATGTTCGAGAGCTCAACCACGCGCTTGTTGCCGGGGTCCAGAATGTAGAGGTTGTCGCGGCCATCGACCGCCAGCTGCAGATTCGAGCCCAACCCCGTGGTCAAAGTCGTCTGGCCCGCTGCGTTCAGTCCCTTTGTGCCCTCAGGAACCTCATATACGTTGCCACTGTCCGCGATGAAGACGTCGCCCGTCCCGTCCACGGCTACGCCGGTGGGCGCCGTTAGCCCAGTGCCCACCGTCATGGTGGCCGCGGTTGCGCCGGAGCCCGCCGGATATTCCTCCACGGCGCCCAGTCCGGAATCGGCTACATACACATTGCCGGCCGCATCCACCGTCACCTGGCTCGGGGTCTTCAGTCCCGTGCCAATCACGGACTGCGCTCCGTTCTGGGCCTGCACAGCCGCGCTGATCCCGGTGCCATGGAGCGGTATCGAGGCCAACACGTTGCCAGAACCATCCAGCATGAACAGTTTGGCGGAAATGCTGCCTGCGGAATGGGGAGTGAAGCTGACATTCTCGGTGCAGCTGCTCCGGGCGGCAGCGGCCTTGCCCGTCGTGCAGGTTCCGCCGGAGGCCAAGGCAAAGTCCGGGTTCGCTGCGCCTGCTTCCACGATCTGGAACGATCCCGGTGTAACAGCTCCGCTGAATGAGAATGACACACTCTGCTGCGCCGGCGTCGTCGCGCCGATCGTCGCTGTTCCGAACTCCGCCTCGTCAAACAGGACCTCTGCAACGTCCGCCTGGCCATTCGACTGCGCCTGCGTAGTGGGGACGTACAGGATGTTACGCGACCAGTCAATGGCCACCTGGCCCTGGGCGGGAATCGAAGTAAGCAAAACAGCGGAATTGGTCTCGGGGGTGCCCGACGGGTTCGGAATCATGAAGACGCCGTCCTGGGCATCGCTGATGTACAGGTTTCCGTTGGCATTCGTGAGAACTCCGGTTACGGCGGGCAGCTTCGGGTCGACCCGCACGATCGACGGATCGGTGTCCGTCGCAAGCCCAGTCTCACCGGCCGGCACCATATACACGCCAGGCAGTCCGCCGGATGAGGCCGGCGGCGGCTCTTCGACAAAGTAGATGTTGCCGAACTTGTCTTCTGCGACGGAGCTCGCCCGCACCGTCATCGAATCGATGATTTCGGTCGTGGTGCCCGGAGCAGCCGACGCGCCGCTGCCGTTCACCGCCAGTGTGAACAGAAAATTGTTATCGGTCTGGTTGGCGATCACGAGAGTGTTATTGGGTCCCGGCGCGATGCCCCAGGGCTGGAAACCCCAATTCCAGGCGGGCAACACATCGTAGCTCGAATTCCATGCATACGGCGCCGCACAGCCTGACGACGGAGATGCCGTGGAGAGGGTGGACAGGCCATCCCAGGTATGGGTCGTCGTATCGTAAGGAAACGCCAGCAGGCAATTGCTCCAGTTCCCTTCCAGATACAGGTTGTTGCTGGCATCGATGGCAATGCCCGGGTTATTGCCGCCGCCCAGGATGCCTGCCGCCAGCAGAGTGACCTCCGCTCCGCCGCCGGCAGGAAATTCGTACAAGGCGCCTTTCGAATCGTCGACAATCAGCCAGTCACCGTAACTATCCACGGCGGTCTGTTCGATCGCACCCCATCCGGTCGGGTGGTTCAGTCCCTGCGCGACGCTCGCGGTCACTACCGGCGTGGTCTGGGCTTCAGCGCCACCAGGGCAAAGACTCCCGGACAGCAGGAGTGTCAGCGCAATAACCGGAAAGCGGCGCAGCGACATGGATGACTTGCTGAACATGATATTTCTCCCTGAAATCCTGATACCCGCCCTGCTCGTTGCGTGAAACCGCGACATCAAAAGCCTGTACTCCGCCGCTTCCGGAGAGCGCTGCACGCTTATCCGGAAGCTGGCTGCATCCCGCTTACTGGGAGGCGGAAGAAATTGTCACGGGGAGCGCGAAGGGCAGCGAATACTGCTGACCTGACGCCTCGTCCGTGACCACGATGCTGATGTTGTATGTGCCGGCCGGCGTGGTGTAATGCGGCGCCGGTGGAGTGTGCGTATAACCCGAGTTTGTGCAACCGGAGAATCCCAGGATCGAGCCCGCCAGCAACAGCGTCAGGCACAACACCTGAAACAGACCTCGACTGACGAGTCTTCGCTTACGCAGTCCCAACCCCAGCAACCCGAGGCCAAAAATGCCGGCCAGAGCAAAGGGCGCGGGCTGAGCCGGCAGATTGCCGGCGCTGGATGGGATGTTTGTCGGGATATTCGTGCTGAGTGTAACCACCGTGGTGGTGACCGATGGACACTGTGCAGTCTGGCCGGGGAGCGGTGCAGCGCACAGCGCGGGCTGCGGGTTGTTGAAGGTGCACTCCGCGTACGCCGGCACCGTAGCGGTGTCGCAGGTGATATTGACCCCCGAATTGGCGAAGCCGACCAGCGACTCCAAAGTGAGGGTGCTCGACACCGGAGTGCCAGCCGTCGCCGCTACCGACGCAGGGCTGGACGAAATCAGTACGCTCTTGGGAATGATCTGGAGCGGCACCGGAGTGGAAGTAATCGCGGCGAAGTTCGAGTCCCCGCTATAAACCGCGGTCAGGTTATAGGTTCCCGCAGTCAGATTCTCGAGGCTGAAGACAACCTGCCCATCGGAATCCAGGGGCTCGTTGACCTGAGTCGGATCGGCCGGTTGTGAACCATTCATGAACGTCACCGTGCCGGTCGGGGTCCCCACCCCGGATTGAACGGTGGCGGTGAGTGTAGTGTCCGACTTGACAAGAATGTAATAAACGCCGCCGGCGAGATTCACCGCTCCGCCGGGAGTCACCGCGGGTTCGGGGACAGTGATGGTTGGCGGTACGGGGCTCACTGCGAGCGTGGTTGTAGCCGTGCTGCCACCGAAGGTCGTATTGCCATCGTATTTCGCCTGGACGTTATAGGAGCCACCGGGTAAGTTGGTCAGATTGACAGTGGCTGTCGCGCTGGTGCTCGTTCCCGTCGCCTGTCCTGAGAACACGATCGGCGGTTGCGTGCTCCCCTTCACCGTGGAGGTAAGGGTTACTGTTACCGGCGCGTCCATTGGAACCGTCGTGGTGCTGCTCGTCGTCGGCGCGATATTCATCGTCGCCGTTGTGCTGCCGGGGAAGGTGGCAGTTGCGGGGCTCAGGCTGACAGTCGTCGACGTCGCAACCACGTTGAGCACGTTCGCGGAAAGGTTCGCGGTCAGCGTGCCGTTGATGGCCGTCGAGGTGATCGACATGGTGCCGCTGGCCGGCCCCACAGCCAGCCCCTCAATGTCCAGGCCGAAAGCGCACGAGGCGCCGGATTCAACTGTCGTGCTCCCGGTGGTGTCGCACTGAGATTCCGCCGGAGTCGCCAGCGAGAACCACGGAGCGTCGGTTCCGCCGAATGTGGGATTGGCGGAGAACCCAAGAGGCCCATTTCCCGTGTTATAAACAGCGAGGTCAGGCCCCTGCTGCTGAGAGTTCACGCCCACGTTGCCGAAGTCGTACGCAGCGTTGATGCTGAGCTGGAAAAGATTCGGTGTCCCCCCCGTCATATCGGTGACATACAGATTGCCCTGGTTGTCGATGGCCACGCTGTTGGGCGCCGTGAGCACGCCGTCCACCTGCATGATGTCGTTCGGCGTGAAGCTGCCGGCCAGGGAGGGAATACGCCAGACCCCCGGCGTCGTGCCCTGCTGCGTCACCAGCACGGAGCCGGAGGGTTCGATCGCAAGGCCAGTCACCGGCGACGAGAGTTTTTTGTCGATCGGGGTCTGCTGACTCCACTGCGAGATCTCATACAGGGTAGCGGTGCCGCTGGAGGTGTTGTCGGCAACATACAGGTTGCCGTAACCATCGACGGCCACCGCGGTGGGATCGTTGAATCCCGTGCCCACGACGGTATAGCTGGTCTGCGAAGGGGCCGTTTGCGGGTTTTCGATCTTCACGACCTGCTTGTCGTCGGGATCGGCCGCATACACGTCACCCGACCCGTCGACGGCCAGATTCAAGGTGTTCCCGAGGGGGAGACCGTTCGCGGTATCCGAGGTCACCAGAGCGGTCTTCGCGGTCAGTGCACCGTTGACAAACGGAAGCTCGTAAATGCTGCCCGAATCGCCAATATAGACATCGCCGGATGCGTCGACCGCGACGCCGGTGGGATGGCCCGAACCGTAGATCTTCGTGCCCGTTGTCGATCCGGCTTTATATTCCAGGACCTCTCCGAGTCCGGAATCGGCAACATAAACGTTGCCCAGCGAATCGGCCGCCACCTGGGAGGGAGTTTGCAGTCCGGTGGCCAGCGCGGTTTGCTGGGGGGTCCCGAGCAGAGAAGCCATGGGCCCTTCGCCAACTCCGTTGAGATATGTCGTAGAGAGCAAATTGCCGCCCGAGTCCGTCAGCGTCAACTGGCCGCCAACAGCGCCCGCCGTTTGGGGAGTCATCGTGACCCAGACCGGACAGGTAGACTGCACCGCATAGGTGGTTGCAGGTGTGGTGGCCGCCATGCACGGCGCCGTGGGCGTGGTGGTCGATGACGACGAAACCGCGTAGGGGTTGTTGGGGGTGGTGGCGAAATCCGGCGTGGTAGCGCTGTTGGGTGTGCTCCCTGGCTGCGAGAAACCGATGCTCCCGAGAGTTTCCGAGTTATTGAAATTCACAAAAACGGTTCCCGCAGGCGCGCTTGCTGTTCCCGTGGCGGTTCCGACGGGCGAGACCCCGAGGTTGTCGGAACCCATGGCCCAGATGACGAAATTACAGGCGCCGCCCACGCACACGCCCGTTGTGGTGTTCTCCCCGCCGCCATAGGCGCTCGATCCGGTAAATGACCAGGCGCCGTAACTGGGGATCCACAGGTATCCTCTTGGATCGATCATCACCGAATGATTGCTGCCGACCGGTGAGACATACGAAGCGCTGCTCCAGTTGAAGCAGCCGGCTGCGGTGATATTTGCCTGATTCCCGCAGCTATTCGGGATCATGATCTCGCCGTTAAACGTGCCCCCGTAGCCGTCCGACTCGCTGCTGAGATAGAGATTGCCAACCGGGTCGAGTGCTACGCCGTCGAACTTATTGGGCGGGTTGGCGCTGTAATAGGAAGTGGGGAGGATCATACCGAATTCGCTGGCCAGGACCGACTCCACGCTGCTGCCGCCGGACGCCGTAATTCCAGTGCTTCCCGCCGGGATGAAGAACACGCCATTGCCGCGATCCGCGTCCGAGGTGCCGCCCTCCACGAAATAGATATTCTGGCTGGCATCCACCGCCATCTCGCCCTGGTTGGCGAGCAAGCCGGTCACGATCGCCGTCGGGACTGCCGGGCTGGGAAGAGCCCCATTGGCTCCGACGGGCAGCTCATAGATGGTGACCGGGGAACCTTCCGTCATCCAGTAGAGGACGCCGCTGCCATCGCCTTTTCCGCTATCCCAAAAGGCAACACAATCCGAGCCGGCGCTGAGCAGGCTGCCAACTCCCGGAACCTGGATGTCTCCTCCCCATCCATCATTCGCGTCCCAGTTCCAGGTACCGGTTTGCGAGTTATAGGGCACGCGCCAGAAAAGGCCGTTCGAAGTGCTGGTTCCATAGCGCTCGTCGAAATAGAGAGTCCCCTCATTGTCGATGGCCATATCCATGTTCCAGTAGCTTCCCTGGGACGCTGGAGGACCGGCCAGATTGGCCTCAGTGGGACCCGTAGCGATGGCGGTCAGGGTTGTAGATCCCGGAGACATTTGATACAGGATGCTGGCCGCCGTATCCAGCATGAGAACATTGCCCTGATAGTAGAGAATCTTATAGATCTGGTTGAACTCATCGTGCTGCAGAGGAATGATCGAGCCGGTCGTCACCGGCGGCGGGGCCTGCGCCGCGGCCACGCCGCCCAGGGATAACGCCCCCATCAGAAGCCACGTTACGGAGCGCGCCAGACGGCGAAAGTACGATGTACTCTTGATGGCCATGATGAATAACCTCCCGAACAATCTCGATCTATACTTCTGCGAACAGTCTCAGTCGCCGTCCGCGTGTTGAAGCCGCCTCATCCGGCAGCCATCCAGTTCCCCGCAACCGGTCAATTCCGCCCACCGGTTGCCATTGCTGCGGGAGCACGAGCCTTCGGCTCGCGCAGCCGCGTGGTGCTTCAGAACGAGAACTTCGCGCTCAGCTCCATCAGGCGCGAGCCGTACTTGATGTCGGCAATTCCGAAATTCTTGTACCCCAGCTCGTCCTCAGTTAGTTGCTTGCCGGGCACCGCGTACAGCAGGTTGCTGAGGCTCAGGTTGGAGTTGTCGTCGTTGTTGAACGAAACCAGAGGATGATTCAGAAAATTGAAAGACTCGGCATGCAGCTCCAGCGTCTTCCCTTCGCCAACGGTAAAGTCCTTGATGAGGGCGATGTTGTTCTGGAGATAGGCGGGACCGTGCATATAAGGCAGCCGGTATTGCCCCTGACCACTGGGATTGCTGGACAGCGCATAAGCGCCGGTGGCAGGGCTGCCTGGAACGGGAACTCCGAAGCAGGTGGCATTCATGTACTGGTGTTTGTGCGGGCCGCCGGCCGGGTTGCAATACAGCGTAGGCATCAGCTGGTAGTCGGGACTGCCTGTCCACACCACCGGGTTGATGCCGGTCAGGCAAAATTGATTGCCGTTCTTGTCGGCAGGGATGCCATAGACCGTGGCACAGGTCTTGGCGATCTCCGGATCGGGCTGCTGCCAGCTCGTGTACACCTGCGTGGGCTCCGTCGAGCCGTAACCAAAGCCGAAATTTTCGCCCTGTTCGGAGGTCAGATCGGGACCACTCTGCACCGTGGACCATCCGGAGACCTGCCAGCCGTTTGCGATTCCGGATAAAAGGCGATTGCCGGAGCCGACGCGCTTCCCCAGATTCACCAGATAGTGAATATTGAATACCTGGCTGCGATCCGCCGGTGACGGATTGTATTCGTCGCGGAGGTTCAGCGGGTTGGGGATGACGTTGTTATACGAAGCAGCGGTAGCCAGATTCTTGGAGAACACGTAGTTGGCGCCATACTGCACCATGCCCGAGTTCCTGTTCCAGGCAATTTGCCCCGAGTTGTAGTTGGAGTAGTAGTTGTGCTTCAACGAGTAAATGTGCTCATAAAACGGATAGGGGCGGTAGAAGTCCGTCTGCTGTGTATCCAGGTCTCCAATGGACTGTCCTGGGTTCGCGTCGGTCTCCAGCGAACCTGGAATGCAGACAAGAGGGTCGTCCTGCTTCTCGCCGCCGCAGTTGACCGGGCCGAATAAATAGCCGGCCGGAATCAGGTTCAGGTCCGATGCGCCGTTATAGCCGCTGGCCTCGACGTTATAGCTGGGCAGGTCCGCGCCATCTTCGCCGACATAGGCAACTTCCAGCAGTGAATTCCATGGCAGGCGCTGATCGACGGTTGCGTTGTACTCGTAGTAAATGGGCCGGTTAGTATCGCTGGCCGACAACGTGTACACGCTGAAATCGGGAGGATTCACCGGCGACTGGTTATCGATCAGGTCAAAGGTGTCTTCACCGAAGGTGTACGAAGTCTTGTATCCCTGTGCGGTGGCGCCGGCCAGCGCATAGGGAGCAAACTGCTCTTCATTGCGGTAAATGCCCCAGCCGCCGCGCAGCACCGTTTTCCCGGCCCCGAAGACATCCCAGGAAGCGCCCAGCCGCGGCGAAACATAGACCATGGCGGGATTGCTGACGGAATTGGCGATGGAATTGTCTGCGCTGTGCCAGCTGATCCCAGGCATGGCCCCGCTGCTGACGCAGTTGCGGCCGGTGCACTGCTTGTCGTACAGAGTTGGGGAGAACGTGGCCAAACCGTTTCCGTGACGGTCGTACCAGGGGCCCAGGTGCTCGACGCGAGCGCCCAGCATCAGCGTCACCCGGTGAATTTTCCACGAGTCGTTGGCGAAGCCGGCGAGCGTGGTGTATTGCATGTCAACCAGTGGAGTAAAGTTGGTCTGGGTGTAGGTATCGGTATCGCCCATGTACATCAGGGCGATGGGGTTCATACAGTCACCGATGTAGCTGGCTCCGGACGGACGCACTGTCCCCAGCGGGTTGGGGTTTTCGCAGCCGGTGAACTGCGAATTTGGGCCAACCTCGCCGCCGTACTCGAAATAGTCTTCGGGATTGAACGTGTATTCGCCCTGGGGGTAAGCGCCGCCCTCGTCCGCGGTGCCATTCAGGATGCCCTTTTCGAAATACACGCCGAAGGCAATCGTGTGCGGTCCCCTGACCCAGTCGACGGTATCCGTTACGTCCGGCACCATCATTTTTAGTTTGATCTGGTTGTTATAGAAACCCCCAATCATCTGCAGGTTGGGATATCCCAGGCTGCTGTAATCGGAGAGCGCCGGCACGGAATAGTCGCCCGCATTCTTATACTCGCCGAGATAGCTGAATGTATCCGACGCGGGATTGCTGCAGGTGCCCGCTGCCCGTTCCGCGGCATTGTTGCAGTTGTAGTGGTTCATGTCGAAACGGTCCACGGCCTGTGGATCGCCCATATCCCCCGGCTCGCTGATGAACGACATCGCTGCACTGAGCTCATTCGTCATCGTGGCGCCGAAGGTTCGCGTGTAATGCCCCGAGAAAATATTCGAGATATTGCCGGACGTTACATTTCCCGGATACTCCATGGAGTAATCGGGAATGTAGCCGTAGGCGACCGGCTGCTGCTGAATCTCTGCCTGACGGCCCCAGGTGGCGTAGAACTTATTGTTATCGTTGAGGTCGTAATCGAGGCGTGCGTGCAGCTGGGTTGTATTCTGCTCCTGGATGACTTCCTGCTCGTAGTTGTATCCCTCCAGATTGGTGAACGGGTCGGCGTTGGGCAGGGGCAGCCAGTTCACAAGGGAAACGCCGCTGGGATTCGCGTAGGCCGTGACATTGCCATTGGCGACGGCCTGGCCGTTGGGCAGGTAGTTCTCGGTCTCGCACATTGGCAGAACCGCATTCAGGTTCACGCCCCCATCGGGACGCGCACCGCAGAGCTCCGCATCCAGCGAGGCCGCGCTGAAGTCGCCCTGCCGCTCTGACATCGTCGGCACCCAGGAACCCAGCGTCTCGCTCCAGAAGTTCTGGTAGTCGTACTCGTAGCCTGCAAAGAAAAACAGCTTGTTGTTATGCGGTCCGAAACGGGTGCCGGGAATCCAGACCGGTCCGCCCAGTTCTCCGCCAGGATACATATATCTGCCCGGGGGGCGAGTTTGCTGCAGAAAGTTGTTGTACCAGTCGTTGGCATTCAGCGAGGTGTCGCGCGCGTAAAGATACGCATCGCCGTGATACGCGCTGGATCCCGCCTTGGTGGTGCCCGCCAGAACGGCGGGGCCCTTGGAGTATTCCGCGCTGAAGGTGGATGTAGTCACCTTGATGTCCTGGACCATATCCGGGTTGACTGTCTGCACGCTGCCTTCGCGCGTCTCGATGTTGGTCAGGGAGACGCCGTCCATGACGATGTCGCTCCCCGTCGGTCCCGCTCCATTGGCGGAATAGGAGCCGATGGGACCGCTCATGCCCACCACAGCGGTATTCGGCCCCTGGTTGTTGACGCCAGGACTGATCATCGCGAAGCCGGGGAGCATCTCCACCAGCTCCGTCGCATCGCGGCCCTCAATCGCCAGCGTGTCCAGATCCTTGGCTGTAATCACGTCACTGCGTTCGGGCGTATCCAGCGGTTTCACGGCCTGATTGGCCAGCGCTTCCACGGTCACCTGCGTCGTCGCCGTCGCCACCTGCATCCTGATGTCGCTGAAGGCAATCTGATCGCCGGGCCGGAGCGGAAACGGCTGCGACTGCCACGTCGTGAAGCCCTTCATCTCCACCTGAATCTGATAGTGAAGGGCGGATGCCACGGCGGGAATCACAAATTCCCCTGCGCCGTCACTGGTCGCCCGTCGCTCGGATTTGTTGTCCAGATCGGTCAGGACCACGGCGGCCCCTGGAATCACGGCACCGGTCGCATCCTGCACAACCCCCGTCACGGTTCCCGTGCTTTGCGCCGAAGCCGGCATTTGCCCCAGCAGGAGCCCTGCCATCAGCAGCGCCGACAGCGCGATTGCCGCTCTGATTCTAGGTATGAACGTCATCGTAACGACCCCCCTCGGCTAGCTTCCTTTGCGTCTTTGCGGCGCTGTGATATCGATCACATTCGTGACGCGGTTTTTCCCTCGCACTGGACTGCTCATTGGCTGGCTGGATTCCGCTGTGAATTATGGGCCGCGGCTGATAAATCGGTCAAGCGGTTTTTTCGCTGAGTTACATCCAGCCGTTTAATTGCTTAGCTAGTTATTACTCATCTGTATAAATCAACGCTCCCACGATGCGCGATCCCTGCCGGGCTCCGTTGCTGACTCAACCTGTTGCGGGCTATCAGGCCCTTCGCCCCGGATGCTAAGTCAGCAAATCACGGCGACACGATTGAGGAAAGATTACTTTTGGATCGGTATCAACCTGGCATCTCGAGGCCATCGCGATGTCCCCGCGCGCGAACGTCATCACTGGTTTCGCCGGCTCTCGATTGCTCATGAGTGTGAGAAGTGTGCCGCAGGGAGACCCAGGGCAGTTCCGGGAACGCCCGGCATGGCGTCGCAGGGAGACACGACGCTCAGGCAGGTTCGGCGTAGCCGGCCGGCCGACTCGCATGCCAGGTTATTAACGTGGTTAACAGGACGGCAAACACTCGGCCGGCAGCCGTCAGATATTCACAGGCCCGGCGTCTCCCTTGCAGGATCCGCTGGTCGAAGACGACGGTTGACCTGGCGATCTAGCGCATCGAACGAGCAGGCGCACAGGAATCTCGGCCGGCCATGGACGCTTTCCCGTCCTCGCTCGCCGTGCCGCTCTCGCGGCATCCGCATGAACAGCGCACCACGAGCTGCAGCGGTAAAACGATGCGCCGCCCCGTGGAAGGGAACTCCTGGCGCTGGATCCTCTGGAACAGAAGATTCGCCGCCGCTTCTCCAATCTGGTACACCGGCTGCCGCACAACCGTCAGGGTCGGCTGCAGAACGTCGGCGACGTCCAGATCGTCAAAGCCGGCGGTCGCAACTTTTCCGGGAACCTCCACGCGCAGCACATTCAGCGCATGCAAAAGGTAGCGCGTTGTCAGGTTGTTCGCGGCAAACAGCGCCGTCAGCGGCTCGCTGCAATGCAGTGCGGCGCGCACCTGGTCGACGGCTTTCTCCGGAGTCCGGCACTCCATGTACGGCTCCGCCGTCAGCCCGGCTCGCATCATGGCCTGGCGGTAGCCGGCGTAGCGTGCCTTCATTGTGTAAAGCTCGCGTCCCACGCCCAGAAAACCGATACGCCTGTGGCCGTGCCCAAGCAGGTGTTCCACTGCCATCTTCGTGCCGGCGCTGTTGTTCACCAGCACGGAATCGAAGCGCGGGTCCGCGAGCGGCCGATCGAGCGTGACAATATGTACGCGCGAGTAGATCTCTGAGCGCAGATACTTATCATCTCCGGGGGCAGGGATAATCACCATGCCGTCGATACGCCGGCGCACCATCAGATTCGTCTGCCGCTGCTCGGTCTCGTGCTCTTCGTCCGAGGTTGTCAGGATCACCGAGTACCCGTGCTGCTTGGCCACTGTCGAAATGGCGTGCGCGCACGTGGCAAAGAACGAGTCGTACAAATAGGGAACGATAACAGCGATGGTTTTGGAGTGCAGCGAGCGCAGGCTCCGCGCCAGCTCGTTCGGCTGGTAATTCAGCAGCCGGATGGCCCGCTGTACGCGGTCCGCCGTCGCATCGGACACGTTGGCGCTTCCGCTCAGCACCCGTGAGACCGTCATCTTCCCCACGCCGGCGAGCCGCGCCACGTCCGCCATGGTTGTACTCCTGCGCACGGTCTCGTGCTTACTTGCTCCCGGGGGCCGCATAATGTCCCTGAATTATAGACGCAGCCGCCAGGCAGCCGCTCGGGGCCCTGTTCTGCTTACACGATTTTGCAGAGATAAATCGAACTACTGGTGCGGAGCTCCGTCGCTCCCGGAAGCGCTGAAATCCGCAACGCCGACCTGCAGAACCGTCCCACGTTTTGGTCCGGGCCGTACCGGCCATGCACCGTATACACGATTGCCCCACGCTGCCAGGCCCAGATAATCGCCCATGAACACGCCGCTGGGATCGAACTCATCGTGGGTCCAGGCGTAATTCTTAAATGTCCGTCCGCCGTCCTGCGAACGCGCCAACACCACCGTCGGCTTCCGGTGCCGCGGATCCGTCCGCTGGTCGTAAAACACCACGTTCACCGCGCCCGATATGGGGTCCACCGCCAGCCACTGAAAGAAATGATCCGCCCCATCGTGCAGCGGATCGTCATTCACCCGCACCGGTGCGCTCCAGCTCCGCCCGTGGTCGCGCGACACGATCGAGAACACGTCGACATCGCCGTTGCGATAGTCGCTCCACGTCACATAGATCGGGCCGCCCTTTTTCCCGCCCCGCGGATCGATCGCAATCTGCGGAAACCCATTCGCCCGATCCATCCCCTCGATCGCAAACATCGTCGGCGCCGTCCACACAATGTTGCGCGTCCTGCTGAACGTCTTCCCGCCGTCGTGCGACTCCACCATCACGATGTGATCGTTGAAAGCCCACACCGCGTACAGCGTTCCATCCGGCCCGACGGCTCCGTCGAATCCCTCCACGGCCCCGTTATCGTCGCGCGGCAGCCCGTGCACGGTCGAGATATCGATCGGCGACGACCACGTCACGCCGTCGTCGGTCGAACGCGTGAACAAAATCTCCGAATCGGCGATCCTCCACCGCGTCCAGCCGATGTACAGGTTCCCGGCATACGGGCTCTGCTTCGACGTGTCCGCCACAATGTACGGCTTGTCTTCGAACGGAATCCCCGGTTTCGTCGGCTGCGCCACCACCGTCCGCACTTCCGGCTCCCACGTCTCGCCGCCGTCCAGCGAGCGGCGCACCAGGATCGAGTTCCGAATGGCCCCCTCGGCCCAGTAGTTGAACGCGCCCAGCTTGTCGAACGAGATGCACGACAGAAACGCGTGCCCCTTGTTGTCGAACACCGTCGACACGTCGCCCGACACCCGGTACAAATGCGGCGTCACGCCCGCCGCCAGGTGCCACGTCTTCCCGCTGTCGTCGGAATACGCCGCCTGCGCGTTGTCCTGGAATACCACCACCACCTGCCGCGGGTTCAGCGGATTCACTGACACTCCCGGCTCCGTAAAAAATCCCGGCTGCGGCGTCAGATTCGTGATCACCGCGCCCGGCGCTGGCGGCAGAGCCGGTGCCGCACTCGGGGCCGGACCCGGAGTTGTCGTTTGCGCCGCAGCGGCGATCGCGCCGGCGCTCAGCAGCCCGGCCATCAGTGCAGTTTTCATCGTCATGCTATCCGTCCTCATCTACTTTGCTACCGTCAGCGTCACGGTCATTGTGGGATCCACACGGAACCCGGCCGGAGGCGCTTGTCCGACCACGATGCCGGTCCCGATTCCAGGCGCTGCCCTCTCCTTCACCGGAGCCATTTTCAACCCCGCGCGCGTCAGCGCCAGGGCCGCCGCCGTGAACACCTGCCCCTCGACATCCGGCATCACCAGGCCGTCCTCCACCGGCAGCATGGTGGCGGCGGTCAGCAAATTCACCACCGGGCTCGCCACGTCCGGCGCACTGGCTGCCGGGCTCTGCGCCATCACCGTCCCCGGGTCGGCATCCGGCCACGGCATCTCCGCGCTTTCCCCCAACTCCAGTCCGGCACCCCGGATGGCTAACGTCGCCGTCCGCTGATCCATCCCCACCACATTTGGAATCGCCCGTTTCATCGGCCCCAGACTCTGCGTCAGCCACACGCGCCAGCCGCGCCTTACCACCGTGCCCGCTGCCGGGGACTGGTTGGCGACTCGCCCTTCGGCTACATCGGCTGAGTAGAGCCGCGACTCCACGTGGATGCCCAGCCCCAACCCCGCCGTCTGCTGGCCGGCTTCCGCGAGCGTCATCCCACGCAGATTCGGCACTTTCACCTCCGCCCCATGAATCGCAAAGTGCATCGTCACGATCGCAGAAGTCATCCCCACCGCAATCAGCAGCAGCGCCAGCAGCGCAAACCGGAACAGTCCTCTCATTTTTCGTATTCGATCGAGTAATCGACCGTCGCCGCTTTCTCCAGCATCTTCGACACGGAGCAGTATTTGTTCTTCGAAAGCGACACCGCGTCCTCCGCGGCCTTCTGCGCTACCTTCCCGCGGATTCTGTAGGTCAGATGAATCTTCGTGAACACTCGCGGCGCTTCCACTGCCTGCTCGGCTTCAGCCGTCACCATCAGCCCTTCCAGCGGCTCGCGCTTCTTCTGCAGGATGCTCACCACGTCGACCGACGTGCATCCGCACAGCGCCGCCAGCACCATCTCCATCGGGCTCGGCCCCGCCGAATGCTCTGATGTTCCGTCAAACCGCACCGTGTGCCCGCTCTGCGATCTCCCCTCGAACAGCATTCCCTCTTTCCACTCCGCACTCGCAATCATCATTCCCCCAATAACCGTTTCTTTCCGAACCGCGCCATGCCGAACCGCTCTTTCATTGCCTGTGCCGATTGTCCGACGCCGGCTCCGGATGGATCAGCACGCGATCCACCTCCGGACATCTCACCTTAAAGCGATTCTCCAGCGCCGTAATCGATTCATGCACGCGCCGCATCTCCATGGAGTCCGGCAACGTGCAGTGGCAGGTCACGTGCACCCGCTCACCCACACGATCCACCAGAATCTCATGGATATCCACCACCTCCGTCATCTCGCTCGCCGCCTCACGCAGAGCCGCGCTGATGCGCCGGTCCCGCTCCACCCGAACCGGCGCCTCGATGGTCGCCGGCTCGCTCTCAATGTGCGTCAGCACCGAATGCACCTGCGGCACCTCGCGCCGGATCTCCTCTTCGAGGCCATGCACAAACCGATGCCCGTCCAGCAGCGTCATGGTTTCCGCCACTTCGATGTGCTGCTCCACGTGCAGGCCGTCTTCAAACGCCTCGATGCTCACGTCGTGCACCACCGCGTTGTGCCGCGCCGCCACGCCGCGCACTTTGTCGAAGACGCTTTCCGCCACCGTTGGCCGCGGCACCGTCCGGATCATTACATCCGCTCCCGGCAGCACGCGCTCCACCGCCGCCGTGGCCTCGCGCACCAGAGCTTCCGTCCGCTGGAACGTCAGCTTGCGCGGCAGCGACAGCGTGACATCGGCAAAATACGAGCTGCCGGACCGCCGTACCCGCGCCTGATCCACGCCCAGCACGCCCTTGACGCCGCGCACGGCATCCAGCATTTGCGTGTGCAGCTCGGGCGAGATCGCATCCGTCAATGCGCCCACCGCGCGCCACGCCAGCCGCCATCCGAACACCAGAATCATGCCGGACACGATCAGCGCCGCCGCCGGATCGGCATAGCGCAACCACGCGATATGCTCGATGCGTCCCAGCCACGCTGCCGTCAGTCCCAGCAGCACGGCAACGCTGGCCCAGATGTCGGACGCGAAGTGCAGGGCGTCCGCCGCGAGCGCCTCGCTGCCTGTGCGCTGCGCCACGCTGCGCAGCCGCCGCGAGCGCCACAGGTCCACGACGATGGATGCGCCCAGGACCAGGAAGGGCCACGCGGAAAACCGCAGTGCAACCGGGTGGAAGAAGATGCGGTCGACCGCCTCGGCCGTGATCCACACCGCTGAGAGGGCCATCAACCCCGTTTCCGTAAACGCGGAAATGTTCTCGACCTTTGCATGACCGTACGGGTGGTTCCAGTCCGCCGGCCGGTCCGACACCATCACCGAAAGAAACGTCAGCGCCGATCCCGCCAGATCCAGCGCCGAATGCGCCGCGTCCGACAGTACGCCCAGGCTGCCCGTCAGCAGCCCCACCACCAGCTTGAGCGCGGTCATCACGCACGCCGCGCCGACGGACACCAGCGCCACGCCGCGCTTCTCCGCGCTCGCTCGTGCTCCTCCCGGAATGGCCGCGCTGGACATGGTTTCTTTCAGGCTACCGCCTTTACGCCCCGCCACAGCCCCGCGATCCCAAAGCTGTACGGCGTCCACTCCACGTCGACAAACCCCGCCTGCCGCATCATCTCGAGCATCGCCTCCGGCCGCGGAAATCGCTGCACCGACTCCGGCAGATATCCATATGCCCCCCGATCCCTTGACAGCCAACTCCCCACTGCCGGCAGCACGCGCCGAAAGTAAAACGCGTACAACTTGCCGACCACCCCCCCCGGCTCGCTGAAGTCCAGAATCCCCGCTTCCCCGCCGGGGGCCAGCACACGAGAAAACTCCTCCAGCCCCGCCCGATAATTCGCGAGGTTCCGGAATCCGAATGCCGTCGTGATCAGATCCAGCGAACCGTCCGCGAAGGGCAAGTGCAGCGCGTCCGCCTCCGTCACTCGCGCCGGGCGTCCGGCCAGTTTCCGTCGCGCGCGCTCCAGCATCGCCGGAGCAAAATCCGCCGCGACTACGGGTTCAGGCGGCGGCTCCACGCCTGTCGGACGCAGCCGCAGGAGTGCCATGGTCATGTCGCCGGTTCCGCAGCAGATGTCCAGCACCCGCGCGTCGGGCCGTTCCAGAATGTGCCGGAACCGCCGCGCCGTCCGCCGCCACCACAGCCGGTCCACATTGCACGAGAGCACATGGTTCAACAGGTCGTATCGAGGCGCGATCCGGTCGAACATCTCCCGCACCGCGCGCGCCGAACTCGCCTCGTCGCTCGCCCCCGCCGGACGCGATCCCGCCGCATGATCCTGGTTGCGCAAACGTCAGCATATCGCAGGCCCGACAGGATGCCGACCCCCGGGGTATGATGGAGCCGTACGGTCGCTGCAGGCCATCCTCGTCGCACTGCCAGGCGCAGTCCGGGAAAGGATGCTCATGATGCGCAGGTACGCAATCCCTGTTCTGACTTTTCTCTTCGCGCTCAGCGCCGGCGCGGCCTCAGCACAGGCCGCACCCCACTTCGTCATCTCGGCAACCAACGCCACCATGTCGGCCAGCGGCGCCTCTATTCGGTTCACGCTGACCTCTGTGGATGGATACGCGGGCAAGCTGGGCGTGAATTGCGAGGCTGCCAATCCTCCTGCGGGAGCTCGCTTGCCCTATTGCGGCGGCGGACCCGTCTCTCAAATCACCCTCGCCGCCAATGGCACCGCGACGGGAGTGGTCGGTCTGACGGCAGGCCCTGTTCCTCTTGCCTCCGCAGGCGGGTCCAACGCTCCAGGCCGCGGGTCAGACGCAGGCTGGGCCATGGCCGGCGTTGTGCTGCTCTCACTCGGCTTCATTCGGCGGAGAGCCCGCTGGCTGTCGGTCCTGCTGCTGGTTGCCGGCACGCTGGCTGGACTGGCCACACTGAACGCCTGCGGCGGCGGCCCTCCGACATTGACTCCGGGGACCTACGACTACACGCTGACGGCCTTCGACACTTCCACGAATGTGACCGCAGCGACGACAGTCAAAGTTACCGTGCCGCCCGGCATTCCCGCCAACGCGATGTAGGCAGTCCCGCTCGGAGAACTCCCGAGGCTGTCAGCCAGCGTCCGCCACAGCCCCCGGCGTTACACTTCCCCCTATGAAAACTTCACGCAGTTTTCTGCCTTCTGTGCTCTGCCTCCTGCTTCTCCCGGTTCTCTCCGCCGCCGCTCAGGATCCGACAGCCATCGCCTACCAGCGCGCCCGCAACCTGCAACACGGCATCAATACCAGCCTCTGGTTCGCCCAGATGGGTCACTACTCGAAGGACTATCTCGAAACCTTCACCACCCCGCAGGACCTCGAGCTCATTCACCAGATGGGCTTCGACCACATCCGCCTCAGCATCGACGCCGATGCGCTCGAGCCCTGGGTTTACTCCGGCCAGCCGACCATGTTCCTCGACGAGCTCGACCGCGCCGTCCACACCGCGCTCGCCGACCATCTCTCCGTCATCATCGACATCCACCCCAGCGACGAGTTCAAGGCCACGCTCTTTCAGGGCTCCGACGGCGTCTACCGCTTCATGGCGCTCTGGCACGCTCTCGCCGCTCACTATGCGCCCCTCGATCCCGACCACGTCTTCTTCGAGATTCTCAACGAGCCGGAGCAGTCCGATCCGTACCGCTGGATGGGCATCCAGGCCACCATCGCCTCCGTCATCCGCCAGGCCGCCCCGCAGAACACCATCATCGCCACCGCCGCGCATTACTCGGGGATTCCAGACCTGCTCCAGCTCGAGCCCCTCGCCGATCCCAACGTCATCTACACCTTCCACGACTACGAGCCCTTCCCCTTCACGCATCAGGGAGCCACCTGGACCCTCCCTCAATCGCGTTACGAGCACGGCATTCCCTATCCCTCCACGCCTGAGAACGTCGCACCCGAGCTCAGCGAAGAACCCACCCTCGCAGGCCAGCTCTTCGTCGATCAGTATGGTTGGGATCGCTGGGATGCCGCCCGCATCGACGACTACGTCGGTTACGCGGAGAAGTGGTCGCAGCTCCACCACGTCCCCGTCTACTGCGGGGAATTCGGCTCCTACGGCCTCGTCGCGCCGCCCGCCAGCCGCGTCGCGTGGATCCACGACATGCGCGTCGCCCTTGAGAAATACAACATCGGCTGGGCCATGTGGGACTACCAAACGCCCTTCGGCGTCGTCAGCAAAACCAGCGGCGTCACCACTCCCAACCTCGATGTGCTGCAGGCCCTCGGCCTCCACGCCCCGCAATCCTGATCTGCCTTCGCGGTCCTGTTCGGGATGGAGCCTGGTCTCCATCCGCACAGGCTCAGAAAGCGAGGCAACAGCGCGCCGTGTCGATCTTTCCGGCCGGCTCGGGTCCCATCCGTAATATGCGCCTTGACAGATGTGTTTGCGGAGAATACATTCGTCCATGCATATATAGGAAATCCGCATGGAAATCACCTCCGCCACCAAAGAGGAAGTCCGCGAGAGATATGCAAGCGCCGCCCGGGCGGTGATCGGGGCCAAAGCCTCCTGCTGCAAACCCGGCCTGCGCTGTTGCGATCCCATCACCACGGGTCTTTACAGCGCGGACCAGGCTGGGGCGGTTCCGGAATAAGCCATGCGCGCTTCTCTCGGCTGCGGGAACCCCACCGCTCTCATCGATCTCAAGCCCGGCCAAATCGTCCTCGACCTCGGCTCCGGCGGGGGCATCGACGTGCTGTTGTCGGCGCGCCGCGTCGGCCCCACCGGCAAAGCCTATGGCCTCGACATGACGGATGAAATGCTGGCCCTCGCTCGCGAAAATCAGCGCCAGGCCGGAGTTGAGAATGTCGAGTTCCTCCAGGGCGAGATCGAAAATATCCCCCTTCCCGACAGCTCCGTTGATGTCATCATCTCCAACTGCGTCATCAATCTCTCCGCCGACAAAGACCGCGTCCTGCGCGAAGCTTTCCGCGTCCTGCGCCCTGGCGGCCGCTTCGCCGTGTCGGACGTGGTGACCCGCGGGGCCGTTCCCGCCGCAGTTCGCCAGAGCATGATGCTCTGGGTCGGTTGCATCGCGGGAGCGCTCGACGAAAACGACTATCGCGCCAAGCTAGCCGCCGCGTGCTTTGCCGACGCAGACGTCGAAACGATCCGCACCTACAGCATCGAGGATGCCCGCCACTTCCTTACCGAAGCCGGCATCGACGTCGACGCGATTGCACCGCAGGTGGAAGGCAAATTCGTCAGCGCCTTCATCCGCGCGACGAAGCCGATGCAGTCCTGCTGCGGTACCTCCGGCTGCTCCGGAGTAAAGGCATAGACCGATGGCCGAGCGCTACAACGTTCTTTTCCTCTGCACCGGCAACTCGGCGCGTTCCATCATGGCCGAGGCCATCCTGAACCACCGTGGCAAAGAGGCCTTTGCGGCCTGGAGCGCCGGAAGTCACCCTTCCGGCAAAGTCCGCCCCGAAGCTCTGAGCCAGCTTGAGCGCTCCGGCCTTCCCACCGAGGGTCTGCGCAGCAAATCCTGGGACGAGTTCTCCGCGCCCGGCGCTCCGCCCATGCACTTCGTCTTCACCGTCTGCGATAACGCCGCTCGCGAAGTTTGCCCCATCTGGCCTGGCCAGCCCATGACCGCGCATTGGGGCATCCCCGATCCCGCTGCCGTAACCGGCACGCCGGAAGAGATCGCCCGCGCCTTCCACGACGCCTTCATGATCCTCGACCGGCGCATCGGCCTCTTTCTGTCGCTGCCGCTCAGCACCCTGCAGCGCATGGCCATTCAAAACGAGATTGATCGCATCGGCCGCTCCTGAGCGGCGCATGGTTCCAGGAGTTGCGCCATGAAAAAGAGTCGGCTTTCGTTTATCGATCGCTATCTGACCGGCTGGATTTTTGCCGCGATGGCCGCCGGCGTTGCTCTCGGCTGGCTCGCGCCCGGGATCGTGCCGCTCCTCAACCGCTTCAGTGTCGGCACCACTTCGATCCCCATTGCTGTCGGCCTCATCGTCATGATGTATCCGCCCTTTACACGGGTCCGCTACGAGGAGTTGCACGAAGTCTTCCGCAACAAAAAGATTCTCGGTCTCTCCCTCGTCCAGAACTGGATTGTTGGGCCCATCCTCATGTTTCTGCTGGCCATCGTCTTCCTCCACGGCTATCCGCAGTACATGGCCGGCGTCATCATGATCGGCCTCGCCCGCTGCATCGCCATGGTTATCGTCTGGAACGAGCTGGCCAAAGGCGACACCGACTATGCCGCCGGCCTGGTCGCCTTCAATTCCCTCTTCCAGGTCTTCTTCTATTCCGTCTACTGCTGGGTCTTTATGACCCTCCTGCCTGGCTGGTTCGGGCTGCGCGACACCGTCGTCAACGTCTCGATGGCTGCCATCGCCAAAAGCGTCTTCATCTACCTTGGCCTTCCCTTCCTCACCGGATTTCTCACCCGCACGGTGCTCATCCGCGCCAGGGGCCGCGCCTGGTACGACCGCAGCTTCGTCCCGCGCGTCGCCCCGCTCACGCTGGTCGCCCTGCTCTTCACCATCGTCGTCATGTTCTCGCTCAAGGGCGGCTACATCGTGCGCCTGCCCCTTGACGTTCTCCGCATCGCCGTCCCGCTGCTCCTCTACTTCGTCCTCATGTTCCTGGTTTCGTTCTGGATGGGCCGCCGCTTCGGCGCGGATTACTCCAAAACCACGACCCTGTCCTTCACGGCTGCGTCCAACAACTTCGAGCTGGCGATTGCCGTCGCCGTCTCCGTCTTCGGTATCAATTCCGGCGCCGCCTTTGCTGCCGTCATTGGACCGCTCGTTGAAGTCCCGGTCATGATTGGCCTGGTCAACCTTGCCCAGGTCTTCCAGCGCCGCTGGTTCCCCAACCCCGAAGCCGCCGGGGTCGAGTCCATCTGCGTCTCGAAAATGCCGTGATCCGCGCCCCAGGCACAGTCCCGGGACGACCCATCCGCGCCAGGCGACGCCCTCTCGGACTCCCAGTCCCGAGCCGCAGGCGCCTCCCGCTGGACGCGCAGTCCCTTGACGACGCCCCTCAAAAAATTGCACACTCGCGTCCAACCAGTGGCAGAGGCGCCGCAACGAAAGGGGAAGCCATGATCCAGGTCATCACGGTCGAGCGCGAATACGGAAGCCAGGGCGCAGACTTCGCCCATCGCCTCGCCGAACGCCTCGGCTGGCGGCTCATCGATAGTTGCGTCATCGAGGACGTCGCCCGCAAAGCCGGCGTCACCCCTGACCTCGTCAAGCGCTGCGACGAGCGTGTCGACCCCTGGTTTTACCGCTTCGGCAAGGCCATCTGGTTCGGTTCTCTCGAACGCCTCCCGGGTGACCCCGAGGTCTTCGACAGCGAGCGCATGGTCGAGTTCGTCCGCGGCTATCTGATCGACCAGGCCGCCCAGGGCAACTGCGTCGTCCTCGGACGCGCCGCCGCCTGCGTCCTCGCCAAAGCGCCCGGCGCCTTCCACGTCTTCGTCTATGCCTCGCTGGCACGCAAGATCCGCTTCATCCAGCAGCAGTTCCCCGAACACGCCGGCGACGCCGAGCGCGAAATCGTCGCCACCGATCGCCGCCGCTCCGACTACATCCGCCGCTTCCATCAGCGCGAGTGGGACGACCGCCGCCTCTACCACCTCATGATGAATTCCTGCATGGGCATGGACGCCATGATCGACGCTACGCTCGTCGCGGCAGGCTTACGCGCCCCGGAGCGGGTGGGCGCCGGGGGGTAATCGCGCCGGCTGCTCGATTCATATTCAGGCACAGAGCTATCCTTTCCAGGTGGAGAGCCAATTCAGCCGCCTGTTCGATGGCGTACCCGGACCAACTCCCTGGTATGTGCGCGCGGGGACAACGGCCGTGGAGGGTTTTACCTGGCAGAAAACGCCGCTCGGCGCGCAGAAGAATGCGACCGGTCCGTCCCAACTTGCGGGCAAGACCCTGCTGGTGGGAGCAACTGGGACTGTCGCGATATTTGATTTCGGGAACTGGATCATGCGGCTGGATGACTCGACGCTCCTGGCGTGGAATCAGACCGAATCCTCCTCCATCCGGCTGGTGGTGTTGCGCCCGAGCCTTCTGCCAGCGTTTGAGACTGATGTGGAAGAGATCGCAGGGAGAATGGATGCATCGGGGAGCCGGATGGAACTGGCCGGGAAGCCTCTCGCCTCTGGCGATTTGAGCACAGGCACCATCGATCAGGATATGGCGGCCGATTTCCCGCAAGAGCTTTACCAGGTCGAGGAGCTATTGATCCTCTGCCACTCCCCTGCAATTCCGAGAATCCCAGGAATGCGTGCGGACCTCGCCCTGCTGGCGGCCAATCCGGCCCAGGGTACTTATCGGCTGTACCCACAGGATTGGTTCAATGCGGCGGACCTGGATTTCGGATACGAGTGGGTTACCCGCGTTGTTCGCAATCCTCAGACCGGACGCATTCACGGCGAGGGTATCCGTATTGCTCCCTTTGAACTCGATGAGAGCCAGCGGAGATTAGTCGACGGGTGCCGCGTGATTTGAGCATCGCCGCAGCCCTGGCTGCCGAAAACCGCTTATATCACCACGTTTCTCCTTAGGCACCTCCGCCCATGCGGCCGCACCTCCGTGACCTCTGTGGTGAAAACGCTTCTCACCCGCACGCCGCGTCGCGCTTCTTCCACAATCCCGGGTCTACGTCTGCAAAGATGTTATCCCGCTCCTCGATCTGCCACAGGCGGTCTTCAGTCGCAGCCTTCAGGCTCCCTGTCGCCGCGAACTCGTCCCACGCCTTCGCCACATCGTTGAACTGATCCAGATGCGTCTGGAAGCGCTGTTCCGCGTAATCGCGCGCCGCCTCCGTGGTGATCAGGAACTGCCAGTCCGACGACTCCAGCAGCAACAGCTCGCGGCACAGTTGTTTCGCGATCCGCTCGCCCAGCCCGCCGTCCTTCCACTTCCCTTCCGTCGCTACGTCGCGCACCTTCGCTTCCGCCGGATAGATATAAGTCCATGTCCACGCAGTATCAGGATTCAGCCATACCTCGTTGGTCCCGTTCTTGCCCCACGAGCCTTCGCCGATGGCCAGGTACCCCGTCGCCGGATGCCGCTGCAGGTATTCCGATCCCGTGCACAGCTCAATCGGGAAGTCATCCCTCGCGATGATCCGCGCCACGTGCTCCAGCCAGGTCGGACCCTCGTACCACCAGTGCCCGAACAGTTCCGCGTCGAAGGGCGAGCTCAGCACCGGAGGATTCTTCTCGTTCAGGTGATCCTTCAGCGCCTCGTACACCACGCCCACAAAATGCTCCGCGTGGTCGCGGGTGCGCGCGCTGGCCCGCTCCGGATAATACGGCGTCTTCTGCGCCAGATCGGCCTTGGCGTGCGTCACCTGCCAGTAGCGGTGTCCGCCCGGCCAGCGCTTCTTGTGGAAGTCCAGGTAGTTCGCGTCTCCCGGATAGCCCGTCTCGCCGCTCCATACCTGCAGTCCCGTCTTCGGATCGCGCGGAAAGATCGCCACCGGATGCTGGTGCGCGCACGGCCCGTCCACAAAGTACGAGTGATACAGCGCCCGATCGTCGGTGCCGGGCTTCGGCAGCGCCGCCGCCGCGCCCACCGGCCCGCCGGCCATCTTCAGGTCGTACGGGGTGAACCCCACCGAGCTTTCCACCAGGTGCGTGTCCACAAAAAAGAACTGGATTCCGCCCTCGGCGAGGGCTTCTTCCACGCCGATCCGCTCCTGCGGAGGCCACGGCCCCGTGCTCCCGGCCGGGATCACCGGCGTCTGCCAGCGTCCCGCCGGCCGGTACCCGCATTCCGGCGCCCAGATGCCTTTCGGCTGCTTGCCCATGTGCCGCTGGTGCGTCGCCACCCCTGTCTTCACCTGCGCCACCACGCTCTCATCGGTACCCAGCAGCGGCATATAGCCGTGCGTCGCGCCGCAGGTGATCACTTCAATCAATCCCGCATCGTTGAAGTAGCGGAAACCCTTGATAATGTCGCGACCCATCGCCTCGAAATCCTCCAGCGCCTGCTGAAAGAAATCCCTCCAGTAATGCGCCGTCTTTGCGAAGTGGGTGTCGCCGCTTTGCCTGAAATACTCTTCGTCTTCCTCCGTCGCGAGGATCTTCCGCTTCAGGTACTCAGGCAATTCCTTCTGGAACGTCGGGTGCGCGAGTTGCTCCAGCAACACCGGCGACATGTTGATGTTCGCCTTGAGCGCCAGACCGTCTCGTTCCAGGTTCTTCAGCACGCGCAGCAGCGGCAGATAGGTCTCCGCCGCGGCTTCCAGCAGCCACTCCAGGCCATGCGGCCAGGTTCCATGGTGAACGACGTAAGGCAGATGGGCGTGCAATGTGAAGGTGATGTAGCCCTTCGGACGGCCATTCTTCATGGGAAGGCTCCTCGTGGTCCCGGTTGATGTGGATCTTCCGCCAATGCGGCGGTTCCCGGCGTCCGCCCGGGGACGCCTGATGCTGATGGAACTGCAGCGTCCGCCTGCGGGCCGAAGAGTTCTGATGAGTGAAGCAGTTCCGAAGTAGAGACGCGGCCTCGAACCGCAAAGGTTGTCAACGGTTTCGCTGCACCTTCAGTTTACCAGCGCTCACGCCCGCCCGTGCTCGCTCGGGTCCCATACCATCGCGTCGAAGCGATGCGTGCCCTGGAATCCCATTCGCTCGTACAGCGCGACCGCGTTCTGGTTCGACGCCGTCACGGTCAGGGTCAGCATCTGGTACCCGCGCTGGGCCAGGTTTCGCGCGCATTCCTGCATCAGCGCCTTTCCCAGCCCTCGGCCGCGAAGTTGCGGCGCCACGCAGATTTGCGTCACGTGTCCCACATCCTCTCGCACGCGCGAACACAGCAGCAGCCCCGCCAGCTCCGTGCTCCCCGGCTCGCTCAGCGTCCGCGACGACTCAGCGTCAAAATATCCGCAGCCCGGAAACCGCACAATATTGTGCAGAAAACGCTGCGATCCCGCGGCGGTGCGGTACTGCTCGTTGATGTGGCTGTCCAGATGGCCTTCATAGCAGGCGGCAATCAGGCGCCCAGCGGCCGCGAAATCGCCTTCCGCCCAGCGCCGCATCGTCAGCGTTTCGCCAACGGGCGCCGGCGTGCCGGGTGGCACCGCCCGGCGCAGCGGGCACTCCATAAAGATGCGCTCGTAAACCTCGAATCCCGCCTGCTCGAAGGCTCCTGTATGGTCTCCGTGGGGGTGCAGCAGCAGCTGGGATTCAATCCGGGTGACGCCCGGCGTATTTTGCAGCATTTCCAGCAACCGCCGCAGCAGTTCGGCTCGCACTTCGGCCGCACTGGATCCGCCTCCGCCGGCGGTGCGCCCCGGCTCCCCGGACTCCAGGGCAAAAATGTCGCCAATGACGGCCTTGTGTCCCTCATACACGCAGAACACATAGCCGACAACGCGCCCGTTTTCCACGGCCACATAGCCCGGCAACACGCGCGAGTCCAGATACTGCAGCAGCAGGTCTGCCGAGCCCCGATAGTCCCAGTGCAGCCGCTCACTCCAAACGCGGCTCTCCGCCTCCAGCAGCGGCCGCATGATGCCCGCTGAAAAGTGACGCAGATCGAGCACCTCAAACTGCAATGCCGCCGCCATGGATACCAGACCTCCGCAGCTTCACAAACTCGCTGCGGCTCTCCTCTCGCTCACCAGATGCATGTCTCCCGCTCACGTGCCAACGGCCGATTGGCTCACTGCTTCTCAGCCGCCCTACCGCTGCCCCGCTGCCATCACTCGATACACTTCGAGGTCTTGCCACGGATACGAGAACAGCGGCTCGTACTCTCTCCCCGCCAGTTTCTTCTTCAGCGCCTCCACGGCGCTTTCCGGCGCCACCAGCAGATGCTGCCCCTGCGGAACGCCATCGTCCATTGCGCCGCCCAGAAACTGCGGCGGCTCCTCGGGCATCCGCGGATCCAGAATCTCGAACTCCACCTTCTCCCCGGGATGCCACCCCGCTTCCATCTGGTCGAAGTCCGCGGCATTCAGCACCGGCTGGCCGTTCACTGCGACCAGATCGTCGCCAATCTTCTGCACCATCCCAAATTCGTCCGCCGATGACCCTTCTTTGACATCCTCAATCACCACGCCGTGCGGCCCCGGCCCGGCGCTGGCCGGCGGATTGTCCACCACGATGCCCACATCGTAATTCACGATGCGCTCATCGCGATAGAACCCCAGTCCATATTGCAGCTCGCGCCGCACCCGAAACACCGCCACCACTCCCGGCGGCGGGCTGATCGCGTTCAGAATGCGCGCCATGGGCCGCGCCGAAAACGTCATGTTCATCAGCTCGATATTGCGCTTCGTATTCGGTACCGCCTTGATTCCGAAAACCGGCCCCACCCCCACAATGTAGAAGAGCAGCATCACGATGGGCGTCAGCGTAGCCAGACGCAGCCGCTTCAGGCCGAACCGCGCCACCATGATCAGAATGAATACCGTCGCTGCCAGGCCCACCACCCCCGCCGCCACAATTGCAATTCCCGGAGGAATCGACTCCGGCGCGGTCAGGTGCAGGGGCATCAGCAGCACGAACATGGTCAGAATTCCCGTCGCAACGGCGTGCAGCACCAGCAGCCAGGTCTTCAACCCCCGCCGCCGGATGCGGTTCAGATAGTCGCCGGCCAGAATCGTCAGCGGCGGAATCGCGGGCAGAATGAATCCCGGCAGCTTCGACTCGGAAAACGAGAAGAACACGATGACCACCACGGCCCACAGCACCAGGAATTCAGGAAACGCGTCTCCGGCGCGCTCATGACCGATATACCGCCCCTTCGCCCCTCGCGCTTTCCATTCGTTGATCGAGCCGCCCACGGCGTCGGCAAACGCCGTTACCGCGATCACCGCCCAGGGCGTCAGCCCCAGCAGCACCACCGGAATGAAATACCAGAAAGGGTGGTAGTGCTCGAAGCGGTTCGTCGCCAGCCGTTCCAGGTTCTGCTGGAGAAAGAAAACCTTCAGAAATGTGGGATTCCGGCGCTGCACCTCGATGTACCAGGGCAGCACCATCGCGAAATACAGCACAAACCCGGCCGGCCACAAACTTCGCCGGAACAGCGACCACTCCCGCCGCAGCCCGGCGAAGATTCCGATAATCACCAGCGCCAGGAGCGGGGCGACCGGCCCCTTCGCCAGGGTGGCCGCCCCGACAAAAAAGTAGAGGTCGAAGAGCCAGAATTTGCTGTTCGTCTCATACCACGCGTACCAGCCCAGCATGCCGATGCAGAAGGGCGCTGCCAGCTGCATGTCCGTCGAGGCCCCGCGTGCGAAGCTCAGGATTCCCGCGCACGATGCCGTCAGCAGCGCCGCATCCAGCTGTCCTCCGTTGCGGAACCGGCGCATGTGCAGCCAGATCAGGAACACCAGCATAAAAGCGAAGCTTGCTGAAGGCAGCCTCGCCGACCAGTCGTGAATCCCGAACTCCTTGAAGGCGAACATCGCCCGCCAGTAGTACAGCGCAGGTTTCTCCAGCCACGGATGCCCCCACAGCACCGGCGTAATGTAGTCGCGGCGCTTGAGCATCTCCCGCGCAATCTGCGCGTAACGCGGCTCGTCGGCGCCGACCAGGCCCAGGCCGTCGCCCCCGAAGATCGGCACCAGCCCGTAAAAGATGAAGAACGCCGTCATCACCAGCAGCGTCGCCGTTTCCATGGGCACATCGATGCCGGGAATCCGCCGCCACAGCCGCAATACGAGCCCCGGCTCCCGCGCCTTCAGTTGCGCTTCGCCGCCGGCATATCGGCCGCCCGCCTTCTCTTTTCCGTCTTCTGGAGATGACTCAGTCACTGGGCTGGTTTGCGATCCTCGGAATTGAGCCCGCGGCTTCCGCACCGACACGTCCAAAGGGGACGCGGCTGAGGGTCATCGCCGCAGGTCTAACCACTAAAGGCCGAAGTCAGCCTAACAGATTCATCCCGCGCGATTCCGCCCGCGAGGCTTCGCGTATCTTCTGGTTTTCCCTGCTGAGTTCGCGCCGCATCGTCTCCAGGATTCTCTCCATCGCCGCGTGCAGGGGCCCCTCCAGCGTGCAGCCGCCGGCATGCCGATGTCCACCTCCGCCGAAGCTTGCGGCGATCCGCGCCACATCCACGCCGCCCTTGCTGCGCAGCGAAAGCCGGATCCTGCCGTCGCTCAGCTCCCGCAGCAGCACCGCTGCCTCCACGCCTGCGATGCCGATCGCGTAGTTCACGATTCCTTCGCAGTCTTCTTCCGTGGCGTGCGCGCGCGTCATGTCCTCGTCGGTCACCCAGAGCCACGCGAGCCGCCCCTCGCGGCGCAGACGCGTCAGCGCCGTCCCCAGCAGCGCCATCTTCGGCAACGGATTGGAAAAATACACTTCCCGCGCAATCTCCGCCGGCCGCGCCCCGCACACCACCAGGTCGCGCGCCAAGTCGAAAGCATGCGCGTCCGTTCCCTCGTAGCAGAACGATCCCGTGTCGGTGAGCACCGCGGTGTACAGGCATGTCGCCATGGCCGGGGTCATCGCGCCTCCCGCGGCCCGGGTCAGCCGGTAGACCATCTCCGCCACGGCACAGGCGCCTTCCTCAATCCAGTTCACCGCCGCGAATGCCTTCCAGCTCGCATGATGGTCGATGTTCACCAGGAACCGTCCTTCGAGACCCTCGAGCCGCGTCCGCGCTAATCCGTCGCATTCCAGCAGGATCGCCGCGTCGTAGCTGCCCTCGACGCGGGTCACCCGCCGGATGGTCTCCGCGCACGGCAGCCATCGATAGATTTGCGGCACCGGATCGGCCGAGTAGAGATCCGCCTGCTTGTTCAGCCCGGCCAGCAACATGCCACACGCCAGCATCGATCCGACCGCATCGCCGTCGGGCCGCGCGTGCGAGCACACGGCGAATTTCTGCCCGCGCCGCACCACGTCCAGCACCGCCTCCAGCCCGTGGATCCCGTGCTGCCTCTCGCCGTTCCCCGAATTGGCCCGCGTCTCCGTCTCCCCGCTCCTAACTTCTAAACCGTGATCCGTTGCCCCTGCCTGGTTCCTGAACGCTACCCTCTCAATCCTGTCCTGCGTTTCCTCCCCAACAGCTCATCAATCCGCGCCTTCATCTTGTCCGAACGGTCGATATGGAAGGTCAGCTCCGGCACAAACCGCACCCCCATCCGCTCCAACAGCTCGTGCCGGATATACCCCCGCGCCGCCATCAGTGCCTCCAGCGTGTCTGCTTCTTCCTGCGCCCCGCCGTCCACGGCCACGTAAATCAGCGCGGATTTCCCGCCTGGATTCAGGACCACCTGGCTGACGTACGCGAAGCTGATCCGCGGGTCCGACAGCTCCCCCTCGATCATGGCCCCGATCTCGTCCCGCAGCGTCTCCGCCACCCGCTCCTGGTGATACTTTCGTCCCCGCTGTTCCGGCATCTCCGCTCCCATTTGGCCGCCTGTCCCCAATCTTTCCACGACAGGGAATAAAACCCTTGAGGATACCAAATCCTCCGCCCCAGATCGCATCGCTGTTCCTCTTTGGCGGGATTTCCCTGCCTTCTCGGGCAGATTTATCCCAAGAGCGAAAGGGCACCCGTCCGGGTGCCCTTCTGAATATGCCAGGAAACTTTTTTAACTCCCGGCTGCAGACGGGTTGAGCGTCGCATCCAGATGCACGCTGCCGGCAGTTACGCTCAGCTTGCGGCTCCAGTCCGTGTACCCCTGCTTTTTCACGACGACTTCGTGGCTGCCCGCGCTCACCGTCACCGTCGACGGCGTGTTGCCCACGAAAGCCCCGTCGATATCGATATCGGCTCCCGGCGGCGTGGACGAAACAATCAGCGAGCAACCGGCCGGCGTGGCAGTGGTCACTGCCGTCGGGGCGGCGGTGGCGCCCGCGTCTTCAATCTGCGCCATGTTCAGGTGCATGTCTCCCTGAACGAAGGCGGTAATCTCCGTTCCCTGCGGAATTGTGATGTCTTTGCCATGCACAAACAGAAAAAGCGGAGCTGCCGGAAAGAAAACGATCGACGTGGCTACCATCGCCCCCGTCATCGCGCCCACATGACCGCCGCCTTTTTCATCTTTGACCGCCCGCAACATCGCCTTTTCGTTGTCGCGAAGGCGCACGTAACTGATGCTGATGTTCAGTTTTCCCGCGCGGCCCATGCTCCGCCTCGGCTGGGCTTCGGTCACGGTGCCAATTGCGGTCGCGCCTTTTGCAATGACCGGCACGCCATCCACATCGACGTCCTCAATCACCTCGAAGGGCACCTCCTGTCCGACTTTTGCGTCATGGGACGATATCGTCTGGGCGAGCCGCAGCTTCACCGGCGTCCCATCCAGCAGGGTGTCAGGCGGCGGGGCTGCGGATGTCGCAACCGCTGGTACGGAAGCGGAAGAGGTCGCGGCCTTAGGCTCTGATGCCGATGAGGATTCCGGAGAAGTTGTGGCCGTTTGCGCGGAAGCGGCAGCCTGCTGAGGCTGGGTGAGCGGCGCCTGTTGCGCCATCAGGAAACTGGGTAGAAGAAACGAAACCAAGGCAAATTGGAAGACGCCGCGGCGCATCCTGACCTCCAACGGTGAGCTTTTTGGGAAGCGCTCCCTATCATCGGCTCATCTCCGGGGAGTGTCAATTCACTAACTGGGGAACAGATATTCTGCTCCTCAACCCCGCGGCGAGTGTGGGGGATTGCCGCTGAAGGAAAATTCGAGAATAACTCTTCCTTTACCGCTGCAACGATGCCCGCACGCTGGTATGCGCCCGCAGCGCCCCTCCGCCGGGGTACCAGGACGGGGGCGTCATGATTCCAACGACGATTCCGGCAAAAAGGATAAGAAGATAAGTCAGCAGTTTTTCCGCTTTTTTCATTGCGACTCCTTGCTAAGTTCCCGCGCAATACCGGTTTAGTAGCGGAATCGCCCTCGTTACATCCCCTGAAGAGGGAGCAATCTTGATACTTTGGCGTTAATTTTGCGCGTTCGTCACCAGACGCGCTCTGTTCGGTAACCTGTTTTGGGAACTACAGGAACCTGGACCCGTTCCTGATCAGGTAAATCTGCCCCGTTGCCGGCCAGAGGTCTCTATTTTCCGGTCACTTTCACCACGACCACCGTCTCGTCATCGAACCGTTCCTGCCCGTGCTGGAACCGCCCTACCTCGTTCAGGAGGGCCTCGGCCAGCTTCGATGCCGACTTGTTGCGGTGCTTCTTCACGCACGCCACCAGCCGGTCGGTCCCGTACATCTCGCCGGCGGCGTTCTGGGCGTCGGAAAGCCCGTCGCTGAAGAAGACCACCGCGTCCCCCGGCTGCATGGCGATCGAAAACTCCTCCCAGGTCGCGTTTGGAAACATTCCCACCGGAAATCCCTCTGCGCGAATGGTGTCGACCTCCTCGCCGCGGCAGATCAGAGGCTGTACCGCGCCGCCGTTCGCGATCTGGAGCGTCAGGTTCTGGTCATTCCACACCGCATACACCATGGCCACGTACTGCGAGTCCAGCTTGCGCTCCTGCAGAGCGTCATTCAGCACCTTCAGCATGACCGAAGGCGATGGATGCGTCGTCGCCTCAGAACGCAGCACGCCGCTCACCAGCGCGGCGTACAGGGCCGCCGGAGCGGCCTTCCCGCTCACGTCTCCCAGCGCGATGCCGCTCGAATCCCTGTCGTAGGGCAAAAAGTCGTAGAAATCGCCGCCAATGGTCCGTGCCGGCAGAAACCTCGCCGCAAACTCCGCTTTCTGGTGTTCCGGCTTCCTCTGCGGCAGCAGCCGCAGCTGCACCTCGCGCGCCATGGCCAGATCCCGCTCCAGCCGCTGCTCCTGCTGCGCCACGCGCTGGTACAACTGCGCGTTTTCGAGCGCGATCGCGATCTGCGCCGCCAGCGTGGTCAGCGCCCGCTCGTGATCCTCGTTGAAGAAGTGCGCCCGCGTGTGCTCGATGTCCAGCACGCCCATCGCCCGACCTTTGTAGAAGAGCGGGACCGTCATCTCCGAGCGCGTCTCCGGATTCACCATGTGATACCGCGGGTCCTTGCGCACGTCCGGCACCACCACCACCCGCTTCTCCGTCATCGCCGCGCCCACCAGACCCCGATCCAGCGGCAGCTTCTCCTTCGGGTTGAATCGCTGACCGAAGCGGATGGCGAGACGATTCGTCAGCTGGTGTTCAGGCTCATCCACCAGCCAGATTGAAAGCATCTGGTAGTCGATAATCCGCCGGATCAATTGCCCCACCCGCTCCAGCAGCTCGTCCGGATCCAGAATCGAGGTGATTTCCCGGCTGATCTCGTTCAGCACCTGCAGCGTCTGCGCCTGCCTGGCCACCCGCGTGTACAGGCGCGCGTTCTCCACTGCGCCCGCAATCCGCGACGCCGTCAGCGTCAGCAGCTGAAGATGCTCCTGGGTGAAATAGTTGAGCTGTTCCGCCTGGATATCGATGACCCCGATTACGCGGTTCTTCCGGATCAGAGGCACGGCCAGCTCCGACCGCACCTCCGGATTGGCGTCGATGTAGTTCTTCTCCTGGCGTACGTCGTTCAGCAGCATGGGCTGCCGGGTCTGCGCTACCTGCCCCACCACGCCGTGCCCCATCCGGATGCGCAGCCGCTCCACCTCCGGCTTGTGTCCGATCTGGAACCGCATCCGCAGGTCGTTGGTTCGATCATTGATGAGCAGGATGGCGAAAATTTTGTAATCGATCACCGCCCGCACCAGCGAGGCCGTCCGCTCCAAAAGCGTATTCAGGTCCAGGGTCGTATTCAGCGTGTCGGTGAGCCGGACCAGGAATTCCGTTTGCGGAGGATCGACGTGCGGCTGGCCGCGATGCGCAGCCTCGCCGGACGCCGGCCGGTAATCTCCCTCCCATCCATGGGCGGCCTCCGGCGCACTTCGCGGCTTGTCCTGCAACTCTTCGCTCACAAATCCCCTGGTTGCGCGCAGCTTCGCCACCCGCAATCGACTGCCATCATACGTGTTCGGCAAATAAAGACGACAGCAACTCCGCAGGAGAGAAAAGTTCAGGCCCAGTCGTTCTTCCGCTCACCGTTCTTTCGCCGCCCGGTTCTGAGCTGACTGCCTCTTCGCGGGCCGGTTTTTGGCAGACCGGTTCTTAGCTGCCGGCTTTTAGCTGTTTTCCACCGGCATCAGGCAAATGTCCGGCAGATTCCGGTAGCGCTCCGCAAAATCCATCCCGTAGCCGATCACAAACTCGTTCGGGATTGTGAATCCCACATAATCGGCTTCGATCTTTTCCAGGCGGCGCGACGGTTTGTCCAGCAGCGCCGCAATCCGCAGCGTCTTCGGCTGGTGTTGCTCGAAGAGGCCGCGCAGAAAGTGCAGCGTCAGCCCGGTGTCGAGGATGTCCTCGACGATGATGACGTTCTTTCCCTCAATCGACTGATCGAGGTCCTTGATCAGCTTCACGGCCCCGCTCGTCTGATGCCCCTTGCCGTAGCTCGAAACGGCGACGAAGTCGAACGTATTGTCGACGGAGATGCTGCGCGCCAGATCGGCCAGAAAGATCGCCGCCCCTTTCAGCACGCCGACCAGAACGACCTTCTCGCCCGCGTAATCACGGTCGACCTGCCGCCCCAGCTCCGCCACGCGCTGGCGAATCTGCTCGCGGCTGAAAAGAATCTGTAGTCCCGATTCCACTGTGCTGGTCACACCACCGATTATCTCCGAACCGTCCCGGCCTGGCTATGGCCTGGCCGGCCTCTTCACAAGCAGGGGCACGTTCATCGTGCCCAGCCGCCCCGTGGTCGCGTCCCATACCACCAGATAGAGGTAATCCTGCCCCACCGGCAGATCGACCTCCTCGTCAAATTTCATTTGGCCGTCCGGCTTGGCGCGAATCTCCCGCTCGTCTACGGTCATGGTCAGCGTTTGCCCTTCGCGCCTGACCAGCGTGCCGTGGCGGTCGAAGGCCAGCACGCCCGCTCCCACCCGATACGTGCCCCTGTGCCCGGCGTCCACGCTCTGCGGCGCCAGATCCGCGGCCGGAACCTGGTAAACGATCGCGTACGGAACCTCACCGTTCTTCGGCGCCCCGATCTCGCCGGCGCGCACCGCTGACTCCTCGGCGAGCGACGAAATCTCCGCCACCTGCGCCGTAAACGCGATGGGATCGCTCTTCGGGTCCAGCACCTCCCTGCTCGTGCCCTTCGCCTCCAGCAAGGCCCGCGAGCGCGCCGCCGGTGACTCACCGTTTTTCTCATCGTCGAAATAGCCGCGGCGATAGCTCAGCCGGTAGCCGTGCCCGCGCAGCTTCACGGCCACTCGATGCCATCGTCCGTTGTTGCGCAAGTCGTCGGGGGAGTACGTCAGCGTGTAGTAATCCCCATCCGTCGCCAGAATCCGCTCCGTCGCCTGCGCCAGTTCATTCGTGTCGTAACGCGCCTGTCCTCCGGTCGCTTCCGCGTCCGCAGACATCTGCAGGTGCTGCTCGTTCATCTGCTCGCTGACAGACGCCACCAATCCTCGCGCATCGATCGGATAAAGTGTGATCCGTTCCTGCTCCAGAACGTCATACATTGCGCGGTAGTCCGGCTGCGCCGGCAGGTCCGTGCCCGTCGGCGCCATCTGCGCGGCCGTGGCGCCCATCGATGTCGCGGTCATGCCCGCGCCCTGCTGGTCCGCCATTGGGTCCACGTGCAGATATGCACTTGACCCTCCGCTGAACCACAGCAGGTTCTTCTTCCCAGGCACCTGGTTCAGATAAAAAGCCATCTGCTGCATCGTGCCGTAATCGGTCGCATACTCAGCAGCCGTCTCCTGAATGCGCGGAATTGCTTTCCGAATCGCCTTCATCAGCGCCGCATGATCCGAGGTGAATCCCTCCAGTTCCAGCGTCATCTGCCCGGCGCGGCAGAAGATGGCCACCGGCTCGCCCGGCGGCAGTTGCTTCACGAACTTCGTCAGCTCCTCATACAGATACATCTGATCCACGAGATCGATTGTGGTCGTATCGATCAGAATCGCGTTGACCACCGCCGGCGGATGCAGCATGGCCGCGTTTGTGTACACGCCGGGAGGCCTTGTCGCGGCGTCGTAGGCTGGGCTCGGCCCGGCAATGTGTTCCTCAAACGACTTCAGCGCTTCCGGCCGCCCGTCGTCGAAGATCTGGAAATCCCGCTGCTTCAACCCCCGCACCGGATTTCCGTTCCTGTCGGTGACCGTCACGTCGGTCAGCACCACGCGCGTGCTTACGTGAAACGTCGGCGAGTTTGGTTTCCCCCGCAGGGTCTGTCCTGCGCTGGCTGCCTGGCCCAACGCCGTCGCCATCCCGGCCACACAGCAAGCCAGCACCAAACCGTGCAGCGGCTTCCGGATCACCATAAGCCACCAATGTGGATTGCTCCTTCAGCTTCGGCACCCGCCCCGGATCGCGCCTGGCGCATCATTTTCCCCGCTCCTCCGCTGATCTTCGCATCCTCTTCGCAGGTTCTAACCGGAAATCGCTTAGGGTTTCGCAGGATTCTTCGGAGTGGCTGGCTTTTTCGCATCGAATGACAGGTTCATCGTACCCAGCCGGCCGGTCGTCGTGTCCCACACCGCCAGATCCAGATAGTCTTTGCCTCGCGGCAGATTGACGCTCGCTGTAAAGGCGAGGCTGCCCTGCGGAAATGCCCGGAGTTTTCTCTCATTTGCGCCTAAACGGATCTTCCAGACCTGGCGAACCGCCGGCGTCCCATCGTGGTCGAAGGCCAGGACAGCGCAACCCAGCGCAAACATCGCTTGCTCGGACTTCACACTTTCCGGCGTGAGCGCCGAGGCGGGCACCTGATAGACGATCAAATACGCGCTCTCGCCGCGCTTCGGCTTCCGCAGTTTGCCCGCGGCAATCGCCGCTGTCGTCTGCTCAGCAGTGAATGGAAGCACGCGAGCAACAAACGGGATCGGCTGGCTGCGATCGTTTGGAACCTGACTCGTGCCGCCACCGGCACGCAGCAGCGTCCTTGTCTTTCCCGGCGGCGCCGTGCCGTTGCCGCCATCGTCGAAATAGCCGTGCCGATAACTCAGGTGATATCTGCCCTCGACCAGCTTCACTTCCACGTTGTGCCATTTGCCGTTCCCGCGCAAATCGTCCGGCGAATATGCCAGCGTATAGTAATCCCCATCGGTCGCCAGAATGCGCTCGGCCGCCTGCGCCAGCCCATTCGTGTTGAACCAGGCCTGCCCGCCCGTCGCCTCCGCATCCTCGCTCATCAGCATGTGCTGCACGCCAAGAGCCCGAATTACCCCCAACGCCGGCCCACTGAACGCGACCAGTCCCCGCGCATCGATCGGATACAGCGCGATTCGTTCCTTTTCCAGCAGGTCGTAAGTCTCCTGGCGCAGCTGCTCGTACATCGGCGGCAATGGATTATCGGGGTCTGTCTCTAATACCAGATTCGATCCGCCCGTGAACCAAAGAATGTTCTTTCGCCCTGGTACCTGGCTCAGGTAGAACCCCACCTGCCGCAGCGTGTCGAAACCGCTGGCGTACTCCGCATCCGGCTCCTGAAAGTGCGGAACCGCCTGCCGGATCGCCTTCATCAGCTTCGCGTGATCCGACGTGAACTCCTGCAGCAAAAGCGTCATCTGCCCGGCCCGGCAGAAGATCGCCACCGGCTCGCCCGCGGGCAGCTTCTGCACAAACTTCCTCAGTTCCTCATACAGGTACATCTGGTCCACCAGGCTGATCGTGGTGGTGTCGATCAGGATGACATTCACCAATGCCGGTGGATGCAGCATCGCTGCGTTGGTATACACGCCTGAAGGTGTCGTCGGGAGTTCAAAGGAGGGAGTGGCTTTCTCCAGGTGTTCCTCAAACGAATCCAGCTTTTGTGGATTTCGGTTGTCGAAAATCCGGAAATCCTGCTCCTTCAGCCCCCGCACCGGATTCCCGTACTTGTCCGTAACCGTCACGTCGGTCAGCACAATCCGCGTGTTCACCTGGAACGTCGGTGGAGCAGCCTTCCCCTGCGCGCCGCCCGCCTGCGCCGCGATCATCGTCGCGCCGGCCACCCACCAACTCATGAGCACACCCGCCCCCACCCATCGGATCATCATGAACCTGCCTGTGCGGACTGCCTGTACTCCGTTGGACGGGCCGCTCATCGGCTCGGTCTCACGTCGTCGCCCCTTCTTCGCTGGCGCGGCGGCCGCGGAACCCCTCCGCGCGCCCATTTATACTGGAGACGACGCCCCCATGTATCCCTTTATTCACATTGGCAGTCTCTCCATCGGCACGTTCGGCATCCTGCTGTGGTTCGCGGCCGTCGGCGCCTGCTGGGTTCTGTATCGCAACTTCCGCCGCTTCAAGCTGGACGCGGACGCCATCAGCATCGTCGCCGTCGTCGCTGTGAGCGGCATCATCGGCGCCAAGCTCTGGCACGTTCTGGAGACTCCCGTCGAGCTCTGGCATCATCCTGTTGTTCTGCTCTTTAACCGCGCCGGGTTCGCCTGGTACGGCGGTCTCCTCGTCGGCATCGCGGCGCTCCTGTGGCAGGGGCGCGTCTATAAGATCGGCGCGCTCCGCATGCTCGACCTCGCCGCTCCCTCCGCCGCCGTTGGCTACGGTCTCGGGCGTCTCGGCTGCCTCATCTCCGGCGATGGCGACTACGGCAAGCCCAC
>JASHNS010000112.1 GCA_030041515.1 Acidobacteriaceae bacterium | reverse complement strand
CATGGTCGTCCTCGCCTCGTCCTCCCCGCGCCGCCGCGACCTCCTCGCCCAGGCCGGATACACTTTCACCGTCCTCCCCGCCTCCATCAACGAAGACCCCCACCCCGGCGAGCAGCCCATCCCCTACGTCCTGCGGCTCGCTCGGCAAAAGGCCGAGGCCGTCGCATCCTCGCCTGCATGCGCCGCCCTCGCCGCGGACCACCCCGGGGAGCCCCTGCTGATCCTCGGAGCCGACACCACCGTGGTCGCCCCCAACGGCGAGATGCTCGCCAAGCCCGAATCCGACCAGGACGCCGCCCGCATGTTGCGCCTCCTCGCCGGAGCCACGCATCAGGTCATCACCGGCGTCGCCCTCGTCGCCGGCGAGCACACCGAGGTCGCCGCCGAGGTCACCCACGTCACCTTCCTCTCGCCCTCCGACGACGACATCGCCCGCTACGTCGCCACCGGCGAGCCCCACGGCAAGGCCGGCGCCTATGCCATCCAGGGCCAGGCCGCCCGCTGGATCCCCCGCGTCCACGGCTGCTATTTCAACGTGGTCGGATTGCCCCTGGCCCTGGTCGCCAGCATGATCGCCGGGGCCGAAGAGCGCCACGCGCGGGGCTAGGCGTTCGAGGGGTCGCCCGAGCCCCATGGCTGACGGTTAACTTTGCGCCCCGTTGCCGGGTCGCGAGGTCATGGAGTACACGAATGGTAAACTTCGTTGACTTCATGCGAGTTAGGTGAATTTTCGATAGAGTACACACGGAGTAAACTGCATGGAGTATCAAGAAAGGAACCAACTTGGATGACTGTTTACTACTTGGTTTACTAGTGACGCCTGCCCTTAGAAACGCGCGGGGAGACAACCGCAGTGTTCCGCTCTGTTCGCCTTCCGTGCCACCGCCGGCGCCAAGTCGCTGCGGCGTGCGGCCTGCGCTCCGGCCTCCGGCAGGAAGGAAGGCGCTTCGCGCCACCTCTTTCGGCACGGCTGAAAGCCGTGCCCTGATACAAAGCCCGAAGCCCGCTGGACGCGGCATCCCGAAGCAGCCGCCGAGTGCACCGCGATCTGGCCTGAGCGAAGTCGTATGGCTCTGCCCGGTTTTGGCATAGGGTTGACAGCCAAGTTCGATCCCCGCGGCGGGATCGCTCCCCCAACCCCATCCTCCCTCCGATCTGTCATCCTGAACGGAGCGCGCCTGGGGCCCCGTTCCGCCCAGCGGAATGGGGTCAGCGGAGTGAAGGATCCGCGGTTGCTTTTGCGCCGCACTGGTGCGCAGGATCGGAGCTGGGCCGGAAAAAACAACCGCAGATCCTTCGGCTCCTTCGCTTCGCTCCGGGTCCTCAGGATGACAGTCCGACGAGGAGGGTCGGTGTGTGTCCCACGACCTGGCCCGAGCAAAGTCGTATGGCTCTGCCCGGTTTTGGCATTGGGGTGACACTCGAGATCGATCCCCGCGGCGCGAGCACCCTCCCAACCCGAGCTCCTTCCGGCCTGTCATCCTGAACGGAACGCTTTTGGGCCCCGTTCCGCATCGCGGAATGGGGTAGGCGAAGTGAAGAGCCTGGCCTGAGCGCCAGCGAACGGCATCTGCGGTTGCTCTTCGTCCGTTACTTCCGTCACGATTCCCAGGCAGCTCGCCCGCATACGATGGCGTTATGCATGAGGGCAGCTACTGCATGTACATCATGGCCAGCCGCAGTCACACGCTGTACGTCGGCGTGACCGGTGACCTGCACCGGCGCGTGTTCCAGCACAAATGGAGGGAGCACGAGGGGTTCACCGCGCGCTACAACTGCGATCGCCTCGTCTGGTTCGAGCGCTACGCGGACGTGCTCGAGGCGATCGACCGCGAAAAGGAACTAAAAGGATGGCGGCGCGAGAAGAAGATCGCGCTTATCGAAGCTGCCAACCCTGCGTGGGTCGACCTCAGCTGCGGCTGGTATGACGCGGAGCCAGCCGATTACCAGCGTGCCCTGGGCCGGACGAATATCTAAAGGCAACCGCAGATCCCTCGCTCCGCTTCCCCATCGCGTCGCAAGCGCCGCGACGGGTCCCAAGGCGCGGAGGCTCGGGATGACAGTGTTATGGAGTTGAGCGAGGACTCAGTTCAGGGACTGTCCCGTCCGTCCCCGGATTTCAATCCCCATCGCCCCGATTCGCAATCCCATCGCCTATGGCGGCTTCCAGGGTGTCCACGTCGATATCCTCCAGGGCTTTGAAGCGGATGCAGTAGCCCGTCACTTTTGCTTTGCCCAGCTTCTTGCCATAGGTTTTGGCTAAGTGCTGCCTGTCCTTCAGACCCATGATGTAGACCGAGATTCCGGTCTTGTTGCCGCTCACCCCAACGCGAAAAAACTCTCGGCTCTTTCCGCCGGCATATTGCATCGTGTGCAATCCATAGCCGATCGTCGGATTAGAAACCGTCCGGTCCGCACTGTCTTTCCCATCAAAGAACCATAGCTTGCATTGCGGCGACGCCTGCAGGATGCGCCGGTGCAGCTCCCCGAGGTCGCTGCGTTTTGGCTCCGGTTGGCTGGCAATATACTTCCTGATTTGTTCCTGTACGTTCATCGGTTGCGCTCCTGGCTCTGCGCGGGATTCTACAACCTTGCAGTCAAGGTCCCGGACACGCGCGGATAGGTCCTGGGCCCTACGGGTTTCCAGGAACAACCGCGGATGCCGTTCGACTCGGTCACCGTGGCGACCACGCTCAGGCCGGGCTCCTCGGCTCCACCTGCCCATCGCGTCGCAAACGCCGCGACGGGTCCCACAGCGCGGAGGCTCGGGATGACAGTCTCATGGAGTTGAGCCAGGACTCGGTTCAGGGACCGTCTCGTCCATCCCACAACTTCAATTCTTCCAGTGCGCCTCGCTGCGGCGTTCCGCCTGCGCTCCGGCCTCCGGCAGGAAGGAAGGCGCTGCGCGCCACCTCTTTCGGCACGGCTGAAAGCCGTGCCCTGATACAAAGCCCGAAGTCACCTCCACGGTCAAAGAATCCGCAGCGCGGCCACCGTGGCGTCGTCCGTCTGCACGCCTCCGGAAAACTCGTCCATGGCGTCCAGGATCGAGCGCACTAGCCCGTCCGCCGGCTCGCTGCCGCAGCTCTCGGCCGCCTGGCGCAGGCCGTCGATCCCCCACTCGCCTCCGCACGGGCTCGCCGCTTCGGTCACGCCGTCGGTGTAGGCAATGACGCAATCTCCGGGATGCAGCACGACCACTCGCTCCTGCCAGATGGCATCCGCAAAGAGTCCCACGGGAGCTCCGCTCGGCTCCGGCCACTCGACGGAGCCATCGTGACGCAGGATCATGGGCGCATTTTGGCCGGCATTCACGTAGCGCAGCGTGCGTCCCGCCTGATCGAGCACGCCGTAGAAGAGCGTGGCATAACGGTCGGCCGGCGAGGTGGCGCAGGCCTGGCCATTCACCACGCGGAAGAGCTCCGTCAGGCAGTCCCCCGCGAACAGCGCTGCGGTCCGCAGCGAGGCCTGCACGCTGGTCATCATTAGCGCCGCCGCCACCCCTTTGCCCGAGGCATCGCCCACCAGCATCGCCAGCTGCCCGCCGGGCTGGCAGCAGAAGTCGTAGCAATCTCCGCCGAGGGCGCGCATTTGCCGGCAGCTTGCGGCGTAATCCAGCTGGCCGTGGCGCAGCACCGGCCCGCGCATGAAGCGCTCCTGCACGGAGCAAGCCTGGATCCAGTCCTGGCTGACATCCACCACCATTGCTTCGGTTGTCATCTGTCAACCTCCACCCAATAGTCGGTTCACAGGGCGCAAAATCGACAGGACCCCGACCGGCGGGGCAAAGAATTTTTTCGCCGCCGATGTCGAGAATCCGCCCCCCGGCTCCGACTACCGGTTGAAAGCGCAACCGGGGCCCCGGCACAATCGAATCGCCGGGCCGCTGCGGTTGCGAGACGCAATCTCAACCGAGAGGAGCTATCCCCATGAAATACATTCTTCTGATGTCCAGCACCCAATCCGGCGTAGCCGGCTACCACAAGTGGCCGCAAGCCGACCGCGACGCGCACATGCAGGTGCTGGGCGCGATCGTGAAGGACCTGGTCGAGAGCGGCGAGTTCGTGGCCACCCAGGGCCTGGCGCAGCCGGCGGAAGCCAAACTGGTTCGCGGCGAGAGGAACGGCCGGCCCGTCACCGACGGCGTCTTTCCCGAGGCGAAAGAGTTCCTGCTCGGCTACTGGATCGTCGACGTGGCCACGCCGGAGCGCGCCTACGCGATCGCCGGAAAAATCTCAGCCGCGCCCGGTCCCGGCGGCGTGCCGACCAACATGCCCATTGAGGTGCGCGCGTTCGCCAGCCACGGCGGCGGCCATTAGACGCTCGCCGCGCTCGGCAGCGGCCCGCGCCGCTCAGCCCAATTTCAGCCCGAGGAGGATACGACCATGAAATATATGTTGATGATGAACACCATGCGCGCCGGAGCCGGCGTTCCGGCGTGGCCGAGGGGCGATCTGCAGGCGCACATCGCCTTTATGCACGCCCTGAACCGCGACCTGCGCGAGGCCGGCGAGTTCGTCCAGGGCGAGGGGCTCTCGTTCCCGGATCAGGCGCGCCAGGTCCGCGCCGCGAAAAACGGCACGCCCATCACGGACGGCGTCTTCCCGGAGTCGAAGGAGTTCCTCGCCGGCTTCTGGATCGTCGACGTCGACTCGCCCGACCGCGCGTACGCCATCGCCGCGCGCATCTCCGCCGCGCCCGGCCCTGGCGGAGCGCCGCTGAATATGCCCATCGAGGTGCGCCCGATCATGAGCGCGCCGCCCCAGGAGATGCTGTGACCCCAGCCTGGGACGCCGCATCCGAGCGCCTGCTGCGCGAGCTGGCGCCGCAGGTGCTCGGCGCGGTTGCCCGGCGCTTTCGCGACTTTCCCTCTGCCGAAGACGCCGTCCAGGAGGCGCTGCTGGCGGCCTTTCGCCAATGGCCCACGGAAGGCGTTCCCGACAACCCTCGCGGCTGGCTCATTCGTGTTGCGTCGCGGCGGATGACGGACATCATTCGCAGCGAGGTGGCGCGACGCGAGCGCGAGACCGCCGCAACGCCGGAGGAGGAGCCGGCGATGGAGCTGCCGGACGAGATCGAGGCTGCCATGGATCCCAACGACACGCTGATTCTGCTCTTCATGTGCTGCCATACCGCGCTCAGCGCATCCTCGGCCATCGCGCTCACACTGCGCGCGGTCGGCGGCCTCACCACGGCGGAGATCGCCAACGCCTTCCTCGTTCCCGAAGCCACCATGGCCCAGCGCATCAGCCGCGCCAAGCAGAGCATCCGCGTCTCGCGCGTGCCGTTTCGCGAGCCAACGCCGCAGGAGCGCGGCGAGCGCCTCGCCGCCGTCCTCCACGTGCTCTATCTGATCTTCAACGAGGGCTATGCGAGCAGCGTGGGCGCGCAGTTGCAGCGACTCGACCTGGCGCACGAGGCCATCCGGCTCACCCGCGGCATACGCGCCCTGCTGCCTGACGACGCGGAAATCGCCGGCCTGCTGGCGCTCATGCTGCTGACTGACGCTCGCCGCACCGCGCGCACCGGCGCTGACGGCGAGCTGATCCCGCTGGACCGGCAAGACCGGAGCTTATGGGACCAGGCTGAGATCGCGGAAGGCGCCGCGCTGCTGACCCTCGCGCTCTCCAAAGGAGCCGTTGGTCTCTACCAGTTGCAGGCGGCCGTCGCCGCTGTTCATGACGAGGCGCTCACAGCCGAGGCCACGGACTGGCCGCAGATCCTGGCTTTGTATGAATTGCTGCAGCGCGTCGCGCCCAGCCCCATGGTCACGCTCAACCACGCCATCGCGGTAGCGATGGTGCAGGGGCCGGCCCGAGGGCTGGAGGAGCTGCGCGGCCTCGACAGCGACGAGCGCATGCGGGGTCATTACCGCCTGGATGCGGTGCGTGGACATCTGTTCGAAAGACTGGGCGACCTCGACCAGGCCATCCGGCACTACCGAGCGGCGGCGGCCCGGACGACCAGCCTGCCGGAACAGAGGTATCTGATGAGCCAGGCGGGTCGGCTGGAAGAGTCTCGTACCGGTAGCTGAGGACGCATCTCCCAGTTGCGGCCAGTTTTCCAGAATCATGGGGTGCACGAGTGGTTAACTCGATTGATTTTAATTGGGTTAGCGACGAAGTTGGCGGGGTAGAGAAAGGGTAAACTTCGCTCGCGGGAAGACAGGGTGCAATGCAGGTCCTTCGACTGCGTAAGCCGCAACCGCGCGGCTTACTGCGCTCAGGAAGACGGAACATGGTTCTTGGTTATTGCGAATTTTCGATTCAGGACACTAGCTCGCCCGGGGCTGCTTCTCTTCGGGCAGTTCGCGCGCGCCGAGCGGATGCGCTTCCTCGGGGGGCGCTTCGGGCTTGCCGCGCACCACCAGCGCCAGCACCACCAGCAGCGCTACACCCAGCAAACCAAATTCCATCAGCTTCAGCATCGTCCTTACCCTCTCAGGCTCCGCATCATCTCCGCCAGCAGTACCGTGCGCGGAACGAGATGCTCGACCACCACCGACTCATTGGATGCGTGAGCGCCTTCGCCGACTCCTCCCATGCCGTCCAACGTAGGGACGCCCAGGGCGGCGGTAAAGTTCCCATCCGATCCGCCGCCGGTGGCCGCCTCGCTCAGGTCAAACCCCATCCCGCGTGCGAAAGTCGCGGCTTGCCTGAAGAGACGCACTGTGCCCGGGCTGCGCTCCATGGGCGGCCGGTTGATACCGCCTTCGACTTCGAGGCGGCATCCGCGATCGCGCACTTTGAGGGCGCGAAACTTTTTTCCGATCCGCGCAGCGTCTTTCATCCGCGCGATACGTACGTCCACGTTTGCTTCCGCCTCGGCAGCGACGACGTTGGTGCGCGTCCCGCCGCGGATCACTCCCGCATTCACGGTGAGCCCGCAATCCAGCTCGGTGAAGTTGCGGATCTTTTCGATTTGCCAGGCCAGCTCGTGGATCGCGCTGTGCCCTCGCGTGAAGTCCACGCCGGCGTGGCTGGCCACGCCCCGCACTCGGACCGTGTAGTCCCCGACGCCTTTGCGTGCCGTCTTGTACGCGCCGGCAAGTCCCTGCGCCGGCTCCAGCACGAAGACCGCCGCGGATTCCCGCGCCAGCTTTTCGACGATCAGCCGCGACGCCTTGCTGCCCACTTCCTCATCGCTGGTGAGCAGAAGCGTCACGGGGCGGCGCAGACCGCCGGTCTCCCGCAGAAGCTCGACTGCGGTCAGCGCCATGGCCACGCCAGCCTTCATGTCGAGGACGCCCGGCCCCCACGCGCGACCCTTTGCGATCCGGAACGGCATCGACTGCAATGTACCCATCGGCCAGACGGTGTCCAGGTGCCCGAGCAGCATGACGGGCTGTGCGCCGGTCTTTGAGCCGGGTTGCGGGCCAAAGCGCAGCTCCAGGATGTCTCCGCAGGCCCGCTGGCGATGCTGTTTTGCCCTGCCGCCCACGGCGGCGGCCATCCCGGCGACGGCAGCCACGCAGCGATCGACGGCGGCTTTGTTGTCGCTGGGCGACTCAATTTCGACCAACGCGCGTATCCTTTTGAGCAACAGCTCCTGACGCTCACGGAGCGTCTCCAACGTCTGTTTTGTTCCGTAAGTAATTGATTCCATGTCCTTCCTCATTGAGAGAGCGCCCGAGGGTACTGTGACCTTGGGCATCCCCACTGTGGCATATTTGCCACACCGCAACTTTCATTCCCCGGCATTAGTCTATGGCTTCATCGAGGGAGAATTGGCGGACTCGTTGCATCTGGAACATACCATCTCTGCACCGGTAGAGTTTTCCGGCATCGGCCTGCACTCGGGTGCGCCGGTTCGCATGCGCGTGCTGCCGGCCCCTACCGGTTCCGGCGTGGTCTTTCGCCGGACGGACCTCGACAATTTCGAGATCGCCGCCACGGGCCGCAACGTGGCCCGCGTGAGCTACGCGACCAGCCTGATGCGCCAGGGAGTGCTCATCTCCACGACAGAGCATCTGCTTTCGGGGCTGCTCGGCATGGGCATCGACAACGTGATCGTCGAGCTGGACAATCTCGAGTTGCCCATCCTCGACGGGAGCGCGTTGCCCTACATCCTGGCGTTCCGCCGCGCGGGGTTGAAAACGCAGCGGAGGCGGCGTCAATATCTGCGCATCCTGAAGGACGTGGAAGTCCGCGAGGGCGATAAGTTCATCGGCGTTTATCCCGGGCAGGGATACTCGGTTTCGTATTCCATCGATTTCCCCGCCCCGATCGGCCGGCAAAGCTGCCGCGTCGATCTCGCTACCACCGCCTACGAGCGCGACATCGCGCCGGCGCGCACTTTCGGCTGGCGCGAGGATGAGCAGAAGCTGCGCGACATGGGATTGATCCGGGGCGCGACGGAAGAGAGCGTGATCGTGCTCACCCGCGAGGGCGTGCAGAACGGGCCGCTGCGTTTTCACGACGAGTTTGCGCGGCACAAGGTCCTTGACCTGATCGGCGATCTGGCACTCGCCGGACATCACATCCTGGGGCACGTGATCGCCGAGCGCGCCGGGCACGCGATGCATACGGCGCTGGTGTCGCGCCTGCTGCGGGACCGGTCGGCGTGGCAGCTGGTCACGCTGGACGCGGAAAAGCCGTATCCGATTCCGGTGCCTGTACCGCGGCTGGTCCCGGCCTAGATTTTCGGGAACACTTCGTCGATCAGATCCTTTCTGAGCACCAGTCGCAGGTCCGTTCCCGCATCGGGCGAGGAGTTCGGCTCGGCGTGGGGGACGCCGGACTGCGGCGCGCCCTCGTCTGTCGTGTTCACCATCACCAGGCTGCCGACGCCGCGCTGCGGATCGAAGAACATTTCCGACGAGAAGCCGCCCTGATCGCCATCGTGGTAGATGCAGCGCTGCCCAAGCGTGTCGAGGGTGAAGAATCCCAGTCCCATCTTCGGCTGGCCTTGTATGTAAGGGCCGGTCGAGGCTCCATCCTCTGTGACCGGAAGAACGCCGTGCCACGCCTCTTCCAGTGAGCTGCGCGCCAGCACCTGGGCATACGCCGCAACGCCCGCGTCCCCGATGAGGAAGCGCAGGTATTTCTCCATGTCCACCATCGGGGCCTTGAGCCCGCTGTTCGAGGTTGTGATGCCGCTGTCGAAGTCGAACGGCTGCGCGGTGAGCTTGTCGCCGGCGCGCACATAGCTCGCCGACACGTGCGGTCTGAGATAGTAAGGCGACTGGTCGAAGTAGCTGCGCGTCATGCCCAGCGGCATCAGGATGTTCTTGGTGACATATTCGACGTAACTCTGATCGGTGAGGCGTTCGATCACCTGGCCGAGGAAGACGTAGCCGAGGTTGGAGTAGCTCCAGCGCGAGCCGGGCTGGAAGGCGACGTTGGTATAGGGCAGCATCGCCGCCACCTGCGACCAGCGTGTCGGTTCAAAGGGCTGCCAGTCGCAGTTGTTCGCGTCGTCGCAGTTCCACGGCCAGGTGGGATTGCGAAATCCCGCGCTGTGCGTCAGCAGATCGCGGATGGTGATCGCGTCGACGGGGCCGAAGGTGTCGTGGACCTGGCGGAGCTCGGGCACGTAGCGCACCGCGGGATCGTCGAGGGAGAGCTTGCCGCGGTCACGCAGTTGCAGGATGGCGATCGCGGTCATGGTCTTGGTGATCGAGGCCCAGTTGTACGTCGACTCGGCGTTGATGGCGTCGTGCGTGCCCTGCTTCTGGACGCCGTAGAAGAACTGGGTCGCGGGCTGGCCGCGGCGGATGATGGCGACGGCGCCGCCCACGATGCCATGCTGCGCCAGGACCGCGTTGAACTGCCGATGAAAGGTCTGCGTCGCGCTCATCTGCCGCTGGCTCGTTTGCGTGTGGCCGAGGGCCGGCACGCACGCCATGGCGAGAGCCGCCGACGACGCTGCGAATCTGTGCCTGAACATGCCGCCCATCATAAATCGGAACCGTCATCCTAAGCGGGACCCCGCAGAGGCGGCATCGCGGTCGCTGCATTGTCGATCCGGATTCCCTGGATTCGGCCACCCCAAACATTGCAGCTAGAATGGCGGACAAGGTTCTGGTATCGATGCTGGAGCCGCTCCCCGGCGGCTCCCTGTTGCTTCACTTTTAAGGAGAATGCGCGTGCGCTTCTGGATCCCCATTCTGAGCACCCTGTTTGCCGCGGCGTTCATTGCGAAGGCCGATCCCACGCCGATGGGCCTGATGGTTGCCTGCCTCACTTCGGTGGCGGGCATGAACGTCGCGGCTCGTCTTTGCGAATAGCGGAGCGCGCATCGAGACCGGATGTAACCTCACGTTTATGTCCGCAACGACTCCGAATCTCCGCCCAGTCCTTACCTCCATCGCAGCGCACCTCTATGCCCGGGACCTCGAAGCGTGCCTCTCCTTCTTCACGGCGAAGCTGGGCTTCGCTACGGACTTCGTTTACGGGGAGCCGCCGTTCTACGCGCAGGTCAGCCGCGACCACGCGCACCTGGCGCTGCGGTCGATGGATGAGCCGGTCTTTGCGCGCGACATTCGCGAGAAGGAAGAACTGCTGTCGGTCTCGATCACTGTCGCCAGCGCGGCCGCGATCCAGTCGCTCTTCGAGGAGTTCAAGGCCACCGGCGTGGCCTTCCATCAGCCTCTGAAGACCGAACGGTGGGGAGCCGTGACCTTCATCGTCCGCGACCCCGACGGCAATTTGATTCTCTTCGCCGGGCCTGCGGAGTGATCCGCCGAAACAGTCAGGCTATCTCACCGCCTGACGCGCCGCATCGACCCGCTGGATCAGGTCGACGATTACCGGACTTTTCGAAAACGGCACAAACCGCTGTGGAGCGGCGAACGAGATCTCATTCCCAAACTTCCCGGCGGTCCGCAACGAGAGGGTGACGCGAGGAGGACCCTGAGCCCAGGCATAACTGACGTTGATGATGTCTGACAGCGGAACGCGCTCCTGTTCGCCGCCACGCCGGATCACCAACGCATCGCCTGCATCCAGCACCTCGTCCGCGAGATCCCAGACGAGCTTCTTCATGATGAAAACGCCCATGAGGGCCATGAAGCCCAGAAACGCGAGGACGAAGAGAGGGGGACTCCCCTTCCGGCCGCTGGAAGCAACGATCGTGACGGCCATGAAGGCGAGAAGGCCAAACCAGAACAGGGGAAAGATGCGCTTGTAATAGAAGGTCATCCGGGAGGAAATCGGCTCCATCGCCTGCCTCTCGCTTCCTGTTGCGGCGCTGCCCCCTGATTATGCGCTCCTGCGGTGGTGTTCTCCGGGAAATTGTGCAGGGGCTCGCCGGTAGGGCCGAAGCCGACGCCGGCGAGAGAGCGACCGGAGGCGAGGACGTCGCGGAGCCTTTCGGGATTGGGTCCACTGATTTGCCCGGCGGCGGCGAGGACGCGAAGAGCGCGCGCTGCCGGGGTTCCGTTGCCGCCCGCCCTATTCGCGATGGAACCGCGAATAAGGATGGGGCACCCGTCGCTGTCGTGGGCGGGGAGGCGGAAGATCCAGGGGATGTTCGTCGAGGTGAGGGCGCGGTCGCCGGCGAGGGCGAGGACAGGGACGAATTTCTTGAGCGAGAGCTGTTCGGCCAGGTGCGCGGAGTCGCGATCGAGCGCAACGATGGCGAGGACGTCTCCCGTGGAGAGCGCCTGGACCAGCGCGGAAGTGGCCGCGCCCCAGTTGGAGCCGGTTTGGCCGGTGTCGACGGCGGCGACCTTCCAGAGGACTGACGTCGACAGGCTTTTGGAGGAGACCTGCGCGGCGTTGGGTCCGAAGACGATCACCGTCGCGCGTCCCGCAGGAATGGTCGCGCGCGCCGGGCCATGGTATTCGACCCCGTCTTCGCCAACGGTTGCATAAGGTTGGATGCTCCGCCCACCCTGTCCTGCAGACAAGGGTGGGGCACCTGGCGCTCCGCTCATCGTTGCGAGGCGGTAGGTGATTGCGCCCTGGTGCACCGTCGCGAGGAACATGGGGCTGACGTTTTTGTTGTTGGGATCGAAGCGCATGGTTCCGGTGACGCCCTGGTATTGGTAGACCTGGTCGAGCGCGTCCTGAATGCGCGCGCGGTTGAGGCCGGCCCGGCAGATGGACTGGAGCAGGATGTTCATGGCGTCGTAGGCGAGCGCGGAGAACTGCTCGGGCGGCGCTCCGTAGCGGGCCTGGTACGATTGCGAGAAGGCGAGCCAGCGCGGATCGCGCCGCGTGGGATCGTAGGGATAGACGGCTTCGAATCCTTCAGCGGCCGCGCCGGCCTGGGCGAGCATCGCGGGGCCGAGAGTGCGGTCGCTGCCGAAGACGCGCTGGGTCATGCCGAGGGCGCGCATCTGGCGGAGGATGAGAGCGGTGTCGGGCTGATCGCCCCAGAGGATGATCGCGTCCGCGCGCGACTGCCGGATGATGCCAAGCTCGCGGCGGAAATCGGTTTGGCCGGGCAGGTATTTTTGCTCGATGACGACGGGGTGGCCGAGGCGGCGCGCAGCGTCGCGGAATTTGGGCACGCCCATGCGCCCGTAGCGGGAGTTGACGCGGAGGAGCGCGGGGCGGCGGAGATGGAGCTGGGTGAAGATGCGGCGGGCGAGCGTGTACGCCTGGACGCGGTCGTCCTGCACGTCGGTGAAGTACCAGGGAACGTAGGTTTCCGGGAGCGACGGATCGGTCGACGCGGAGTTGACGATGGGGATTTCGGCTTTGAGCGCGAGGCGAAGCGCCATGTGCGTGGACTCCGCGCTGATGGAGCCGAAGATGGCCCAATCGTGATCCTGGTAGATCATCTGCACAGCCTGGTCGATGGGAGCGCCCCAGATAGATTCGTCGGTGGGGCGCGCGGCGCCGGGCTGCGCGGCGAACTGCCAGTTGGAGTAGTCGTCGTGGAGCATGAGGCGAAAGGGCTTGCCACCGTAGCCGCCGCGCGCGTTGGCCTCGTCGACGGCCATCTGCGCGCCGTGCAGCATCTGGAGGCCGTAGACTTGGTCGGATTGCTGCGCGATGGGGCCGAGGAAGCCGATGCGGACTTCGGTGATGTTCGTCGGATCGGGGATCAGGCGCCCCGCGCCCGTGTAGACGTTCGTCTCGGTGTAGTTCTCGTAATAGGGTTTGGCGAAGTGCGCGTAGGGCTGGAGGTCGGGCGGGACTCCGGCGTAGGGCTCGACGCTGCGCTGCGGGGGTGGGCCGGGTGGATGGGCCCCACAGGAGCATCGCGGGCCGGGAGCGGGCGCGCCGGGACCGGTGGGCGGCGCGGCTTGCGCGCAGAGGGTCGCGGCCATGATCGCGAGGGCTGCCGCCGGCGGACCTCCTTTGGATTTTGCGAAGCGAAGCACGGCTACTCCTTCTTCGTGCGAAACATGGCGATGGCTTCGATCTCAATGAGGAGCTCGGGGCGGCAGAGCTTCGCCTGGATGCCGGTGGAGGCGGGCAGCGGGTCGAGCTGCAGGTCGCGGTAAAACGCGGTGCGCTCTTCGTTGAAGGCTTCGTAGTCGCGGTCGATGTCGCGGAGGTAACAACTGGTGCGGACGATGTCGTGCCAGGTGCAGCCCTCGCTGGCCAGCAGCGCGGTGATGTTCGCGAAAGTGCGGCGGCACTGCGCGCGGAAGTCGCCGATGTGGATGCTGCGGCCCTGCTCGTCGATGCTGGCGGTGCCGGAGATGAGCAGTATGGTGAGTCCGTTGAGGTCGATGCGCATGCCGCGCGAGAACGAGCTGGGTTTGGCATAGGCAAAGGCTTCGTTCAGCACGGTGTGATTGGTGATGGCACGCTTTTCTACGGGTGCTTTCGCGATTTCTTCGAGTAACTCCGCTGTGATAGTCATAACCTGCTCCTTATGGTTGGTAAATGCCGTGGCTAAGACCTTGGGCCGTCGCCACCCAGATATCGTTACCCTGAAAGTCGATGCCGAGGATGTAGTTATGCGCGGGGGCGGTGGCGACGGGGACTTGCGTCACACGGCCGGCGGCGTTGCGGACGAGCATTTCGGGCTTGCCGGTGGTGAGATTCGGGCGGTAGACGGCCCAGTTCGCGCCGTCATAGTATGCAAGGCCCTTGTCGGTGCAAAACCAGGCGCGGTTGCGGTCGACGCCTTTGATGAAGTTGGTGAAGTTGCTGGGAAGGCCGCTGTCTTTGGTGAGGAAGTTATGCCAGTAGCGGCCGTCGTAGTGGCTGTCTCCGAAGTACGTGGAGACCCAGACGACGCCATCGACATAGCTGACCGAGGAAGTGATGTCGTGGATGAGTCCCTGATCCTTGAGCAGGACGATTTCATTTTCGCCGTCGGGGTCGGTGTAGATGTCCCAGGCGTGGGTTTTCTGCGTGTACTCAAGGAGGCCGCTGCCCCAGATGGCGAAGTAGACCTTGTCGGGCGCGGCGGAGACGCCGTAGGCCCAGATTTCGCGCATGGGCGTGTTGCGCTCGTTGTAGAGGGACCACTCGCCGGTGCGCGTGTTCAGGCGGCAGGCGCCGGCAGCGGTGGCCACCCAGACGTCGTCCCCCTGGACCGCGACGCCGTAGACGACGTTGTTGCTGAGACCGGAATTGAGCTGTGTCCAGGTGTCGATGCGGCCGGCGGAGACGCGACTGAGACCGCCCATGGTTCCGGCCCAGACGGCTCCCGTGCGCGGATCGAGGGCGAGCGAGAGGACGGCTTGTTGTGCTAGGCCGTCGGCGACTGTGTAGATCTTCCAGTGGCCATGATCGAGCTCGGCGAGGCCATCGTCAGTGCCGGCCCAGATCCGGTCGCCATCCACCAGCACGGAGTATACGTGGTTGTTGGGCAGGCCATTGGCGGTCGTGTAATTCACAAAGCGGTAGCGCGGCAAAGCTTCGCGCTTAGCGGTCGGGTCCTGGCCGGACGGGCGGAAGCGCGCCGCGCGCGCAGACCCGGGAGCTGCCAGGAGCGCCAGCAGAGTACCGAAGATCATCGCCGCTCGTCTCATCGCGTCCTCAGGTACTGGATCAGGTCGTTGAGCTCGTCTTTCGTCAGGTCGCTGGTGCGGCCGTGCTGGTCGTGCGGGTTGTAGAGGGTCCAGATTTCTTCGAGCGTCTGGGCGCGGCCGTCGTGCAGATACGGCGCGGTGAGCGCGATGCTGGTGAGCTGGGGTGTATCGAAGAGGCCGCTCGAGTCGGTGGAAGACTTCGTGCCCACGTCGAAGGATTTCTGGATGGTGCCTTTCGGGCCGCTGTGGCAGTAGGAGCAGCGGTTTTGTTCAGGGATCGGCTGGCCGAGGTGATCGATGGTGCGCTGGAAGACAGCCTGGCCGCGCTGCTGCGCCGGGGTGAGCTGGCCATCGGCGGCGAGCCAGCGGACGGGGCGCTCGGGGAGGCTGCGGATGTAGAGGACGAGATCGGAAAGCGTGCGTTCGTCGTAGTTTTGCGACCGCCAGAAGAACATCTCGGTGCGCGGGCCGCATTCGACGGAGATGGAGGGATTCATGCCGTTCCACTTGAATGGCTCGGTGCCGCGCAGGCTCTCGATGAGGCGGTTGTCGACGATGTTGCGCCCGAAGCCGGAGGGTTCGAGGTTCCATTGGAGACCGTCGAAGGTGGAGTCGATGTGGCAGTTGGAGCAGCCGAACTGCCCCTGGAAGGAATACTGCGCCGAGTAGAAGGTTTGCTCGCCACGGCGGAGCGCCGTGACGTGGGTGGGGCCGGCGAGATGGAAGGTGCGAGTGACTTCGAGGGTGTGGGTCGAGATGACGCTGATGGTGTCGTCGAGGCGATTGGCGACGCAGAGCCATGCGCCCTGGCGCGAGAGGACGAGGCCGCGGGGGTTTTTGCCGACGGGGATGCGGGCGATGACGTAGTGCGCGCTGGCGGAGAGATCTTCGGCGAAGGGCCGGCGGTGAGCGCGGATATACGCGAGCAGCCGTCGCGTATCGATGACGGTGACGCAATCGGAGCCGGCGTTGGTGACGTAGATGCGCGACTTGTCGGGTGCGATCGCTACGCCGAAAGGCATGGCGTAATAGCGATCGATCTCATCGAGGGGAATTTCGACGGGGCGGCCCACGTCGGCGCCGAAAACGGTGAGCGTATCGACGAAGACCCAGCCATGCTCGACATGCGCCAGCGGGATCAGGTTTTTCGGGTGCAGCTCGGCGACCACGCCAAGACGGCCATCGCGGGAGATCGCGATGTGGAACGCGCCGGCAATGGAGTGCAGCGGGATGCGATCCGTGACCTGGGCGGTTGCGGGATCGATGACGGTGATTTCCGAGTGAGGTGGCGTGCGGTACGGGCCGGGATTGGGATAGACGTGGGTAACGTAGAGGCGGCGGCCGGCGGCCGCCATGTAGCTCGCGCCGCGACCGGCTTCGAGCGTGCCTTCCACGGCGCCGGTGGCTGCATTGAGGACGGTGACATTGTTGCCGATGCGGTCGGCTACGAAGAGAGTTTGGCCCGCGGGATCTTCGGCGACGCTGGAGGGTTCCCATCCCGCATTCCAGGTCGCGACGACCTGGCTGGTTTGCGTGTCGATGACGGAGAGAGTGTCGTCCCAGGAATTCGTGACGTAGAGACGTCGGCCATCGGGCGAGAAAGAGATGCCGCGCGGATTGTGTCCGACGGGGATCGTGCGAAGCGTGCGGCCGGTGGCGACGTTGAGAACACGCACATCGCCGGTTCCTTCGCAGAGAACGTAGAGGAGCGAACCATCGCGCGACGTGAGCAACTCGAGCGGTGAGGCGTACAGCTCGGTGAAGTCGAGGGATGGTTTGGGCGCTGCGGCAACGGGAGCGGGACGGAAGAGCGCGGTTGCGATAAGCATCGCGCACGCGATGGGGATTTTGAGGCGGCACGACTGAAGTCGTGTACTGCTACTCAGTAAAAAGCCTGAAATGCAGGTCCTTCGGCGGCGTAAGCCGCAAGGCTGCGGCTTTCTTCGCTCAGGATGACTGAGCTTTGGGCGGTTCATTGCGGCTCCTCGACGGTGAGGAGGCGGTCAACGGTGACGTTGGTGAGGGTTTGCACGCGGCCGCTGGGCCAGTGGACGACGAGTTTGTCGATCTTCTGCGCGGCGCCGAGGCCGAAGTGCAGGCGTCCTTCGTTCTGGGAGAGATAGCCGGAGGAGGCGACGCGCTCGCCGATCTGATGCTGGCCGCCGGCCCAGACGTCGACGATGGCGCCGATGCCGTCGCGATTGCTGCGGGAATGATTCGCCGGCGTGTTCGCGCCGCGCAGGCGGATTTCGATCCAGTGGCCGGTTCCGCTGGAGACGTTGTGGAGGAGCACGCCGCGTCCGCCAAGATTCACGACGAAGGCGTCGACTTTGCCGTCGTTGTCGTAATCGGCGAAGCAGGCGCCGCGGGCAGTGGTGCGCTGATTGACGACGGGGCCCGCGTCGCGTGAGACATCTTCAAATCGGCCGCCGCCGAGGCCTTTGAAGACGGAGTGTTCCATCGGGATCATGTGGATCAGGCCGCCGTGGAAGACCATGATGTCGAGCAGGCCGTCGTTGTCGAAGTCGAAGACGCCGGAGCCCCAGCTGACGTACTGCGCGTTGGCCTGCGCCAGGCCGGAGAGAATGCCGATGTCGGTGAACGTGCCGTCGCCCTTGTTCTGCATCAGGCGGTTGTAATGGCCATCGCTGACCCAGAGGTCGAGGCGGCCGCTGCCGGTGATATCGGCGGCGACGGGGCCCATGGAGGACGTGGCTTCGCCGTCCTGGCCGTAGGCGACGCCGGCATCTTCCGCGATCTCTTTGAAGGTGCCGTTGCCGTTGTTGTGGAAGAGGAAGTTCTGCGTGGAGTCGTTGGCGACGTAGATGTCGTCCCAGCCATCGCCGGTAAAATCCGCGGCGGTGACGCCCATGGTACGGCCGATGGAGGCGGCGATGCCGGATTGCGCGGAGACGTCGGTGAAGGTTCCGTCGCAGTTATTGCGGAATAACTTGTTGGTCGTGCCGGGATAATCGAGGGGTCCAGGGTAGTTATCCGCGGCGTAGTAATTGCGGTATTTCGGATCGAAGTCGACGTAGCGGCCGATGAAGATGGAGGGGCAGCCGGAGTGGTTGTAGTCGATCCAGGTGGAGCTGATGGACCAGCCGTCGACTTTGAGGCCGGCCTTCGCGGTCACGTCAGTGAAAGTGCCGTTGCCGTTGTTGTGATAGAGGATGACGCGGCCGTAGCCGGTAACGAGGAGATCTTCGTAGCCGTCATTGTCGTAATCGGCGGCGGTGACGGCGGTGGCGTAGAGGTCGGGGTCGAGGCCAGACTGGTCGGTGACGTCGGTGAAGGTGCCGTCGCCGTTGTTGCGATAGAGGTGATTGTGCGGCGGCGGAGTGGGCGGCACGTTCAGCGGATGGGTGGTCATCGAGGGCGGCAGCGTTTGGCCGCTGAGGACGTAGAGGTCGGGCAGGCCGTCGTTGTTGTAGTCGAGCCAGACGCAGCCGGAGCCGGTGCCTTCAAGGAGCGAGCTGAGCTGGGCGGAGCCGATGGAGTGAGTGAAGTCGATGCCGGATTTGGCAGTGGCGTCTTCAAAGCGGATTTGGGATTTTGGGGCAGGCTGCGTTTTGGGTGGCGCGGTTTGCGCGGCGGCGGCGCCGGCGAGGGCGAGAAGGATGATGAGGGGGGCCCGCATGTCACCACGCTCCTGACGCGAGATGCGCATTGCCGGTGGCATTGGCCGGGGTGGTGGAAAGCTGGAGGATTTGCGGAACGCGGTTATCTGGTGCGCGCTCGGGGCCGGCGTGGCAGCCGACGCAGACACGCTGCTCGCCGGCGCGAATCCAGAACCAACCGCGCTCCTGGCGGAGGATGCGGCCGTGCGCGTCGAGGAGGACGAAGCGGAGGGGACGATCTGCGGCGGCCTGGACGAAGAAGGAACCATCGCGGGCGACGGGCGCGGAGCCAAGGACCACTGCGTGGTTTTCGGCTCCCAGCGATTCGACCCGCACGGAGGCGGGCGCGATGGAGAGCTCGCCCGAACGGGAGAGGCGCGCGTCGAGGGCGAGCAGGTTGCCGGTGGGCCACGGGTGCAGGCCGGAGGGATGGCGATTGGGAGTGGTGCGCGGAGCGATTAAGACCGGCTCGATGAAGTTGAGCTGGCCGTCCTGGGCGATGGTGGTGAGTGTGGGTGCGGCGGGCCTGGCTTCAGGATCGCCGGGGAATCTCGCCGCGACCGGCGGGGTCCAGACTGCGAGTTCGTAATGGCGCTCGGCGGGGCGGCGGACGGCGAGGAGCCAGCGGCCATCGGGGAGAGCGGCAACATCGCCGGCGTAGTCGCCAGGAG
>JASHNS010000111.1 GCA_030041515.1 Acidobacteriaceae bacterium | reverse complement strand
GAAGGAGGCGATGGTATCGTGGAGACGATTCGTCGCATAGAGATGCCTTCCATTGGGCGCGATTGCAATTTCCGCGGCAAAACTCGTACCGGCAAAACCCGCAGGCAACGTGGAGGCGGTTTGGCGCGCGTCCAGCGATCCGGTTGAAGGATCATAATGGAACAGCGCCACCGTCGAGGCCTTCTCCTGGATCGAGTAGAGCCAATGCCCGTTGGGATGAAAAGCGAAGTGACGCGGGCCCTCGCCGGCAGGCAATGCAATGAAGGCTGGTCCCGGTGGAGGCGTTAAATGACCCGTGGCGCGATCAAAGCGGTAAGTGAAGATGCGATCCAGTCCGAGATCGGCCGCGAGCACGAAGCGGTTATCAGGATCGGCCGCGATCATATGCGGATGAGCAGCATCCTGCGCGAGGGTGGCGCCGCTGCCCGAGGGCAAAGCGCGCGCGCGCGGGCTCGCGGAGGTCTGAGCGTGGGGGTGGACATCGACGGCAGAACCCAGCGAGCCATCGGCGAGGATAGGGAGCACCGCGAAACTGGCGCCGGCGTAGTTAGCGACAAACGCAAACTTGCCTGCGGCGTCGATGCTGCAATGCGCAGGGCCGGCGCCTGCTGAGTTGACCGTGTTGAGTTTCCGCAGAGCCCCGGTGGACCGATCGATGGCAAATGCGCTTGCGGCGCCGCTGTTGCCATCGAAGGTATCGATTTCGTGGACAGCGTAGAGATATCTTTTCGAAGGGTGAAGGGCAATCCAGGATGGGTTGGGTACATGCACGGGCGGCGCACAACGGGATAACTCGCCCGTGGCAAGGTCCACCTCAAATTGCTCGATGCCTGGTCCGTGTCCCTCTGCTCCTGACGCACCGGTGTAAGTGCCCACGCAGGCCAGCAACCGGCCGGGAGAACCATGAGACGTTTTCATTGGAGGCTGCGCTCGCAGGATTTCAAAGACGGCGCGCGAGGAGATCGCACGGAGCAGGCTTTGCCTGCTGCGCCACACCGCGTGATGCTCATGCTGCAATCCTCACGATCGAGTCTGCCTGGCCGCATCGCGGCGCAGAAAGCGGCCCGCGCGTTCGCCGGTGGCGCCTTTCGATGTGTACGAGAGAACTCCGTTGACCCACACGCCTTCGATACCGCGGGCAGGCAGCGCCGGATCGGTGAAGGTTGCGCAATCCATCACGGTTTCTGGATCGAAGAGGACTAAATCGGCAAAATAGCCTTCGCGGATCATTCCACGATCCCGAAGGCCGAACCGGTGCGCAGACATTGCGGTCATCTTATGAATCGCCTGAGGGAGTGGCAGCAATTTCAGCTCGCGCGCATAGCGTCCGAGCACCCGGGGAAAAGTTCCCCAGAGCCGCGGATGCGGACGCGGATCCTCAGGCAGACCGTCGGAGCCGATCATTGTGGCGGGATGAGCAAGAATCCGGCGCATGTCGCTCTCATCGATGCTGTGGTAAATCGCGCCGGCCGGCTGCAGGCGCCGCGCCGCTTCGATCTGCGGCACCTTCCAGGCTGCTGCAATGGTGGCAAGCGACTTGCCCGCCTGGCCGGGGTGCGTGGTACTCCACGTCACGGTAATTTCCACGCGCGGATCCACCTGGCCCAGATCGAGGGTGCTCGATCCGGCGGCATAGGGGTAGCAGTCGCAGCCTGCCGGTTGCACCTGCCGAGCTTCGTCGAGTTTATGAAGCACTTCGCCGGAGCGGCCCCAGTTATCCACGCCCGCGCACTTGAGATGGGAAATAAACACCGGCACGCCGCACTGGCGACCGATGGCGAACGCCTCGTCCATCGCGTTCAGGATCCCGTCTGCTTCGCTGCGCATGTGGGTAACGTAGACGCCTCCTGCCGATTCCAGAGCAGCCGCGAGGGCCACCACCTCCTCGGTGGATGCGGCATTCGCCGAAGCATAGGCCAGCCCCGAGCTCAGTCCGATGGCGCCGCATGAGAGCGCCTCCTCCAGCTGCGCGCGCATGGCGCGGATCTCCGCCGGCGTCGCGGTGCGATCGAGCCGATCAATGTGGTGGATGCGCAGCGTGGTGTGGCCGGCCAGAGCCGATACATTCACCGCCGGCTGCGCCTGGCGAATCGCGTCAACATAGGCGGCGAAGGTGGGATAACGAAAATCCTCCTTTGGGCCCAGAAGATTCATCGGATCGGGCGGTTCACCGCGCAATTGGACGGGCGCGGCGCTGATTCCGCAGTTGCCCACAACTACCGTGGTGACTCCCTGCGAGAGCCTGGGCAGCATGGCGGGGCGGCGAATTACGGCCAAATCGTCATGGGTATGAACATCGACGAAGCCAGGGGCAAGCGCCTGCCCTCCAGCTTCAATGACGTGCCTCGCTGGGTGCTCGAGAGCCCTTCCGACTGCGGCAATCCGGTCACCGCACAGCGCCACGTCTGCCCGTTCCGGGGCCTTTCCGCTCCCATCCAGGATGGTGGCGTCTCGAATGAGCGTATCGACTTTCATCGGCGCGATTTGCCCCTGGGCTGCCTCGATCCATCCAGGGTTGGACAGGAAGCCACTGAGATACAGGACGGCGTCATCCTGAGCGAGCCGGACGAATGCACCGCGGGGGGCTCGTGCGCGCAGCAGAACTTCAGGCGGTGATGCGAAAGCCTGCCTGAGCGCAAGTGCGCAGCACCGAGCGGAAAGGGGGCCTGCATTTCTCTGTTTCCTTCACGAAGTCAGCGCTGGATGGCAGCGGCTATCAGTCGATACAGCCCAGTATAGATGGGGCCGGGGCGCCCGCAGAGCGGCTCAATTTTCGAACTCCAGTTCCGGCGGAGGCAGAATGTCGTTGTCGCGCGCGATCCACACGTAGAGCGTAGGGAGCAGGAAGATGCTCATCAGCAGGTCTGTAACGAGGCCGCCGACGATCACGATGGCGAAGGGGCGCTGCGTATCGGAGCCGATGCCGTGCGACATCGCGGCCGGCAGCAGGCCCAGCGTAGCGACGAGCATGGTCATCATGATGGGGCGCAGCCGCAGGACGGCGCCTTCGATGGCCGCATCCTCGACCGTGTCGCCGCGAGCGCGCAGCTGGTTGATGTATTCGAGCATGATGACGCCGGTTTGGACGGAAACTCCGAAGAGCGCGAGGAAGCCGACCTCAGAGGAAACGCTGAAGCTGGTATGGGTGATGAGCAGCACCAGCAGGCCGCCGAGGCTGGCCATTGCCACCGTGCCCAGGATGAGCAACGCCCACTTGAAGGAGCGGTACATGGAATAGAGGATGATGAAGATCAGCAGGACGGTGATGGGAACGATGACAGCCATGCGCTTGTCGGCGCGGACCTCGCTCTGGTATTCGCCCTCCCAGCTGATGTGGTAGCCGCGAGGCAGCCTGACCTGAGCGTTGACTGCCTGGATGGCCTGACGAACCGTATCGCCGAGCGGCCGCCCACGCACGCTGTACTTGATGGCAACGTAGCGCTGATTATCTTCGCGATAGATCTCGGAACCTTCATCGGCCTCGCGGATATCACAAAGCTGGGCCAAGGAGACGCGCTCGCCGGTGGGCGCGAGAAGCCGGATATTCTCGATGGCCTGCTCGGTATCGCGGTAATTGGGCAGATAGCGGAGGGTGAGGTTGTAGCTCTGCTCGCCCTTCAGCACCTGGGTGACGGCCGTTCCGCCGACGGCGGTTTGCACGGCGTCCTGGACGTCGGACACGTTGATGCCCCAGCGCGC
>JASHNS010000110.1 GCA_030041515.1 Acidobacteriaceae bacterium | reverse complement strand
GCCCCACCGCGCGCTGCCACCAGTAGGGATACGTGGGTGTTGCTGCGCTGGCGGCATCGAGGCGAGCGACCTGATCGGCGGTGAGATTCCACCCTTCGGCCTGGAGATTCTGTTTCAATTGCTCCTCGTTGCGCGCGCCGACGATCACGCTGGAAACGGACGGCCGCTGCAGGAGCCAGTTCAGGGCGATCTGCGGGACGGATTTGCCGGTTTCCTTCGCGATTGCGTCGATGGCATCGACGACGCTGAAGAGATGCTCGTTGTCGACGGGAGGCCCGGAATCAGCAGTCTTGTGCAGGCGGCTGACTTTCGGCAGCGGCTGGCCGCGGCGCAGCTTGCCGGTCAGCCGTCCCCAGCCGAGAGGGCTCCAGATGAGCGCGCCGACGCCCTGATCGAGCGCGAGCGGCATCAGTTCCCACTCGTACTCGCGGCCAAGGAGCGAATAGTAGACCTGGTGGGCGACGTAGCGCGTCCAGCCCTGCCGGTCCGACGCGGCGAGAGACTTCATGAGGTGCCAGCCGGAGAAGTTGGAACAGGCGATATAGCGAATCTTGCCCGCATGGACCAGCGAGTTGAGAGTGTCGAGCGTTTCTTCAACGGGAGTAAGGGCATCGAAGCCGTGCATATGGTAGATGTCGATGCGATCGGTGCCGAGACGGCGGAGCGAGGCATCCACCTGCTGGAGCACGTGCAGCCGCGATGAACCGAGATCGTTGGGCCCAGGGCCGACGGGAAAGAACGATTTCGTGGATATGAGGACCTGGTCGCGCTTGCCCGCAAGCGCCTTGCCGAGAATCTCTTCAGCGAGGCCGTCGGAGTAGCCGTTAGCGGTGTCGAAGAGATTGACGCCTGCGTCGATACAGAGGTCGATCATGCGGCGAGCTTCATCAACCTGTGTTTCGCCCCAGGCGCGGAAGAACTCGTTGCCGCCGCCGAAGGTGGCTGCGCCGAAGCTGAGGGCGGAGACTTTCAGCCCGGATCGTCCAAGCAGTCGATATTCCATAAAAACAGGGTACAGGGAGCAGCCCCGGCACGGGCTGGGGAATCCCGATGGAAACGCACCTTCAGCCGCGATTCATGCAAAATCCTTCAACTTCCGGAGAGGCATGTGCGTCCTTTCATGAAATGATCAATTTGTGCAGATTGGCGGCGCGTCCAGCGGGTATTTCCGGAGGCGTTGCGCCATGCTCAGAGCCAGCGGGATGAATGCGGCCGGATTTCCGCAGAAGTCCCGGCAGGACAGATCCGGAGCCCTTCGTTTGAGCGCTACCTTTTCGTCTCTTAGTCGCCGCGCGTGCAGTGTGTTGCATCTCACAGCGATCCTTTCCGTGCTGCCGTTTTGCGCATCCGCGCAATCGGTGATTGCCGATCTGCCGGACGCTCCGGCTGCGGGACTCCTGCAAACGTCGACTCGCCAAACGGCGACGCCGCCAGCGTCGAGCTCTTCTGTGCAGCCGCTGCCGCAGAGCGCACCGGCCGGCGACAAGAGTGCGCAGAGCAACGGCGGCCAGGGCAAAGTTACGGGAACATCGAATGACCGGCTTTTCTACACCCTGCCAAACTTCCTGACTTTGCGGCAAAGCGGCAAGCTTCCGCCCCTCACAGCGCGGCAAAAATTCAAGGTCGTCGCCCTCGGCAACTTCGATCCCGTCCAGTACCCGTGGTGGGGGCTGCTCGCCGCGATCGGCCAGGCGGACGATGACGACCCCGCGTACGGCCAGGGCTGGGTCGCCTACGCAAAACGCTACGGGACCACGGCCGGCGACAGCACAGTCGAGAACTTCATGGTTGGCGCCGTTTTCCCATCCGTCCTTCACCAGGATCCTCGCTTCTATCAGTCGAGCCAGGGAGGTTATGGGCACCGTGCCCTCTATGCGGTCAGCCGAATCGTGATCACTCGGAGCGATTCCGGACACTCTCAATTCAATTACTCCGAGATTTTTGGCGCGGGTGTTGCGGCCGCGATCTCGACCTACACGTACCACCCCAAAAGCACCTATCTCACCACGCCCACCAACCCCCACCTCTTCGTTCCTTCCGAGCGCACGTTCGCAAACACGGCGAGCGTATGGGAAACACAGATCGAGTTAGACACGATCACCATCGCAATCAAGGAATTCTGGCCTGACATCCAGCGCAGGCTGTCTCACAAGCACGGTCGCGTTTCCACCGCCGGCACAGTTCCCAACCGTAACTAGCAGACAACAGTCTGGCAGCTACGCCAGATGGCGCATTGTGGTATGGTGTACCCGCTATAGCGGGAGATCCTATCGCGATGCGAACGAATTTTCGTCTTCTTCTGACAGCTCTTCTTCTGTGCGCGCCTGTGTTCTCGTGGGCGAAGGCGGTTGTTTTCTGGCAACCGGGATTTCCCGCAGCTGATTCTGTGGCCCCGAGTGCGCCCGGGCTGCGCGCAGCCTTTCCGGGAGCCGAGTTCGCGGATGTCACCCAGCTTGGGTCGGCCCTGGTTTCGTCCGATACGGATTTACTGGTGCTTCCGTACGGCTCGGCGTGGCCCGAGCAGGACTGGGCGGCGATTCTCGAATATCTGGACCGCGGCGGCAATTTGATCGTGCTGGGCGGTAAGCCATTCACGCGAGCGGGCTACCAGGATGCCAGCGGTTGGCATCTCCGGCCAGCGAGCGTAGCAGAGACTCTGGAGCTGTACATCGATGGATACCAGCAAACGCCCGGAAGTGACACGACGACGTTCACGCCGAATCGGGATGTCTTCCCCGCCCTGCCGTCGTTTGCGTGGAAGCGCGCATTTAGTCCAGTGGTGCGGCTGAGCGTGGTGGACGCGGATACGACCGGCGGGCATACCGGTTACGAGGACATGGACCTGACCACGCTGGCATGGGGCAATGGGCCGAACGGGCATTACCTCGCGGCTCCCGTCATCGAACTCGATCACAATGCGAATCGGTTCGTGGGAGGCAGATGGATTCTTGTCGCCTGCGAGCCGGATGCCGGGTTCTTCAGCAACACACGGCTGCTGAAGACGCTGGCGATGCTGGCCGTGCGGAAGGACGACCGGTTCACGTTCCGGCCGAGGCTGCCGCTGTTTGTCGCAGGCGAGACGCTCGAATTTCAGTACACGCCGCAAGGTTCAACCATGTCTGTTTTGTCGAGCGAAGAGGCGATGGATCAGGGTGGCGCGCCCGGCCGGGGTCAAGCTCCTGCCATGCTGCACGTCCGCGTGACAAGCGAAGATAACGCGGTGCATTACGACGCTACGATCCCGGCGGATGCGGCACACCTGATCACGCTGCCGCAGTCGGCAGCCGAGGGCAAAGGCTTCCATATCGTGGAGGCGACGCTTGAGCGCGATGGGACGCCCCTGCGATCGTATCGGTCGGGATTCTGGATGCGCGACTGGAACTATCTGCTGTCGGGCCCGAAGCTGAGCGTGGGACATGACTACTTCGAGCTGAACGGCAAGCCGTATCCAGTGGTGGGGACGACCTACATGAGCGGCGACGTGTCACGCATGTATCTGATCAAGCCGAATGCGTACGTATGGGATCACGACATGGCGCAGATTCACGGCGCCGGACTGAACATGATTCGGACCGGACTGTGGACGACCTGGAAGCAATTGCTGACCCCGGATGGGCAGGTGAGCGAGGCGGGACTGCGTGCGATTGAGGCCTTCCTGATGTGCGCGCGGCACAACGGCCTGACCGTGCAGTTCAATCTCTTCGCGTTTTATCCGGATACATGGGGCGGGGTGAACGGCTATCTGGATCCGGCAGCGATTCAGGCGGAGGAGATTTATACCCAGTCGGTGGTAGAGCGCTTCCATACGGTGCCGTTTCTGGCGTGGGATCTGATCAACGAACCCAGCGCCAACAGCAATGAGTGGAAGACGCTGCCCGATTACGACCCGTACGAACAGGCGGCGTGGCGCCAGTGGATTGACGAGCGTTATCCGGACAAAGCAAAGCTGCTGCAGGACTGGGCGGAGCCGTCGCTGGGAATCGGACGCGCGGAGCAGTCGGCTCCGACTGCGACGCCGCCGGAGATTGCGGCCGAGAATCCGTGGGCGCTGCCGGCGGCGGAGGCATTCGACGCGGACGCGGTGCGGAGCGGGTTCAATCCGCTGAAGGATTACGACTACACGCTGTTCACGCAATGGGTGTTCACGAGCTGGATCAAGAAGATTGAGGGGGTCATTCGCGGAACGGGCTCGGATCAGCTGATCGCGGTTGGGCAGGACGAGGGCGGTGTGGCAGGACGACTGTCGCCTGCGTTCTTCTCGCCGCTGGTGGACTTTACGAACGACCATACCTGGTGGGATTACGACGCGGTCCTGTGGGCGAGCCTTGCGCCGAAGATGCCTGGCAAACCCATGCTGATCCAGGAGACGGGCGAGCAGCGCCGGCTGACACTGGATGGACATCTGCGCTTCAGCGCGGAGACGGAAGGCCGGCAACTCCAGCGGAAGATCGCGATCGCCTTTGCCCAGGGTGCGGGGGCGCTCGAGTGGGTGTGGAACGTGAATGACTACATGGCCAACGATAACGAGGTGCCGATTGGGGCGGTGCGTCCGGACGGGACGTGGAAGCCGGAGGCGCAGGTGCTGATGGGGTATGCGGCGTTTGTGAACAGGAGCCCGCAGAGCTTTACGCAGATTGTGCCGCCGCCGGTGACGATGGTGACGTCGCAGACGCTGCAGTATTCGATCCTCGGGAGCCTCGCGCTGGACACGCAGAAGAAGGCACTGCGCGCGATGGCGTATGTGGATCACATGCCGCTGCGGATGCTGCCGGCGAATCGCGTGGGAGAGATTTGCGCGGACGGGTGCCCGAAGCTGGTGTTTCTGCCTTCGCCGCAGGGGCTGACCGACGCCGCGTGGCAGGGGCTGATGAGTTATGTCGCGAAAGGCGGGACGCTGCTGGTCACGGGTCCGGTCAATGATGACGAGCACTGGCAGCCTGTGGATCGGAGCTTGCCGCTGGGCGTGAAGGAAACGGTGTTTCCATTGGCGGTGCGGCAGTCGGAGCTGACACTGCCGGATGGGAAGACGTATCCGCTGAGCTTCCCTGCCGACGTGCAGCAGTCGGCGACATGGACGTCGCGATTCGCTGATGGGAAGTCCGTCGAGGTCATTCAGCACGCCAGCGGCAGGATTCTTTGGACGGCCGATCCGGTGGAGTTCTCCGAGGGATACACAGCGACGGCGGCGCTGTATCGATGGGCGCTGGGCGAAGCAGGCGTGAAGCCTGCCTTCCGCGAAGTGACGCCGCTGTCGGCGGGGGTACTGGCGTATCCGACGGTGCTGACGGATGCGGAGATCTACAGCTTCAGCAATGAGTCGCTGAATTCTGAGACTGTGGACATTGTCGACGCGCTGACAGGCGCGCACATCGACTTCACCATGCCGGCACAGGCCGGAGCGGCGCTGCTGCTGAGCCGGGATGGGAAGGTGCTGTCGAGCTACGGGGGAGCTCGGTTGGCGCCATGAACATCGAGCGGATTGCGGCATTCTGCGATGGAGAGACGGGAGGAAACCCGGCCGGGGTGGTCGTCGGCGATTCCCTGCCCGACGTGGCGACGATGCAGCGCGTCGCGGCGGAAGTCGGGTACTCGGAAACGGCCTTTGCGGCATCGACAGGCGAGGCCTGGCGAGTACGCTATTTTGCTCCGCAAATGGAAGTTGCCTTTTGCGGCCATGCGACCATCGCGCTGGGCGCGGCGCTGGCGGCGCAATTCGGGGATGGAACGTTTGCGCTGGAGTTGAATCACGCAAAGATCACGGTGGAAGGCCGGTGCAACGGCCAAAAAATGACTGCCGCGCTGCAATCGCCGCCGACGCGGAGCAAGCCGGCCACTGAGGCGCTGGTGCGGGAGGCACTGGAACTGTTCGGCTGGACGACAGAGGACCTGGATGCGCGGATTCCGGCAGCCCGCGCGTCCGCCGGCGGCGACAATCTGGTGCTGGCCCTGAAGAGCCGCGCGTTGCTGGCGGGGATGCGGTATGAGATAGAGGCCGGGCGGCGGTTGGCGATCCGGGAGAATCTGGCGACGTTTGGGCTCATTTGGGCCGAGTCGGCAACGCTTTTTCACGCGCGGAATCCGTTTCCGGCCGGGGGAATCTACGAAGATCCGGCAACCGGCTCGGCGGCAGCGGCGCTGGGCGGCTACTTGCGCGACCTGGCCTGGCCGTGCAGCCGAGCCATCGACATCCTGCAGGGGGAGGATATGGGAATGCCCTCGCGGCTCCGGGCCGAGTGGACTCCGGAAAAGGGCTCGAGCGTCCGGGTAATTGGGGCAGCGCGGCGGCTGGAATAATCCCTGGAAGACCTCCTTCCCGGTGGCACGAGACGGGGCGGCCATGGTACCCTGTTTGCAGACACTTAGGAAGTGTAAATCGCAGAAAAGACAGAGGAGTACGCACACACGTGCTGGCACCTGAAAAGAAGACAGAAGTCATCGCGCGGTATCGCACCCATGACGGCGACACCGGAAGCCCGGAAGTACAGATTGCGGTTCTGAGCGAGCGGATCGGCGGTCTGACCGAGCATTTCAAGACGCACGCGAAGGATCACGCTTCGCGCCGCGGCCTGCTGATGCTGGTGAGCAAACGCCGCCGCCTGCTGGACTATCTGAAAACGCACGATTCGGAGCGTTACCGGACCGTGATCGGCAAGCTGGGCATCCGCAAGTAAAACGCAGGGCGAAGTTCGAGACGCGCGCGCGACGAGAAATCGAAAGAGCATGAACAGCAGCCGCCTGGCGGCGGCGCTGGTCCGATGCAGGCCCAACCAACCTCCTTCTCTTTCCTGGTTCCCCATCGCCTACCGCGCCGCGGAATGGCGCCCGCGCACCTTTCCCTATAAAGAAACGAGGCAACTATGAAGCAGGAAGTTTCGGTCGACCTTGCCGGCGGCAAGCGGCTGCATTTCGAGACGGGCCGCATGGCCAAGCAGGCCTCCGGAGCGGCCGTCGTCACGTCCGGCGACACCGTGGTGCTGGCCACCGCGGTATCCTCCCCCGATCCCCGCGAGGGCATCGACTTTTTCCCGCTCACCGTGGATTACCGCGAGTACGCGTATGCCGGCGGACGCATCCCCGGCGGATTCATCAAGCGCGAAGGCCGGCCGAGCGAGCGCGAAATTCTCACCAGCCGTCAGATCGACCGGCCCATCCGGCCGCTGTTCCCGGAAGGATTCCGCAACGAGACGCAGATCATCGCGCTGGTGTTCTCGGCGGACAAGGAAAACGATCCGGACATCGTGGGCATCAACGCGGCGGGCGCGGCGCTGGCGCTGTCCGACATTCCGTTCGGAGCGACGATCGGCGCAGTGCGTGTGGGGCAGGTGAACGGCGAGTTTGTCGTGAACCCGACCTACACAGAGCGGCGCGACTCGACGATCAACATCACGGTGGTGGGCACAAAAGACGGCATCGTGATGATCGAGAGCGGTGCTCAGGAAGCGTCAGAAGAGACAGTGGTAGAGGCAATCGAGTTCGGGCACGGCGAGATTAAGAAGATCGTGGCCGCGATCGAGGATCTGGTGTCGCGCGCGGGCAAGCCGAAGCGCGCGGTGACGCCGCCGGAATTCGACCAGGCATATTTCGATGCGCTGCATGCAAAGGTGGGGGCGCGACTGAAGGACGCGCTGGACACGAAGGCCCATCCGAAGCTGGAAAGCCAGGTGCTGGTGAAGCAGATCCAGGACGAACTGAAGGCGGAGATTCCGGCGGATGAGAAAGCCGCGGACGCGAAGAAAAAGCTGGCGCATTACTACGAAGCGCTGCGGGAGAAGCTGTTCCGGGAGCAGGTGACGAAAGAGCGGGTTCGTCCGGATCATCGCGCATTCGACGAAATCCGGCAGATCACGATCGAGGTAGGCGTGCTGCCCCGGACCCACGGTTCGGCGCTGTTCACGCGCGGCGAGACGCAGGCGCTGGTGACAGCGACGCTGGGCACCACCGATGACTCGCAGCGCCTCGAGACCTTCGAAGGCGAGCAGAAGAAGCGATTCATGCTGCACTACAACTTCCCGCCGTTCTCGGTGGGAGAAACGGGCCGCATGACGGGTGTGGGACGCCGCGAAGTGGGGCACGGCGCGCTGGCGGAGCGCGCCATCAGCGCGGTGCTGCCAGGCGCAGAGGAATCGCCGTACTCGCTGCGCGTCGTGTCGGACATCCTGGAGTCGAACGGATCAAGCTCCATGGCCTCGGTCTGCGGCGCCAGCCTCGCTCTGATGGATGCCGGCATTCCGCTGAAAGCGTCGGTGGCGGGCATCGCGATGGGCCTGGTGAAGGAGGGCGACGACTACGCCATCCTGACCGACATCGCGGGCGCGGAAGACCACTATGGCGACATGGACTTTAAGGTAGCCGGGACGCGCAACGGGATCACCGCGCTGCAGATGGACATCAAGATCGGTGGAATCACCGGGCAGATCATGCGCGAGGCGCTGGAGCAGGCTCGGCGCGGACGGATGTTCCTGCTCGACAAGATGGAAGCCGTGCTGAACGAGCCGCGGACAGAGAAGTCGAAGTTCGCTCCGCAGATCCGGACGATCCAGATCCCGACCGACAAAATTCGGGACCTCATCGGGCCGGGCGGCAAGACGATCCGCGGAATCACCGAGTCGACAGGCGTCAAGATCGACGTCGACGACACAGGCAAGGTGAACGTGGCGTCGAGCGACCAGGAAGGTCTGAAGAAGGCGCTGGCCATGATCAACGATCTGACCGCGGTGCCGGAAGTGGGTAAGACCTATCTTGGCAAAGTGGTACGTCTGGCGGAGTTCGGCGCGTTTGTCGAAATCTTCCCCGGCACCGACGGCCTGCTGCACATCAGCGAGATCGCGGAGCATCGCGTCCGCGAAGTGAAGGACGAGCTGCGCGAAGGCGACCAGGTGATGGTGAAGGTGCTGGGCGTCGAAGGCAACCGCATCAAGCTCTCGCGGAAGGCTGTGCTGCGCGAGCAGCGGCAGAAGCTGGGCCTGCCCGAACCCAATGCCGGCGACATGTCTGCGGGCCAGGAGCATGCGGAGCGTGGCGAACGCCCGGAGCGCAGCGAGCGCGGAGATCGGGGGGATCGGGGCGAGCGTCGCGAGCGGCAGCAGCGTCCGCCACGGCCCGCTCCGCCCGAAGAGCGTCAGCCCTCATCCAATGCGAGCACCATCATGATCGAAGGCGGCGAAGACTTCGACGATGAGGAGCCGGCGGAAGAAGGCGAAGAGATCAACTTCAACCGCGCCGACGGCGTCCCGGTGACGGCGAGCGGGGAGCGACGTCCCGCTGGATCCGGCGGACCCGGCGGAGGTGCCGGACAACGGCGCCGGCGGCGGCGTGGACGGCGTCCCGGCGGCGGCAGCGGTGGCGGCGGCAGCCGATAACAGAACGGGCCAGTCAGGAGCCGGGCATATGCCCGGCTCCTTTGTTTGCGCCCTTCCTGGCCTGTATTTGTCCCCTCCGATGGCGCAAGGTGGCGCGGCCGCGACAAGGCCGCGCTGCGTACAAAAGTGCCCCAGATACGTCCAACAAGGGGAGGGCTAAATGTGTCCGCGCGGCATTTACTGTTCTGGCAACGACGCATCTTTCCTCCATCCTCAGGCATCCTGCAATCAGGTAGACTGACCGCAATGAGCGCTTCCATGTACATCGTTGTAGAGGGCGAGGACCCCGGTTTTGACATCTTTGTGAACGGCCATGCGCTGGCCCGCAACGAAGATGCTCTGGAGAAACTGGCGGTGCGCCTGGGAGTGAAACCTCTGCTCGAGTTCTTTTCCGCAGATGAGAATTCGATGGCGCTGCTGCTGGAAGAGGGCGCAGGCGATCCAGAGTGGGCGAGGACGCTGCCTCCTCCGCAATGGTTTTCGCCGGAAGACGGCTTGATGACCATCTGCGCGCTGCACGATTTTCTCCGCGAGGCACCCCTGGCGCTCGGTGCGGATACCACTGCCGTAGTTTCAGAGCTGACGGAATACGAACGCGTGCTGCGCAAGACGGCCATGAGGAACCTGCGCTGGCAACTGGCGGTCAGCTGGAAGTAGGACGGCAGGGATGACCGTTCACGGGTCAGGGTCTAGACTCCGCTGGTTTCCGCTCCGCAACACAAGCACAAACTCTTCGTCCGCTCGTCCTGCGCTTCACTCTTGTCGTTCACGGCCGCTACCACTGCACGCCGGGATAGAGGCTGCCGAGACGCTCGACGCGAAACTGATCCGCGCCCGGGGTCGTCGCCTGCCAGACGACCTGCGACCCCGACGGATCCAACTCCTGCACTAAGCCACCCGATGCAGGCGCGCAGAAATCCACCTGATTGTCACCATTCGCCAGCCATTGCGTGTTCCCTCCGAAAAAGCTGAAATCGCTGGGCGGAGGCACGTCGTGGAAGACGAAGGACGCTGTCATATTGTCCTCGTCGACCTGGAGCACGGGGAAGGTGGAGTAACACTGAGGAGGGTAAGGGCCGGTATTTTTGCAGAACACCTGTCCGGCGGGCGCCGGGAAGATGCGGTCGTTCCCGTTGTCCATCACCCCCAGGCGAAAGACCCCCGTGGTGTTCGGAGAGAAGTAGCTGAGTCCATGTTGGGCGTAGAACCAGTCGGCGGGATTGTTGTCGGGATCTCCATTGCTGTCGAGCAGTTGGAAATCACCCTGATAGCCCAGCCGCCACAGCACGTTCCCCGACCCCTGGCCATCATTGAAATCGATTTTGATGATCCAGTTCTGGTGGCGAATCGACAACAAGAGGTTATGGTCGTCGGCGGAGTAGAGCAAGCCGTTGGAGTGCGTCCAGTCGGGAAAATTCATGGGGTGGCGATTGACGTCGAGGTGGTCGAAGGAATTCCACACCCAATCGGGGTTGAGATTCTGATCCAGATCGACGATCACATCGCCCAGCACCGTCGTGCTTCCCGAATAGCCGGTCAGATTGTTGAAGGTCTTCGGGTAGGACGCCAGCACGACCCAGTGCCCGTTGGGCAAGGCAAGAACATCATGATGGAAACTGCGGAGCTGATACGCATTGCCGTCGGAGTCGTGGAACCCAGCAGAGGCCAGCTCCTGGTTCAGAGTGTCAATGCTGATTTCGCGGATGGTATTGCCGGCGAGGTCTGCTTCACGAACCACGTTGATGGTGCCTGCCGTACGTTCAACTTCCAGAGGGGGCAGCGAGGAGAGGTACGAAATCACCATCAGCATGTCGCCATCGGGAAGGAGCTGAATACCCTGAACGAGATCGAGGGACGAACCTTTGTAGGAATAGGTCCATAGAACATTCCCATTGAGATCGGTGGCAAAGGCCTGCGTATCGCCGGCGGGCAGGACTGTATTCCATAGCTCAATGCCGGGCTGTGGCGTGCCCGGACTGGAGACTGTGATTGCGCTTGTAACGGGCGGGGATCCGGTCTTCAGAGGCAGCCCCGAGGCGAACTGGTCATGATCAAGGTCGGTGAAGGTCGCGCCATCATTCAGGGTGACCCGGGCGCGCATGTGGTAAAGCGTCTGGGCCAACATGCCCGCAACCTCGACCGTGACCTGGCCTCCGGTACTGCTGGGGGTGGGTACCTGCCAGGTGCTCCGTCCATAGCCAGTAGTCTGGCCGAACTGCACCGCTACCTGCCCTGGAGCGGGCAGGTAAATGTCATACAGATCAACCTGCGGATTGTTCGTCGGATATACAACCCCATAATTGATGATTGATGCCACGGCGGTCGCGTGGTTCGCTGCGGGCGAAGCAACGAGCTCGGCGGTGATGGTGACGTTTTCGCTTTGCCCGAGCGAGCCGGGGGCGGTGTACACACCGGTGGAATCGATGGTCCCTACAGATGAGTTTCCACCCTGAACACTGTTGACATACCAGACGAGTTGCCCCCCAGTTGTGGAGGACGCGGAGAACTGCGCCTTCTGACCGGGTCCCAGAGCCACGTATTGCGGACTGATCGAAACCGAACCGCTGTTGGTGGCAATCGGAACGGGCTGCGTGGGCGAGGAGGGAGTTGGCGGGGGAACAGTGCCCTGGGTGACGCCGCAACCGGCGGCGCAGAGGAGGACGAAAAGACTGAGCACAACCGAGGGGCCTGATGCGCGCGACCTATCCAAGAAACGTCTCCTGCGCGTGGGCTCTCGTGGTGACCATGGGAATTGAGACGCCCAGCCGGAAAAAACGTGAGGAAACCCGAAACAGGGGCCGGAATCGGTCATTGCGACCGATCAGAGTTTATGGACCGGCAGTGCCAGGCGCCAGCCAGCCGAGATGGGGGCCAGCGCCTGAATTACAAAGCAATTAGAAGCGGACTCCGAAGGTGACTGGGATGAGCCCCTCGGTGCCTTCGCCCTGATAGTAGTCGGAGCTGTCAGCTTTTGGAGAATCGACCCAGACATAGCGAACTTCCGCATAGAACTTCCCGTTGCTGTCCGGCCCAAAGACCTTGTGATACCAGCCAAAGCCAGCGTTCAGACCGCCCTGGTTGCTGGAAAAGTGATACGCGGTGGAGGCCTCACAGATGGTGTAGAAATACTCCTGCCCGCAGACGGATTCAGTAAAATTCGTGACCTTGCGATAGAATCCGCCACCACCGGTGACGAAGAAGCCGGACCCCTGGCTGTAAGGCAAATAATAGACGGGATCGAGCGTTAAGGACCAGGTGTTGATGTTGCCGCCGACGCCACCATTGTTGTAGCTGGAGGTGCTGGTGTTGCCGATAGCGGCGTTGAAGGCGTTCAGATACCCGTTGTCCATGTTCTCGCGATTGAACTGGTATTCCAGCAGTGCGCCGAGCTTCTTGGTGAAATTCCAGCCCCCGCCGATATTGATGTTGTAGCCCCAGCCCTCACTGGGACTGATATAGCCGGCGTTCAGCGCGGCCTGGGAGAAGGTGGTGTCGTTGCCGATCGGAGCGGTGAAGCCGCCCCCGAAATCGAGCGCGATGTGACTCCATGTGCTCGAGTAGTTGTTGTAGCTGGGGTAGTTGTTGTTATGGCCGCCGTACTGGGGCGAGGCATAGGCCAGCGGCGCCGCTGGCGCCGCACCGAGCAGCGCTTCGGAATTCAAAGATTCCGTATACGCCGCCGAACTGGAGTAAGTCTGCGCGTCAGCGGAGATCTTCGAGGCTGGAGCAGTTTGGGCAGCGGCGCTGAGCGAAAACCCAATGGCGACCGCGACAGCGGCAGCCATCATGCGCTGGACGTGCAGGATGGGCGGGCAGGTACGATCACAGTTCGCAACCATTTCAGAACCCCTCAGATGAGTGATGGAAAAAACCGTACAGGATGAGCATGGACTCCGTCCCGCAAGTATTGGACACCGGAATTGCGCGTAAGTTGCATTGTCAGATGCATTTTGGCCGAATTTGGCAGCCCAGGGCAGGAAAACGGGCCAGCATACGCCGGCCCGCAATCCGCACTGAAGGACGCTATCCCTGGATGTCGAACTGCTCCGGCGGCAGGGCCGGATCGCTCTTCACCATAATGGTCTTGCCGCTCATCTCCTCAAGCTCGTTCAGCCACTTCGCATTGTTGGCTTTGAGGATTTTGACGACCTCGGGGTGAACGCGCAGCAGCACGTCATTGCGCTCGAAATGCCGCATCATCTTGCGCATTTCGACCCAGATTTCATTCGCAACCGTGACCGGACTCTTGACCATGCCCGTCCCCGTACAAACCGGGCAGGGCGCGCTGAGGGTCCTTTCGAGCGACTGCTTGACGCGCTTGCGAGTGATGGCCACCAAGCCGAAGTCGTTGAATTGCAGCACCTTAGTCGGGGCGCGATCGGCCCGCAAAGCATCCTCGAGCGCCTGGGTCACTCGCTGCCGGTTACGCCGCTCATCCATGTCGATGAAGTCAATCACGATGATGCCGCCGAGATCCCGCAGACGAATCTGACGAACGATTTCGGGGATCGCGTCGAGGTTCGTCTTGAGAATGGTGTCTTCCAGACGAGCGGTTTTGCC
>JASHNS010000109.1 GCA_030041515.1 Acidobacteriaceae bacterium | reverse complement strand
GAATTATTCGCTTCGGCTTCAACCGTCACTTCCTGCCCGACCGAGGCAATGGGCATGCTGAAGGAGAGATTCGCGGTGGATCCCGCAGACAGGTTTACGTTGTTCTGCGTCTGCACGGCAAAGCCGGTGGCGGAGACCTGAACGCTGTAGGTACCTGGAGGCAGATTGTCGACGGTGAATTTGCCGTCGGCGCCGGTGAACGCAGTCCGCTGGTGCAGCAGAGCAAGACCGGTGACAGCGACGCCTGCGCCTTTGATGGCTTTGCCGGCCTGATCGACGACGGCGCCCTGAATAGAACCGGTGTTGGTTTGCCCGTAGAGGGCGCTCATGCCTGAAAACAACGCTGCGATCAGGCACACGGATAGAACGGTGGCTTTGCGCCACACTCCTCCGCACAAACGGCTCAATCAATGCCTCCTGGATTTTGGTGCTTAGCCCTGGGGAAATCGCGTGGACAGACTGACTTTATGAAGTCAGTGTGACTGAGTGTTCACGGGAGGGTTAAAAGAGTTTGAACGGCGGATGTTTCCGCGAATCGGATTGGGTGCGTGGCATCGTGGAGATGAACGCGACGTGCGGAGTGAGATTCGCCTGCCGGTCAGTCGTCGTGCTCCGTTGCAGGAGCGCGCGACGGGCATCCTCAGTTTCAGCTGTGTGCGCGGTGGGAACGAGGGCAGCGTGGAGCACCGGCCCAAAACGAAAAGGAGGAGCCGAGGCTCCTCCTTTTGCGGTTTCCTGAATGGCGCTACTTCACCCTGAACTGGTGGCCCATCCGGTAGACGACGCCCAGGGAGAGGGACATGTGCTCAGCCAGGCCGTTGCCGCCGAAGTCGCTCATGAGCGCGTCGGGTGCGATGCGGAAGACAAGGCGCGGCGAACGGTTGAGATCGATGGAGCCACCGAGGGCCATCCCCAGGGCCATCTGGTTCGAGAAAAAGCCGACATCGGCGGGCGGGACTCCATTCAGGCCGTGCTGAAAGTCTCCGTAGACGCCTCCGACAAAGGTGTGGAGCATCATGGCCGCGTGTTCGTTGGAGAGCACGCGGTATTCGGGTCCGCCGAGGAGGAAGTACTCGGCGACGAAGGGGCCGTGAATCTTGACTGGCGAGGTGTTGCCGACGCCGCTGGTTCCAAAATAGCCGCGAACGTTCGCTCCGACCCCCCAGTGCTGCGAAAACTCGCGCACGGCACGGGCGTCGAAGCCGCCGAGAAGAGCCTGCTGGAGAACATTGGGGCCCGCGTCGGTAGCGGCATAGCCGATGCCGCCGTAGATTTCCCACGGGAAGTTGTACTTCACGCCGGCCAGTGGTTCCGGAGGCGGTAGATTCGGATGGGGCGGGGGACTGACAACCTGGGCGTGCACCGGGACGCCGATCAAACCGGTTGAAAACAACATGAAAACGGCGAGAGCCGTCCTACCCAGCCAGGAACTACGCTTACCCTTCAACAGACGCAACCTCCCAACGGTTCAGGTCCGAGCCGTCGTCCAGATTTGTTGAGCGAAATTCCAGGATACAGCACCGGAGCGCATTCTGTCCCACGGAAGGGAGCGGGAACGCTGTGGATGCCGGATTCCGGCAGCGGCGGATCTCCTGTAGTCTGGAAAGCGTGACGAAAAAGATGCATGATACGGGCCGCGAGTTCGACTCGCTGGGAGCCATGATGCAGAACTACGCCGAGACCGCCGTGCGCCTGGCGATGGAGGACCACGGGATGACCCTGGACTATGCGCCGGAATCGATTCCGCGCCTGGAGACGGTGCTGGCGGCGCGGATTCCCGTACCGGCTGCCGATCTGGAGGACGCGACGCGCATTTGGGGTGGCTACTTTGGCGAGGTGTTCCGGCGGAAGTGGCCGGCGGAGTGGATCATGGCCGTTTATCCGGGCGGCCAATTCGCAATGCCTGCCCTGGAAGTGGCTGGATCGCAGATCTATCCGCTGCTCAAGGTGTTTCGGCGGCTGACGATGGGGCCGGGCGAGGACCTGAGCGCGTTTTACGCGAAGGTGGCGGGAGCGCTGGAAGGCAAGCAGGAGAGTTAAGAGCGGCTTTCGCGGCAGGCATTGCAGGGGCAGTGGCGGCGGAGGTAATCCCAGGAATAGATGCCGCTGGCGTGGCCGTCGTTCCACTTGAAGCTGATGGCGTAGTTGCCCACGGGCGTTGACGACTCGGGGCGCGCCGGAGCCTGATACATGGGAAGCAGCGAGGCGGGTTTTGGTTTGGGTTCGCCTGGAGCGCGGCCCTGCGCTTCGCGTTCCTCGTGGCAGGTAGCGCAGGGACAGGCCAGACGCAGCCACGCAAAGCTCCAGCGGCTGCGATGGCCGTCTTTCCAGTCGATCTCGACTCCTTCGCCGGTGGTCTGCAGCACACGGACTTTCGCGGGCGTAACGGCGTCGCGGGGCAGTTCCAGCTCCGGTTCCCGCCGCGCCTCTTCAGCGCTGACCAGACGTATTCCTTCGTGGCTCATGGAAAACCAGTGAACAGCAGCCGGGAGTCTGTGATCGGAAGCCCCGGTGTGAGATCGCAGGCTGACCGCTGAGGGTTGAGCGGGTCAGGCGGACTGCAGGAACGCGACGGATTGCAGGCTGGTGACCTCAAAACGCTTGCGGCAGCGGATGTTCGAGCAGGCGACCAGATCGTCCTGGCGAACCATATAGGACTGCGCCTTGGCAAAGCGGGCTCGATCGCGTTCGTCGGCGCGAGGCGGCAACGAGGCCTTTCTTGTTCTGACCAGCCAGCGCACCTGATACTCCCCGGACTTGCCGCAATGCGGACAGGTCAGGGTATGAGTCCGTTGCTCGGATTTTTCATTAAAAAACTCGCGTTCTTCCATAGCCCAAGGCTCCACTGCAAGTATTTTACAGTCGCGGGCTGGGGAGGTGCTACTTTGTGGTGCAGGCGAGCGCAGCTCCGCGGCGGTCGAACGTTGTTGTGCAAGAGGCGGGTGGGAGCCCATGGCGAAGAAACGCGCAAAGAAGAAGACGTTCTCGGCGGTGAAAGCCGTGAAGGCGAATGCGCGAGAACGCGTTGGCCAGCCCAGGCCGGAGCAGATTTTGAATGCGGAGCCCCGCGCGGAGAAGCTGGCGAGGAAGCACCCGAGGACGCTGGCCCGGCTGCTTGCTGAGGAGGAATGAAATGAACGCGACCATCGGAGGAGTATTTTTGCGGGCGAAATCTCCTGAAGCGCTGTACGCCTGGTACGAACAACATCTGGGACTGCCCCCGGCGGAGCACGGCTTCATGCTGCCCGCAGAGGGAATGCGCGCGCCGTTTGTGCTGGCGTTCTTTCCGCAGGAATCCACGTACTTCCCGGCAGCGCAGCCGGCCATGCTCAATTTTCAGGTGGACGGCGTGGATGAGCTGCTGGATCGGCTGGCGGCGGCGGGCGTCGCCGTCGATCCTAAACGCGAGTCGGCCGGGTATGGACGCTTCGGATGGTTCACCGATCCGGAAGGAAACCGTGTGGAGGTTTGGGAGCCGGCCAGGGAGTGAGGCAGCTGCCCCCGGCGCCGCGAGAGCGACAGGGGCGAAACGGTGCGGTGTGGGTTGTACGTTCCCGCATCCGCCGAAAATGGGCCGATGCGGGGGCGCGGTGCGGCTAGAAAGTGAAGCTGCCGGTGACGACGACGATGCGGTCGAAGCTGGATGATCCGAACGAGCCGTAGGGGCCGGTAGGCTGGACGACATCGCTTTCGATCTGGCCCAGGTTGGACAGCGACGCATTGTTTTGGGGCGCGCCAAATTCCGGGTGATTGAAGAGGTCGTAGGCCTGGGCGCCGATTTTGAACTGCATGCCCCTCTCATTCTGGAAGAGGTTCTTGTACAGGCTGAGATCGACGTCAGCGAAATGCGGGCCGTAAAACGCGTTGCGAGGATAGTTGCCGAAGTCGGTTTGCGGCGGATCGTTGTTGGCGTCCGGATCGCCACTGGACCCGGGATAGGCGCCGGAGCCGTTGAAGTAGTGGCCCTGGAAGCAAGGCGTCCTGAATGAAGTGCAGGTGTGATTGAAGTGATTGTTCAGGACGTCGGCGAGGACGTAGTAATTGCCGGTCCCGTTGTACAGATCGTTCGCGGCGTTGTTGTTGAAGACGCTGAAGGGCTCGCCGGAGCGCCAGTAGGTCTTTCCGGCAATCGTCCATCCCGCGGCCGCCAGCGCGGCAAATCTGTTCTGGAACTTGTTCGGTTCGATCCAGGTGAGATCGAGCAGGAAATTGTTGCGGATGTCGTAGTCGGCATTCGAATACATCAGCAGGTAAGGGTGATTCGGCACGATCTGGAAGGGAAGGCCGTTGCCGTTGAAGACCTCATCCTGGCCCTGGTTCGACACATCGTCCAGCGCGTGCGAATACGTGTAGGAAATATCCGACGTCAGGCCATGGTGGTCGATGTGCTTGTATTCAATGTAGCCGCCGTTATAGCTGGAGACCGCGCCATCGTTGATAATGCCCATCTGGCCGAAGGCGGGATCGGGGGGATTGGCGGGAACGTCCTCGAAGCTGGAATACCCGGTGCCGTAGGTATACGCGTTGCCGTTCAGGCTTTCGTTGATGCCATAGTCGTAGCTGATGCCGTCGTAGCCATGGTTGCCGATGTAGGCGAGGATGAGGGCATCGGAGGGAGTGAGCTGCTGCTGGAGCTGGAGGCTCCACTCAGCATATTTTGCGGTGACCATGTGGTCGGGCGAGATGTAATGGGCGGGCGCGGCAAAGGGTGAGCCGGCGGGCAGCGAGGCGGCGATCTGGTTGGCGCTTTGGCCGCCGGCGAAACCGGCGCTGAGGGCGTTATAAGAGGCGAGGGCGTAGGCCGGTGCGCTGCCTGGACCTTCGGCGACGTTGCCGGCTTCGAGAAAGGCGCCGTAGTTATCGGGGAAGGTCAGATACTGATTTTCGATGAGCGCGCCGGGAAAGGCGTCGGCGAACATACCAAAGCCGCCGCGAACGTCGGTGTGGCCGTTCCCCAGAAGATCCCAGTTGAATCCGAAGCGCGGCTGAATGACGGCGGCCTCGAGCGAGGAAAAGACGTTGTGGTAGCCGGTGGCGAGGAGCTGGTTATAGGGAGTATCCAGCGTCGCATTGGCCTGGGGAAAGCCGCCGACCAGGCGGGAGAAGCAGTTCGTTTTGCAGGAAATGTTTCCATCGCGGTCGACGCGGATGCCGTAGTTCAGCATCAGGCGTGGCGTGGCGCGCCATTCATCCTGCGCATAGACGCCATAGTTGTAGCCGGCGATGGCAATTTCCTTGGCGGTGTCGAAAGTCTGCTGAAAGTTGGAGTCGCCTGAGGGGCCCGGCAGACTGCCGCCGGCCAGATCTCCCAGCTGGGCAAAGGAGAAGTAGCCGCCGTAAGTATTCACCTCGGGATAGCCGTCAGTGACATCGTAGCGCTTGAAGTTGGCGCCGAATTTGAGGGTGTGGTTGCCCTTCAGCCAGGAAAGGTCGTCCACAAACTGGTATTGGACGGAATTGGTTGTCGTGGGATTTCCGCCCCAGTTGAAACCGACTGTGCCCTCCTGGCCCAGGCCGGTGGAATAATTGATGCCGCCATCGGAGCCGTTGTAAAACTCCGTGGGTGAGGCGGCCAGCGTCTGCTGCAGATTGGCCGGGCCGTAAGGCCAGGAATAGTAGAAAGCGGATGCGATGAACTGATTGGTCAGATAGGGACTGAATGAGTAAGTGTGGTTGAGCTGGCCATTCCAGATGGGTTGGCTGCTGAGCACGTTGAGCAGGGGACTGACGAGGCTGACGGAAACCGGCTTGGATCCCTGATCGTCGCTGATGCGGACGAAAACCTTTTGCTTATCGCTGAGGTTCCAGTCGACGCGGCCGACGATGATGTGTTCCACCACCGCGCCGCTGGCCACGGCCGCGGCCGCTGTCATGCAGGGGACGGCGGTGCCCGTACTGCCCGGCAAAGCGCCAAAGTAGGTGTTGGGCTGGCCTGGGACCGGGGTGGTCGCGACGCTGCCGCATCCGAGATTGCCGGATCCATCCTGCAACGGGCCGCCGCCGTTCGTGACCGGCACCGAGGTCTTATAGAACGGTGAGCTATCCAGCAAATTGAACATTTGCGTGTAAAGAGGGACGCTGCCGGCCGGAATCGTGCTCATGGTGTAGGCCTGAAAGGCCGGTGTGGGGAAGGTGACGTAACTGAGCGAGGGCTCGATGTAACGAATGCCTTCCGTGTCGGCGAAGAAGAACAGCTTATTGCGAATGATGGGGCCGCCGATTTGAGCAGCGTACTGGTTGGAGATGGCTTTTTGCCGCGGCGTGCCATTCAGGTTGTAGAAGAAGTCGTTGGCGTTGAAGCCGGAGCTGTTGTAGGTCCACTGCAGCAAACCGTGGAACCGATTCGTGCCGCTTTTGGTCACGTAGGTTTCTACGCCGCCGGCCTGGCGTCCCCACTCGGGGTTGTAGCCGTTCTGCACGAAGGAGGCCTGGGCAATTTCAGCCGCGCCGATGCTGAGCGAGGAGGCGCCGGTGGTGGAGTCGTTGAAGAAGGAGTCTGTCTGGTCGGCGCCGTTGAGGATGATGAGGTTCGAAATGCCGGGCAGTCCGCTGGTGCTGAAGTTGCCGTTGCCGCCCGTGCCCGCGTTCATGACAACGCCGGGCACGGTGAAGGCAAAGGTCGTAATGTCTCCGCCGGGATTGGGCAGGTTTTCAAACTGCTGACTGGTGAAGGTAGTGGTGAGCGTGGCGTCCTCTGTCTGGATCAGCTGGGCATTGTTGGCGCTGACGGTGACGGTTTGTTTGCTGGCGGAGGGCGAGACGGTCAGATTGGCCAGCGACTGCTGGCCCACGAGGATTTCGACCGACGTTGTCGTGGATTGAAGTCCCTTCGCTGTGGCAGAAACCTGGTAGCTGCCAGGTTTCAGAAATGGTGCCGTGTAGAGGCCACGGGCGTTCGTCGTGACAACCCGCGTGTCCCCGGTGTGAATTTCCACCAGGGTGACGGTGGCGCCCGGTACCACGGCGCCGGTGGAATCGGTGACGACGCCATTGAGGCCGCCGGTGACGGCGGTTTGTGCCGATACTGCGGGGACGAAAGTCAGAAGCGCGATTGGGGCAAAGCAAAGGACAGCAACGGAAAACACTACGATCCGAAAACGGCCTGGGGTCACCTGACAACTCCTCTCTGTGGGGCACGGGCCCGGGGAAACACCAACTTCACGGCGCCATCGCTCGAAATGGGGAGCACAATCGGCGGCATTCGAAAGATGAGAGGCATTATACGGCAGAGAAACGAGCGCGGCAGCGGGTGCGCTCAGCTGGGGAGTCAGGTGAGACGAGTGCAGACAGAACCGGGATGCCGCTTCCGGGTGTCCGGCGAGGGAATCGGCTTAGCGGGCTGAGGGAACTGGTTGCTGGCCGTCGAGAAAGCTTTTGTATTGGGTGTCAACGATGCCAAGGTTGCGGGCCAGTCCAAGCCGCGCGACGTTGAGTTGATAGACGCTGTTCACGTATTGCGTTTGGGCGGCTGCGAGGGTGGACTCCGCTTCGGCAACGGGAAGGTTGTCGGTGACACCGGCAATAAAGCGCTGTTGCGTCTCGTCCAGTGCGGTGGCGGCCAGCTGCACGTTGCTGCGCGCCACGTCGACGGTCTGTTCCGCGGTTTGCAGATCGAGCATGCTGTCGCGAAGCTGTTGATCGATCTTCACAGTGAGATCGGACATGCGGGCCTGAATCTCCTGGAGCTGGGCTTCGGCAACATCGCGATCGCCGCGCAGTTTGCCCTCCTCGAAGATGGGCACACTCAGGGTGCCCACGGCAGCAAATGTGTCGTGATAGACGCCACCCGTGATGCCGGTGACTCCATAGTTGCCGCTGAAGGTGAGGGTGGGGAAGCGCTCGTGCGCGGTCGCCTTGCGCTCCAGATCGGCGACCAGCAGTTCCTGGCGGAGCATCTGGTAATCCTGGCGGTCGCGATACGCCCGATCGCGGGCCTGCTCGATGGGCATGGGCTGAAGGGCTGCGTACGGTTCGGTGTCGGTGAGATGGATTTGCTGGTCGGGAGCGAGGCCGATCTCCCGGTTGAGCGCGATCTTTGCTTTGGCCAGGTTGTCCTCTGCCGCGATGAGGGCTTGCTGTTGCTGCTGATATTCAACGCGGGCTCGGAGTTCATCGAGGTTGGCAACGACGCCGGCCAAATGCTCCTGATGAGTCTGGTCCAGCAGGGTTTTGTCGGTTTTCAGCAGCGACTCGGCGTACTGCACCTCGGAGCGGGCCGCAATGGCCTGGAGGTAGGAGGTGCCGACGTTGAGCACGACAAGGCCGCGCGCGGACTGGGCGCTATAGAACGCGGCTTTCTCGCCGGCAATGCCCGCACGCCAGACGTCGTAACCGCTCCAGTTGAAGAGCGCCTGGGAAAAGTTGATCTGACCAATCGTGGTATCGACCCTGGTGATGAGGTGAAAGGCCGAGGGCGATACTCCTTTGGGCAGAAGCGGAGCAAAGAGCGCGATCGAGGAGGGATGAAACCCGAATGCCTCAAGGTTGAATTCGTGGACGCCTGTTTCCCCGTGGAGGGAGAGATTGGGCAGCAGCACATTGACGAGTTGAAGTTTCTGGGCCTGGGCCTCCTGCTGCTGATCCTTCGCCAGATGGAGAGCCAGATTGTTCTGAATACCGAGACGAATGGCTTCATCGAGGGACAGGGGGCGAACCCCCGGGGTGGCCGGGACCGCCTGAATGCTGCCGGCGTAGGGATTGACCGCTGAATTGGAGGAGTTACTTTGAGCCACCGCCGCCGCTGACATCGCAAGCGCGAAACCGGCCACAAGACTGGCGGCAATTTGGGCCACAGGCAGCTTTCTCATCATGCGCAAGTTCATCGAATACTTCTGTTTAGATCAGGATACCCGTTTATGGATGCGGAAATTCAGCACACCGGCATCCGGAAGTCACGAATGGGCAGGCCGAAGGGATGACACCGGCGCGGCGCCGGCGGTCCCCAAAGGGCAACGCCGGACAAAAAGCGAGCCATCGAAAGACCAGGGAAAGAGCTGGATCTACCTACGGGCCCCGTGTGCTCGCACTTCCTGCGGTCGAACCAATCCGCGGGAGTGGGCACCAATTGAAATCAGGAGGCTCGCATGGCAACGCTGGAAGCGCAGGTGCTTCCCGGGTTGAAAGTTGAAGCGCGAAAGAGCCCCACGGTTCTGAACCGTGGAGCCGAAGGCTGGGAACGCAGGGGACTCGTGTCGGGACTCGTCATAATTCGTACTCCATCGTTGCCGCTCAGAGAAATACGCGACGCGGCGCAACGGACCGGGTTGTCGCTGCGTCCCGTGTTGGCTGCGGGAACGAGAGAGCTTGCAGAGGCCCTTCGCGGCGGTGCCGCGGAAATGATCGTGGCCGGCAGCGAAGGCCTGCCGGAGATGGACAGGCACGAGCTGCTGGAACGGGCTCGCACCGCGCAGCCCCCGGTTCCGGTGATTCTGGTTGGCGAAACCGCCAGCGAGGAAGAGACGCTGCGGATTCTGCGGGAGGGTGCGACGGATTACCTGCCGGTATCCGAACTGGATCGTCTGCCGTCGGCGATGGAGCGGGCGATTCGGATGCGGCACTCGATGGAAGAGCAGGAGCGCACGCGGGGCGAACTGGAGCGCGCCTCCGGGATGCTGCGCGACAACCATAAGCTGATCGGAGTTGGCCGTCTGGCAGCCACCATCGCTCACGAGATCAATAATCCGCTGGAGTCGGTGACAAATCTGCTGTATCTGCTCGGCGAAGAGTCAGGCCTGACCGAAAGGGCGCAGGGTTATCTGAGCATGGCGCAGCGCGAACTGGAACGCGTGGCGCAAATCAGCCGGCAGACGCTGAAATTTGCTCGTGAAACACCGGGTCCTCAGCGTGCTCGCATCGATGAGCTGATGGAAGAGGTCCTTGCCCTGTACAGCCGCAGAATTGCGGAAAAGAATCTGCGCATCGTGCGGCGCTACGAATGCCGCGACGAAGCGCTGGTGTTTCCGGGGGAGATGCGCCAGGTCTTGTCCAATCTGGTGACGAATGCGATTGAGGCCTCGGCCATGAACGGACATTTGTGCCTCAGGGTGCGAAGGTCGCGCAGCTGGTCAGACGCCGGTGTTCGGGGCGTGCGTGTTTCCGTCGCCGACGACGGGGCAGGGATCCCTCCGGAGGTGCAGAAGCGCCTGGGGGAGCCCTTCTTCACCACCAAAGGGCAGCGCGGCACAGGGCTGGGCTTGTGGGTGACCCGTTCCATCATCGAGCGATACGGCGGAGAAATCCAGCTGCGTTCCTCAACACGGATCGAGCGACACGGTACGGTCTTCAGTATCTTTCTGCCGACTAACCTGGGGCCAAGGGCCGTCGTCCGGCCGCGCGATCCCGGCGATGGCACGGGAGCACGGCCGAATGTGGTGCCGATGGACGGCGGCACGCATCATCGCCGCGCATCCGGGGACATGGTCAGGCGTCGCGCGAACGGCGAGTGAGCCGAATTTATCTGCCTGGGGGCAGAACTTCACTGAGGAAGCGGCGGACGGTTACCAGCCACGCGCCGGGGCGGACCCGCAGATCGTCGTATTGTTTCGGATTGGACGAGCTTTCGTAGAGCTGCCAGGCGCGGGAGGGGCCGCTGCGAGCGTCAAGGTCGAGGAAAAGAAGCGGGGCATGACCGCGGGCGAGCTCGGCGGTGGGATTGAGGAATTCCTTCTGTAACAGAAACAGCGGCAGAATCCGCGCGCGGGCGTCGGAGAGGAAGATTTGCCGCGCCGGTGGATTGGGATCCTGCAGGATCACACCGGCGGGAGTAAACCGGGCTGCGAGACGCGCGGACAGCGTTGCGCCCACACCATCGCCATAAACTACGATCATGCGCGCCGGGATGTGTCGCGTCCCGGTGAGGTACGTCCAGGACGCTGCAGCGTCGCTGTTGAGGAGGCGCTCGGTGGGATGGCGGCCGGCGCTGTGGCCGAAACCCTGGTAGTCGATGGCGAAGACGTTGACGCCGAGATTGCGAAGTGCTGCCAGAGCGGGCACGCAATCGGAAAGAGACCCGCGGGCGCCGTGGAGAAAAAGAATGGTCGGAGCCGAGGGGCTGTTGGCGGAAGCCGGGATCCACCAGCCGTCGAGACGGGGAATACCCGCATCGGTGACGTCAAAGCGGATGTCGTCGAAAGCGAGGCCAACACTCGAGGGCGTGGCTGAGATCGCGCGCGAGGGATGGAACAGCAGTTGCCACTGGCCCTGATAGAAAAGCAGACAGAGCACAGCATAGGCACAGAGAGCGGCAGCCGCCAGGGTGACGGCGAAAGCCGCGAGGAGCCAGCGTCCGCTTACGGTGGGCGGATTCTCAGGACTGAGGGATGCCTGCGCGGCGGGCGCAGGAGAGGAAGATCGAGTGCGGGGCGGCATCGATTACCCGAAAGCAAGTTCGTCAGCGGACTCGAGAGGAGTCCCGCAGACGCGACAGATGACTGCGGAACAATCGCCGCAAACCAGGGGATCGGGAACGGGTCGAGCGCAGACGGCACACCAGAACGTTGGCGGCGCCGGCTGAGGTGCCGGTGGCACAGGCGGCGAAGACATGCTGGAACGAGGGTAGCAGAGGAAAACGTGCCACGGAGATTCCGGGACCTGGCTGATTTTGAATGAGACAAGGTTCGATGGGCCTGGCATGCCGGCCCGCACATCACGACCACGCCGCCATCCGAAAGCCGGCGGGCTGATTGGGCCGCCCCTTTTCGGTTAGCTCGCGCAACGTCCCGCGCTCGTACAATGTCCGCTATGCCGGCAAGATTCTGCGTGCGTCCGAGTTTGGCGGTCATGGTTTGCGCAGCTATGCTCCTCGATGCACAGGGTGCGGCGTCCTTCGCGCAGCAGACGATCTCCGTTCAATGGCAACAAACCGTCCGCGTCTCCCGCTCAACGCCGACGCTCCAGGTGGTTGTGAACCCGATGCTCGAGGCCGGCTCGCCGATCCACGACGGCGCATTCTCGGCTCTCAAAGCCCTGGGCGCGGACTACGTGCGCTACGTTCCGTGGTTTCCTTATCCCAAAATGGCAGTGGCTGAACTACAGCCGCCCGCAGCCGACCGCACGTACTGGGACTTTACCGGCGTCGACCCCGTCACGAAGGACTTTCTGGCAGCGACGGCGGGACATTCGACGGTGATGAACTTCAGCACGATTCCCGCCTGGATGTTCAGGACTGCAGAGCCTGTCTCGTACCCTGCCGATCCCAATCAGGTCGACTGGGACTATACACAGGGCACCGAGCTTCGCGATCCCACAGGCAGGGAACTCGGCGACTACTATGCCAGACTCGTTCGCTGGTATACGCGAGGCGGATTTCGCGATGAACTGGGGCGCTGGCATGCCTCCGGCTACCACTACCGCTTTCCGTACTGGGAAGTCCTGAACGAAGTCGATTCCGAGCACAACACGACACCCGAGCAATACACGCGCCGCTACGATGCCATTGTCTCCGCGATTCATCGCGTCAGTCCGGACACGAAGTTCGTCGGAATGGCTCTGGCCGATCCCGGCGGCAATCCACGTTACTTCGAATATTTCCTCAATCCGCGCAACCATCAGCCTGGTATTCCGCTGGACTTCATCTCCTTTCACTTCTACGCGACGCCGGCGTCCGATGAAGGTCCTGACAGCTGGCAGCACACGTTTTTCGATCAGGCCAATGGCTTTCTCTCGACCACCCGCTATATCCTTGCCATCCGCGACCGCCTCTCCCCGGCGACGAAGATCGACACCGACGAACTGGGAGTGATCCTTCCCTTCGATCCAGGCGGACCACCGCCGGGGCAGAAGATTCCGCAAATCTACTGGAACGCCGCAGGCGCGCTCTACGCCTACCTCTTTGTCGAGCTGTCGCAGATGGGAGTCGACGTGATCGGCGAATCGCAGCTCGTCGGCTATCCTTCGCAGTATCCCAGTGTTTCCCTGATCGATTTCACCAACGGCCAGCCAAACGCGCGCTACTGGGTGCTGAAGCTCCTGGTTGATCACTTCCATCCCGGAGACCGGCTCGTGACAACTTCCGTCGCGGGAGGCGATGCAGGCCGCGTGTTGGCGCAGGGATACGCCACGGCGCGTGGCCGCAGTCTTCTGATCGTGAACAAAGCGGACATGGCGTTCCGGCTCACGCTGCCCCGCGAATTCGGGCACGCGAACTTTGCCACGGTCGATGCTGCGACTGGCGATGGCCCCCCGCGCACCGGCATGCTGAGCGATGCCGCCTTCACGGTTGCCCCTTTTGCCGTCAGCGTTCTGACGATCCAATAGCGGCTACCCGTTCTTCGCCCTGCAGCGGGCATCGATCCGGGTGCCAGTCGCAACGGACGGCGGGGGCCGGTATCCAAACAGGTTCGCGCCCGAAAGACGCGGAAATTTTGTCCGCAAACCGTGTGTACTAATGAGTGATGAGGAGAGGGAGGTGCTGAGCAGGAGCGGCGGCACGGGACGAACTCAGGGAGGTGGCAATGGCGACGGCGAGTATTGAACGGGGAATGTTGTGGACGGACCTTGAAGGGCGGGAACTTCCGGGCGGCTGGCGGCTGCGGCGTCTGATGCGTCCGGAAGGACGAAACGCGTGGTTTGAAGCGACGGGGCCGGATGGAAATCCTGCGATTGTCAGCCTCACGGAGACGCTGAATGACGAAGAGGAACTGCTGGCGCGATTGCGCGCGGCCGCCGTCATTCGTCATCCCAACGTGGTGACCGTGCGCGACGCGCGGCTGGTCTGGATGAGCGATACCCCGATTGTGCTGGCGGCGATGGAGGCGACGGAGGAGAATCTGGCGGAAGTGTTGCGGGAGCGGGCTTTGGAGCCTTCTGAAGCGCGGCCTCTGCTGAACTCGCTGCTAAATGGACTCGCAGCCATCCATGCGCGGCGGCTGACCCACGGGCGAGTGGAAGCCGGAAGCGTGCTGGCGACAGGAGACACGGTCAAGCTGCGCAGCGACTGTCTGCATCTGGAGGGGTTCGCAACCGGTGCGGCGGAGGATGTGCGCGGGGTAGGGCGCGTTGTGACCCAGGCGCTGACGCGCAGGATTCCGGCCAACGAGAATGATCCCGTTCTGCAATTGGTTCCGGAGCCGATGGGTCGAGCCGTGCGTCGCGCTTTGAGCGGGAACGCAACCGTGGAAGAAGTGGCTGCGCTCGCCGGGGTGCGCCTGGTGAAGGCAAGCGAAATGGTCGTGCCCCGAACTCCGGCGGAGCCGATGCGCGTGGCGGGGAGCGTGCTTTCTGCCATCCGAAAACCCCAGGAAGTGAAGGCAGGGGAGGGGGGTGCGGCTGGCGCCGAAAAGCGTCCAGCGCCCATGTTGGCGGACCTGCGAGCCGTGGAGGTCATCCCTGCCGCGAAACCGGGAGCAGGGCAGATGGATCTGCCCCTGATCCCGCGGTGGAAAGAAGAGACGGATGCAGTTGACGAGGAAGAACTCAACGACGAGGACCGAACGTTAACGAACTTCCTCGCCGGGATGCGGGAGCGTCTCGGCAGGTTCATGCACTGGATGCGCGGACTTCCCGGAAATTGGAATTATCACCGGCGCGGTGCTCTGTGGGTGGTTGGGGCAGCCGTGGGACTTGTCCTCGCCACCGGGCTGATGATGTACGGCTGGCTGCATCGCGGGCCGGCGGTGAAGGTGGCGGTCGCGCAGCCGCGCATCGTGGTGGCGCGGGCGGAGCCGCTCCACGCGACTGCACCTCGAATGAGAGCGGCTGAAGCGCCGGTGTGGCGAGTGGTGGTCTACACGTATCGCCGGCGGAGCGACGCAGAGCAGCGCGCGCGCGATCTGGGACAGCGATATCCGCAACTGCATCCTGGGGTGATGGCGACGCGCGGTGGCGATTTTCTGGTGACGCTGGGTGGAGAGATGAGCCGGGATCAGGCGATTGCGCTGCGCGTCCGTGCGGTTCGCGAGGGGCTACCCGGAGACACATACGCGCAGAACTTCGATCACCAGAAATCCCACAGTTAAGGTATTTGCAAACCGCTGTCGGCGAGGGTAGGATTCTCCGCAATCCAGTGGGGCGGGCTTGACCGCAGAGGTCTCCCTGGCTGTAGTTACGGCCTGAAGGCGGCGTTGGCCAGCATGGGGCGCCTTCGACGGCGCAGACTCTCAGCGCAAATACTCACGGATGCGTTCGATGAGCGATGGCGACGAATGTTCTGATCATCGATGACGATCCGACCCATCTGAGGATCTACGGGTGGATCGTGGCGGCCGCGGGCTATGAAGCCTTGCCAGCACTGGTAACCGCGAACCGTATCGGGTTTCCGGAAGGCCCTGCCGACCTGGTGCTGCTGGATTATCGGCTCGCCGGACAATTGACCGCCGTGGAAGCAGTTGCGCAGGTAAGGGGGCGCTACCCGGACGCGCCGATCATTGTCCTCTCAGATCTCTATGATTTGCCCGCGGACGTTGCGCCGCTGGTGCAGGCCTTTGTGAGAAAAGGAGAGCCCGCCCAACTGGTAAATACCCTGGCTTCATTTTTGCGGCCGACCTCCGTTTCACGATGAAGATTTCACCCGGGGAATGGCCGCACAGGGGCAACCCCGAGACCGTCGCTCGTCATCTAAGCGTGAAAGAGTGTCCAGCAGCAATTCTGGTGACGTGCCGATGGCCGGGCTGTTTGGCCGCGGCTTTGCAGGCAGCGCACGTGCGGCGTGATTTGCGCCGAATGGTGCGGTCGACAGCGTAGTTTCCATTTGACCCGGCTCTACGAGTTTCAGGCATCCATCAAATCGTGCGCCAGGACGGCACAGCCCTTAATGCGAGCCTGTGGGGGGCCAGTTGAACGTTGACGAGGTGCGAGCGAACAGGCCGTGAGATCGCAGCCACAGCGCGGGGTCAGGGAAAACACGAAGCGGGTGCGCTGGTGGAGCACGGCGCTGGCGCTCGGGGTCATCTCTCTGGCCTATGGGGGCAGCCCGACAGATCGTGCTGTCGCGGAGCGGCCCTCGCCGGATCAGGTGGAGGCTGCGTACCTTTATAACTTCGGAAAATTTGCGCGGTGGCCGGCAGCTGCATCGCAGGGCCCATTGGTTCTCTGCGTCGCCGGGCAGAATTCAGTCGATCAGTTTTTGGCGCGGATGATCGATGGCGAGCAGATCCAGGGGCGGCAGCTCAGCGTAAAGCGCCTGGACAGCACGGCAGAAGCTGGCGGCTGTTCGATTCTGTTTCTCGGTGCCGGTGAACGCGACTGGCTGGACACGTATCTTGCTTCGGTTGCGGGTAGGCCCGTTCTGACCGTGGGCGATGCCCCCGATTTTCTGGCGCGCGGCGGGATCATCCAGTTTGTTCTTACCGGCGATCACGTGCGTTTTTCTGTGAACCTGAACGCCGCCCACCGTAATGGCCTGCAACTCAGCTCCGAGTTGCTGAAGGTCGCGATGAACGTCACAGGAAATCCGGGGATCGGGGGCCAGCCGTGAAGCACACCTCCGGAGATTCCACGGGGCTGACAGCGCGCATGATGGGATCGCGCAGTATCTCGGCCAAGCTGACGCGCATGAATCTGATGGTGAGCGGGCTGGTGCTGCTGCTGGCGCTGGTGGCCTTCTTTTTCTATGACCTGGTTTCGTTCCGGCACAATCTGGTGCGAAATTTACAGACCAGCGCGCAGATCGTGGGTGCGAACAGCGTTTCGGCACTGATGTTCGATGATCCGGACAGCGCCACGGCGACGCTGAGCGCGCTGGGCAGTTCACCGGACGTCATGGCAGCCAAACTGGTGGATCACAACGGAGAGGATTTTGCCAGCTACGAGCGCGCGGGGATCACCGAGCCGCCCCCCACCGTCAGGTTGCCGCGCGGTGTGAATGACGAGTCCTGGACGACGGGCAATCGGGTCCTGCTGGCACATCGCATCATTTTCCAGGGGAAGCAGGAAGGGATTGTTTATATCGCGGCACGGCTGACCGAAACCAGCCGCAGGGCGCTGCAATGTCTGCTGATTGCGGCTGTCATTCTGCTGTTCTGCATGGGAGCGGCACTGCTGATCAGCGCGACGGCACGAAGACTGATTGCGCGGCCCGTGATCGCGCTGGCTGAAACAGCGATGCGCGTTTCGCGGGAGCACGATTATTCGGTGCGTGCGGGGCCACACGCGGATCAGGACGAGATCGCGGTACTGATTGAAGCTTTCAACGAGATGCTGGCGCAGATTCAGGATCAGGATCGAGCTCTGACCAGGGCGCGCGACAACCTGGAGCTCCGGGTCCAGGAGCGCACCTCGGCGCTGCGCGCCGCCAATCGCGAACTGGAGGCGTTTTCCTACACAGTAGCGCACGACCTGCGCGGGCCCCTCGATGCAGTTCAGGGCATGGTCTATCTGCTCCAGCATATGGAGGGTGAAGGCCAGGGCGAGCAGCAACGGGAGATTCTGGAGCAGCTGCGGAATTCCACCCGTGGCATGGCAGGGTTGATTGACGATCTGCTGAACCTCTCGCGGGCAAGCACGGTGGCGCTCAGGAAGGAGACAGTGGACCTGGGGGCGATCGCGCGCCAGATCGCCGAAGACCTTCAGAGCGCGGAGCCGACGCGGCGGGTCGAGTTCAGCATTGGCGAACTGGCCCCGGTGGAGGCCGACAGCGGGCTGATGCGGATTGCCCTGGATAATCTGATTCGCAACGCCTGGAAGTACACCTCGCACCACGAGAGCGCACGCATCGAGCTGGGCATGATGCAGGCCCACGGTGAGACCCTGTTCTATGTGCGCGACGACGGGGCGGGCTTCGATCCGAGCCAGAACGATCAGCTTTTCCGGCCCTTCCATCGGCTGCACAGCCGGGGCGAGTTTCCAGGGACCGGGATCGGGCTGGCCACCGTACAGCGGATTCTCGCCCGGCACGGTGGACGGATCTGGGCGGAGGGCGCCGTGGAGCAGGGCGCGACCTTCTGGTTTACGGTGAAGAGCGCGTCTTCTGCGGTGGCTTAGAGGCAGAGCGCAGCCGCAACTCTGAGAATCTTCTAATATTCCTGTCTCCATTCAGGGCATTTGTTCGCAGAGAGAGATGGCGAGCGAGCATGCCGGACCCTGAAATCCAATTGATCACAAAGAGCGTTGCGACAGGGGCGGCAGCGGCTCTGATGCGGACCGAGGCAGAAGATGCCGCAAAGGTCGAATCCGAAGCCGAGCCTCGGGACACACGTCTGGACCGGCTCTCCATGGAGCTGCACGTGATGGTGCGGGTGGAGCGCATGCGGGTGCAGGACCTGCTGGCCCTGGAACGAGGCGCGGTGCTGACGACAGTGCACGACCACGCACAGGACGTGCCCGTGCGCTGCGGTGGAGCGCTGCTGCTGTGGGGCGAGTTCGAAATGGTAGAGCAGAGGCTGGCGGTGCGGGTCACGCGGCTGGCATAGGGAGAGGGCCAAAGGGATGGAAGGAGTTCTGCAGGCGGGCTGGACCGGATGGGCGGCACGGCCAGCGGCGTGGCTGCGCGGCCTGACGGGGACGCGGTCGGCCGCCGCGCCTCTGCGTGTGGAGGCGCGATTGAGCCTGGGAGCAAAAAAGTCGCTGGTGCTGGTGAATTGCCGCGGCCGCCAGGTGCTGCTGGCTCTGAGCGGTGACGTGGTGTCGCCGGTTCTTGAACTCGGCGCCCCGGTCGCTCCTAAACCGCGCAGGAAAGGGGTGAGCCGGTGAGCGGGCTGCTGCTGGTGCTGGTGGCGCGGCCGCCGTCCGGCATGAACGGGCTGAATCTCGGGACGAATAACCAGGTTCCCTGGACGATCGTTTTTACGCTGACATTGTTGACGCTGGTGCCGGCAATCCTGCTTTCGATGACTCCGATGGTGCGCCTGCTGGTGGTCTTTCACTTTCTGCGCCAGGCGCTGGGTACGCAGACCGCTCCGTCGAACCAGGTCCTGATGGGACTGGGGCTGATGATGACCTGGTTCCTGATGCAGCCGGTGCTGGTGCAGGTGGATCAGCAGGCCGTGGAACCTTACCGGCAGGGCCAGATTTCCGGGTGGGAAGCGATCGAGCGCGGCGCCGGGCCGCCGAAGGCGTACATGCTTCACTATGCACGCGAGAAGGATCTCGCTTTGTTTGTTTCGGCATCGATGACGACGCGGCCGGGGAAACCGGACGACCTGCCGATGCGCGTGGTGGTGCCGGCGTACATGCTGAGCGAACTGAAAGCGGGATTCGCCATCGGCGCGGTGCTGTTTCTGCCGTTCCTGCTGGTGGACATGGTGGTGGCGTCGATCACAACTTCGATTGGGATGTACCAGCTGCCGCCGGTCGTGATCTCGACGCCGCTGAAGATTTTGCTGTTTGTGATGGTGGACGGCTGGAATCTTCTGGCCGGTTCGCTGCTGAAGAGCTTTTAGGTCCTGTCGAGGGCGCCGTTTTAAACGGGAGAGGCGGCAAAGGGGGATCGCGATGGGAGCAGATCAGGCGGCGGAACTGATGCGGGCGCTTCTGAAGGAAGCTTTCATTCTGGGCGCGCCTGTGCTCCTGGCCGCCTGCGTGACCAGCTTTCTGATCAGCCTGGTGCAGACGCTGACGTCCCTGCAGGATCAGACTCTGTCGACGGTGCCTCGCCTGCTGGTCGTGGCCGGGCTGCTGCTGGCGGGGCTGCCGTGGTACCTGGATCGCCTGATGCGCTACACCGTGGGTCTTTTTTCGGATTTCCACCGCTTTGTGGGGCTCACCTGATGCCGGACTGGAGCAGGATGCTGGAAGCCATGACGCTGGTCCTGGTGCGGGTGAGCGGGCTGATGGTCTTCGCGCCCGTATTTTCGTCGCCGGCGATTCCAGTGCGCATGAAGGCGGTTTTTGCACTGTCCGTCGCATTCCTGGTGGGGCCGGTCGCGGCCGGCCTTCCGCATGCCCGCGCAGAGTTGGGTGTGATGGCGGTTTTGGGCGAGCTGAGCGTGGGACTGATCTTCGGATTGGTCCTGTCGCTGCTGTTTGAGGCGCTGGAGATGGCCGGGCAGGTGATGGGATTCCAGTTCAGCTTTTCCCTGGTGAACGCGCTCGATCCGGGCGCGCCGCAGCAGATTTCGCTCATGGGGCAGATGTTCGGACTGTTGGGCACGCTGACCGTCATCGCAGCAGGCCTGGACCAGACGATGCTGGCCGCCCTGCTGCGCACGTTTGCAGCGGCTCCGGTGGGGACGGTGGCGCTGCGCGCGGCGACGGGCCTCGCCCTGGTGCCGATGGGGGCTGGGATTTTTGCCGCCGCGCTGCAGCTGGCGGCGCCCGTGCTGGCGGCCACGCTGGTGGCGGAGCTGGCCGTGGCGCTGGCCGGCAAACTGGCGCCCGCGCTGCCGGTGATGGCCATCGATATCCCAGCCAAGACGCTGCTGGGGTACACGGTGCTGATCGGGTCGCTGGCGTTGTGGCCGCACTGGATGGAGGCCCGCTTCGCCCTGCTGCTGGATCGAGCCGGGCAGCTCCTGGCGGGGGTGAGGTAGACGATGCCTGCGGATCGCACAGAAAAAGCTACGCCGCGGCACCGGCAAAAGGCGGCTGAGCACGGCGACCGTACGCGCAGCCGCGATCTGATGGCCGCTGCGGCGATGCTCGCCGGCGTTTTCGTGATGGGCTGCGCCGCGCCGGGTTGGATGGCGGACTGGGCTCGGGCGTATCGAGGCTTTCTCGCGCTCGGCTCTCCGGCGCTCTGGGAACAGATGCCGGCGGCCGGGGTAGCGATCGCGCTGCGGCAGACCATGATGACCGGCCTCAGGCCGGCCGTCCTGGTGATGGGTGCCGCGGCGGCCGCCGCGGCGCTGATGGGCCTGGTCCAGGGCGGCGGCTGGGCGCTGAACTTCGAGGCGCTGCAGGTGAAGCCCGAGCGGCTGAATCCCGCGGAGAACGCAAAGAACATCTTTTCTCTGCGCGGCGCGGCGCGCTGCGCCAGGTCGCTGGTTCCGGTCTCGGCGCTGGCGTTCTGCGCGGAGCGGGCGATTGCCGCGCAGACGCAGATGCCGCCGATGAGTCTCGCACGGTATCCGGACCTGCTGGGCACGATGGAGAATCTCCTGCTCGATGCGGCGTGGATCTTTCTGGGCTGGGCCGCGGTGGATTACGTGATGGAGTGGCGCAGCCGTGAAGGAAGGCTGCGCATGTCGAAGCAGGATCTGCGCGACGAGTTCAAAGAGACGGAAGGCAGCCCCCAGGTGAAGGCCCGGATCCGGTCGCTGCGCCGGCAGATGCGCCGGCGGCAATTGAAGGCGGATATCGCGCGGGCCTCGGTGGTGGTGACCAATCCCACGCACTATGCCGTGGCGCTGAGCTTCGACTTCGAGACGATGGAGCCGCCGCGGGTGCTGGCCAAAGGCAGAGACTTCCTGGCCGCACAAATTCGCGAGGAGGCGCAGTGGGCAGGGGTGCCGATCGTCGAGAACCCGCCTCTGGCGCGGTCCCTGTATCGGCAGGTGGAGGCGGGCCAGGCGATTCCGTACGAGCTGTACGCGGCGGTGGCCGGAATCCTTGCCTGGCTCTACCGGCGCGAGGTGGAGGAGCGGGTGCGGCGGGAGCGGGCCGAAGCAGCTGCCGCGCGCATGCGGCAACCGGTGAGGGCGCTGCCATGAGCGCGGCTGCTCCGGCTCAGGCATCGGGGCGCGGCCATCTGCGCACGCTGGCCCTGCCTCTGGCCGCGATCAGCGTTCTGTTTGTGATGATCGTGCCCGTGCCGGCGTTTGTGCTGGATCTGTTGCTGGCCTGCTCCATCGCGGCGTCGATTCTGGTGTTCCTTTCCGCGGTGCAGCTGCGGCGCGCCGTGGATTTCTCGGTCTTCCCCACCCTGCTGCTGCTGCTGACGCTCTTTCGCCTCTCCCTGAACATTGCCTCCAGCCGGCGGATCCTGCTGCACGGCAACGAAGGAATCTCGGCGGCCGGGCACGTGATCGAGGCTTTCGGGCAGTACGTGGTGGGGGGCAATTACGTGGTTGGCTTCGTGCTCTTCCTGGCGTTGATCGCCATCCAGTTCCTGGTCGTCAGCCACGGAGCGGTCCGCACGGCGGAGGTGACCGCGCGCTTCACTCTGGACGCGCTGCCGGGCAAGCAGATGGCCATTGACGCGGACATGAATGCCGGACTCATTGACGAGGCCACGGCGCGGAAGCGCCGGCAGGGGATCGCTCAGGAGGCAGAATTCTACGGCGCGATGGATGGAGCCGCGCGTTTCAACCAGCGCGACGCGCTGGCGACCATCCTGATCACGGCCATCAATATCGTGGCGGGCCTGCTCATCGGTACTTTGCAGCAGGGCATCGGCCTCGCAGAAGCAGTTCGGACGTACACCATCCTGACCGTTGGCGACGGCCTGGTGACGATGATCCCGTCCCTGCTGGTTTCGGTGGCTGGCGGGATCGTGCTGACCCGCGCCTCCTCGGCGGGCGCTCTGACTGCCGAACTGGGTGCGCAGCTCCTCGGAAAAGGGTCGACGCTCTACGTAGCCAGCGGTGTGCTCGGCGCGCTGTGCCTGATCCCGGGTCTGCCGAAGCTGGCGTTTCTGATTCCGGCGATTGTGCTCGCGGTGGTCGCATCGAAGCTCTCCGGAGGCGAGGCTCCGGGGACAGATGGGGAGGCGGTAAAAAAAGCCGCCGCCAGGCCGGAGAGCTTTGCCGCGCCACGGCTCGACGAACTGAGCCTTGAAATCGGTTTCCAGTTGATTGCGCTGGTCGACGCGAAGCAGGGCGGCGCAATGCTGGACAAGGTGCGCACGCTGCGGAGGCATCTGGCGGCGGAGCTGGGGTTTTTGATTCCCCCTGTGCACATTTCTGACAATCTGCGGCTGCGCGCGCGGGAATACGTGGTTTTGCTGCGCGGGCTTGAGATCGGCCGCTGGCAGACGGAGGCGAACTGCCTGCTGGCTGTGACTGCGGAGCCGGGCGCGCGTCCGCTGCCGGGCAAGGAGACGCGGGAGCCGGCCTGGGGCGCTCCTGCCCGCTGGATCCAGCCCACTCTTGAGGACGAGGCGCTGGCCGCCGGCTATTCGGTCGTGGATCCGGCCACGGTGATCGGGACGCATTTGGCAGAGCTGATTCGGCGGCACGCGCACGAACTGCTGGGCCGGGCTGAGACGAAGCGGCTGGTGGAATCGCTGGCGGAGAGCCATCCGAAGCTGGCCGAGGAACTGGTGCCGAAGCTTCTTTCGTTAGGCGAGGTGCAGAAAGTGCTGCAGCAATTGCTGCGCGAGCAGGTTTCGATTCGCGACCTGGGCACGATTCTGGAAGCCCTGGTGGAAACGGCTCCTCAGTCGCGGGCGCTGCCGCAGCTGGTGGAGGCGGCACGCCAGGCTCTGGGCCGCCGCCTGACCCAGCCACTGCTGGACGCCGATGGCACGCTGCGCGTGATCGCGCTCGATCCGGCGATGGAAGAGGAGGTGGCGGGGCTCACCGACCCCGGCGTGAATGGCCGGTGGCTCGTCCCGGGTGCCCAGCCCCCGGTGCTGCGCCGGTTGTCTGATTCTGTGAAACGTCTCATCGGTGCGGCGCCGGCTTCGGCCAGGCCCGTGCTGCTCTGTCCCAGTCCGGCGCGCTATCACGTGAAGCGCTGGCTTGAGCCGGCGCTGCCGCGGCTGGCAGTGGTGGCGCCGGCGGAGATTCCCCCGGGGATCGTGGTGCGAGCGGCGGGGGTGGTGCGGCAGAGCTGAGCAGGGAGGGCCGGGATGGGATATGGGGGGCAGGTCGTCAGCCCGGGAGGGTGGAAGAAGGCAGGGCGCCGGGCCGAGGCGGCGGCGTCGGCCGACGAGCAGGAGCGGATGATGCTCGAGCAGATGCCGACGGTGCGGTGGATCGCGCGGCGCATCCATGAGCGGCTGCCCCAGCATGTCGATCTGGAGGACCTGGTCAGCGCCGGAACCCTGGGGCTGATCGACGCCTTCCGCAAGTTCGATCCGGCCAAGAAGGTCCAGTTCCGCAGCTACGCGCAGTTCCGCATTCGCGGCGCAATTCTGGACAGCCTGCGCACGCTCGACTGGAGTCCCCGCGACCTGCGGCGCAAGGGCCGGGCGGTGGAGGAGACCGTGCGCCGGCTGACGGCGCAGTTTGGGCGCGCTCCGGCGGAGCCGGAGGTGGCGCGGGCGATGGAGCTGAGCCTCGAAGAGTATCAACAGCTGCTGGGTGAGCTGAAGGGGCTGGAAATCGGCACGCTGCATATGGAGCGGTCGGAGGATTCCGGCGAGGAGGAACTGGCTTATCTGCCCAACCCGAAGGAAGAGGATCCGCTCTTCCGCTGCCTGCAGGGCGAGGTGCGGGAGCGTCTGGCCTCGGCGATCGATGCGCTGCCGGAGCGCGAACGCCTGGTGGTCACGCTCTATTACTACGAGGAAATGACCATGAAGGAGATCGGGCTGGCGCTTGGCGTCGTTGAGTCGCGCGTCTCGCAGATTCATTCTTCGGCGGTGGTGCACCTGCGCGCGCGCCTCCGGGACTTTGCTGTGCAGCGATGACGAAAAAGTGAGGCTGAATGGAAAAGGAACTGGGCCAGGAAGAAATTGACGCGCTGTTCCAGGCAGCACGGCGCGGCGCATCCGCGGGCGAACCGGGGGCGAAGGTGCTTCCGTGGAGTTTTTCGCGCTCCGGGCAGATTTCAAACGAGCAGCTGCGCGCCATTTCGATGCTGAACGACATCTTCGCGCGCAATCTGACGCACCACCTGGGCGCGTGGTTTCGCAGCCGCGTGCAGGTCAGCCTTGTTTCAGCCGAGCAGATTCCCTTCAGCGAGTTTCTGGACCGGGTTCCGGAGCTTGCCTGGGTCAGTTCGGTGCGGCTGGAGCCGCTGCACGCGGTGGCGGTGCTGGAGATGGATCTGACGACGGCGCCGCAGATCATCGACCTGCTGCTGGGTGGCGACGGCCGGGCCGAAGAGCCGCGTGAGCTGACCGACATTGAAGAATCGATCCTTGCCGGAGTGGTGGAGGCGGTTTGCCGGGAGCTGACCACGGCGTGGGTTCCGGTAGGCCTGACGTTTCTTTTTGAAAAGCGGCAGATGCAGACGCAGACGGCGCGGCTGATCCCGGTCTCCGAGAAGACGCTTTGCCTCAGTTTTGAGCTGCGGGTGAGCGAGACCAGCGGGCTGTTGAACCTCGCGTTTCCCGCGGTCGTATCGAATGCGATTCTGCGCCGGCTGGGCGGCGAACGCACGCGGCAGAGCCGCCACACCGCGGAGACGCGCCATCGCATGCAGGAACTGGTGGGGCAGTGCCATACGGAGGCGGCCCTCGATCTTCCTCGCGTGCGCGTGCCCGCGGCGGAGCTGCGCGATCTGCGCGCGGGAAGCCTGGTGCGGTTGCCTCTGCCTGCGAGGACGCCGGCACAGCTGCGCGCCGGTGGCGTGATGCTGTTTCAGGCGGCTCCGGTGGGCTGCGGCGAGCGGCGGGCGGCACATCTGGCCTCGCCGGGGGAGATCCGGGCATGATGGAGCCGGGAAACAGCGCTGAGAGTCAGCAGCAGCGCGGCCTGTGGCTGAGCCGCCTCGAAACCGAACTGGCTCGGGAACTGGGTCAGCCGGTCTCCCTCGCTCCGGGCGGCGAACCTCTCGAAGGCGCGACGACCTGGACGGTCGCGCTGATTTTGCCCGCTGTGGAGGTGTCGCTCTCGGTGGCTTCCGAGGAGATGGCCGGCGTTCTGGTGGCCGGCCGCGTGATCGCCGCGGAGCAGGCCGATGCCGAGACGGTGCGGGAGCTGTGGACCGGGATTCTGACCAGCGTGGCGGCGAGGCTTGAGGGCAAAGTCGAGGTGCCGGAGGGCTCGCGCGGCGAGGCAGGCGAGCCCTGCACTCTGCGCCTCGGCGACGCGGCGGCGCGGCTGATCCTCGGTGTCAAAGAGCAGCACAGAGCATCCCCCTCGGCGCCTTTCCGCAGCGAAACGACGGAGGCAGCGCGAGCCGAGGCAGGGCGGGGCAACTACGATCTGCTGCTCGAAGTGGAGCTGGACGCGCAGGTGCGGTTTGGTTGCCGGGAACTGGAACTGAAGGAGCTGCTCGAACTGGGGCCCGGGGATGTGGTGGAACTGGATCGCAATGTCGCCGATCCCGTGGATCTGATCGTGGGCGGGCGGATTGTGGCGCGCGGCGAGGTGGTGCTGATTGAAGGCAACTTCGGCGTGCGGGTGACGGAGGTTGCCGAGCCGGTGCGGCGCCTGGAGAGCATTCGATGCATGGCCTGAGCGATGAAAGGGCGGCCGGTGGGGCGGAGCCCCTCCGCGCATCGCCGCGAGGGAGGAGTCTCGCCTCCATCTTTGCCGCCTGCGGCAATCCTGGCTGCGCGATGGGCTGGCTGCGGCTGTGGCGCAGCCGGCGGGCCCCGGGTTTTGAGGGTCGCTGGGCATGCTCGCCCGAGTGCATGGGAGAGATGGTGACCGCGGCGGTGCGGCGCGAAATGGACCGCGGAGGCCTGCAACCTCACGCCCACCGGTTGCCCATGGGGCTCGTGCTGGTGGAGCAGGGCAGGCTGAGTCCCGGGCAGCTGCGGCAGGCTCTGGCCGGGCAGCGACAGGCGGGGGAGGAATCCGACGAGATGCGGCGGCTCGGCGAGTGGCTGGTCGAGCGCGGGGTGGTGGATGAAGCAGCGCTCACCCGCGCCCGCAGTGCGCAGTGGAATTGTCCGGTGTTGCCCCTCGACGGCAGCAGCCCCGAGGAGACGGCGGCAGTGCTCCCGCGCTTTCTGGCCGAAGCCGCCGGCGCGCTGCCGGTGCGCGTGGCGGGCGGCAGGCTGCTGTACCTCGCCTTCGCGGAGGGCATCGATCACAGCGTGAGCGCCGCCGTGGAAGCAATGACGGGATGGAACGTGATTGCCGGCATTGCGCCGGATTCTGAATTCCGCCGCGCCCATCGCGCTTACCTGGAGGCCCCGGCGCCGCGGGCCCATTTTCTGGAAGCAGGCAATTCCTGGCTGCTGGCTCGCGCGCTCGCCCGGCGGATTGAAACCGTGCGCCCCGTCGAATCCCGTCTGCGCCGGGTCCATGGCTGGTTCTGGCTGCGGATGTGGCGGCGCGCCCCGCTGGGGATGCCGCGCTGCGGGGACGTGGAGGACCTGATCGGCGCGCTGGGAGATTCGGCTTAGAGAAAGTGTCGAACCGGTCGATAAGGGAAGTGAAGGGAAGCGGAATGGCGGGAACAGCGGTCCTGATTATCGACGACTCCTCTGTCATGCGCAAAATTGTCGAGCGCGCGCTGCGCCAGGCCGGATTGAACCTGACGCGGGTCCGCGAGGCAGGCAGCGGCGCCGAGGGGCTGGCCGTCCTCGGGCAGGAGCGGGTCGACCTGATTGTCTCGGACATCAATATGCCGGTGATGGACGGGCTGGAGTTTGTGCGCCAGGTGCAGCGGCAATCGCTCGCCCCGGGAGTGCCGGTGGTGATGATCACGACCGAGGGGGGCGAGGAACATGTGCGCCAGGCGCTGGAGGCCGGCGCGCAGGGATATATTCGCAAACCATTCACGCCGGATCAGGTGCGCGACCGGGTGTTGCCGCTGCTGGTTCCCGGCTAAACCAGGGCATGCCGGGGCCCTGGCGGGGACAGTCTGCCGCAACGGGACGGTCTGCCGCAACTAGGAGCAGCGCGAACAACCTGGGGGTCGCAGGGGGCAGGCATGGCGGTGGCAGGAGCCGAACAGGTGGCCCGATGGGAAGAGCATCTGGACCGGGCAGTGGTGGAAGTGTTTTCGATCATGGTGGGTGTGAGCTGCGCTCCCACCGAGCCCTCGCCTGCGGAGCAGACCGAGACCGTCTCGGCTGTCGTCGGGCTGGCCGGCGCACTGAGCGGAGCGCTGGTGTTGCGCGCCGGACTGAAAGTGGCGGAGCGGATGGCCGAACGGATGGCAGGCATGCCCGCGGAGCCGGTTCTGGTGCACGATGCAGCAGGTGAAGTTTGCAATATGGTGGCAGGAGCGTGGAAGGCTCTGGATGCGAAGCTTTCCGGCGGCTGCCTGCTCTCGACTCCGACGGTGGTGGCGGGTGATCGGTATGAGCTCTTCGGGGAACGGGCGCCGCTGCGCATCGAACGAACCTATTGCTTCGAGGAGCAGATGTTTTCGCTGACGCTCTTTTGCGACCCGCCATTCTGAGAGTTTCCTAACCTTCTGTTCTCTCCTTCGGTCCCGGTTCTGCTCTGTGTCTCTGCGATGAGCAGTGGACTTTATGCAGCGGGATCGGGGTTGCTGGCACGCAGTCAGGCGCTGGACATGGCGGCCGCAAATCTGGCGAACGCAGGCACGGCTGGGTATCGCGCGGAGCGCGATGAGTTTCGCTCGGTGCTGCTGGGGCCGGAGGCGCTCGACTCCGAGCTGGACGCCACACTGAACAATTTCGGGGTGCTGGGGGGAAGCCGTCTCGACCTCGGGCAGGGAGCTGTGACGCCCACGGGCAATCCGCTGGATCTGGCTATTCAGGGAGACGGGTTCTTTGCCATCCAGACGAAGCAGGGTGTGCGGTACACGCGTGACGGACAGTTCGAGCGTGCGCAGGACGGCAGCCTGACCACGCAGGGGGGTGAGCCGGTGCTGGATGGGAAACAGCAGCCCATCAGGATCCCGGCGGGAGAAATCGGCGTGGGCGCCGACGGCGCGGTATCGGTGAATGGCGCGATTGCCGGGAAGATTGCGCTCGTCGGCTTTGCGTCAGGCGATGCACTGACGGCGGAGGGCTCCAATCGATACGCCGCGACGGCGGGCGTGAAGCCGGTGGCGGCGTCGGGAAGCATTCATCAGGGGGCGCTCGAAGCCTCGAACCAGAATGTGGTCGAGGGCAGTTTGCAGCTGGTGCTGATGCAGCGCCAGGCGGAGATGATGCAGAAGGCGGTTGCGATGTTCTCGAACGATCTGGACAGGACGGCCAGCGAGGATTTGCCGCGAGTTCCATGAGGCGCGGCGGGAGGCGGGTGTGATTCGAGCGTTATACACGGCGGCCAGCGGCATGAGCGCGCAGCAGCTGAATCTGGACACCATTGCGAACAATCTGGCGAACTCGTCGACGGTGGGCTTTCGCCAGCGGCAGATGCAGTTCGAGGACATGATCTATCAGAATCTGGTGACGCCGGGCGCGGCGCAGAGCCAGGAAACGGTTTCTGCGGGGCTGCAGATCGGGCTGGGCACGAAGTCCGCGGCCAGCGAGATCATCATGACCCAGGGCGATTTGAACCAGACAAACAACCCGCTGGATCTGGCGATCCAGGGAACGGGGTTCTTTCAGGTGACGCGGCCCGACGGGACGATGGCTTACACGCGGGCGGGGAATTTTTATCTGAACAATCAGGGCACGCTGGTGGATGCTCAGGGCGATCCGGTGGTGCCGAACATCACGATTCCGGCCAATGCGACGGCGATCACGATCACGCAATATGGGGTGGTGAATGCGACGCTGCCGGGGCAGCAGAATCCCGCGCAGCTGGGGCAGATCCAGCTGGCCACGTTTGTGAATCCCGGGGGCCTCGAAAGCGTTGGCTCCAACCTGTACACCGCAACGCTGTCGTCCGGCGATCCGGTGCTGGGCAATCCGGGGGGAACCGAAGGCCTGGGTACGCTGCAGCAGGGCTACCTCGAAAACTCGAATGTGGATGTCGTGGGGGCCTTCGTGCAGATGGTGCTGGCGCAGCGCGCGTATGAGAGCAATTCGAAGGTGATTCAGGCGGCGGACGAGATGTACAGCGAAACGAACAACATGGCGAAGTGATCGGGGACAGACGATGACGATGCGGCGGGGAGCGGCAAAGTTCGCGGTCGGCGGGATGCTGGCGCTGGCCCTGTCCGCGGACGCGGCGCGGCTTCCGGAACGGATCTTCGATGCGGCATTACACCGCCAGTGGCTGATCGAGCGGGACCGCGCGCATCCGGAACGGCCGGCGCGGCTGGTGGAAGCCCCGCGGAACCGCGGGGCGGACGCGTTCCCGGAAGCGTGCGTCCATGGAGAAGCGCCGCCGGCGGTACGGGCCGGGATGAAGGTGACGCTGCGGCGGCATGCAAAGCAATCGGAAGTGAGGCTGAGCGGCACGGCGCTGGAAGCTGCGCGCGTGGGCGAAGTGGTGCGGGTGCGCGCCGGATTGCACGGCGCGGTTCTCCGCGGGGTCGTGCGCGGTCCGGGACTGGTGGAGCTGGACCCGGGGAGGCGCTGAATGCGGAGAGCAGGGGCCGTACTGGCAGCGTTGCTGATGGTGACTGGCGGGGCGGGCGCCGCGACGAAGAAGCGGGCGACCCAGGCCGGCAGTACTCCTCCGGACATCGCACTGAGCCAATATGTCGCTCGCGTCAGGGCGGCAGGCGCCGCGGAGCAGCGGACGCCGGGCTCGATCTGGACGCCGGACGGCCGGTTGACCAATCTGGTCAGCGATGTGAGGGCGACGCGCATCCACGATCCCATTGCGGTTGTGGTCTCCGAGAGCCTGACGGCTTCGACCGATGGGACGGTGAAGGATTCTCGAGCCTCGACCGCAAGTTCGCAGGTCTCGGCGTTGCTGGGAAAGCTCGCCGGCAGCAACGCGTTGAACAATCTCGTGAACCAGAGTTCCTCGTCGGGCCTGAACGCGCAGGGTCAGAGCGTGACGGATTCCAGTATCGTGACGACCCTGGGCGGCGAGGTCGCCGATGTGCTGCCCAACGGGATGCTGGTAATCCAGGTGGTGCGGCAGCTGACGTTCAATCAGCAGACGCAGCTGATCCGGCTGCGCGGGCTGGTGCGCCCGGAGGACGTGAATGCGCAAAACCAGGTGATGTCGACGGCGATTACGGATATGGAGCTGGAAGTGGTCGGCAAAGGCATTGTGAACGATGCGACCTACCGGCAAAACCCGGTGGTGCGGTTCCTCGAAAAGCTCTTGGTGTTTTAGATGAGACGACGGTGGAAGTTGCGGATACGTGTGGCGCTGGTAGCGGCGGTGGTACTATGCGCCGTCGCCGTGGTCGCCGCTCAGGACCAGCAGCAGGCAAAGCTGGCGCGCGTGAAAGACGTTGCCATGGTGGAGGGCGTCCGCGACAACCAGCTGGTGGGGTTTGGGATCGTCGTTGGCCTGCACGGGACCGGCGACAGTTCGCAGACGGTGTTTCCGCTGCAGACGCTGGAATCGGCGCTGGAGCGCATGGGCGTGAGCCTGCAGGGCAATTCCATGGCGTCGATGATGCAGACGCGGAATATGGCCGCCGTCTTTCTGGCCGGAACGCTGCCGCCCTTTGCCGAGCCCGGCAGTAAGGTGGATGTCACGGTATCATCGGCGGGCGACGCGCGCAGCCTGGAAGGTGGACTGCTGCTGCTCACTCCGCTCTACGGGCCCGACGGGCAGATCTACGCCCAGGCACAGGGGCCGCTGGTCCTGGGGGGGTATGCCGTCACGGCCAATGGCAGCAGTAAATCCGTGAACTATCCGACGACCGCGCGCATTCCTTCCGGGGCCATGGTGGAACGCGCTGTCCCTCTGGACCTGAATACGCTGCGCCCGCTGGCGCTGCTGCTGAACGATGCGGATTTTCGTACGGCGGAGGCCGTCACCTCATCCATCAACCGTGAGCTGGGCCGGAAGCTGGCGCATGCCGTGGACAGCCGGCGGATCGAACTGGCGCCCGCTGCCGGCGAGGACATTCCGTCGCTGCTGGCGCGCGTCGAGGAAGTGGAGGTGCCGGTGTTTCCGCGTGCCGTCGTGGTCGTGAACGAGCGCACCGGGACGGTGGTGATTGGCGGCGATGTGCGCCTCCAGCCGGTGACCATCCTGCATGGCGGCCTGGTCGTGAACATTGTCAGCCACTTCGAGGTTTCGCAGCCGAATGCGCTGGGCCAGGGAACGACTCAGCTGGTTCGGCAAACCACGGTTCAGGCGCAGGACAAGCCCGCCAACAGCATTGAATTGAAGGAGGGCGCGACCGTGGACGATCTGGTGGAAAATCTGCAGCAGATTGGGGCGACGGCCCGGGACATTATCTCGATTCTGCAGGCCATGAAGGCGGCCGGCGCACTCGAAGCGGACCTGGAGGTGCTCTGATGCCGGCCGTGAGCGGGACGGCAGGAGCCGCCGCGTCGCAGGCCCTGGATCCCAGGCTGAAGCCGGCGGCCCATGAGTTCGAGGCCTCGCTGATGAAGGAATTGCTGGAGCCGCTCCAGCACGATCCGCTGTTCGACGGGGGATCGGACGATGAAGGCGCCGATGGCAGCGGGAATGCCCTGATGAGCTTTGGATCGGAAGTGCTGGCGAGGGCCATCTCCGACCGCGGCGGCTTCGGCATTGCGGACAGAATCCTCGCGCATTTTGAGCAACCGGAGAAGAGCGATGGAAACAGCCGGAGCGATGTCTGAGAGTTCTCCAGGAATGGGTCACGAAAACGGTACTAAAGTGTGGGAATCTGCCGCCGATGAACTCAGGGAGGAAGGAGATCAGGTATGAACGTCGACAACACCCTCCAGGGACTGCAGCCCCTGTTTCAGAGCCAGGAGGTCGAGAAGGGGCCGGCAGCAAACTCAGGGAGCCCGGCAGGCCTGGCGGTGGGCAGCGCGGCCGATCAGGCGACGCTGAGCACGGCAGCGAGTGCGGCGGCGCAGGCGGCGCCGGATTCCGATGTGCGGATGGAGAAGGTGAACCAGATCCAGCAGGCGCTGGCCGCGGGAACCTACAGTGTCCCGTCATCGGCGGTGGCGGACAAGATGATCAGCCAGATGCTGGGAAAGGGTTAAGGACGGGATGACGGCCGGGGATCTGCTGAACGCCACTCTGGAGGCACTGGCTCGCGCCGATGCCACGGGGCTGGAGCAGCTGGCGGAGGCGGCCGGCGGAGCGGAGTTTCCGGAAACGGAGGGAGAACGGCAGGCTGTTCTGCGCCAGCATCGGGCACTGGGCCGGCTCTTGCAGTTGGTGAGGCGCAATTTGTGGCTGCTGCGCGGCGCGTATCGCGAGGCGTACGGCTATGTCGCGCCGGGGGACGAGCGCGATGGGCACGATCAGTACCGCCTTTAACATTGCCACGGGCGCGCTGGACGCGGATCAGGCAGCCCTGGACGTGATCGCCAACAATACGGCCAACGTGAACACGCCTGGCTACACACTGGAGATGCCGACGTGGGAACAAAACGACGCTGTGACGCTGAACGGGATGACGATGGGCATGGGGGTGACCATGACCGGGCCGCAGTCGCAGCGCAGCCTGGTGCTGGAACAGGCGGTACGGCAGCAGACGCAGACCGCGAGCGCATCGAGCGCGCAGCTGACGGCGCTCGACCAGGTGCAGTCGCTGTTCAGCGGGGCGACCAGCACGGGAACGGATACCAGCCAGGCGAATGGCCTCGGAAGCGATCTCCAGAATTTGTTCGACGCATTTTCAGCCCTCGAAGGAAGTCCGGCGGATGACGCGGCGCGGCAACAGGTATTGAGCGCAGCCGAGGCTCTGGCTTCCGATTTCAACGGCGCGGCATCGCAGCTGGAAAGCCAGCAGCAGTCGCTGAACGAGCAGGCGGCCAGCGTGGTCGATCAGGCGAATGCGCTGCTGAAGAACGTCGCGCAGCTCAATGTGCAAATTGAAACCACCAGTCCCGGCACGGACGCAGGAACGCTGGAAGACCAGCGGCAGCAGGACCTGACGCAGCTCTCGCAGCTCATCGGCATTCGCACCGTAACCACGGAGAACAACGGGCTGACGGTGACGACGGCCGGCGGCGCGTTGCTTGTGTCGCAGGGCCAGGTCTTCCAGATGACGAGCGGGGAAAGCGGCGGGGTGACGCAGTTTTACGACGCGCAGGGCAACACCATTACGGCCGAGCTGACTTCGGGCGGCGGTCAGATTGGCGGGATTCTGACGGCGCGGGATCAGAACATTCCGCAGACGGAAAACTCGCTCGATGCACTGGCCTATGCGGTGGCCACACAGATCAACACGCAGAACGAGGCCGGGTCTGACCTGACCGGCAATGCGGGCGGGGCAATCTTCAGCCTGCCCGCGACGGCAGCCGAGGCCGACCCGTCGGGATCGGCTGCGGAGATCGCCGTTACGATGACGGATCCCTCGCAGATTGCAGCAGCCGCAACGGGGGAAGGCTCCTCGGACAACACCAACGCGACGGCGATGGCGAACCTTGCGAACAGCGCGATCGCTGGAGGGGAGACGCCGGCACAGTATTTTTCCGATTTTGTGACGACTCTGGGCAATCAGGTAAGCGAAGTATCGAGTGAGAACACGGCGCAGCAGGCGGCGTTGACGCAGCTGCAGAACCAAATCGGAGCTCTCTCGGGAGTGAGCCTGAACGACGAGGCTGCGCAACTGGAGACACTGGAGCAGTCCTACGAGGCAGCATCGAAAGTGTTCACCACCCTGGATCTGGTGATGACGTCGGCGCTGAACCTGGGCGTCGAGACGACGTACACAACCTGAGGAGCGAGCCGTGCGCGTGAATCCGCTCTACATGAATGGCCTGGTGAACTCGCTGGACGAGACCTCGCAGACCGAGGAGACCCTCACCGAGGAGCTGGCCAGCGGGTCGCAGGTGAACCAGCTGAGCGACAATCCCGTGGCGGTCGGCGAAAACGTGCTGCTGAGCGCGGAGATTGGCAACGACGACACGTTTTCGCAGACCGCGTCGACGACTCAGAGCATGCTTCAGGTGAGCGATTCGGTGCTGGGCTCCGTGGTGAGCCAACTGACGACGGCGGTATCGCTGGCGACGGAAGCCAATAACGGCACGTTGAACGCAAGCGATGTGCAATCGCTTGGAGACCAGCTATCCGGGATTCGGGACGAGGTCCTGTCGCTGGCGAATACAACGTACCTTGGGCAATACATTTTTTCCGGGAGCCAGGGCGGCACGGCTCCCTACACGCTCGACACAACGACGACTCCGGCAACGGCGGCGTACAACGGCGACAGCGACGTGACGTATCTGGAGACGCCGAGCGGGCAGAAGATCCAGCTGAATTTACCCGGAAGCCAGATTTTCTCGGCGCCGGGATCCGATGTTCTGGGCACGCTGAACGCGCTGGTTTCGG
>JASHNS010000108.1 GCA_030041515.1 Acidobacteriaceae bacterium | reverse complement strand
CCGACGCGCTGGGCGCGGACATGATGCTGATCGCGGGCGAGTTCGAAAAGCTGGCGCTGTATGTGGGCGAGAAGCGGCGCGTGACGCTGGGCGACGTGGAGACGATGGTGCTGGCGGCGAAACAGCGGTCGCTCTACGAGCTGACGGATGCGATTTCGGCGAAGGACCAGGCGCGGGCACTGAGCCTGCTGCATGGGCTGCTGAACGCGAGCGACGGCGGCGAGGATGCGGCGATCGGGCACCTCTACATGCTGGCGCGGACGTTCCGGCAGATGCTGGTGATCCTCGAAAAGAATGTGCGGGATTCGCGCGCGATCTGGCAAGCGCTGTGGCAGGGCTTCCGGATGCCGCCGTTTGCCGCCGAAGATGTGATCCTGCAGGCACGGCGGTACAAATCGCGGCGCGAGCTGATGCGGGCGCTGCGGCTGATTGCGCGGGCGGATCTGGAGCTTCGCTCGCAGCCTCCGGATAAAAGGCTGGTACTGGAGCGGCTGGTGCTGGAGCTGGCGAGCGAGGCGAAGCCGGGGCCGGCGGGGATTTCGCCGCAGTACGCGATGGAGTGGTGACTGGCCGCACCAGTTGCCCTCCCTGAGCGATTGCATTAGAAACAGAGAAATGAACACCAAGCTCCGGAGACATCTCCTGAGGCCCATTGGTCGCCGGCGAAGGCTGGCTACAATCCACCGAGAAATTTCCTGCACCCTGAGGCAACTAAACGAGAGGGCGACGGGAGAGCTGTTACTAAAGCCAGCGCGCGACATTGTGCTCGCGGAAAGGAAGACAAAGAAACCGAACCGGTGGAAGGATCCCGACGCGGTTCGCGACAACATCAATCTTGTCCGTGTCCTATACCTTGCGCGCAAGATCGCGCTCCCAGAGCTTGTTTTTTATGTCTCGTTATGGATCGAAGGGCTGAATGAAGGACGATGGCTGGATGGGGGGTACAACCCAGAATTACGGGGCGTTAATAACTCCCTCCATGCGCTTGAGAGCGAATACGGCCTCAAGGACGGGGAATACTGGCCCCGTGGCCAAGGGCCCGCGGAGTATGAAAAAGTGCGGATTCCACTCGAAGCGCAGTTCGAGGCAGCCCTAGAAAGGCATTTCATCGCGACACTGAAGGAGTTCGAGCTGGACGACATCGCCGCTCTGTGGGAACATTCGCCGAAAGAGTATGACGACCTGCGGGAGCGCGGCAGACGGAGCTTGTTTCATCGAAACGAGATCGCACCAGCTCTGCTGGACGTAGTTGTCCACTACGAGTCTGAAGCCTCAAAAGCCGCATCCTCCGGAACATATTCGCCCGCTATCGCTTTGCTCGCGGCTGGCCTGGAAGGGCTACTTCTCCTCAGATGCCTGCGGGCGAAGAATAAAGCGGTGAAGATTGCGAAGACTCTTCCTAAGCGAATCCGACCTTCAAGCCTTGACGATTTGACGAAGTGGCACTTCGAGACCCTGATCGAGGTTTGCTTCAATGCCGGATGGCTACCAAGCGTTTCAACAGAGTTCGCCGTCTTTGACCCGGCTGCATTGGCCCATGCTCTCCGGGCAATGCGCGATTTCCTGCATCCGGGAAGGTGCGCCCGGGAGAGGCCTTGGATATTGAGCGGGGCTCGCGAATATGAGGATGCGTTGACAATCTATTTGGCCTTAGAGTCGAAGCTGTCTGGCCGAAACACTCGAGCTTCGCGCAGAGGTAAGGCAAAGTAGCCCTCGCGGTTTCATAGGATCCAGTTGCCCCACGCTGACCGCCACTGCCTGAACGCTGTACCCTGTACCTTGTAGCTATGCTTCTCGAAATCCCACCCGGCCCTTTCCACGCCTATCTTTTCGACTGCGACGGCACTATCGCCGACTCGATGCCTCTCCACTACATCGCCTGGAAGCAGGCGCTGGGCGAGTGGGGCTGCGAGTTTCCTGAAGAGACTTTTTACGCGTGGGGAGGATTGCCGGTGACGGAAATCATCTCGACGCTGAACCGCGAGCAGGGGCTGGCGATGCCGGTGGAGACCGTCGGCCATCGCAAGGAGAGCCTCTATTACGAGCTGTTGCCGAAGCTGACGGCGGTGCCCGAGGTGCTGGAGCAGATCGAGAGCGCGCATGGGCGGATTCCGTTTGCGGTGGTCTCGGGAAGCACGCGGGAGTCGGTGAAAGCGTCGCTGGAGGCGATGGGGCTCGCGGACAAGTTCGACGTGATGGTGTGCGCGGGCGAGTACAGCAGGGCGAAGCCCGATCCGGAGCCGTACCTGCTGGCGGCCGAGCGGCTGGGCGTGGCGCCGGAGAAGTGCCTCGTGTTCGAGGACACGGACATGGGCATACAGGCCGCGACGGCGGCAGGGATGCAGTCAGTGCGCATCCCGCAGCCATGGGAGCGGCAAACGGCAGCCGAGGCGACGCGTTGAAGCGGGTAGCCAGAGCACTAGAATCGATTGAAGCGCGTTTCAAAATCAGTTCGGGCGAGGCAGCAGGCGCTTCAGGGGCTGAAGCCCGGAGGAAGTTTGGGGGGGCGGCACGACTGAAGTCGTGCCCTGATACAAAACCTGAGGTCGAGTCCGGGGTGGTTTCGTGCCTTCCCACATCTGCCAACTTCGGGCAGATGTGGGGCACCCCAGAGTCGTGGCCTGGTACAAAAGCTGTGGTCGAGTCCGGGGTGGTTTCGTGCCTTCCCACATCTGCCAACCTCAGACAGATGTGGGGCACGCGGGTGTCGTGGCCTGATACTAAACCTGAGGTCGAGTCCGGGGTGGTTTCGTGCCTTCCCACATCTGCCAACTTCAGGCAGATGTGGGGCACCTCGGAGTCGTGGCCGGGTACAAAGCTTTTCGGCACGGAAGTCGTGTCCCGACATAAAACCAGATTTTGAAACACGCTGTATTTATTCGTTCCGGGGAATCCTTATGAAAACCGGCATTATCGGCCTGCCGCAGGTGGGCAAGACTTCGCTGTTTCAGATCCTGACGCGCGCCAAGCGCGAGGACCGCGGGTATTCGAATCCGCGGGAGGCGCATCTGGGCGTGGCCAAAGTGCCGGACGACCG
>JASHNS010000107.1 GCA_030041515.1 Acidobacteriaceae bacterium | reverse complement strand
GACACCACCCCGGCCTCAGTCCAGTTCGACGAGGTCGCGGGAGGGTTCAAGGCCGCATCCCTCGAAGCTGTTCACCAGGCTTCGATTGGTATGGATGACCAGACCGCGGGCAAGTTCCAGGAGGCGTTCGACGCATTCCAGAAGGCCGCGAACATGGACCCGAACTTTACGTGGGCGTATACGGGCATGGCGGCCATGGATCAGAACCTTGGGAAACCCGAGGACGCCCTGAAGAACATGAACCTGGCGATGAAACACATCGACGACATGACGGAGAGGGAGCGTTATCGGGATCGCGGACTCTACGATCGGATCAAGGGGGACTGGCAGGGTTGCGTGCAGGAGTATACGAACCTTGTCACGAATTATCCCGCCGACCGGGTGGGCTGGAATAACCTTTCCGTTTGCGACACGCAGTTGCGCAATGCCCCCAAGGCGCTCGAGGCGGCGCAACGGGCCGTGCAGATCGTCCCCAAAGGGGTAGGACAGCGGCTGAACCTGGCATTTGTCAGCGCGTTCGCGGGAGATTTTGCGGCAAGCGAAAAAGAGTCGCTGGCGGCGCTGGAGATGAATCCCTCGGCTGCGCAGGGATACCTGTCTCTCGCCGAAGCCAAAATCGGCCAGGGGCAGGTCGATGCCTCCGCCACCGCCTACCGCAAGCTTGCGACGTTTGGTTCGATCTGGACATCGACCGCGACCGCTGGATTGGCCGATCTTGACGCCTACCAGGGCAGGTATGCCGAGGCGGAGCACACCCTCGCGCAGGGAGCAACTGCCGATCTGGCTGCCAAAAATCCCGACGGCGCGGCCAGGATGTACGCGGCGCTTGGGACGATCGAGGAAACGCTGGGAGATCATGCGGCAGCAATCTCCGATACAGAGAAGGCGCTGGCGAACAGCCGGATCGCTTCCATCGAGTTCCTGGCCGCGCGCACGTATGCCGATGCGGGAGAGTTTGCACAGGCGCAGAAGCTTGCTGCAAGCCTCTCTTCAGAGTTGTCGGGCGAGTCCCAGACATACGGCAAGATCGTCTATGGTTTGATCGCGCTGAAGCGAAAAGACACAAATGAAGCCGTGAGACAGATCCGAGCCGCGAACGGCCTGCTGGATACCTGGATTGGCCTCTTCGATCTGGGGCGGGTCTACCTGGCTGCGGGAGCATTCGACCAGGCTGACTCAGAGTTCGATGAATGTATCAGGCGGCGGGGAGAAGCGATCGAGCTGTTCGACGACGACGTTCCCACTTACGAATATTTTCCGGCCGTGTACTACTACGAAGGGCGCGCGCGGCAGGGAATGAACAGCGACGGTTTCGCGGACTTCTACAAGACCTATCTCAGCATCCGGGGGCAGTCGCAGGAAGATCCCATGGTGGCCGCGATCCGAAAGGATCTCGGCCAATAAGCGCAGCCGAGCCGGATGCAGCAGTGACCTGAGCGCTGGATTGGCTCTTGCGCCGATTGGGCTGCGGCAACAGAGAGACGCACGGCGAGAGGTCTGCGCAGGCGATCCTGGTCGTCAACGCGCACTTCCGCGAAGAAACGCCGGGCTCGCTCGACCGCTTCCGTGCGAGCCCGAAAACTGCTCCCGGAGCCTAAGCAAATACAGCGCAGAGCACTACGGCGATGCCTCGCCCGACAGCGAGATGGTCTGCGTGCTTCCGCTCACCCCGTTGTTGTTGTCGATGATGGTGATGGCTCCGGTCTGCGCCCCGATGGCGGTCGCCGCCGGCTGGAACCAGACGGAGATCGTGCATCTCCCTCCGCTTGCCAGGGTGCTCGGATAGACAGGACACGTGCTGGTTTCACCGAATTGGCCGCTGGGCGCAATGCTGTTGATTGTCAACGCTCCTCCTCCGGCATTGACCAGCGTCACCGTCTGGATTGCGCTCGTAGTGCCCTGCTCCTGGTGACCGAAGCTCAGGCTCACGGCCGACAAGCCCACAATCGGGTTTGAACCGCCCGCTCCAGTACCGTACAGGTCCACACTTTGCGGTGGGGGCGTCTCATTGGAAGCCATTCCGGCCGGTGTGGCGTAGGTAAACAGCAGCGAACTTGTGCGCGTCCCCAGATCGCCGGGCGTGAAAACGACGGTTAGGGTGCAGCTGCTGGCGCTTCCGCCGCTCACCGGAGCCAGGGTCAGCGCGCCGGTCGAGTTGGCTGAAACGCTGGTCGCACCGTTCGCATTCGAACACGTTGTTCCTGTAATCGCAAAATCCCCGGCATTCGAGCCGGTCAGCGTCACTCCAGAGATATTGAGCGGCAGGCTCTCGTTGGTATTGGTGATCGTGATCGCCATCGGACTGCTGGACTGTCCGGCATTGACGGGCATGAACACCAGCGGGCTGGGCGTGAAGGTGACCGGCGTGACCGCAGGAACGACCCCGGCCATGGGAGATGCATTGCCGGTGTAAAGGTTCGGCGGGCCACCTCGAGGCGCCGACGGGACCACGTCGGAGATGAAGCTATACGGAGTTCCCGCGTCGTAATCGTTCATGAACGGGTACGGCGCCTTCCCGGGATCGGCACTGTTGACGCCCAGCACGCCCAGGTCGGCCAGGTTCAGAGAATCGCCCGCACAGGTGGGATCGGTGCTGGTGGGCTGGTTCCCGAAGCAGGAGTTGTATACCGCGGCGCCCCACTGCCAGCTGAGGCTCACGCCCGGCGTATCGGTGGTGAACTCAGCCGACCAGGTTACGTTGGGCGTTTGACCGGGTCCGGACGCCGAGGAGATTTTGGCCGGCACCAGGTACGGCACACCGGTCATGAAGATGTTCCCCGGCATCACGAACTGCGATCTTCCCGTTGCGGGATCGGCCATGGGAACCTGGGTGACCCAGCGGTTGTTGGCCGCGTCCCAGGTTGTGCTGGCCTGGGTCAGTCCGGGTACGAACTGGATCAGCGCGTCGGGAACAGGGATGGTCGCAGTCGCGCCCGTCGCCGGATTGGTGAACGAGATGCTCCCGTTGGTCACCATCACCTGGACCTGGTCCGTATTCATGTTCAGGGGGTTCCCGTGAACATCGAGCGGACCCTGCACCGAGAGTTCGCTGTTGAACCAGAGATAGTCGCCGGCGGCAATCGTCTGCGCGGGCGGCACCGGGAACTGCGCGCTGATCGCGCTCAGAGCCGAGCCGGTAAGTCCGATGTAATCGGACGCTCCCGTTTGCCCGCCGTCGTTGTCGGAGAAGACCAGCGTGCCGGTGCGCGGGCCCACGTACTGGCTCGGCTGCGGCGCAAACGCCAGGGTGACGGTGCAGCTGTTATCCACGGCGACGGTGCTGCTGCTCGGGAAGGAAGGCACCGGTGCGGCGGCAGCGGGCGCCAGATTGCCCCAAATTACGGCCGCCGGCCCAGGAGGTTGTGGGCCGGCAGGCAGGGAACTGCCGCAGGTGGACGACTGGATGATGAAGTCGGAGGTCCCCGCACTGCCTGCAGTGACCTGAACCGAAGAGATGTTCAACGGCGCCGTGCCGATGTTGGTGAGGACGACCGAAATGCTGGCGCTGGTTTTGCCAACATCCGTGTTCGGGAACGTAGCGCTGCTCGGACTGAGGTACGCGACCGGCACCGAAGCCACCACCTGCGTGACCGAGGCGGAGCTGGCCTGGAAGTTGCCGTCCGCATCGGTTCCGTTGAACGTGGCGGTGATGGTATTGGTCCCCGGAGGCAGGAGGAACGTGCTGTAGCCCCCGCTGAGCGGCACCGTTCCCAGAGAAACCGAAGCGCCGCCATTGATCGTACTGTTGGTGTAGGAATAGAGAACCAGGTCGGTTCCCGGCGGAACAACTGCTCCGCTCACGGTGGGAGTAAAGGTGACAAGCTGGCCGTAGTTCGAGTGTCCGTTCGTCGAAGACACGAGCGACGTGGTGGTAGTCGTCGGCAGGATCGCCAGTGTTCCGGGCACATACAGGAAGGAATAATTGGCCGCGGCCAGCGAGCCGGTCGATACCGTGATGGGGTAGGTTCCGGCGGGGCTTCCCGCGATTGCGGTGGTGGAAAGCGCCGGGACCCCGCTCACGACCGAGGCCGAGTCGCCATTCACAAAACCACTGAGACTGTACGTGGTTCCGAGGATGGAAGTCAGCGCCGGGAGCGGCCCATCGTAGGCAGCGGTGAGGTTCATGGCCGTCACCGTCAGGGGCGCGGCAGTGACGGCGAACGATTGCGTCACCGCCGCCGCGCTATACGCGGCGTTGCCATTCACGGACGCCGTGATCCTGCACAAGCCCGCCCCCGTGGTGCTGCCGCTCGCCGTGTTCGTCGTCGGGCTCACCGTGCACGGCCCCGCCGCCGCGAAGGTGACCGGCAGCCCGGAACTGGCTGTCGCGCTCACCGTGAATCCGTTGACATATTGCACGCTCGGCAACGGCCCTAAAGCGATGGTTTGCGATTGCGTGGTAGATCCCTGAGGCAGGATCGCGAACGATCCCGACACAGGAGTGGCTGCGCCATACGCGGTTGCGCCCGCGGCCGCAGTGGTGCTGTCGCCCCCCTGCGACGCGGTAATGGTGCAGCTTCCGGTGCTCGTAAGGGTCACAGTAGCCGAGGAGACACCGGTTGCCGCGTTCACCGACGAACCGCCTGCCGAGCACGGTCCCGAGGCGTTGAAGCTCACCAGTTGCCCGTTCGGAGTGTTGTTCGATTCGGCAGTCGCGGTCACGACCGTAGGCTGCGTGCTTCCCAGAACAACCGAACTGGGCAGAGGGCCAAGCACGATGGTCTGGTTCAGCGTAAGCACTGCCGGCGGAGACGGTGCGCTTTGCCGCGGCGCCGCGCCGGTGGTGTCCGGAACCAGCGTGGTTGCGATCGTATAAACCAGCGTCCCCTGAGGAGGATTCACATCGGTGAAGGTTGTCGCCGGCGGGTTTCCGTTCACACCGCTGACGCTGCCAATCACCGCCGGCGCCCCGCCGTTCACGCTGCGCGAGATGGTGTAGGTCTGCACGACGCCGAAGGCCGGCGCCTGCCAGTTCACCTGCACCGTCTCCGGTGCGACGCCTGCCGGCATGACGGTATAAGTGGGCGAAGTCGGCGGACGCACGACCGAGTTTGCAGTGGTGTAATCGAGCTCGGTGGTGCTGGCGCCGCCTGCGCCCAGGGTCACATTGCCGCCTGCGCCCAGGGTCACATTGCCGCCTGCGCCGAGGGTCACGTTGCCGCCCCCGCCCAGGGTCACGTTGCCCCCCGCGCCCAGGGTCACGTTGCCGCCTGCGCCCAGGGTGACTGTTCCGCCACCGCCGAGCGTCACCGTTCCGCCTGCACCCAGGGTTACATTGCCGCCTGCGCCCAGGGTCACATTGCCGCCCGCGCCCAGGGTCACCGTTCCGCCGGCGGGGATGGTGCAGCTGGCCGAGCAGGTTCCTGTGATGACGCCGCCCACGGTAATGGTGCCGGTGCCGCCTGCGCCCAGGGTCACATTGCCGCCCGCGCCCAGAGTCACGCTGCCGCCCGCGCCCAGCGTGACGTTGCCGCCCGCGCCCAGCGTAATCGTACCGCCGGCGCCGATTGTGAGGTCGCCGCCGCCGCCCAGCGTCACTGTTCCGCCTGCGCCCAGCGTGACGTTGCCGCCCGCGCCCAGGGTCACCGTTCCGCCTGCGCCCAGGGTCACGTTGCCGCCCGCGCCCAGCGTTACATTGCCGCCGCCCCCCAGCGTCACATTGCCGCCGCCGCCCAGGGTCACCGTTCCGCCTGCGCCCAGGGTTACGTTACCGCCCGCGCCCAGGGTTACGTTGCCGCCCGCGCCGAGGGTCACGTTGCCGCCTGCGCCCAGGGTTACGTTGCCGCCTGCGCCCAGGGTTACATTGCCGCCTGCGCCCAGCGTCACATTGCCGCCCGCGGGAACGTCGTACGAACCCCCTGTCGAGGGAATCGTTATCGAACCGCCGCCATCTGGCAGGGTGATGGTGCCGCCTGCGCCCAGGGTCACATTCCCGCCCGCGCCGAGCGTCACCGTTCCGCCGCTGGTGAGCGTGATTGTGGCCGCATTGCTCAGGGTCACGCTGCCGCCGCTCGGCAAGGTCACCTGCCCGCTGCTGCCCGGTGTAATCGTGTTCGGACCGGCTGCGGAAGCGCTGAGCGTCAACGCGCCTCCGGTGGCGAAGGTAATGGTGCCGCCGCCGCTGATCACCGCGCCGCCGCCCACCGTGGCGCTGCCGCCGCTGGTCAGGGTAACGGAACCGCCGTTGCCCACCGTCACTGTGCCGCCCGCGCTCACGGTCGCACTTCCGCCGGCCGCAACGTTCACCGGCGTTGACGAGGCGCCAAACGAAAGGAGGCTCGCCAGTGACGCGTATTCGGCGCCGGTTGCGCCCACCTGGCGCAGATCGACGTTGGCAACATCGTTGTAACCATGCAACGAAGCCGGCGTATATGGACTATCAACGAAGTCGATGTTCTGGCTGGCGTTCCAGGCTGGAGTGATCGGCGCGATGGAGCCTTCCACAAAATATCCCGTGTCGCCGGTCAGCGGACTGCCGTCGCAATGCAACGTGGCGGCGCTTTCTGTCGAACCTGCCGGCAGTGTCGGGCTGTACCAGGAGGAAGTGGGGTACGTGGCAGGATTGCCGGAGGGGTCAGTCAGATTCACCACCGAGCCCAGCGAACCGTAGGTCAAAACAGACGGCGCTCCGTTCTGCGGCTGCCCTTCGAGCAACTGGTTGGAGTAAGCAACGGCTGAGTTCGGGCCCACTCCAACCAGCTGGAACAGGTAATTCATCACGCTCTGGTAGTTGGGCTTGCAATTCTCTTCCAGGGTCGGAATGTAGCTGCCCGGCCCGTTGTTGTAGTAAATGCCGCCGTGGGTCAAGCCAAGCGTGTGCCCGATCTCGTGGAACAGCGTGCCGGCGATGACTTGGGCGCGCTTGCTCATGTCCTGGTTCGGATCTGTCTCCCAGAGCGCCAGGGTCACGGCCGAATCCTGGCCGCCGAGGTCGGAATAACCAGAGATGCTTGTCACCGTGCCGGAGGTAAGACCGATATCCGGCTCCAGCGGCGAGTTGTTGGCGTAGGTCCAGTTGGAGACGCCGGGAGTGGTCAGAATGATGGTTTCCGCATCGGGGCACGACGCCGTGTTGTAGACGCCGTTGAGTCCGGGATAGCTCAGCACGCCGGAGATAGTGAAGCGGCTGGGGCAATAGTCGATGCTGCCCTGGGCGCCACGGTTCGAGGTCGTGATGGTTGTCTGGCCGGTGGAGGCGTTCGCCGCGATCGCCGTCAGCGTTCCGAAGCGCGTGCTCCAGGCCGGAATCGCCAGAGAGTGGCCGAACAGCACGTAGTGATAGCTGTCCTTTTGCCCGTAGGGGAAGCGCGCCGTGCAGTCGCCGCCCGCCTCGCAGGAGCTGATATTGCGCGGCCACAGCTTGGTGAACTCCAGGCTGTTCTTCCAGCCGATGACTCCCGGCTGGCCCGGAAACTCGCAAAGCTCAGAATCGTCATCGGTGCACGTGCTCTCGGGCACGATGTTGCCGATCTCGAGATGGAGGACGATGCCCATGTTGCTGAACGCCGTCTTCACCATGGCCAGCGGATCGTTGCCATTGGAGTCGGGTGACGGGAACAGATCCTCCTGGCTGGGATCGCACTGGCCGTTGGTCAACACGTTGCCGCACATCCAGTCGAGCTGGACAAACAGGTCCTTCTCGCCGTGCTTTGCGCCCGGCAAGGCGACCCACGACTGGGTCCTCACGTCGGTATAGCCGGGCTGGCCGGCAAAGAAACCGGACGCCGGGCCGGCTTTCCATGAATCCAGAATGCCGTCGTTGTCGGAATTGGCCACGGGAACGGAGAGAATGACCGCGGAGTACGCGGCGCCGGCGCTCAGAGGAACGGAATACTGGCTCGTTCCTGCTCCGATTAGGGGACCGCTGTTGCTGACGATCCAATTTCCTCCTGACGTGGAAAGAGTCGTAACATTTCCGAAGTTTCCGGCTGCGTCATAGAATCCCTGCACGTTCTGCGTGGTCGCGGCGGAAGGCACCACCGAGCCGTCGTAGATGACCACCGATTTGAGAGGAACGCTCGTGGACAAAGCGCGATAAATGATCACCATGCTCGCGCCTTCGGTGAGCGGCAAGCCGCTTCCGCCGCTGTCCGGCAAAGTCACCGTGAACGGACCCGAGGCGAGCCGCTCCCCGTTAAAGCTCGGCGGCGCCTGCAAATAGGCGTTGATGTCGGCGCGATAGACGCGCAGCGTGCCGCTGAAGGCGCCGTCCGTGTAGGGTATGTCGCTGCCGATTTGCTGGCCGGTGATCGCATAACCCAGGAAGGTCCCCGTGTTACCCGAAGGCGTGGCCGTGTTCTCGAGCGTCGTCCAATAGAGGAAGCCGTCGATCACATCGGCTCCGTCGGGAACGCCCTGGCTGCAGCCGCAGGTTGTGAGGTCGGGGATGGTGATGGTTCCGGTAGCCACGCCGTTCACGCCTTTGCCGCGCAGCGTCACTCCTCCGGTGGCATAGTCGCCGGTGACAAAGTAGTTGTTTTCGAAGGTGAGCGGGTCGGGTGCCGGCGGCGGCGCTTCACCGGTTGAAATCAGGAGCGCAACCGCGGTTCCCAGATTGACCTGCGCATTGGCCACCGGGTTCTGGCCGATCACGCTGCCTGCCGGCTCGCTGCTGCTGTACTGCGTGGTCACCGAGCCCACGCCCAGCCCCGCAGTCGTGAGGGAGCTTGCCGCTGCCGCCTCCGTCATGCCCACTACATCGGGCACGACCGTCCCGGTTGCGCCGTTCAGACTGCCGATGCCGCTGAGATTGACTGGCTGGAGGACAACTGAGGACGCAAGATTCAGCGTGTTGTCGCTGAAACTCGCCGAATCGGCGAGAGCGCCTGTGCTCTGCGGTGTAAAGCTGAAACTCTCAGCGCAGGATACGCCGGGGATCAGCGCAAATGTGCCGCACGTGGAGCCGGTCGCGTTTTCAACGAAGTTGGAGGTGGTGGTGGCGCTGATCGAGCCCGTCAGCGTCTGGTTGCCGACATTTTGCACAGAAACCGTCTGCGGACTGTCGGCGCTGGTGCTGTCCACGTTGGTGAGAGCAAAGCTCAGCGAGGATGGCTGCGAGCGGTTCAGCTCCACCACCCGGTTGTCATTGAGATCCGCGATGAAGATATCGCCGGCTGCATCCAGCCCCACGCCGGTAAGATGGGGTCCCAGTCCGCTGGCTACGGTCGTCTGAACTCCCGCCGGCGTAAGCTCCATCACCTGCTCGCCGTAGTAATCCGAAGCGAAAACGTCGCCTGCCGCATCCACCGCCACGCCCTGGGGATCATCCAGTCCGGTGAATGGCAGAGTAGTTTGCACTCCGCTCGCTGTCACCTCCACAATCTGGTTGGCCCCGGAGTTGGCGATGAACACATCGCCCAGTCCATCCACGGCTACTCCCTGCGGGACGCTCAGCCCGCTGCCCACCGTGGTCTGAGGGCCGCCTCCTGCCGGGAGCTCCACCACCCGGTTGTTGAGATAATCCGCGATAAAGACGTCGCCTGCCCCGTCCACTGCCACGCCCGCTGGGGCGTTCAGCCCGCTACCCAGCGGAATCGGCTGCCCGCCTCCTGCAGGGATCTCCAACACGGTGTTGCTGTCCTGTTCGGCGGTGTAGACATTGCCCGCTCCATCCACGGCCACGCCTTCGAGTGGAGGGTTCAGTCCGGTGATGAGGTTGGTCTGCACTCCGGTGCCGGCCGCGATCTTCACCACGCGCCCGTCGCCCCAGTCCGCGATGAAAGTATTGCCCGCTGCATCCACCGCGATGCTGTACGGGCCAGCGAGTCCGGTGCCCACGGTGGTCTGCGCGCCTGGGCCAAAAGCGGCCTCCGGCGCCTGGCCGATGCCGTAGATCGGCATGCTTGCCACCAGGGAACCCGCATTGTTATAGAGTTCCGCGGCGCCCATGCGCAAACCGGAAGCCAATGGGGCGAAGTTGATATTGACGCTGCAGGAGCTTCCCGCGCTGAGCGTCCCGGTGCAGGTACCGGCGCTGGCCAGCGAGAAGTCCAGCCCCGCAACTCCCTGCGTGACGACCTGGATCGCGCCCACCGTCATATTCGCCGGGATCTCGAACGTCTCCGCAAGCGTGGTGCTGCACGGCGCGGGCGAATTCTGTCCCTTCGGACAGACATTTACATTGCCAAGATTCTGCTGGTCGAACGCGGCGCTCACATCGTAGGCCGAGTTCGCGGTCAGGGTGCAGGTCAGGCTGGTTCCCGAGCAGGGGGCACCCCAGCCCATGAATTGCGTTCCCGCGGCAGGCGCCGCCGTCAGGGTCAGCTGCGACCCGGCCGCAAAATTCGCACTGCAGGTTCCCGAGCTGACTCCGCCCGTCTGGCTGCAGCTGATCCCCGCGGGGGTGGACGTCACCGTGCCGGCGCCGGATCCCCGTTCCGTCACGCTGATCGTGTCGGCGGTGGAAAAGACCGCGCTCAGAGTGACAAATGGGCTCACGGTCACGTTGCAGGTCGGGCTCGATCCCGCGCTGGCGCAGGCGCCGGCCCAGGTCGTGAACGTGGATCCTGCTGCCGGAGTCTCCTGCAACGTCACGACCGATCCGCCGGTGAAGGAAGCCGTGCAGGTCCCTGAGGCGACTGAGCCCGTGAAAGTGCAGTCGATTCCCGCAGGATTCGAAACCACTGTGCCGCTTCCCCCCCCGGGACCGTTCACGTACAGCTCATCGTTCGGCTCCACAGCCGTGCCTGAGAGATTGAAGGTCTGCGTCGCGGGATTGCCGTTGAGGGAGTTGTTCTGCAGGGTCGCGGGGTAGGTGATATTCCCACCCTCAGTGGGGGCGAAATCCAGGGTCAGGCTGCATCCCTGCCCCGGCGCCAGCGTGAAACTGGCATCGCAGACGGGGGAGATTCCATTCGTCAGCTGAAAGCCAGTCGTGAGGCCGATCGCGGAATTGACCAACGGCTGGTTGCCCGCATTCAGAATCGAGAAGTACTGCGGGTCGCTGGTGCTTCCGACATCGGTCGTCGCAAAGCTCAGCGCCGGCGGCTCGGACTGATTGACCTCGTAAATCTGTGCACGGGTATTGTCGGAGATGAAGACTTGTCCCGCGGCATTGGTCGCGACGCCGTAGGAAATGCCCTGGTAGAGCCATTCCTGGCAACTGCTGCTGGTGCAGCCCGCCGGAACCTCCTCCACGCCGACCGAGCCGTTGTTCACCACGGGGTCGGCGACGAACACATCGCCCGCCGCATCGACTGCGACGCTTTGCGGCGAAGACCATCCGCTGCCGACGGTGGTCTGGCAGGCGGCGCTGGTGCAACCGGCGGGAATCTTGACGATTTCCTTCAGGCCGGCGTCGGCGACGAACAAATCTCCCGTTGCGTCCACGGCTACGCCTTCAGGCTGCGACCACCCGCTGCCCACAGAGACCTGGCAGGCAGCGCTGGCGCAGCCCGCCGGCAGTTCCAGCACTCCTTCGACGGGATCGGCGATGAAGAGATCTCCCAGACCGTCGACGGCCACGCCGGCCGGGCTGGGATGGACAACCGGCGCATACACCGCAACCTGGCAGGCGCTCGTGGTGCAACCGGCCGGGATTTCGACCACTTCGCCCAGGGGCGCATTCAGCCCGGGATCCGCCACGAACAGGTCGCCCGCTCCATCCACCGCAACCCCCTGCGGAGTAACGAAGCCGAAGCCCACGGTGGTCACCGTGCCACTGGGCGTAACCTTCAGCACATTGGACTGGCCGCTGTTCGCGATGTAGAGATTGCCCTGCGCATCGGCCACGATGCCCATAGGGCTCGTCACAGTAAAGGTTCCAGTGGACACCGGCGTACCGTTCACTCCATTCACCGCTGGCGGAGGAGCAAAGGCGATCTCCGGCGCGAGACCGTTGCCGTAGATCGGAGTGCTGGTCAGCAGCGTGCCCGAGTTGTCGACCAGATCCACCGCGCCTGGGCGCAAACCAGGCGCCTGGGGAGCGAAGGTAACGCTGACGGTGCAGGAGGCTCCCCCATTGACGGTGCCGCTGCAGGAGCTGCCGCTGGCAACCGAGAAGTCGAGGCCCGTCGCTCCCTCCGTGACCACCTGGGGCGTGCCAAAAGTCGTGGTCGCCGAAACGTTGTAAGTCAGCGTCAACGTGTTGCTGCAGTTGGGAACAACCGACGTTCCCGGAGCACAGACATTCACGCTGCCGAAGTTTTGCGGCAGGCTCCAGGTCCACGTATCGCTGTAAGTGACAGTCACGTTAGTGTTGCTGTACCCACCGAACTGGACGATCTGGCCAAGCGCCGGATCGTAGGCCATTCCACTCCCGTCCCGCATCCCGGGCGCGTTCGCCGTCGTCTGTTGCACCCAGTTGGTCCCGTCAAACTCCCAGGTGTCGTTGAAATACGAGCTGCTGGTGACGTTCTCTCCGCCGAACAAAACCACCTCGCCCAGCGCATTGTCGTACGTTGCCGCCGCGCTGTCCCGCGGGCCGGGGCTGTTCGCGGTCGACAGCACAGTCCACGTGGTACCGTTCCACGCCCATGTGTCACTCTGGTCTGTCGCATCGGCGTCGCCACCGAACAAAATCACTTCGCCCAGCGCGGCGTCATAGGCCATGGAAGCGCCATCCCGCGCCGAGGGGCTGGTCGTGGGACTGGCCTGAGTCCAGGTCGTCCCGTTCCATAACCAGGTGTCGCCGAGATCGGCATTACTGGTGCCTATGCCGCCGAACAAGACAACCTGGCCGGTGGCCGCATCGTAGGCCATGGAGGCGCTGCTGCGCGCCGCCGGGCTGGCGGAAGGACTCGCCTCCGTCCAGGTCGTCCCGTTCCACAGCCACGTATCGTTCACTCGGCCGGCGGGAGGGTTCGTAGACCCTCCGAACATCACCACCTGACCCGTCGCCGCATCGTAGACCATCGTCTGGTTATCGCGCCCCGTGGGGCTGGTGGCGGGGCTTGCCTCCGTCCAGGTCGTCCCGTTCCACAACCACGTATCGTTGGCGACGCCGCTATTGATGAACCCGCCGAACAGCATGAGCTGGTTCTGCGCGGCATCGTAGACCACCGAATCGCCAAAGCGAGCCGTAGGGCCCGTCGCCAGCGACTGCTGCACCCAGTTGGGCTGCAGCGTCGGCGCCTGCGCGGACGCGGGGATCGCCGCCGCCAGCATCGCGGCGCCGGCGAACGCGGCGAGGATTCGGTGACAGGGGAGCTTTCGCGGTGCCATATTTCGTCCTGACCCGATATGCCGGCCAAAGAAACTGTGCGAGGAGAAGCACGCGCATTCGCTGCGCCCTCTGGAATCCACATCAGCGGACTGACCGGACATTTTGGGGTCCCCCTGAGAAGCGGCGTCGCCGCCGGCAAGATAAAACGGGCCGTGAAGCGCACCGATCTCCGCAGCGAAACCGTTCGCTCGGTCGACAAGTATCCGCACTCTCGGCATAGTCCTTGTCGGCGCCAACTCGAATCCTCAAATGGCCATTGGGGGAATGGCGACAGCCGAAGTGTTCGTCTCCAACGAGCAGAACAGGATCGTCACGTACTGATTGGAGAGAACCGTGGGTGGGGGTGGTACTTCACGCTAATCAGGCCGGCCGGGCTTGTCAAGAGGACGCTCTGGCGCCTCACTCCGCGAGATTCATCAGGAGCGCTGCGCAGTCCCGGTTTCCAGCCACCCAAAGGTGAGCCCATTCCCGATCAGATCTCCGGCCGACCATGAGGCTGCGCACTGCGCGGCTCTGGACCACGCACGTATCGCTGACCATCAGGTACACAACGGTACGCGGCGAATCGCAGCACTAGTCGGGGATCCATTAGGCGATCTGGTCGGAGGGTCTGCCGGTGGTCGAGTGCCAGGTCAATCAGACTCTGATTGAAACGCTGCGGAAGCTCTGGACGGCGCGGCCGCAGGAGGAGAAGCATCGCAGGCCCTTTTATGTCGGCGTCCGGCTCGGAAATCTCGTCGCGGATCACCCGCACACGCTCAGCCTTTTCTCGAGCCTCGAAACCGAATCGCAGCGACGCCGGCTGACCAGCACTATCCGCAGGACATTTTCGTCAGTTGGCCGCGAAAAGCGGCACCTGATGACGACATAACTCCAATATTTCTGCCGGCTTGACCTGCCACAGGTGTGCCACAAGTGTGCCATACCCCATGCGCCCTGGTACGCCGAATCAATACTGTACGCGCCCTGTCCAGGTCAGACTTCTTGAGGGAAGTTTTTGCGAGATAAGCTGCTGATTCTAATTGGCTGCCCCCCAGGGATTCGAACCCCGATATGCTGATCCAGAGACGGCTAAGCTACGATTCCTCTGCTTTCCTGCGTTTTCCCTGACCTGTCTGTAAGCTCCTTTCTTTTCAGAGTGATGAGCCGTATCTCCGAATGGCCGGAAATGCTTATCTCATGCCCTGAAAATACAGGAAAACGACGAAAAACGCTCCAAATGTTACGACAAAAAGTTACGACAACTCCTCTACAAGCCGACAGCTCTATCCCAGCTTGCTAAGAGTGTCCTCACGAAATCACCCGAACGCACCGCAGCACGAATCTCTTCTCCTGTCAGTGGCACAACAAGAATTTGTTCGCGGCTCCCGCGCAGCATTTCCTTAGTCACCGTCTCTTTGAAACCATTCCAAGAGATCAAAAAACCGAGGGTGCATCTTTGGTTTCGATTTTCGAGCTTGGCATGGAAGACGACAAATTCGTTTTTGCCACATTTGCCTGTCCAGTTCTTACATTCAGCCAGGATCAACGCCCCTTCCCGGCGCAGGCGCGGCTCACCGCTATCGTTCACCACCGAGATGTCGATCTCTTCGGTCTCGGTGCGGATGCGCCCAGCGACAACAAAGCCAGGAACCGAAGCAAAGAGCCGGCTACACAATTCTTCAAGGGTCCGGCCCTTGTCGTCGGCCGAAGCCGCGTTCTCCACCGCGTCTATCAGTGCGTCAAGCGACTCCGAGCCCCATCCCGAGAGCCGTGCTGCGATTTCGGAAATGCGTTGTCCAACCTCATCTGCGGCCTGTTCCGCAACTTCTTCGACCTCTTCCGCGATCTTGCGAACAGTTTCATAGGCCCTTCCTAGTACTGTGACCGGATGATGGTGTACCTGCGAAGACACTTGGCAGGAGCTGGAGACGGCGTGAACCTGGGGCCATGCGGAAATATCATCGCGTGGATGTGCGTCTGGGCAGGCAGGACCGGCAGCAGATCGCGGGGATGCTGAGCCGGGGCCGGGAGTCGGCGCGGGTGCTGCGGCGTGCGCTGATCCTGCGGCAACTGGACCAGGGGCAAAGGGCGGCGCAGGCAGCGCTGAACGTGGGCATGGCGCCGAAGACAGTGCGAGCCATCGCCCGCCGTTATGAAGAAGAGGGCCTGGAATCGGCGTTGCGGGAGAGGCCGCGGCATGGCAAGCAGCCGGCACTGGATGCCCGGCAGAGCCAGCGGATCATCGCCATGGTGTGCGGGCCGCCGCCGGAGGGCCGGGCACGGTGGAGCGTGCGGCTGATCGCCGAGGAGGCGGTGAAGCGAAAGCTGACACCCGCCGTGGGACGGGAGACGATCCGCATCCTGCTCGAAAGCCACGACCTGAAGCCGTGGCGGGAAAAAAATGTGGTGTATCGCCGAGGTGGATAGGGAATACATCGCGCGCATGGAAGATGTGCTGGCCGTGTACGAGCAGCCGTTTTC
>JASHNS010000106.1 GCA_030041515.1 Acidobacteriaceae bacterium | reverse complement strand
GTTAAGAGAGTGAGGATTGTTCTGCAGTATTTGGTAAATTTTTTCCGGCAGCGCGAAATGAACCTCTGTTAATACGGCTGATTTCTCCAGATCACTGGAGCGTAGTCGACGGCGAGGAACCAGGAGACCACGAAGAGCACGGCCATCAATGCGGCGGCCCAGAAGAAGAGCCGGACGGGCAGAGTATGGATCAGCGGGGGCGTTGGCTCGGGATCGAATTTGCGCTCCGGCAGTTCGAAGATCAGACCTGCGGCGAAACAGACGCAACCGGAGAGGCCCAGCAGGATGAGTCCGCTGGCCAGGCGATCGCCCCATTCGCTGCCGGGAACGAAGAACGCGTGTCCCATGAGCACCCACAACGAGATGATGCTGGACGCAAGCGCGAGAAATTTGGCGATGGGCACCATCGCCTGACGACCTCCGGCGCTTCTATTCTGACCGAAGTGCAAGGGTCGGGTCTACCGCAGCCGCGCGCATGGCCGGCAGCAGTGAGGCAACAACGGCCAGAAGCAGTACGGCGACAGCAGCCAGGGTGAGCACCAGCGGGTCGAAGGCGCTGACGCCGAAGAGGAACGAACGGAGAAGCTCGGAAGCGGCAGCGGCGCCGGCGAGCCCAAGGATGCAGCCCACCAGAGCGAGTTTGGCAGCGGAGACGAAGACGATACCGCGAATCTCAGAGCGCTGCGAGCCAAGCGCCATGCGGATGGCCATCTCCGGCGCGCGCTGGGCTACCGTGAAGGTGATCACGCTGTAGATGCCCAGGATCGCCAACAGCAGAGCCGCTGCGGCAAAGCTGGTGATCAGCAGGGTGTTGAAGCGCCGCGGCGCTTCGGTGCTGCTGAGAGCGTGCTCCATGGTCTGCATCTGAGTGAGAGGCAACTGCGGGTCGAGGGAGCGGACAACGGAGCGCAGTGAATTCTCCATCAGCTGCGGCTGCGTCGCGGTGCGAAGAACGATTGAACCGCCGCTGGCGTCGAGTTGATTGAGACCAGCAGCGAGGGCGCCGAAGGAAGCCATACCCTGACTGGCCGGCTGGTAGATCTGAAACTTGGTGGGCTGGTCGGGACGGTCCTGCTTGACGTCGCCTACTTCCCCAACCACGGTGATCCAGGGCGTGGGGGTTTCCTTCATGCCCCAGCGGATATGCCGGCCGATGGGATCCTGGCCGGGCCAGAAATGGTCGGCCATGGTTTTGTTCACGATGGCGACCAGCTGGGTTTTTGGCGTGTCGCCGTCATTGAACGAACGGCCGCGCAGCAGTGGAATATCCATCGCCTGGAAGTAGTTGCCGATGAGTTGCGAGGGCCAGCAGAGGGTGAGCGGCGCGCCGCTGGGAGGGACGTAGCCCTGCACAACAAACGCCTGATTGCCGCCGTTGCCGGACGCAGGGAGTTGGCTGGTGATACCTACGTCTTCGACACCGGGCAACTGGAGCAGCCGCTGCTGAAGCTGCTGATTAAAGGCGTCTACCTGAGCCTGGTTGGCGTAGTGCTGCTGGGGCAGGTTGTAGTTGGCGGTCAGCGTGTGGCTGGGACTGAAGCCGAGATTGACGTCGCGCATCTTCTGAAAGCTGCGCAGGAGCAGGCCGGAAGCGCAGAGGAGAACCAGGGCGATGGCGATTTCCGCGATGACCAGAATCGAGCGCAGGCGCGCATGGGCGCCGCCGGCGGTGCCTGTGCGACCGCCTTCGCGCAGGGCGCGGTTGACGTCAGTGCGCAGGGCGGCGAAGCCAGGCGCAAGACCGCAGAGCAGGCCGGTGAGCAGAGCCACGCCAAGCGCGAAAAGCGCCACAGGCCAGTCGATGGAGATGTCCTCGAGACGAGGCAGCGAGTCAGGGAGCAGATTGACGCCGACGCGAAGCGTGGCCGCGGCCAGCGCAAGGCCGAACAGGCCGCCGGTGACACTGAGGACGAGGGATTCCAGCATCGTCTGACGGAGCAGTGCGGGCGCGCGGGCGCCGATGGCGAGCCGGACGGCGAGCTCACGGCGGCGGCGGATGGCGCGGACGAGCAACAGTCCGGCCAGATTGAAGCAGGCGATGAGCAGCACGACGGCGACGGCCAGAAAGAGGGTGCGCAGGAGCGGACGCGCCTGGGCGACGGTATCCTGGCGGAGCGGACGCACAACAGCGCGGATGCGCAGGCTGTTCATGAAGGCGGGATAGTTCTTCACGATCTGCTGCGCGACGCGTTCGGCATCGCTCTGGGCCTGTGCCGGGGTGACGCCGGGCTTGAGGCGGCCGACCATGCCGAAATTCCACGAAGCCGCGCCCACGCCGAGATCCTGTGACGTAAAGCTCATGGGAACCCACAGTTCAGCTTGGTCGTGGCCGTTGTAGAAGGGGAAGCGGAAATTTTCGGGCATGATGCCGATCACGATGTAAGGCTTGCGATCGAGCAGGATTTTCGTGCCGAGGACGTGCGGGTCGCCGTGAAACCGCTTTTGCCAGGTGGCGTAGCTGAGCACCGCGACCTGCTGGTGCTGCTGATCTTCCTGGGCGGTGAAGACGCGGCCGAGGAGGGGCTCTACGCCGAGCGTGGGGAAAACGCTGGCCGTCATGCGAGCGCCATTGACCTGGGCGGGCTCACCCACACCGGAGAGCTCGTAGGTGTTGTATCCGTAGCCGCCGAGGGAGGCGAAACTGTGCGTGTATTGCGAGTAAGCGACGATATCGGGACCGGTCACGCCGGCTTCATTATTGGTATTGCCGAAATTCGCTCCCTCCAGGATGTCAGAGAGATCCACCAACTGCCGCGGATGAGGAAACGGCAGCGGGCGCAGCAGAACGCCTTCGACGACGGAGAAGATGGCCGTGGTCGCGCCAATGCCCAGCGTGAGCATCAGGATCGCGGTCAGGGTGAATCCGGGAGACTTGAGCAGCTGACGAATTGCCAGACGAATATCGCGCAGCATAGACACACTCCTGGGGAGAACTACAGGAAGACAGCACGCCTAAGGCCATCTACGTTGCGCGGTAAATGATTGTTCCGCAAGGATGTTCCCGGCGGGGGCGTGGAACTGCGTTGTCCGGGGACGGACGGGGATGTTCGGTTGTGGACGGTAAAGTTAGCCCCGAATCCCCTTCAGCGCGGGGTACACGCGGCGATATCCTCGATAACCTTCGGCGTAGCGCGCGACGGCTGCGGGTTCTGGATGGATGGTCTCCGCGACGGTGATGCCGGCGGCGCAGGCGGCGTCGAGATCGGGCCAGCGGCTGGCGCCGACTCCGGCCATGAGCGCCGCGCCGAAGGCCCCGCCCTCTTCGGCGGTGAGGCGCTCGCAGGGATAACCATAAATGCTGGCCTGAATTTCGCGCCAGAGCGGGCCGCGCGCGCCGCCTCCCCCTAGGCGCACGCCTTTGACCGGGATGCCCAGCTCAGAGAAGAGCGCGAAGGTGTCTTTGAGCGAGTAGGCGACGCCTTCGAGGACCGCGCGGGTGAAGTGCGCGCGCGTCGTGGTGGCCGTGATGCCGACGAAGGCCGCCGTCGCGGTGCCGTCGAGATGCGGCGTGCGCTCGCCAAGGAGATACGGCGTCCAGAGGAGGCCATCGCTGCCGGGGGGGATCGCCGATGCCTGCGCGGTAAGCTGGTCATAGGACTGATCGGGCGCGAGCGTTTCCTTGAGCCAGCGCAATGAGAGGCCGGCGGACTGCGTGACGCCCATGACGTGCCAGCGACCGGGCACTGCGTGGCAGAAGGTGTGCAGACGGCCGAGGGGATCCATGGTGGGCGCGGCGGTCGCGGCGAAGACGACGCCGGAGGTACCGATGGTGGCGGAAACGGAGCCTGGCTCGAGGATGCCCATGCCGACCGCGCCGGCACCCTGATCACCGGCGCCCGCGACGACCGGAATTCCCGCGGCGAGGCCGGTGAGCTTCGCGGCTTCGGGGCTGATCTTCGCGCAGATTTCCGGCGATTCAAAGAGCTGAGGCAGCCAGGATTCGGGAATGCCTGCAACTTTCGCGACTTCCTTCGACCAGCGACGATGGGCTACGTCGAGGAGCAGGGTGCCGGATGCTTCCTGCACATCCATGGCGTACGTGCCGGTGAGCCGATAGCGGACGTAGTCCTTGGGGCAAAGGACGTGGGCGATGCGGGCGAAGATTTCCGGCTGATGCTCCTTGACCCAGAGCAGCTTGGTGAGGGTGAAATTGGGCAACGCGGGATTGGCGGTCAGCTCGATGAGTTTGCGGCGGCCGTGGTGGCCACCGCCGAACTGCGCGTGCAGCCAGTCGCACTGGGGCTGCGTGCGGGTGTCGCACCAGATCAACGATGGGCGGAGCACCTGGCCGTCTCTATCGAGCATGACGGCGCCGTGCATCTGGCCGGTGAGGCCGAGCGCATCGATTGTCTTGCCAGGGCGGGACTTCGCAAGGTCGGCGAGTACGGCGCGGATCGCCTCCTGCGCGGCGCGCCACCAATCTTCGGGGTCCTGCTCGGCCCAGCCGGGGTGATCGACGCGGAAGGGCGCGTGCTCGCTGGAGGCGGAGGCAACCAGTTTTCCCTGCTCATCGACGAGGACAGCGCGCGTGCCGCCCGTTCCGACATCGATACCCAGAAACAAAGTGATTCTCCCCGAATAAATCGGTGTAGTGGAACCAGGAACAGGGTACAGGGTTTACCGGCTCAGGGGATAGTGGTTTTTCATGGTGACCTGCCCGGCTCACTGCCAGGTTCTACTCCACGCCATTTGGCAAGGTCAGGTTCTCTGCTTTCGGGACACGCACGTCATTGATCGGATGGCTGTAGCGGATTTCGAAATCCGAGACCTCGCGCAGCGACAGAATTGGCGCGCGGGGGTTGACCTGGGAGCGCAATCGAAAAAACTCCGCGCCGTTGACCTGGTCGAGGATCACGGCTGGACGGACATCGGGTTTTTCGGTCTTGATCTCGACATTGTTTATCGAGAGTCCGTTGAGGTGGCGAACGTAAAGGCCATACGCCGGCGTGGCGCCGAACATGGTCGGCTCGGGGTACTTCGATTCGTCCTCGGGAAGCTGGATGGTGGCCTGCGCCGTTGTACCTCCCCCCTGGGAGAGGATGAGGATGTCATGCAGGCTCACGTCTTCGATGGCGGAACCGGGAATGCCGCTGAGGATGGAGCAGTACTTCCCCGCCGTGTTGGAGCAGACGATGTTGCCGATGTTGACGCGGCGCAGCGTGCCGGGTTGGGTCGTCTCCTTTGGCCCGCGCAGGCGGGCGCCGAGGCGCAGGAAGATGGGTGCGTTGTTGATGTCGCGCATGGTGATGTTGGTGATGGTGACGTCTTCGAGGTGCGCGCCGTCGACGGTTTCGAGAGCCAGGCCCTGGCAGCCCTCGAAGACGCAATTCGAGATGGCGATGTTGAGGAATCCGCCGTTCGATTCGGTACCAAATTTGATTCGGCCGGTGCCGTAGATGTGCGCGCCGGCGGGATATTTCTGCCACGAACCGTCGATGACCGAGCCGAGCTGCCAGCATCCGGAAACATAACAGTTGCTGATGGTCACGTTTTCGGTGGGGCGGAGATAGCCGAGCGCGTACGAGCTCTTGAGCACGATGGCGTCGTCCCACGGCGAATTGACGGTGGTGTTCGTGATGCGTACGTTGCGGCAACAATCGATGTCCATGCCGTCGCGGTTGGTGTCGATCAGCAGGTTGTCGATGGTGAAGTTGTCGACGCCGGTGGCGAGGATGCCGAACCATCCGCCCTGCAGAATGGCGAAGTCTCGCATCAGCACGTTGCGGCAGTTTTTGAGGGAGATGGATTTGTTGCCGACACCAGGATCTTTCGTGTCGGGTCCAGGCCCGTAGCCTTTGCTCAGCCCTTTGCCGTAGATCACGCCGGGACCGGTGATCGATACGTCGTGCAGATCCTCGCCCCAGATGAGGCTGTTGTGCCAGTGATTGTGACCGTAGTCCTGATAAATGAAGTACGGCGTGTTCGGTTCGGCGGCATCGTACTGCGCGCCCTCCGCGGCGAGAATCGTCGCGCCGCGCTCGAGGCGCAGCTCAATGTCGCTTTTGAGCCGGATGGAGTAGCAGGCGTAGGTACCGGCGGGAAAGAGTACCGTGCCGCCACGCGCTGCGGCCGCAGCCTCGATGGCCTTGTTGATGGCGGGCGTGTCGATCACCTCACCATTGCCGGCTGCGCCGAATTCACGAACGGAAAAGATACCGAATTGGCCGGATGGTCGAGCATGCGCCTGTTGTGCACGGACGGGCGTGGCTCCGACCACCGCGCCCACGGCGGCTCCGGTAACGCCGGCACCGGCGAGGCGGAAAAAGTCTCTGCGGGAATCCGGATGAAAGCTGGACACAGGGGATCCTCCTGGATCATGGCTGCAGTGGTTCGACCACTGATCTCATCACCTTACCTGAGGGCGAGGGACGAATGAAACCTCCAGCCCGCTGAAGCACGCCGAAGACAGTTATGGAGCGCCAAATCGCGCCTGTGCCGGTGGTCACAGCGCGTCGAAGGGGCGGACTGTTAAGGTCTTAGCGTCCCGTGATACAGTTCCATCGCGCGGGCGAAGCTGCGGCCGCGCAGGACGAAATTCCAGCCAAAGAGGGAGATCGAGTGGCGGTTCAAACCTCGGAGTGGTCTTTTGTTGTCGCGGGCGTACTGACATCCCTTGCAGTGCCGATAATCCAAGGAAAAGTGTTGGGCTGCCGTGCTGGCAGCCGGCAGCAGATTACTGCCCGAGGCGAAGGAACGGGCACAGGAGAGCATATGATGAGGAATTTCTTATCGCGGCATTCCACCCCGCCGCGCCAACACCAGGTGCGCCGGGGGGCCCGGCGCTGGGCGAGGCTCGCCGGCGCGACGGCGACACTGATGGCGCTGGGCACGGGCGCGGCATTTGCCCAGACCCCGCAGGCCGGCGGCGAAGCCAACCTGCAGCTTCCTGATCTGAGGAGTGTCCACTTCTTCGGCATGAATGGCCACCAACTGCTGTTGTGGGGACCTCTGGCCTGCGTGCTGGGCATGGTTTTCGGTCTCTTTATGTACGCTCACCTGAAGGGCCTGCCGGCGCACCGGGCGATGCTCGACGTTTCGC
>JASHNS010000105.1 GCA_030041515.1 Acidobacteriaceae bacterium | reverse complement strand
GGTCGCGCCGTGTCGCCCGGACCACGCACCGACCGCCGCCTGCCACAATCGTCTCTCACCCTTTTCGCTTAACTCCTTTCCCTTCAATCAGCGAATGACGGCCCGCTGTATGCTTTCGGGAAGGCAGAATCACACACGGAGGCCAGCCCATGTCGCGTGAATTCCTGCTGATCCCCGGCGTCTCGCTGCGTGCGCTGCTGATCCTCGCCGTTGTGGCGGGTGCAACCCGAGGTGCGCCATGCCAGACGCCGACTGCGCACCAGGACGTCTACCAGGGGTGCCTCGCCAGGAAAGCCGGAGCTCTCGTGCTCAATGAGGGTGACGACGGGGGGACGCTTCTGAAAGGGAACACAGCAGGCCTGGCCTCTCACATCGGCGACGAGCTGAGCGTGACCGGCGAGATGATCACGGCGAGCGAGGGGAGCCGGACGCAGCAGGTGCTGAAGGTCTCCAGCTTCCAGGTACTGCTCAGGACGAATCCCCGCGGAGCGCAGGTCCACACGGGCGATCCCAGCAGCTGGGCCGGCTTTCGCAACGCGAAATACGGGATTGCGATGCGATTCCCGAAAGGATGGCCGATGTCAGCAGAGCCGCAGGGCGCCGTAGTCCAGGGGCAAGGACTCGCAGGGCCGAATTTTATCTATTTCCACGGTATTGTGAACGTGCTGGCGGGACGCGTCCCGGCCAAGGCATATCCGGACTCGAACTTCGAGGGGGGCCGATTCGATCTGTTCATCGCCCCTTCGATTGCCGATGCAAATACATGCCTTCGCTTCGGGGATACAGATAGGAGCAGGACGAGGCTGAGGATCGTACGCGGAATTCCGTACCAGGAAATGGTGGCCGTCAGTGCGGGAGGGGGCAGTGGCGAAGAGGTCTTCATCGACCACACCTTTCAGCATGGTTATTGCTATGAGTTCGACCTCGAATTCGGCGCGCAGTATGGCTTGGACCTGAGCTGCTCGGTGCAGTCGCTGAGCCGCGCGAATGAGAAAAGCCTGGTGACGGCGCTGTTGTCGCAGGTGTCATTTCCTGAACCCGCGCTGCCCAATCGCGTTCAGAAGCCAACCGGCCGCCCCAGAGTCACGGCTCTGCGGGAAGCGCCCCTGAGCCCGTCGGAGGCGTCGCAGTTCTCGCCAGTGGAAACCGTGTTTGCCTTTTCCTGGACGACGAAGGGCGCGGACTACGTCCAGGTGCGATACCCCTGTTCCGCAGACATGGCGATCTACGGGGCCTCCCAGGGGCCGGACGACCCGATGGTAAACGACTCGATGGTATGCGGCCCGTCCCCGAACGGGGGTTATCCGCCAAACGGGACCGGAGATCTCGAGGTGAACAACAGCAGTGCATCTGCGAAACCGCTCGCGCTCACCGTGGTGCCCGTTCGCAATGGCATCGCCTGCATGAAAGGCGCCAAAACCATCATCGTGAACGCGCCCCCGCATCAGCCGTGAGTGGGTGCATGGCGCGAGCGGACTGCCGACAGCTCCGCACCGGGAACAGGAATGGCTACTGTTACGAGTTGACGCCGGAGTTCGATGAGTCGAACGGCAATGGAAGGATCTGACCTGCACACTGCAGAGGCTGACCAGCGCGAATAAGCACACGCTGCTGACGGCGCTGCTCTCGCAGTTGTCATTTGCCGAACCGCGGGTCAGGAAAGCAATTCAAAGCAATTCGGCAGGCGCCGGACCTCCCGGTTGTGACGACCTTGCGCGAGTTCCAGCTGGGCGGTCACGGAGCGACGCAAATTAGCATGCCGTCGAATCGACGGCAACAGCCGTTGTGAGGTGAGGGTCAACCCTCGAGGCAGACTCACCCGCAGGCGAGGAGAATCGTCACAAGGGGCCGAACTTCCAGGAACGAATTGCGTCAGGCGGCGCTGAAGGCCCGCGTCTGGCTTCGCCGCATTGCCAGCTGATCCTTGATGTGCAACTTCAGCTTCTTCAGCCGCACTTCCTCGAGTTGCTCATCCTCGGATAGCCAGGGTTTTTGGAGCAGAGCATCCAGCTTCTCCGAATAGTGACGGTGCTCATCTTCCAGGCGGCGAACTTCCTCACTATCCGGCTGACCACTCGTTTCCAGATCCATACGCAACTCCTCCGTCTCAGGATCTCCCGGCGAACCGGCGCGCCGTCGCCGGGGCATTCGCTTCACTGCAAGTCTCACTTCAGTGAGACGTACCACGCTAGCACCGTGGGAGCCAGCCTTCAACTCCCTTCATCGGTGGAAAACGTTGCCGCGGGCAGCGCGGTGCCCAGCAACAGAGCATCCTCTTCCGGATCAGCATAGTAGCCGCGCCGCCGCCCTTCTGTTTTCAACCCCAGTCCCTCGTACAGGCGGATCGCCGCCGTGTTGCCCGCGCGCACCTCCAACGCGACGCGCCGCGCGCCATGCTCCGCCGCCCACCCCATGACCGCTCGCAGGAGCGCCGCTCCCGTTCCCTGGCGCCGCGCATCCACCCGCACCGCCATCGACTCTAGTTCGCAGCGGTTTTCCTCGCCATCGAGCACCAGACTCGCCGCGGCAAATCCCAGAATCCCGCCCGTCGCTCCCGAGATCGCCACCCATCCGGCCCGCAGCGCGCCGGGCGTCGGCCCGTCCGCCGAATCCGGCCCCGCCGCCGTTCGACCAGCCGCGCCCCCGCCGTCCTGCGCAAAATTTGCGTACTCCTCGAGCTTCCACTGCGGAGCCTCGGGGCAAACCTGGGCAATCGCCGTCACCTTCGCCAAGTCCCCCGGCGCCATCGCGCGAATCGTGGTGCTCGCGCGCGGCTTCGCAAAAATCTCCGCATCTGACCGCCGCAGATAATCCCCATCGAGCGTCGCCGCATCGTCGAACGCGCCCGCCTCGATGCGCGGCAGCGCCAGCGCGATCGCCTGCGCCGCAGTCGGCGGCGCCACCGACGTCGCATGCAGCGCCAGCGCCAGCAGTTGCGCCTCGCACACCGCCAGCCCGTCGCCCAGCCGCGCGGCTTCTTCCTGGAAGCGCGCCCGCGCCACCAGCGTCTCGCGCGCTTGCTCCCCAAATTCGCCCAGATAGAACTCGCCCCGGCTGGCATCGAAGGCCGCCGCCCGCGTGCCGGCCACCTGTGCCAGCAACGCCAGCCTCGAAACCGCAATAATCGGCGTCCGCCGCGCTTCGGCCAAACCCTTCGCCGTGCTCAGACCGACGCGAATTCCGGTAAAACTGCCCGGCCCGCTGGTCACGACGATCGCGCCCAGCTCGCTCACGCTCGCGCCCTGCGCGCTCAGCAACTCCCGAACCGCGCCCACCAGCCGCGCCGAATAGGTTTTACCCGCCAGCCCCGCCTCCGCCAGAGTTTCCAGTGCGTCGCCATTCAACCGCGCCAGCGCCACGCTCCCGTGCGGGCCGCAGGTGTCGATTCCCAGCAGCAGCATCGCTTTGGTGTCGGGGCTCATTCCGTCGGCGGGTCCTCGCAGATCTCCAGCAACACGCCGCCTGCGCTCGCCGGATGCACAAAGAAATACAGGTGGCCGCCCGCGCCCACGCGAATCTCTTCGGCGATCAGACGCACGCCCTCCGCCTTCAGCGTCTCCAGCACCAGCGAAATGTTTTCCACCTGCAGGGCGACATGATGGAGCCCCTCGCCGCGCTTCGCCAGAAACCGTCCTACCGGAGAATCGGGCTGCGTCGGCTCCAGCAACTCAAAGCGTGTCTCGCCTGTAGGAATCATCGCAATGCGCACATGCTCATGCTCGATTGTCTCTTCGTGCACGATGCGCAGCCCCAGCGACTCGTAGAGCCTGCGCGCCTCCGCGATGCTGCGAACCGCAATCCCGAGATGGTCAATGGAAGGCATGAGATGGTCGTCGGTAATCCGTAATCCCTAAAAAGCTACCCGGAGAAGCAGTGTTGCACCGCGGCGAGAAGCCTGGGTGCCCCACAACCTGGCCTGAGCGAAGTCAAATGGCTCTGCGCAGAATGAGTCCGGGCTTCAGCGCCTGAAGAATATCTTCCCTTTCCAGCTTACTTCTTCTCCACAATCTTTCCCGCCAGTTCCCGCGCCACGCTCCACGGATCTTCTTGCCCCGCGGCAATCTTCGCGGCGTGCCGCGCCAGCTCGTCCTCGGCGACGCCGTGCTGACGGGCGCGTCGCATCAGCTCTGTGCGCAGCATCGCGTCCAGCCGCCGCGCCCACTGCAGCGCCCGCCGCGCCGTCAGACGCCCCTGGCCCGTCAGCCACGCATGCATTTTCGCGATCGCCGCGGCCAGGTTGTCCACGCCCTCGCCCGTGGTGCCCACCGTCCGCACCACCGGCGGTATCCATTCCCCGTGGGTCTGCGCCAACGACTGCATGGCCCGAATTTCCTGCTCAACACGATCCGCACCGTCGCGATCCGCCTTGTTCACCACATAGATATCAGCAATTTCCATCACGCCGGCCTTCAACGACTGCACATCATCGCCCATCCCCGGCGCCAGCACCACCAGCGTGATGTCTGCCAGCCGCGCAATCTCGATCTCATCCTGCCCCACGCCCACTGTCTCGATGAGCAACGCATCCTTGCCGCTGGCTTCGATCAGCAGCGCCACGTCCGCCGTAGCCTGCGCCAATCCTCCGAGGGTGCCGCGCGTCGCCATCGACCGCGCGTAAAACCCCGCGTCTTCCTGCCGGTCCCGAAAGCGGATTCGATCCCCCAGCAGCGCTCCTCCGGTAAACGGGCTGCTGGGGTCGACAGCGATCACGCCGACCGTGCGTCCCTCCGCGCGCCAGCGCCCCGCGAGCCGATCCACCAGCGTGCTTTTGCCCGCGCCGGGCGCGCCGGTGATGCCCATCCGCAGGGCCTTTCCCGTGTGCGGAAAGCAGAGGGACAAGAGCCCCGGCGCTTCGCCGGCGGCGCCGTTCTCGACCAGCGTGATGGCCCGCGCCAGCGCCCGCACATCACCTGCGCGCAAACGCTCCACCAGTGCCTCTATGTCGTTCCGTTCCATGGCCAACGTTCAGGGTACACGGAGCCCAATTTCTTTCGCTCCATCAGCCCGCAGTCACTTATGCTCGGACACCGTCAGAGGAGGAACGCGGGCGTGCTGTCAGAGGCTGGTCAGGTTTTCGATTGTCTGAATTGCCGCTACGCCTCGCCGCGCATGCAGGAGCGCGACTTTCGCCGCGCGAAGCGAAACGTGGGCATCGCCCTTGCCATCTGGGCCACATTTCTGCTCTTCCCTCGATTCGAATCCTGGTGCGTGAGGCTGCAGGATTCCTGGCCACCGGATCTCGCGCCCTTACTTCCCCGGCTTCTTCGCCTGCGCGGACGGAGGCAGCATTCCGTTCAGCCTGAGATAGGCGGCCATCTGCGAATAGTGGTCCGGCAGGTCGGCCGTGAGAGCCACCAGCGCCGTCGCCCGCGGAAACTGCCGCCCGAACATGGTGACCGGAGCCTTCAAATCCGCATCGGTCAGGCCACCTAGCGCCTCGCTGCAAAAGTGAAACGAAGCCTGCAGGGCCGCCACCAGATCGGCCTTCGACGCGGTGGCACTTACGGTGAGGGCTGCGGGGGCGGCTTTTCCGGAGAGCGCTCCGCACAGATGGGCATTCGATTCCGCGATGTGCGAGACCAGCTTGCCGAACGTCCACTGGCCAGCGGTCGGGTGGTAGCTGTACTTGTCCGCCGGCATCTCGTTGGCCGCAGCCAGCATGTTCTTTGAATTGGCTCGTAAAAGATCTTCGCGCTCCACACCACCGGGTTCGCCGCGGCTTCAGCGGGCATCGCCTGCGCAGCGGTTTTCGTCTGAGCCACCAGGATCGGCCCTGTGGCCGCCAGCGTCCATCCCAATACGCACAAAACTCTGATACCGATTCTCACAGGGGTTCGCTCCTCGTCGTTGATCTGCATTTCCCCGGGGTTGGCCGACGCCGCGGCGTTCGCCACCCGGGTCATCTTACCAGTGCGGAAGGCCGAATGTTGTCCATGCAAAACGGCTGCCTGGCTCTTCACGGTTGACCCGCCTATTTGCGCAGGTAAGCGTCAGTGCCGGCAATCCAGTCGGCGCGAGGCGGGGCGAAGATATCCAGATCGGTCGTGTCTTCGAGAGCCACGGCGCTGTGCTTCAGGTTCGAGGGGATGACGAGGACTTCGCCGGCGCGGGCAGTGACAACGCGGCCATCGCCCAGCGTGAAGCGGAGCGCGCCCTCCACGATGTAACTGATCTGCTCATTCTCGTGGCTGTGTTCGGGAACGACCGCGTCCTTGCGGAGGATGATGCGCGCGAGCATGGCGCGCTCGCCCCAGATCATTTGCCGGGTCATGAGCGGATTCAGGGTTTCGAGGGGGATGCGGTCGAAGCCGGTGTATTGCAATTCCTGGGTATTGGGCAAGAGGAAATCTCCTTCCGGTGCAGGATAGCTGACGCGGGTTGGCGCACGGCTGAGGACTATGATAGGGCGCATGGAAACGGGACTGAAGGGACGAGTGGCGATCGTGGCGGGATCGAGCCAGGGCATCGGCCGCGCGATCGCTTTGGCGCTCGCCGCCGAGGGCGCGCATGTAGCGCTGTGCGCGCGGCGCCAGGATGCGCTCGATGCAGTGGCGGTTGAGGCGCACGGCCATTTCGGAGTCCAGGCATTTGCCAAGTCGGTCGATGTGGCGGACGACGCTGCAGTGCGGGGATTCGTGTCGGACACGGCGAGCCGCTTCGGGCGCGTGGATATCTGCGTGCCGAATGCGGGAGGGCCACCGGCGAAGCCATTCCTGCAGACGACGATGGAGGAGTGGGAGCGGGCGTGGCTGTTGAATCTGCGCAGCGCAGTCAGCTTTGCGCAGGCGTCGCTGCCGCACATGCAAAAGCAGAAGTGGGGACGCATTGTGGCGCTGACGTCGTACACGGTGAAGCAGCCAGTGCCGGAACTGGTGCTGTCGAACACTATTCGCGCCGGCATGATGGGACTGGTGCGATCGCTGGCGGGGCAGTTCGGACGAGACGGCATCACGGTCAACAACGTGGGACCGGGATTCACGGCGACAGATCGCTCGCGCAGCCTGCTGGAGACGCGGGCGAAAAATCGCGGGGTTTCGGTAGACGAAGTACAGCAGGAACTGGAGCAGGACATTCCCATCGGGCGCATGGCCACCCCGGAAGAAGTCGCGGCGGCCGTGGTGTGGCTGGCGTCGGAGTCATCGGCCAGCGTGACGGGGCAGACCATCCTGGTGGATGGCGGCAGCTACCGCGGATTGTGACAAAGCAGCGGATTTCCATGCCGCGGCTGGCGGCATCCTAACGAATAGTGCGCACACTTTCCGTATAAATCCCGGGACTCCAGCCCGCGTCGCACACGCACGTCCACCCACCCACACCGCTGATTGCAGCGAGAAGGAGCCAGGCGATGAAGATGTTTTCCGCGAATCTCGATAATTTGCGCAAGTTGTACATCAACCAGTTGCGGACGTTGCTGTCTACGGAGCAGCAGATTACGGAAGCGCTGCCGAAGATGATCGACAAGTCGACGGACGTGCAGCTAAAGCAGGCGTTCCAGTCGCATCTGCAGGAGACGCGGGAGCAGGTGACGCGGCTGGAGCAGATTCTGAACAAGGCAGCGGGCGAGGCGTCGCCCATTAAGTGCAAAGTAACGGCGGCGCTGGTGAGCGCGGCCGAGGATATGGTGAAGGACGCGGCGGATGACGACGTGCGCGATGCGGCGCTGATTTCCGCCGGCCAGCGCGTGGAGCATTACGAGATCGCCTGTTACGGCACGGTGCGGCACTGGGCCCAAATTCTGGGCCTGACGTCGGACGCGGAGCTGCTGGACAAGACGATCAGGGAAGAGGGCCACGCGGATCATCTGCTGACGCAGATTTCGAATCGGGTGAACGAGCAGGCGAAGGTGGCGTAGGCCAGCGGCCTCCCACATCTGCCAACATCAGGCAGATGTGGGGGACCCGCCTCCTACGCCGTTACCGTTGCGTTGCGGCGCGGGCGGCGGTTCGACTGCAGGATCTTCTTGCGCAGGCGGAGAGATTTGGGTGTGACTTCGACCATTTCGTCGTCGGCGATGAACTCGATGGCCTGTTCGAGGTTGAGCAGACGGGGCGGCGCGAGACGGATGGCATCATCGGCGGTGGAGGCGCGCATGTTGGTGAGCTTCTTTTCGCGGACGACGTTGACGTCGAGGTCGTTGTCGCGGGAGTGCTCGCCGATGATCATGCCCTCGTAGACCTCAACGCCGGGCGGCGTGAAGAGGACGCCGCGGTCTTCGAGTCCTTCGAGCGCGTACGCGGTGGTCATGCCGGGGCGATCTGCGACCAGCGCGCCTGTGGGGCGCTGCGGAATCTGGCCCTGGTGCGGCATGTATCCGTCGAAGAGGGAATTCATGACAATGGTGCCGCGCGTGTCCGTAAGCAGCTCGCCGCGCAGGCCGATGAGGCCGCGGGAGGGCACGCGAAATTCCAGGCGAACGCGGCCGTAGCCATGGTTGTGCATCTTCACCATCTCGCCGCGGCGGGGGCCAAGGCGCTCGATGACGACGCCAATGAAGGATTCGGGGACGTCGATGGTGAGGTGCTCGACCGGCTCCATCATTTTGCCGTCCACTTCGCGGGTGACGATCTCGGGGCGCCCGACCATGAGCTCGTAGCCTTCCCGGCGCATCATCTCGATCAGGATGGAAAGCTGCAATTCGCCGCGGCCGAGGACCTTGAAGCTGTCCGGCGAGCCGGTTTCCTCCACGCGAATCGAGACGTTCGTCAGCAGCTCCTTCTCCAGGCGCTCGCGCAGATTGCGCGACGTGACCCACTGGCCTTCGCGGCCGGCCATGGGCGAGTTGTTCACAGAGAACTGCATCGCGATGGTCGGCTCGTCGATGACGATGGACGGCAGGGGCGCGGGCGTTTCGGCGCTGGTAATGGTTTCGCCGATGGTGATGCCTTCCACGCCCGCGATCGCGACGATGTCGTCGATTTCCGTGGCTTCGATGTCGACTCGCTTGAGGCCGCTGAAGCTGAACATTTTGGTGATGCGCGTTTTATGCAGCGAGCCATCGCGTTTGGAAATAGCCACGTCGTCGCCGGTGCGCAGGGTGCCCTGGTAAACGCGGGCGATGGCGAGACGGCCCAGGTAGTCGGAGTAATCGAGGTTGCTCACCTGGATCTGGAGGACGCCGCCGGGATCGCCTTTGCCCTGGGGGATGGTGTCGAGGATGGCCTGGAAGAGCGGCTGCAGATTTTCGCCGGGGACAGCGGGATCGGTGCTGGCCTGGCCGAGTTTGGCATTGGTGTAGAGGACGGGGAAGTCGAGCTGGTCTTCCGTCGCGTCCAGATCGATGAAGAGGTCGTAGACCTCGTTCAGGACTTCCTGGGCGCGCGCGTCGGGGCGATCGATTTTGTTGATGACGAGGATAGGAGGCAGGCGCGCTTCGAGAGCCTTGGAGAGGACGTAGCGGGTTTGTGGCAGCGGGCCTTCGCTGGCGTCGACCAGCAGCATCACGCCGTCGACCATTTTGAGGGCGCGCTCCACTTCGCCGCCGAAGTCGGCGTGGCCAGGCGTATCAACAATGTTGATCTTCTGCCCGTGGTAGAAGACCGCAGTGTTTTTGGCGAGGATGGTGATGCCGCGCTCGCGCTCGAGCTCGTTGGAGTCCATGACGCGCTCGGCGACGGCTTCGTTGGCGCGGAAGGTGCCGGCCTGGCGGAGCAGGCCATCGACGAGAGTGGTCTTGCCGTGGTCGACGTGCGCGATGATGGCGATATTACGGATGTTGCTCACAGAAAACCTTTCTAGAGAGAGGAGTAAGGCGGCAGAATTCGGGCGCGGAGGCGCTCAGCTTAGCGCACTGGCTGGTCCGGAAGGGCGAGAAGCGCCTTCCAGTGCAAAAAGATGCCGGAGATTTGAGGATTCACGGCGGCCATGGCTCTCCCTCCAGTTTAGCAGTGGCGGGCAACGCAGCCCGGAGCGCAGGGCGTCCTCACAAGGGGGGGAGTGGCGCGGCACAAAAGGGGGATCCTATGGGCAAATGGACGGGAGGGATAACGTGGGGCGCGAGCGTGACGCTGGCAGCGCTGCTGATGAGCCCAGGCGGATGGAGCCAGAACACCGGGAGCGCGGCGAATGGCGCGCAGGATCCGGCCAGCAGTACGGCAGCGGCGACACGCCAGATTCAGATGATTCCGGCCAAAGCCGAACTGGAAAAAGGGCTCAATGCGAAGAAACTCAAGCCGGGCGACAGCGTGACGGCGAAGCTGGAACAAACGGTAAACCTGCCCAATGAGCCGGCCCTGAAGCGCAACACCGTGCTGGTGGGCAAAGTGGATGCCGTCGAGGCGTCGCAGCACCACAGCAACTCCAAAGTGACCGTGACGTTCAATCAGGCGAAGCTGAAGGACGGCACCGTCCTGCCGGTGAAGGTGACGGTGATGCGGGTGTCGGAACCAGCGACGGCCCAGGCCGACGCGGCAACAGGCGGGCCGCAGGCTGAAGGCGCCGCGATGCCGCAAGGCGCGCCCGCGGCCGGCGGTCCTGGTGCGAATCCGGGTGGGGCTCCTGGCATGCAGGGCGCGGCACCCGCGCAACCTGCGCCTCAGCCGATGAATACCGAGCCTCCCACGCAGGGTGCGGCGTCGGCCAGCGAACAGAACGGCGTTCCCGGGGTGATGCTCAGGAGCGACATTCACCAGACCACGTCGGCAACGTTCCTGTCGAATGGCAAAAATGTGGAAGTGCCGGGGGGAACACAGATGCAACTGGCGATCGCGTACATCCCGAAGGGCGTGCAGGTGCACTGAACGGGAGCAGCGAGGTCCCTCCCACGTCTGCGAGCAGCGCGCAGATGTGGGGCGCCCGGGAGCTGGATACTGGCAGTTACTCGTAACGCAGGGATTCGATAGGGTCCATCGCAGCGGCGCGGTTGGCAGGCAGCGTCCCGAAGACCACGCCGACGATGGTCGAGGCCGCCAGGCCGATCATGACGGACCAGCCGGGAATCGGAACCTCGTACTCGGTGAATAAGCGAATGGAGATGGGAACAGCAAGCCCGATGATGGCGCCGATGAAGCCGCCGAAGAGAGAGACGAAGGCGGCTTCCATGAGGAACTGCAGCCGGATCTCGCGCCGCGTCGCCCCCAGGGCTTTGCGGATGCCGATCTCCCGGGTGCGGGAGCGCACGTTGGCCAGCATGATGTTCATGATGCCGACGCCCCCGACCGCCAGTGTGACCGCGGAGATGAGGATCAGCATGGCGGTGAGGTAAATCGTCACCACGCGCGCAGTGGTGATCAGCGCGGTGAGCGTGTAGGGCTTGTAAACCGACGTGGGCAGGTGCCGCCGGGAGACGGCCGCGACGATCTGCTTTGCCGCATCGAGTACATCGCCCTGGTTGGCGATAGAAAAGTAGATCTGCTTCACATAGTCGGTTCCGGTGAAGTAGCGGGCGACGGAATACGGAATGAGGATGGTTTGATCGGCGATCTCTGTTTCGCCGAAGGTGTCCACGCGCTCTTTGAAGGTCCCGATGACCGTGAACGGAAGTCCGCTGATCTGGAATGTCCTGCCAATGGCGGCGCTGGCGCTGCCGAATTTGGCGACTGCAAACGGAACCGTGACATCGGCGACCTTGGCGTGGGTGGTTTCATCCTCGTCGTCGAAAAAGCGGCCGCTGATCGTGACGAGGTTGCGCACCACGCGATATTGAGGCTCGACCCCCAGAACGAGAACCTGCTTCGATATGCCGTTGGCAAAGCTGATGGGCTGCTGCATGTCGAGCACCACGGAGGACGCGGCAACCGCAGGGACTTCCTCATCGACGGCGCGCTCATCGTCATAGCGGAGGAAATCGGTCTGGTTGGCGGAGACGGCGCCGGCGCCGCCCCCAGAGTACTCGAGCTCCACTTCGTTGGTGCCGATTCCGTTGATCTCGTTGAGGATGTACTGGCGGCCGGTCGCGGAGATGAAGACGACAAGGATGACGGAGGCGGTCCCGATAGCCATGCCGAGAGCGGTGAGGGCGAAACGGAGCTTGGCCGCGCGAAAGCTGTCGACCGCGAGATGAGCAATCTCGCTGAGCACCATGGTCTCGCGGGCGCTGGCAATGGTGTGCTCGAAAGAGAGCCGGTGGTGAGTGTGCTCCGCGGACATGCCTCTAATCAGGATGCCACAGGGCGCCAAAGGGCTCGCAGAGTGCGGCGGCGGGGAATTCAGCATGCTAACGAGACGGGGAATGCACCCTCGCCGGGGACGGATTCCGGAGGAATCAGTACCCTGGGCGAGAAATTTGCTGCGCGGCGAGAACTTTCCTGCCGGTGCCCCGTCTACGCCGAACAGGAGAGTGCGGCGATGGTCACGCAATGGAAGCATCTCTCATTCGGCGTGGCGGCCTGCAGCCTGTTAGCGGGAATCCTGCCGTTGCAAGCCGACAATCAGCGCAGTTACCCGGAGAGCGGCAAGGTAATTTCGGTCGCCTCCGCTCATGGGTACGTTTACACGGTTGAGACCTCCGGCAAGGTCTATCAACTGCTGTGCACAAGCGTGAGCTTCTTCCAGATCCCGCGTCCATGCAAAATTGACGGAAAGCCACTGGCCGCGAATGACAAGATCAATTTCCGCGAGAAAGCCGACTACGCCTACGTGCAGAGCACGGGGAACAGCGAGGTGAAACTCGGGATCTTGTCTGCCGAGCTGAAGATCTTGCCGCCGCTGCCCACGGTCCGGAACGGCGATTCGGGAGCCGTCCTCGGGCTCGGCATGGAGGTTGCCGGGTCACGCAGCCGCGGCATTTTTGCGCCGAACATCGGCGCGTCGACGTCCACCGCCGGCGGCTCGGTGATGCCGACCGGACCCGTGGAGGCCATTCCCGTCACAGGAGGCCCGCCGGTGGAAGTCATTCCCTCGGGACCAGTAAGCGGCGGGGTCGTCACTGGTACGCCCACGACGGGCGGGCCTCCGGTGACCGCGGTTCCCGTAGCGCCGGTGAGCGGTACGCCGATTGGCAATACGCCGGCGCCGACCATCGGCGCGCCCGTGAGCGGCGGACCGTCGTGGGTTCATTTCGTCCGCGTGCAAACGTCCAATCGCGTCTACGACCTTGCGTGCCGTTTCAATTCGTGTTCGCTCGACCGGAAGCAGATACAGCTCGGCGATCTGGTGGGGATACGGATTACGAAGAAGTACGCCTATTTGTCGCCGCTGACCGCCGGAAAAGCGAACGAGGGCAAGTTCGAGATTCTTGCCGTACACAACATCGGTGACAAGCCCACCGCGCCACCGCATTAGAATCCGGACGGCCCGCCGATGGGCAAGAAGTGCCTGGGGGCACCTTCAACCTGCCGGAGCCGCGCTGGATTTCAGCATCTGCTCGGCGTGGCGCAGCGACGTGTCCGTGACCGTGGCCCCGGAGATCATGCGCGCGATCTCTTCAGCGCGTTCCTGGACTGTAAGCAGGCGCACGGAGGTATGGGTGCGGCGCTGGCGCTCCTGCTTCTCGATGAGGAGGTGCTGGTTGGCGCAGGCGGCGATCTGCGGCAGATGCGTGACGCACAGAACCTGCTGGACCCGCGCAAGCGCCTGCAGCTTGCGTCCTACGGCTTCTGCGGCGCGGCCCCCGATGCCGATGTCGATCTCGTCGAACACCAGCGTGCGTGGGACCTGGGTTTTCTTTGCGCGGGAGCGAGTGGCTCCTTCCTCCACGCTGACTTTGAGTGCCAGCAGGACGCGGGACATTTCGCCGCCGGAGGCGATCTGGTCGAGAGGCTTGAGGGGCTCGCCGGCATTGGTGGCGATGCGGCATTCGACCTGGTCCCAGCCCTGCGCGGTCCAGGATGAAGTTTCTTCGCTGGGCGTGACTGCGACGGAGAAGCGAGCCTTCATGGCGAGGTCGTTGATTTGGGACTCGGCCAGCTTTTCGAGCTTTTTGGCGGCGGCGGAGCGTTCGGCGGTGAGCGCGCGGGCCGCGCTGCGGTAGGCGTCGGCAACTCGAACGAATTCGACGCGCAGCGACTTGAGAATCTCGTCGCGATTGTCGATTTCGTCCAGCTTGCGGGCGGATTCCTCTCCGAAGGCGATGACATCGGCAAGGGTCGCGCCGTATTTGCGCTTCAGACGATCGAGGAGGGCAAGGCGGTCTTCGATTTCGGCGAGGCGCTCGGGCGAGGCGTCGATGCGTTCGGCGTAGTCGCGAACCGTGGCGGCAACATCCTGCACCGTGGCGCGGGCGGCAGCGAGCTGCTGCACGGATTCGGCGAAGGTGGGATCGTAGCGGGCCAGCTCTTCGAGATGTTTCTGCGCGCCCTGCAGCGCGGCTTCCGCGGAGGCGCTTTCCTCGTAGAGGAGATTGTTGGCGCTCGTGGCTGCGGCGTAGAGCTTCTCCGCGTTGGCGAGGACGCGCTTTTCGGTTTCGAGCGCCTCATCTTCTCCGGGTTGCGGGGCGGCCGACTGGATTTCGCGGGCCTGGAAGCTCCACAGCTCGGTGAGGCGCAGGCGGTCCTGCTCGTCGTGTTCGAGCTCGGCGAGGCGCGACTGGATGGCGCGCCAGCGGGCGAAGGCTTCGGCGGCGTCGTCGGTGGCCAGGTTGGCGAAGCGGTCGAGGAGGCCGCGCTGCTGGGCGGGATCGAAGCCGGAGATAGTTTCGCTCTGGGCGTGGATGAGGGCGAGCTCCGGGGCGAGCGCGCGCAGCACGGCCACGGTGGCCGGCTGGTTGTTGACGAAGACACGGCCCTTGCCGGCGGGAAGGATTTCGCGGCGGAGGATGATCTCCTGGCCCTCCGGATCGATGCCGTTTTCTTCGAGGACGGCTTCAGCGCCGGCGGTGGACTCGAAGACGCAGGAGAGAACGGCGCGGTCGGCGCCGTGGCGGATGAGATCGCTGGAGGCTTTCTGGCCCATGAGCAGCGCCAACGCGTCGACCAGGATGGATTTGCCGGCGCCGGTTTCGCCGGTCAGCAGGTTCAGGCCCGGACCGAAGGCGGCAATAGCGTGGTCGATGACGGCGTAATTCTCAGCTCGCAGTTCGAGGAGCATGGGAAGTCGGTTCTGAGGGGAGGATAACAGTAGCCAGCAGGCGGTGGCATCGCAGTGCCTGTCCGCGGGTGGCTCACCGCTGAGCCCCGGGAACCGTCTGACTGTCATAATGATTCCTATGCACGAGCCGATACGGGTTGGGGTGGTGGGGTTTGGTCTGGCTGGCCGCGTCTTTCACACGGCTGTGGTGGAAGCGACGCCGGGGCTGGAGCTGGCCTGCGTGGTGCAGCGCAGCGGCAACGATGTGGCGAAGGAATATCCGAAAGCGCGGCAGGCGCATTCGGTCGAGGAGATGCTGGGCGACGTGGGCATCCAGCTGGTGGTAATCGCCACGCCCAGCTACTCGCATTTCCAGCTCGCACGGCAGTGTCTGCAGGCGCAGCGGCACGTCGTGATCGATAAACCCTTTACGCTGACTTCGGCGGAGGCGGCGGAACTGATCCTGCTGGCGCGGGAAAAGAAGTTGCTGTTGAGCGCCTATCAGAACCGGCGGTGGGACGGTGACTTTCAAACTGTGCAGCAGGTGCTGGCGGGTGGCGAACTGGGGCACGTGATTTCGTATGAAGCCCACTACGATCGCTTCCGCACCGAGCCGCGCCTGGATGTCTGGCGGGAGAATGGGCTGCCCGGAGGGGGCACGCTGTTCGATCTGGGGCCGCACATGATCGATCAGGCTCTTACACTCTTCGGTAAGCCCGAGTCGATCATGGCGGATGTGCGCATGGAGCGCCGGAACGCGGTCGTAGATGACGCCTGGGACGTATTCCTGAAATATGGGCAGCGCCATCCCATGACGGTGCTGCTGCGGTCCACCCTGACGGCGTGCACCCCGGGGCCACGGTACGTGATTCACGGCACGAAAGGAAGCTTCACCAAGTGGGGGCTCGATCCGCAGGAAGATCAAATCAAGGCGGGGATGGCGTTCGATGCTCCCGGATTTGGCGAGGATCCGGAGAGCGACTGGGGCGAGCTGCAGACCGCGGCGGGGACGCGCCGCGTGCCGACGCTGAAAGGGGATTATCGCGGCTATTATGCCAATGTGCGCGACGCGCTGCTGGGGCGTGCGGAGCTGGCTGTGAAGCCGGAACAGGCCTGGCGCACAACCCGGCTGATCGAACTGGCCCGGGAAAGCAGCGCGCACGGGCGGCGGCTGAATGTGTACTTCCACCTCGAACCCTAGATCAGGGATCACGGACACGGATCAGCAAATCGTTGCATCCTTGCGCCGGGAAAGCCATCTATACTTGAGTTCCTGACAGGCTGTTCCCTGGCGGTAGCCCATGCCCATCGCCCTCGACTTCTTCATCCGCTACGGTTACGGAATCGTATTCCTGTGGGTGCTGGCGGAGCAGTTAGGTGTCCCGATTCCGAGCACGCCCCTGCTGCTCACCGCTGGAACTCTTACGGCGACGCACAAGCTGAGCCTGCCGCTGGTGCTGGCGGCGGCGCTGGCCGGCAGCCTGATCGCAGACTCCACCTGGTACCTCTTCGGCAAGCGCTATGGCGGCACAATGGTGCGCCTGGTATGCAGGCTGAGTCTCGAGAGCACGGCCTGCGTGCGCAAAACAGAGACCTACTTCAGCAAACGTGGAGCTCCGGCGCTGCTGTTTGCCAAGTTTGTGCCGGGGTTGGGCACGGTGGCCGCTCCAATCGCGGGACAAATCGGCATGGGCTACGGAAAATTCCTGGCATGCGATGGCGCGGGCGCGCTGTTGTGGGCGCTCAGCGGGCTTGTGGGCGGCCGCTTCTTCGGCGACGTGCTCAAGAGGAATCCGCACGCGCTTTCAACGGTCGCGCACTTTGCCGTAGTAATTTTTGCGGTGCTGCTGCTGGGATTTCTGGGATGGCGCATGCTGGAGCGGCGGGCGTTTCTGCGCTCGGTGCGCATGGCGCGGCTGGAGCCCACAGAACTGAAGCGCATGATGGATGATGGGCAGGCCGTGTTCATCGTGGACCTGCGCCACCCGCTGGACTATCTGCCTGATCCGCGCACGCTGCCGGGGGCGCTGAGCCTGACCCCGGACAAGCTGGTGGCCGAGAGCACGCGCATTCCGCGCGACCAGGAGATTGTGCTGTTCTGCACCTGCCCCAGCGAGGCGACGGCCGCGAAGATGGCGTTAACGCTGCGGAATATGGGCATCCAGCGGGTGCGTCCGCTGCGCGGCGGGTATGACGAGTGGAAGCGGCTGGGGTATCCGCTGGTGGAGATCGCGACGCAGACGGCGGCCTGAAGGCAGACCTCACAGCACAGCGCGCAGGGCCGCGCAGGCTCGCTGCAAATCTTCATCGCGTTTGGCGAAACAGAAGCGCAGCAGATGATCGCCGCGGCCGTTGGAGAAGAAGGCCGTGCCGGCGACGGCGGCTACGCCGGTCTTGCGCAGCAGATGCCGCGCTTTCTCGCGGGCCGCAGCGCCAGGGAGCGGTGTGGCGTCGGCGAGGACGTAATAAGCGCCTTCGGGAATGGACGGCGTGAGGCCGGCATCCGTGAGCGCGGCGCAAAGCTGGTCGCGCCTGGCCTGATATTCGCGAGCCATTTCCGCGTAGAACGTCTCCGGCAGCGCCACCAATCCGGCCGCCGTCGCGTACTGGAAGGGTGAAGGCGCGCATACGTAGGTGAGGTCGTGGAAGTAACCGATGGCGCCCATCCACTTTCGGTCGGCGGCCAGATAGCCGACGCGCCAGCCAGTGATGCTGAAGGTCTTCGACAGCCCGGAGATCGTGACCGTCCGCTCCGCCATGCCGGGCAGCGTGGCCATGCTGATGTGCCGCGCCTCGCCATAGACGAAATATTCATAGATCTCGTCGGTGATGACGAAAAGGTCGTGCTCGAGCGCGAGCGCGGCGACGGCCTCGAGTTCGGCCCGCGAGAAAACCTTGCCGCACGGATTCGACGGCGAATTGATGACGACAGCGCGCGTGCGCGGTGTGATGGAGGAGCGCAGCGCATCGACGTCCAGCGCCCAGTTGCTGTCGGCCAGTGGTACGGAGACAGCACGCACGCGCATCGCGGCCAGCGTGTTCAGATGGTAGCCATAGAAGGGCTCGAAGAGGATGACCTCGTCGCCCGGGTCAAGCAGCGCCATGCACGCGGCGTAGAACCCGCCGGTGGCGCCCGACGCCACCAGGATTTCGCCGTCGGGATCAGCCTTGATGCCATTGTGGCGCGCGAGCTTTTGGGCGATGGCCTCGCGCAGCGGTGCGATGCCGTCGAGCCGCGTGTAGATGTTGTATCCCTCGGCGATGGCCTCGGCGGCGCGCTCGGCAACAGCCTCGGGGACGCCGGTATCGCAAACTCCCTGCGCCAGGTTGATGCCGCCCACGCGATCGCACTCGACGGACATGGCGCGAATTTCCGACTGGACGAGGCCGGGCGCGATCTCGCTCAGGCGCAGACGATTCTCCACGGTGCGCATGCGTCACGTTTACCACAAAGAGCAGACGGTTCGCTCTAGTGCCGGAAGTGCCGCATGCCGGTGAAGACCATAGCCAGGCCGAGTTCGTCCGCCGCGGCGATCACATCGCTGTCCCGCACCGAGCCGCCGGGCTGGATCACCGCGGTCGCGCCGGCCTGAGCCACGACCTCCAGCCCATCCGGAAACGGAAAGAACGCGTCGGAAGCGGCCACGCAGTCCGTGAGCGGCAGCACGGCTTTCATGGCGCCGAACTTCGCCGCGTCCACGCGTGACATCTGGCCGGCTCCCACGCCGAGGGTCTGGCCGTTCTTTGCGTAGACGATGGCGTTGGATTTGACGTGCTTGCAGACTTTCCACGCGAAGAGCAGCGACACCAGCTCTTCAGGAGTGGGTTTGCGCTTCGTCACCGCTTTCACCTCGGCAGCGGAGACACGGCCGAGGTCCGCATCCTGGAGCAACAGGCCCCCGGAAACATGCTTGATGACGCGCTTCTCCGCGGAGGGACGCACGATGACGAGGCGCAGGTTTTTCTTCACGGCGAAGCGGGCGCGGGCTTCGGCGGTGAATCCAGGCGCGGCGATGGCCTCGACGAAGAGCGCAGCCATCTCCTCGGCGGCGTCGCCCGTCACTTCGCGGTTGCAGCCAATGACACTGCCGAACGCGGAGACGGGATCGGCGACGAGCGCCTTGCGGTAGGCATCGAGAATGTCGGAGCCGGTGGCCGCGCCGCAGGGGTTGGTGTGCTTGATGATGGCGACCATGGGCTCGTGGAATTCCTGAGCGAGCGCCCAGCAGGCGTCCAGATCGACGAGGTTGTTGTAGCTGAGCTCCTTGCCCTGCAGCTGCTCGGCGGCGGCGACGCCCGTGCCGGAGCCGTCCTGATAGAGTGCCGCGCGCTGATGCGGATTCTCTCCATAACGCAGCGACTGGGCGAGTGGATACGCGAGGCGCAGCGCCTGAGGGAACTCGTCCGCAAACGCAGCGGCCTGGTGCATGCCGCCCGCAGGAGGCTCCATGCGCTCCAGCGTGTTGGCGATAGCAGTGTCATACGCGGCAGTGGCGGCGAAGGCTTGCTGCGCAAGGCGCCAGCGGGTTTCAAGAGAGAGCGAGCCCTGGTTCGCGGCCAGTTCTTCGGCGAGCGCGGCGTAGTCCGCGGGCGAGGTGACGATGGCGACGTCTTCGAAATTCTTGGCTGCGGAGCGGACCATCGACGGGCCACCGATGTCGATGTTCTCGACGACCTCGGCAAATTCGACGCCGGGCCTGGCGGCCGCTTTCGCAAAGGCGTAGAGATTGACGACGACCATATCGATGGGCTGGATGCCGTGAGCAGCGACCTGCTCACGATGGCGCGCGTCTTCGCGTCGATAGAGGATGCCGCCGTGGACCTTGGGGTGCAACGTCTTCACGCGACCGTCGAGCATTTCCGGAAAGCCGGTCAGGTCGGCGATGTCGCGGACAGCGAGCCCGGCCTCACGCAGCGCCCGCGCGGTGCCCCCGGTGGAGATGAGTTCGACGCCGTGGCCGGCGAGGGCTTGGGCAAACTCGACGAGGCCCGATTTATCCGTCACGCTCAGCAGCGCGCGGGCAATGCGTATGGAACGGCTCACAGGATGACTCCGAAAGAAGGAATGCGGGATGAGGCCGGGTAACAGAAAATTGTAAATAAAGCCGGAGACGCGCGCAGAGCGGTGATTGTCAGCTTGCCGAGGGAACGATAGGGTAAGACTATGAATTCGGAACACAGAGGGCACGGAACTGCGCAGCCGGAAATTCTGCCGCCGGGCGCGGTTCCTGTGGGAGGAGAGCCGGTGCAGCCGCGCGGCTGGTATCCGCCGCCTCCTCCGCCGCAGGTGCGCAAGCCCCGGCACTGGGCGTCGGCGCCGGCGACCTACACCCTGGTTGGCATCAACGTCGCGGTCTACCTTTTCACGTTGTGGCAAAGCCATACATGGGTCGAGCCTCATTTCCAGGATGCCATTTCCCAGGGACTGCTCTGCAACGGCGGAGCGGTGCTCCAGTGGGGACAGTGGTGGCGCGTGGTGAGCTCGATCTTCGTCCACTTTGGCTGGTTTCACATCGGCTGCAATATGTGGTGCCTGTGGAACCTGGGACTGCTGGGCGAACCGCTGCTGGGCGAATTCGGGATGGTGCTGGCGTTTTTGCTCACCGGAATTGCCGGGAACCTGCTCAGCATCGCGGTTCATCCAGCCCTGCCTTTACAGGGCGGGGTGGTCAGCGCCGGGGCTTCCGGAGCCGTATTCGGCATTGCCGGAGTTCTGCTCATGCTGCTGCGGTCGCCGCTCCTGCCGATTCCGCAATTCGAGCTGAAAAAACTGCGCCGCAGCGTCTGGTACTTTGCTCTGCTCAACTTCGTCTTCGACGGGGGCCTGACTCTGGTTCATACGCGGGTGCAGGGGGTGCCGCAGATCGATAATATGGCCCATTTGGGCGGATTTCTGAGCGGAATCCTGGTGGGGCTGCCGCTGCTGCCGCGCATTGGAGCCCAGCGCAGCTCTTTCGTTCGGCGCCGCGCCATCTCATTTGCCGTGATGGCTTTCTTGCTGCTGCTCTTCGCCTGGGGGCTGCACGCGTTTTATCCGCCGACCGGTGGATAAAGGAAACAGTCACCGGCCAGCGACCTGGGACCACCGATGCCGACGGCTCTGTGATTCTTTTTGGGGATCAAAGCGCTTCCCCGGCGCGGTCGTGAGCGCGCCGGAGTGACCCGGGGGGAGGAAGGGAACTAGCGGGCAGCTGTGGCAGCGAACTTCTTCACCATCGCGAGCAGTAGCTTACGGTCGCTGTCGTTCAGGTTGGTCGAGTACCGGCGGATCTGAGTGAGGAACCGGAGCTCGTCATCTGTGAGTTTCTGGGTTTGGAATTGACGGCTGAGTGTGTCTTCTGCAAATAGCTGAGCCAATGGGAGTTCCAGCGCCCCAGCAATTTTAGCGAGGGTATCGAGCGACGGAACGGTGTGGCCATTTTCAACGCGTGAGAGATAGCAACGGAGGAGCCCCGTGCGTTTTTCAATGTCCCCCTGGGAAAGGCCTTTCTGCAAGCGATAACCGCGAATCGTAGTTCCAATTTTCATAGTGGTGCCTGGTGAACCGCACTTTCTCCTGTACACCCCTGCGCAGGATTATTTGAATTATTGGCTGCATAGTTAACACGTTCCTTGTTCCAAGTGCAAGAACTATTTTGAGAAGTTGGTAACCGGGAACGGAAACTAATGTGTATTCCGGCGCTTTTCCGGTTCGCACAACCGGGATGAAGGCCTTTCGGCGGCACTGCCAGAGCCGGAAGGCAGGGACCATCGCCGACCCCGGCATCCGAAAGCGGCCGATAAGGCGGTGCGATTTTAGTTGGCGACAGCCGTACATCGATTTAGTAGAATGGCCGCTTGTCCCTGAAGTGATGGCGGCAAGGGTGCCGCAAACCGGAGTTTCGGCGATGCGGGCGACGGCAGTTGAGGCCCCGGGGCTTGAGAGGGGCTCGCGGTGCCGCCGGCCGCCGGCTGAAGCCCCTTGCGGAGCCGCCGCGCAAGCGGCATGTAAAGTGAAACCATGCTGGATGAATTGCGAGCTCGCGTACTCGAAGCAAACCTGGAGATCGTGCGGCGGGGCCTGGTGTTGTATACCTTCGGCAACGCCAGCGGCATCGATCGCACGACGGGTATGGTAGCGATCAAGCCGAGCGGCGTGCCGTATGAAGCCATGACCGCGGCGGACATGGTGGTGAGTGATCTGCATGGCAGGATAATTGAAGGGGATCTGAAACCTTCGTCCGATCTGGCGACGCATCTGGAACTCTACCGGGCATTTCCTTCCATCGGCGGCGTCGTCCACACGCACTCGGAGTTTGCGACGGCGTGGGCGCAGGCAAAGCGGGAGATTCCCCCGTTCGGCACGACGCACGCCGACTACTTCTATGGACCGGTGCCGGTGACGGAGGAATTGAGCGCCGAAGAGATCCAGGGCGACTACGTCCTGAACACGGGGAAAGCGATCGTACGTCGGTTTCGGAATCTCGATCCGGACGCCGTTCCGGGGGTTCTGGTGGCGGGGCACGCGCCGTTCGCGTGGGGACGCGATCCGATGGACGCGGCCTATCACGGCTTTGTGCTGGAAGCGGTGGCGCGGATGGCGTATTACACGGCGACGCTGAACGCGGAGGGCGGGGGAGTTTCGCAGGCGTTGCTGGACCGGCATTATTTTCGGAAGCATGGGGCAAAGGCGACGTATGGGCAGGGGGGCGGGAAGAACTGAAAACGTTTACTATGGAGGCTGGCTGTCGCCCACCTCGCGCCCGCCCGCAGTCCTTATGGACATGACTCCAGCATTTCGTTCCTCGTTCCGCGCAGTTCCACCCACAACCCGGGACTCTTCCCGATTTGCTGTTCGACACTGAGGCTCAGCACGCATGTTCTCCGCATTTGCGTCCGCCGCATCGCTCGCCATTGTGCTCGCTGCTCCAGCGTCGCTGGTTCGGCTGCACGGAGTGGACATCGCGGTCATCGCCATTTACTTCGCGATCGTCATCTACATCGGCTTCTATCTGAAGCGCGCTTCGAATACCAGCGAAGAGTTCTTTATGGCCGGCCGCGAGATGACCGCGTGGATCGCCGGCCTCAGCTTCGTCTCCGCCAACCTCGGCTCCCTCGAGTTGATGGGCTGGGCCGGCTCCGCCTACCAGTACGGCATTCTGGCTACGCACTGGTACTGGATCGGCGCCATCCCTGCCATGCTCTTCCTCGGCATCATCATGATGCCCTTCTATTACATCTCGAGGACGCACTCGGTCCCCGGCTACCTGCATCTGCGCTACGGCGACGGCACGCGCGGTTTGTCGGCCATCTGCTTCGCCGTGATGACCGTGCTCATGAGCGGCATCAACATGTACGCCATGGCCGTCGTGATGAAAGTGGTCCTCGGCTGGGATCTTAATTTTTCCATTTGGGTTTCCTCCATCACGGTTGCTGTCTATGTCGCGCTCGGCGGCCTGCGTTCCGCGATTTTCAACGAAGTGCTTCAATTCCTCCTGATCTGGCTCGGCGCCCTCCTCATCCCCATCCTCGGCCTGATCGAAGCCGGCGGCTGGACGAATCTCAAGGCGCAGATCAGCGCGCGCATGGGCAGCGAGTACGTTCATCTATGGAGCACAACGGCGCATTTCAAGGACAATCCGATGGGGATTCACTGGACCGGCATTGTCTTCGGTTTAGGTCTGGTGATCAGCTTCGGCTACTGGACCACCGACTTTCTCGTTGTCCAGCGCGTGCTCTCCGCGCACAGCCTGCGCGCCGCGCGCATGTCGCCGATCATCGGCGCGGCGTTCAAGATGGCGGTGCCGTTCATCGTCATTCTGCCCGGATTGCTGGCGCTGTCGGTGCTGCCGGTGCATCTGGTCCCGGCGAATGTCGCCGCGGTGACCGGGCAGCCGAGCTACAACGAGGTTCTGCCGCTGATGATGGTGCGGTATCTGGGGCCAGGGCTGCTGGGGCTGGGTGTCACGGCCCTCATCGCTGGGTTCATGTCCGGTATGGCCGGTAACGTCAGCGCCTTCGCGACCGTCTGGACCTACGACATCTACGGCGCCTTCATGAACAAGAAGGCCAGCGACAGCCATTACGTTTCCATGGGACGCTGGTGCACCTTTATCGGCGTCCTGATCTCCGTCGGCACCGCGTACATCGTGCAGCATGCGGCCAGCATTATGGATTATGTGCAGGCGCTGTTCAGCTTCTTCATCGCGCCGCTCTTCGGGACGGTAATCCTGGGCATGCTGTGGAAGCGCGCGACGAAAGCCGGCGGCTTCTGGGGCCTCCTGTCGGGAACCTGCACCGCGGTTGGGCTCTGGGTATGGGTCGATCGCGATCCCTCGGCGCTGCGCTACGTCGCGCTTTCGCCGGATGCCAAAGCGATGGCCGCCGATATGTACCGCGCGCTCTGGTCCTGGCTGGTGTGCGTCATCGTGACGATCGTGGTGAGCCTGATGACGCGGCCGCGGCCGGTGGCGGAGCTCAACGGCCTGGTTTACGGAGCGACGAAGCTTCCCGAGGAGCACGACGATCACTGGTGGCAGAAGCCGATTGTCTGGGCAGGCGCCATCGCCGTCGTCTTCGTCGCCCTCAACATCATCTTCTGGTAAACGCGGAGAACGCACATGCGCGAATCGCTTTCGATCTGGTTCTTCTCCGGCATCCTGCTGCTTTCCTACGGGCTGCTGATCGCCGGCACCGGCTTCTACCTGCTGGCGCATCCGCTGCCGAAATCCAGCGCTCCGGTGCTTTCACAACTGCACCCCGATATCTGGTGGGGCGGCCTGATGACCGCGCTGGGACTTTTCTATACCGTTAAATTTCGCCCCCGCTAAGTTCGCCCGGGCACGGACTGTTATCAACCATTCCTGAGGAAGAAGATATGAAAAAGCAGCTGACTTTTGGAGTTATCGTCGGGAACCGTGGATTCTTCCCGGATCATCTGGCCAGGGAAGGCCGCGACGAGATACTCTCGGTGCTGGAGAAAGCCGGCATTCGCGCCATCGCGCTCACCCCCGAGCAATCGAAGTTCGGTTCGGTCGAAACCCATGACGACGCCATCCGTTGCGGCGATCTCTTCCGCGCGCACCGCGACGAGATCGATGGCATCCTCGTCACCCTGCCCAATTTTGGCGACGAGCGCGGCATCGCCGACTCCATCCGCTACTCCAAACTCGACGTACCCGTCCTTATCCAGGCCACGCCCGACCGCCGCAACGACATGAAGATCTCCGACCGCCGCGACAGCTTCTGCGGCAAGATGTCCGCCTGCAACAACCTCATGCAGTACGGCATCCGGTACTCCGTCACCGAAAAGCACACGGTCCAGCCGAACACAAAGGAGTTTGCCAAAGACCTCGACTGGTTCTCGAAAGTCTGCCGCGTGACCAACGGGCTCAAGAAGCTGCGCATCGGCGCCATCGGCGCGCGCCCACAGGCCTTCAACACCGTCCGCTACAGCGAGAAGCTGCTGGAGCGCTATGGCATCTCGGTCGTCACCCTCGATCTCTCTGACATCTTCGGCGCCATCGCGCGCATGAAGGACGACGAGAAGGACGTGAAGGCAAAGCTCGACGCGATCCAGGCCTACGTCCCGACCTCGGGCGTGCCCGCCGCGGCGCTGATGAAGATGGCCAAGCTGGGCGTGGCCATCGAGCGCTTCATGAAGGACGCGCACTGCACCGTCTCCGCCGTCCAGTGCTGGACCTCGCTCGAGGAGAACTTCGGCGTCGTGCCGTGCACGGTCATGTCCATGATGAGCGAGAGCCTGCTGCCCGCCGCCTGCGAGACCGACGTGATGGGCACCGTCTCCATGCACGCGCTGGCGCTCGCCAGCCAGACGCCCTCGGCGCTGCTCGACTGGAACAACAACTATGGCGACGACGAGAACAAGTGCGTCTGCTTCCACTGCTCGAATCTGCCGAAACACTTCTTCCAGGATGCCGTCATGGACTTCCAGGCCATCATCGCCGGCACCGTCGGCAAGGAGAACACATTCGGCACCTGCGTCGGCCGCGTGAAGCCGGGCGACATGACCTACGTCCGCTTCTCCACCGATGATTACAAGGGCAAAATCCGCGGCTACATCGGCGAGGGCGAGTTCACCAGCGATCCGCTGGAAACCTTCGGCGGCGCGGGCGTGGCGAAGATCCCTCAGCTCCAGAAGCTGCTGCACGAGATCTGCGAGCAGGGCTTCGAGCACCACGTCGCGGCCAACTTCTCCCACGTCGCTGCCCCGGTTTACGAAGCCGCCATCCGCTATCTTGGCTGGGAAATGCACTGGCACGATCGCCACGGCAGGGAATAGCGCGATCGGGTGCGGAAACGCGCAAAGGGAGCCGCAAGGCTCCCTTCCGCCATTCGCGCAGCGCTTCGGGTGCGCTACAACCGGGCCTGAGCGAAGTTGACGGTCGAATCTTGCCAGGATATGACTCTATTCAACATCTTTCCATCCACAGGTCTCATATTGCTGTCTGGCTTCAATTAGACCGGGAGGGACTATGGATAGAGAATGCATCGTTGCCTCTTTGCCGCTGAGTCGCCGACATTGGATGTTTCAATCCGCTGCAGCCGCTTGCGGCTTCGCACTTACTGCGAGCCGTGCGTTTGGAATCGCCGGCGATGGTGTGGTTCGAACCGTCGAAGCGATTCATCAGGAAGTAAGCTTCCAGGCCACGCCGAAGCGCCTGTATGAGGCTCTCACCGACGCTTCGCTTTTCCAGAAGGTCGAGCTGCTGAGCGCGGCGAAGAATTCCCTGGACCTCATTTCTCATCCGGCGAGGATTCAGCGCGAACCAGGGGGCAGCTTCTCCCTCTTCGGCGGCTATATCGTGGGCCGTCAGCTCGAACTCGTGCCTGATCGGCGCATCGTTCAGGCGTGGCGCGTCCAGAACTGGGCGCCCGGGATCTACTCCGTCGTCCGCTTCCAGTTCACCGCAGAGGGCTCAACCACGAAACTCGTCTTCGATCATGCCGGCTTTCCCCCAGGCACGGCGGAACATCTGGCCGCGAGGTGGCACGCGAACTACTGGGACCCTCTCCGGAAATTCCTCGGCTGATCGGGGAGCCGTGTCCCTACGCCGGCAAACTGCGCAGCATCTTCCGCGCCCGCCGGAACCACGGCCGCTCCCGCCGCCGCTGATAGCCGGGCATGCCGGGGGATTTGTCGAGGACCTTGCGCGCCCACTCGCGGGCTTCCGCCGGCCGGCCTTCCTGGACGAGCAGGTCGGCAAAGTTCAGGTAAGTCTCCGAGAGCGTGGAGAGTTTCAGCGAGGCGCGAAACAAGGCTTCGGCCTTCTCTTTCTGTCCGGTCAGCGCGTAGGCGTGGGCCAGCAGGCCGGCGGCGCGATGAAAATCGTATTCAGGATCGTCGTTGACGGCGCGCTCGAGGTCGGGAATCGCAGCCTGCGGATCGCCCAGGAATAGCGCGCAGACCCCGCGCCGGTAGAACGGGTCGGTGGTGCGGGAGCCGAGCGCGATGGACTGGTCGAAAGCGGCGCGCGCCTCGCGCAGGCGGCCCTCGTCCATATAGAGATCGCCCAGCTCCTCGAAGTTTCCCACCGCCTGGTTGACGTGCACCAGGGTTTCCAGCTCGCGAATGCGCTTGCGGCGGGAGAATCCCCGGAATTGCTGGCCGCTCAACTCGCGCGTATCCGGAAGGGCTTCGACCACCAGATAGACGATGGCCCCGAGCGGCGGCCACGCAAAGAGGATGACCAGAAACCACCACCACGACGGGCGCCGGCGAAAGAAGTGGACGAGGGCGATGATTTCCAGCAGCAGCCCCCACCACGAAAAGATCATGTTGAGAAGGAATCCCATGTCGGATGAAGTGTTTGCCGCGCTCCGGGCGGGGAAGGTTCAGTGTATAGGAGGAGATGGCTGCGGCTTGCCTCACAGATGCCAGGCCGGCAATTCCTGACAGGCGAGCAAAAACTGTCAAGCTCCCACCAATCGCACCGAAGTAATGCCTGCTGATTCCAGAGAGCTTCTTCACCAAAACTCACAAAGAAATTTGGCAGGCTAATTCTTTGAGCTTGGTATCCTGAACTTAGAGTGGAAAAAGAAAAAAGGACTCG
>JASHNS010000104.1 GCA_030041515.1 Acidobacteriaceae bacterium | reverse complement strand
CCTGGATCGCCGTTTCCGTGGCCAGAGGAATGGTTGCCGCCGTGGTGTTGCCGAAGCGGTCGATATTGATGATGACCTGATCGTCGCGCAGGCCCAGCCGTTCCGCGCTGGCCGTGATGATGCGGCGGTTGGCCTGGTGCGGGACAAAGCAGGCCAGGTCTGCGGCAGTCAGGCCATTGCGCTGAAGGAGCGTCTCGGCCGCTTCGACCATCTTGCGAACAGCGAATTTATAAACCGCCTGTCCGTCCTGATGCACGTAGTGCATTTTCTTTTCGACGGTCTCGCGCGACGAGGGATGGAGGCTGCCTCCGCCGGGCATGCAGAGCGAGCATCCTCCGGAGCCGTCGATCTCATGGTGGTAATCGATCATGCCCAGCTCGCCTTCCTGCGCCGGCTCAATCAGCACCGCGCCGGCGCCATCGCCGAAGAGCACGCAGGTTGCACGATCGGTGTAGTCGATGATCGACGACATCGTGTCCGAGCCGATCACCAGCACTTTCGTGTGCGCGCCACTTTCGACGAGCTTGCAGCCTACCTGGAGGGCGTAGACGAATCCCGAACACGCGCCGGAGAGATCGAACCCCCATGCGCCTTTGGCTCCGATGCGATCCTGCACGAGGCAGGCGGTGGCGGGAAAGAACATGTCCGGCGTGACGGTGGCGACAATGATCGCCTCAACTTCCGACGCGGCCATAGCGCGGGAGGCGAGACAGCGTTTCGCCGCTTCGACCGCCATATGGCTGGTGGCCTGGCCGGGCTCGACAATGTGGCGCTCGCGAATGCCGACGCGGGTGAGAATCCACTCGTCGGAAGTCTCGACCATTTTTTCCAGGTCGGCGTTGGTCAGCAGGCGCGGCGGCGTATAGGTTCCAAGGGCGCTGATTTTGGCTCGAACAGGCACACGCGAACGGACGGACAAGGTCACTCAGGCTCTCCTGGATGCAAAGGGTATTGTCGCAGAAAGGCAGGGGATAGGGGATAGGGAACAGAGTTCAGGAGCAGCTTTCGGGTGGATCGGCCGAGCAGGTGGAGAACGCGAGGAGAAAAAGTTCAGTGCACCGGGTGACCTGCTGCGCACGCACTGGCCCGTTACCGTTGCTTCCTTCCGGACCTGGCGGGTTTGGCGGGATTGCGTCGCGCAGGACCCGGCACACAGGTGATTCTAGCATTGGAGACGAGGGCCGCGCGCGGCAGCAGCGCCAGGGTGTCCTCCCGGTAAAATGAAGATGTGAGCAAAACTGATGAGCTTATCAGTCCCCCACCGAGGAAGGAGAGCCAGGCTCGCCCGCGCGTGGGGTTTGTCTCGCTGGGATGCCCCAAGAATCTCGTCGACAGCGAAGTGATGATGGGCCTCCTCGACCGCGCCGGCGCGGAGATGACGCCGGACGCGTCCTCGGCGGAGATCCTGGTGGTGAATACCTGTTCCTTTATCGATAAGGCCAAGCAGGAGAGCGTGGACGCGATCCTCGAGATGGCGCAGCACAAAACTGCCGGAACGGCGAAGAAACTGATCGTCGCCGGATGCCTGGTCGAGCGCTATCGCGATGAGATCCGGAAGAACATCCCTGAGGTCGATGCGGTCGTCGGCACCGGGGAACTGGAGCAGATCCTCATCGCGGCCGGTCTGGAGCCTGGATTTTCCGATGCTGCCACATCTCCGTTCACGATCCTCCGCAACAGCTCATCGGCGGAAGTGCGGCAGGGAAGTGAGTCGCTGGCGGGGACGCACAAGAGCGCGCCCGAAGCGGCCAGCTTCCGCGCGGAAGGCGACCGGCGCGAGGAGCAGGGAAGGTTTTCGCGCGCAACCTGGGACGGTGCGACAGCCGCGCTGCCGCAGTACCTCTACGACCACACTACCCCGCGGCTGCGCGCGACGAAATCGGCGTCCGCTTACATTAAGATCGCAGAGGGCTGCGATCATCCCTGCAGCTTCTGCGTCATTCCGAACCTGCGCGGCAAGTTCCGTTCGCGCCGTTTCGAGTCAGTCGTCGCCGAGGCCGAGGCGCTGGTGGCCGAAGGCGTGCGGGAAATCACGCTGATCGGCCAGGACACGACCTGCTACGGCGAAGATCTTGGACTGAAGGACGGACTCGCCACCCTGCTCGACCGTCTGGCACGCATCGATGGCCTGATCTGGCTGCGCTTCCTTTATGCGTATCCGAACCGCATCACCGGCAAACTGCTGGAAACCATCGCGCGCCACGACAACATCTGCAAATACCTCGACGTGCCGCTGCAGCACGCATCGGGGCCGGTGCTGAAGGCGATGAAGCGCGGCGGCAGCGCAGAGATTTTCCTGAAGATGCTCCAAAAGGTCCGCGCCGCGGTGCCCGGCATCGCCCTGCGCACATCGTTCATTGTGGGCTTTCCGGGCGAGACGGACGCGGACTTCGAGGCGCTCTGCGACTTCGTCGCGGAAGCGCGCTTCGACTGGCTGGGCGTCTTCGCCTATTCCGACGAAGAAGGCTCAAAGTCATTCGGACTCAGCAACAGGGTGCCGAAGCGGGTGATCGAGCAGCGCCGTCGCGCTCTGATGAAACTGCAGAAGGGCCTGAGCCGGCAGGCGAAGCGCGCCCTGATCGGACAGCGGTTCGATGTGCTGATCGAGGGCGAATCGGAAGAGACGCCGCTGCTGTGGGAGGGCCGTACCCAGTTGCACGCGCCCGAAATCGACGGAACCGTCTACCTCAACGATTTCGGACCGTTTGAATCGCTGACGCCCGGCCGCTTCTACCGCTGCGAAGTGACCGAAGCGCATGATTACGATCTGGTCGTCCGCGTCGTCGACGCGTCCAGCGTTGCGCCGGCATCTGAGGCGGAACTGGCGGGAGCGGAACGATGAGCCGAAAGCAAAAGATTCTGCGTTGTCCTACCTGCCGCAGCGTCGTCACGGAGAAGGACGAAAATTTCCCGTTCTGCAGCGATCGTTGCCGCTCCATCGATCTGGGCAAGTGGGCCAGCGGCGCCTATCGTATCTCTTCGCCGATCGTCGACCCTGAGGTGCTGGAAGGCCTGGCGGAAAGCATCCAGGGGCAGGGGAACGACGATGACCAGTAATTCGGCGGCGGCCGAAGGCTCTTCCGGAGCGTCCGCGCCGCGCGCCGCAGCAATGAAGACTCGCTGGGCGTGGCTGCTGGCGACGTTTTTCGGGACGGGCCTGCTGCGGCCTGGTCCGGGCACGTGGGGATCGCTGGCGGCGGCAGCCATCTGGTATTTCGGTCTGCGCGCGGGGCATGTTGCGGGCGCCCATGCCATGGCCGTCACGCTTGCGGGCGCGGCCGCGATCACGCTGATCGGGATTCCGGCGGCCACGCGCGTGGAACGCGAATCCGGCCGCACGGATCCCGGATTCGTGGTGATCGACGAAGTCGCAGGCCAGTGGCTGGCGCTCTCCGTGGCTCCTGTGGACTGGCGTTATGCTCTGGCCGCTTTCATCTTCTTCCGGGTCTTCGATATTGTGAAGCCATGGCCGGCGCGGCAACTGGAGAAGCTGCATGGCGGGACAGGAATTATGCTGGACGATCTGGCAGCCGGGGCTTACGCGCTGATCGTCATGCTGCTGGTACAACGCTGGGGATAAGCTGACTACGGGCGATTGCTTTTTCTATGGTGCGCATTCTCAAATCCGAGCCGGCCACAGGTCCGCGGATTGACGCGGTGTCTCCGGCAGCGGCGCTGCCCGGAGGAGACGTCGAGTTGCGGGGCGCGAACCTCGGCGGTGTGGCCGCGGCCCGAGACCAGTCCCGGCAATGGGGGGGCGTGGAGTGGTGGCGACCTGTCGCCATGCTCGGTGATCTGGCCGCGCCGGTTCTGCTCAGCCGCGCCGAGCGCCTGGTGCTGCGCGTGCCCGATGAAGCGGAGAGCGGCCGAGTCCGCGTCCTGCAGAATGGAGCCCAGAGCAACGCCGTGGAGTTGCAGGTGGCGAGCCTGCTGGCGACCGGCATTCACGCGGTGGGAAATCCCGTCATGGATTCCTCCGGCAACATCTACGTCACGTTTTCCGGACAACGCGGCCAGGAGACGCCGGTTTCGGTCTTCCGCATCGAGCGGGATGGGGAAATGCGGCCCTTTCTTCGCGGAATCATGAACGCTACGGGCCTCGCGACGGACTTTGAGGAGAACGTGTACGTCTCCTCCCGGCACGAAGGCAAGGTTTACCGCGTCACTCCAGCGGGAGCGGCAACGGTCTATGCCGAAGGCATGGGCATCGCTACGGGGCTGGCTTTCGATCCGGACCAGAACCTGTACGTTGGCGACCGCAGCGGCACGATTTTTAAGATCGCACCCGACCGGCAGATTTTCGTCTTTGCCACGCTGGAGCCCAGCGTGGCCGCGTATCATCTGGCCTTTGGCCCGGACGGCACTCTGTACGTTACCGGTCCGACGACATCCAGCTACGACGCGCTTTACGCCATCGACCGCGAGGGGAGCATCGGCGTGTTGCACCGGGGGCTGGGACGGCCGCTGGGACTGGCCGTCGACGTGGCGGGCAACGTGTACGTGGCGGCGTCGCTGCGCGGACGCCGTGGAGTGGCAGCGATCACGCCCCAGGGAGAAGCTTCACTGGCAGTTGCAGGCACGGGGCTGGTCGGGTTCAATTTTGTGCCGGGGGGAGGTGCTCTGCTCGCCACCAGCACTTCGCTCTATCATTTGCCGCTGGGCATCGAAGGTTGGCGGCTGGCCTGAAAACGACCGCAGCCGGCGGACTCCGCCGATCGAGGGGACGGATGAACGCGGAGATTATTGCGGTTGGCTCAGAGATGCTCACGCCTTACCGCCAGGACACCAATTCTCTTTATCTCACCGAAAAACTGAATCAACTGGGCGTGACGGTCGCGTTTAAGACAATTGCAGGGGACCGGCTGAAGCATCTTACGGACGCTATTCGCCACGCCCTCAGCCGCGTAGATATTGTCGCGATCACAGGCGGGCTGGGCCCCACGGAAGACGATCTGACCCGCGAAGCGACAGCTGCGGCGCTGGGTGTGCCGCTGAAGCGCGATCCGGACATCATCGCGCATCTGTACACGCGCGCGGCATCGCGGCGCGTTACGATGACCCGCAACAACGAGAAGCAGGCCGACGTAATTGAGGGCGCTGCCATCCTGCCCAACGCCAATGGCTCCGCTCCGGGACAGTGGCTGGACACGGTCGTCGGCGCGCACCGCAAGCTGGCGATGCTGCTGCCCGGTCCCCCGCACGAGATGAAGGCGATGTTCGAGGCGGAGTGCCTGCCACGCCTCCAGGAGATTCTGCCGAAACGCCACATGGCCACGCGGGTGCTCAAGGCAGCGATGATCGGGGAATCGGCCGCGGATGCCCGCATTGCACCCATTTACACGCAGTATAAGGACGTGGAAACGACGATCCTCGCGCACCTGGGCGACATCGAGCTCCGGCTGCAATGCACCAAGCAGATGCCTGAGCTGGCGCAATCGCGTGTCGACGATCTGGCCGGAAAGATCGAGGAGGAGCTGGACGATTTCATCTACTCCTCGCAGGGGGAAACCCTGGAGCAGATCATCCTTTATTACCTGGAAATGCGGGGGGCCACGCTGGCCGTCGCGGAGAGCTGCACCGGCGGTATGGTCGCCGAACGCCTGACCGGCGTCAGCGGCAGCTCGCGGTCGTTCGTCGGTGGGGCGGTGGTCTACAGCAATCGCCTGAAAACGGAGCTGGCCGGCGTGGATGGGCTCCTGATTGCAAAACACGGCGCCGTCAGCAGGGAAGTGGCGGAAGCGCTGGCCGAGGGGATTCGCGAACGCTGCGGCGCCACGGTGGGTCTGGGCGTGACCGGTATTGCGGGCCCCGGCGGCGGCTCGGACGAGAAGCCCGTCGGTCTCGTCTACATCGCCGTGAGCGATGCCGACGGCACCGAAGTCGTCGAAAAGCGGTTCCCGAGCGACCGCAACGGAATTCGCTTCTATGCCAGCCAACAGGCGCTGGACATGGTGCGGCGACGGCTGATGTAGGCGCGCAGTGCAGAGTCACCTGGCGTGCGCATGCGATGACATGCCGGACCCCATGGCTGCTCCGGCCCCGGAAACCTTCCGCGGCAGCAGAACGAGCAGGGGCACGCCGACCACCAGACAAGCCAGCGCTGCGCCCATCAGCTCTCCGCGGTCCGCGCGGTCATTTTGATCGCCATCAGGGCCATCACACATCCATGCGCGATGTTGCCCCATCCGGCAAAAGCAATCAGGCTGCGATGCTCTGAGGGTGTGTGCACGGCGAGCAGCAGGAAGACGCCAAGCGCACAGTAGAGGCTGAGCATCATAATTTCGCCGGCCTTCGCCGGATTCCACAGAGAAGTTGCGATGGGGTAGACGGCGGCGAGAAAGAGCAAGCCATCGAAAACCAGGAATACCCTCAGGATTGGTTCCCGCATAGCGGCAGAGCCTCCATTCCGGATGGTGGGGGGGTGCAATCGATCCTACGCGCGCCTGCGCCTGCCGGTTCCGCAACAGCCGGCGGCAATCCTGAGTCCGGCTAAAGTTTTCCGCCCAGTTTCTTGACAGCCGTCCCGTCTTATGTGTTACCGTTGGTAACACTATGGCGCGTAACAGTCAGCCTCATCACGATCCGGCGGAACTTGGCGAACTCGAGCGCGAAGTTCTTGGCATTGTCTGGCGCAGAGCCGATGCCAGCGCGGACCAGGTGCGCGAAGAGCTCGACCGCCCCCTGAAAGACTCGACCATCCGCACGGTTCTGCGGCGGCTGGAAGAGAAGGGGTACCTCGAGCACTCGCTCGACAACCGCACCTTTATCTACCGTCCGTCGGAATCGCGCCAGCGGGTCGCCGGGCGCGCGGTGCAGCGCATTGTGGACTGGTTCTGCGCGGGTTCCGTGGAGGATCTGCTGGTCGGCATGGTGGACTCGAAAGTGGTGAGCCGCGCCGAACTCGAGCGCCTGGCACGCCGCATCGCCGCGGCGAAAAAGCAGGAAGGAGACAAAGCATGACGGCCCTGATTATCGAATCGGCGCTGCGGGGATTGCTCTTCGCTGCGGTTGTGGGAGCGGGCCTCAGCCTGCTCCGGGTGAAGCACGTCCCGGCCCGCAAAGCGGCATGGACCCTGGTGCTGGCCGCGTCCATCGCCATGCCTCTGCTGATCCATTGGCCTCTGCTGGCCGGCTTGCGCGCCAGGATGGCATGGGCGGTGCCGATCGCGACGAGCGAAAGCATTCCGGCTCGATCCGCCGTGCCCGCCCTGACAGCGCAGCGTGCCACCCGAACCACGTTGGCTTCGCCGGGTACCGCATGGTCAGTGGACGCATCCGCCGAATCGCTCCCGCCGGGGGATGACGCGCTGGTGACCGTCGGCGCGCCTGCCATCCCGGCGGCTTCTCCGGCGGCTTCCGCACGCAGATTCACCTGGCCGTCGATCGCCCAGGCAGTCATTTGGCTTTATCTTGTTATGGCGGCTGCGCTGCTCCTCCGGCTGCTCGCCGGCCTCGCGGCGGCGCTACGCCTGTGGGCAACCGCCGCGCCGGTCTCTCCGCTGATCGCGCCGGTGGGCAGCGTCCGCACCAGCAACAGAATTGCATCGCCGGTAACCGTCGGCGCGGGGGTGGTCCTGCCGGCTGACTACGCACAATGGGACCGCGACCGTCTGCGCATGGTGTTGGCGCATGAGCGCTCACATGTGCGGCAAATGGATTTCTGGCTGCAGTTGCTGGCCGGGCTTTACACAGCGGCGTTCTGGTTTAGTCCGCTGGGCTGGTATCTGCGGCGCACGCTCGCGCAACTGGGCGAGACGATAAGCGACCGCGCCGGCATGGAAGCTGCGCGGAGCGGCTCAGAATATGCGCAGGTTGTGCTTGAATTTGCCGCAATGCCGCGGCGACGGCTGCCTGGCGTCGCGATGGCCAGCTCAGGGAATCTTTCGCGCCGCATCGACTCGCTGCTGAATGAGTCCCGCTTCCGCAGCGCCTTTGCGGAAGGACGCCGTCGCGCGCTTGCCGCGCTGCTGCTGATTCCGGTGGCCCTGTTTGCGGCAGTCGTTCTTATTCGCGTTCCCGCCGCGGCGGCCCAGGCCGTACCTGCAAACCCAGGTCCCACCCAGGCGCCAGAGCAACCGGGCCAGGCGGCACCGTCCAGCGCCGGGCCTGCGCAAGCCCCGACTGCGGCCCCGCGCACCGGCCAGGCATTTCCAGGACAGGCGCCGAACGCAGACCAGGTCTCGGGGCCCATGCAACAGGCGCCGCCCACGCCGGCGCCGCCGGCGGCAGCGCCCGCACCCATCCCAGTCCCAACACAACGACAGACTACCGTTTTGCAACAGACCACGGTTTCTGCCCGCGCTCCGCAAACGCCGCTGCCTCCACTTCCGCCGCTCCGGCCTGGAAAGGGGGATGCCCTGGACAGCGGCACCGGGCAATCGCCTCGCACTTCGGGAACGACCATCCTCACCACGCACCACGACGGATCGACCAACAGTGACTTCGATTACCACGCGTCCACGGATGGGAATGCCTGGGCGGTCGCCAGCGGCACGTGGAGCGATGCGAATCTGCCCAGCAGCCTGAGCGCCAGCCGCCGTGCCGATATAGAGCGTGCGCACCGCATGGCGAACGGACCGTTCCTGTGGTTTAGCCGCGGCGGCAAATCGTACGTCGTCACCGATCCGGTAGCGGTAGGCCGGATTGAAGGCATGATCCAGGCCATTGGCGCGGTCATGGGGCAACAGCAATTTACGGTCGACGTTCCGAATGTATCGGAGGTGATGGCCCAGGCCCAGGCGGCGATGGCCAAAGCGCAGATCGACTCCAAACAGCAGTGGGTACAGTCCATGGCTCAATACCAGGCGGAGATGAAGGCTGCGCAGGCGCAGTTCAGTCCCGAGCGCATGGCGCAAATGCAGAAGCAGATCCAGGACAGCATGAAATCGGTTCAGCAATGGCTCTCTCCGCAGAAGCAGGCCCAGCTGCAGGCGGACCTCGCCCAGGTGGAAGCGACCCTACAAAAAGAGCAGGCCCAGTGGAACGCACAATCCCAGGCACAGATGCAGGCCAGGATGGCGGAGGCGCAGCAACGGATAGCCGAAGCAGAAAAGCGCATGCAGGAGGATCAGGCGCGCTGGAACTCGCGCGACCTGCAGGCGCGCATGGCCGAAATGCAAAGGCGGCTGGCGCAATCGCAGGAAAGAATGCAGGAGCGAAGCATCGACCCTGAGATCGAACGCATGATTCAGCAATCCATCGCCAACGGCACGGCGCACCCTGTGCAGTGACAGGAATCAGGAGCGAACAGATCGCGGCCAGAACATCCGCGGCGCGGAGTGCCAACTGATAGACTCGTAAGCGCAATGTCCCTGATTTCTTATGTGCTGGCCGCATGCGCAGGCTATCTGCTGGGTTCCATTCCGTTCGGCTATCTGCTGGTGCGGCTCGTCCGCAATGAAGACATTCGCGAGAAGGGAAGCGGCAACATAGGAGCGACCAATGTGATTCGCTCCGGCTCCAAAGGCCTGGGCGCGCTCACCTTCGTACTGGATGTTCTGAAGGGCTTTTTTGCCGTCATTCTGTGCGGATTCGTGATGGGGCGAACCGGCTTCCCGCCAGATCCGCGCGCCAACGTCGTCGCGCTTGCCGCGCTTTGCGCCATCCTCGGCCACGTCTACACCGTCTGGCTCGGCTTCAGGGGCGGCAAAGGGGTGGCCACCGCCTTCGGTGTCTTCCTGGCTCTCGCGCCGTGGGCCGCGCTGGCCGCGCTGGGCGTCTTCATCATCGTATTCGCAATCTTCCGCTACGTTTCTCTGGGTTCGATTCTCTCGGCCGCGGCATTTCCAGCGTTTGCCCTGCTGCTGCCGGACGCATTGAGGATTGAGCGCACGTCCTGGGTCACGGCGGTGCTCTTTCTGGCCCCGCTTACCCTGATCGTCAAACACCACCAGAACATTGCGAGGCTCCTCAGCGGCAGCGAGTACCGTTTCGGCGGCAACCGAGTGAAACCAACAGGGACCACCAGCCTATGACACGCATCGCGGTGATGGGCAGCGGAGCGTGGGGAACAGCGCTTGCGATCAGCCTGGCGCGGCGCGGAGGACACGCGATCGCGCTGTGGTCCTTCGAGAAGCCAGTGGCGGAAACCATGCGCACCACGCGCGAAAACAGCGCGTTTCTGCCGGGATTCCGCCTGCCCGATGCGATTGTTCCCACGCACGATCCGGCCGAGGCGCTGCGCGACGCCGAATTAGTCGTGCTCGTTACGCCGTCGCAGTTCACTCGCTCCTCCGTGCGCGGGTTTGCTGCTCATCTGCGGCCCGGACAGGCGCTGGTGAGCGCCACCAAGGGCATTGAGGACGAGACCAGCCTGCGCATGAGCCAGGTCATCGCGCAGGTTCTTGCCGAGCACGGGCTCACGTTACCTTTCGGCGCGCTCAGTGGCCCCTCGTTCGCGCAGGAGGTCGCGGCAGGCGCCCCCACCGCCATCACCATTGCGTCGCAGGACGCCGATCTGGCCGCACAGGTGCAGCGCGAATTCTCCAGCAAATCCCTGCGTCTCTACACCAATGACGATGTCGTCGGCGTGGAACTGGGCGGCTCACTCAAGAACGTCATTGCCATCGCCGCCGGCATTGTCGCCGGGCTGGAACTGGGCCTGAACACGAATGCCGCGCTGATTACCCGGGGCATCGCGGAGATGACCCGACTCGCGGTCGCCTGTGGTGGCCGGCGCGAGACGCTCGCGGGGCTGTCCGGCGTCGGCGATCTGGTGCTGACCTGCACAGGATCACTTTCGCGCAACCGGACGGTGGGTATGGGCCTTGGGCGGGGCCTGCGCCTGCGGGAAGTGCTCGCCGGACTGGGTGGCCAGGTAGCCGAAGGCGTGCGGACAACGTCCGCGGCGCTGGGTCTGGCGCGCAAACATCATGTGGAAATGCCCATCGCCGAGCAGATGGAGGCGATCCTCATCCATGGCAAAGCGCCGGAACGAGCCATCGAGGAGCTGATGCTGCGCCCTGGCCGGGACGAGTAGCAGGGATTCAAGCCCATCCATCCGCCGCTGATCTCTGCAGGAGCCGGCCGCATGCCGGAGGCCCTTGCCTGCTCCGTTGCAGCGCCATCCGAATCGGAAGAGGGACTCAAAAGCAGCAACCTGCTTCCATCTGCTTCCACCTGTTTGTGGTACCTCGGTGTACCCCGAAGTTTTCCCCCAATCGGAAGTAACTGCTACCACGTTTGGGTGACGAATATGCCAGGCCCTGACCGTAAACTGGCTGTGAAAGCGCCCGTAACACCATCGCGCAGCAGGAGAAAGTAGAGGCATGGAGGAATCCCCCCGGCGCGCAGTTCGACCGTCTCCTTACGGGGACGTGGCTGCGGTTCCACGCATTCGCCGTCGTGTGTTTGTACGGCTGACGCTCGCTCTCCTTGTGGTTCTTGCGCTCACTCTGCTTGCCATCTGGTTCACAGCGGGAGCCACAACGTCGCGTGCCGCGATCGTTGCAGCCGGAGCCGCAGCCGGCCTGGGCGGAAGCATTCTGCTGGCGTTTATCTGGAGCGGCCGGTTTGAAAGCCGAGTCCGGAAGCTGGTGAATGTCATCGGAGCGGGATCGCCGAAGGTCGGCGAGGAACTGGTTCGCGAAACTTCCGACAAGCTCTTCCTCGAGGTCATCCGCACCTGGCAGGGCGCAGTCCGCACGCTGCAGGAAGGGTGGCTGGAAAAGCAGGACGAAGCGCGGCGCAATTACCAGGCACTGGCGGAACTGATCCGCATGATGGCCAAGGCAGTGGACGAGCGCGCGACCTATCTGCGCGGGCATTCGGAGCGCGTTTCTCAGTACTCAGCGGCCATCGCGGAAAAGCTGGGGCTGGATGAAAAGCAGGTGGAGAAGGTCCGCCTGGCCGCGATGCTGCACGACATCGGTACCCTGGGCATCGAGGACTATCTCATCACGAAGGAGGGCCCGCTTTCGCCCGACGAGTTCGAGATCATCAAAGCGCACACGGTGAAGGGGGCGGCGATTCTGCGGCCGATCGAATTTCTGCACGATCTGATCCCCGGCGTCGAACTGCATCACGAATCTCTGGACGGAATGGGCTATCCCTACGGCCTGAAGGGGGACGAGATCCCGCTGATGGCCAGGATCATCGCGGTGGCGGACTCCTTTGACGCGATGACCACGCCGCGGCCGTATCAGGCGGCGATGAATTCGGAATACGTGCTCGACATCATGAAGCGGCTGGCCGGCACACGATACGATCCGGCCGTGGTGAGCGCGCTCACGATCCTGGTGCGCAGCGGCGCCGTGGAAGTGAAGCCGATGCGCGTTCCGGCATCGTTCCGTATGCGGCGGCCCATGGTCGAGACAGCCTGATCCGGAACAGGAGCCCGCAGCCTCATCCGATAAACTGCAAAAGAGAAGTGAGGCAGGGAAGCCGTTTTCATGATCCAGACGTTGTTTGGCAGCCTGAATGAAGAGGATCCGCAGAGCCTGAGCATCCTGGACAGGATGCGTAAGGCGGTATCCAGAACCCGCGACAATCTCGGCGAGCACCTGGATAACGTGCTGGCCATGGCGCGTGCCATCGACGAGACGGCGCTGGAAGAACTGGAGATGACGCTGATCGCGTCGGACCTGGGCGTGGCGACAGCCACGGAGATTACCGCGAATCTGCGGGAGCATGCGAAGCGGCAGCAGATTCGCGATGGCGCGGAACTGAGGGAATTGCTGAAGGACCAGATCCGGGCAATCCTGGATCAGAACACGCGCAAACCGGTTGTGGTGAGCGCGCCTCCGGAAGTGATCATGATGGTCGGCGTGAACGGAACGGGCAAGACCACCACCAGCGGCAAGCTGGCCGCCTGGTACCGCGCGCGCGGCAAGACGGCTCTGCTCTGCGCCGCCGATACTTTTCGCGCGGCCGCCATCGAACAACTCGAGGTGTGGGGGCAGCGCAGCGGCGTGGAGATGATCCGCACCAAACAGGGTGGCGATCCATCCGCGGTCCTCTTCGATGCGCTCCAGGCGGCGAAGACGCGCCAGACCGACGTCGTCATCGTCGACACCGCCGGACGCCTGCACACGAAGACCGGCCTGATGGCCGAGCTGGACAAGATGCGGCGCACGGCGCAGCGCATCATTCCCGATGCGCCCCATGAGGTGCTGCTGGTGCTGGATGCGACCACCGGGCAGAACGGCCTGCAGCAGGCGCGGCTGTTCACGGAGTCGGCCGGGGTCACCGGCATCGTGCTCACGAAACTCGATGGAACCGCAAAGGGCGGCATAGCCGTTGCCATCGCGCGGGAGATGCAGCTGCCGGTTCGCTTCGCCGGCATCGGCGAGGGTTTGAACGATCTGCTTCCCTTCGACAGCGAGGCATTTGCCCGCTCGCTGCTGGAGGCATAACAGCGTCACAAGGGGTTGAGGGTGCTCAGGCAGGCAAAGGGTGGTTTTTCGCACGAAGAGTGGATGGAGGAAGCTCTGGCCCTGGCCAAGCGCTCGGTGGGCATTGCCTCGCCCAACCCACGGGTCGGCTGCGTGATCGTTAAGGACGGCGCTCTCGTCGGCAAGGGCTTTCATGCCTACGACTGGCTGGATCACGCCGAAGTTTGTGCGCTCAAAGAGGCAGGCCGCAATGCGCGCAACGCGACTGCTTACCTAACCCTTGAGCCGTGCTGCACCGCCGGCCGGACGGGACCGTGTACGCGGGCGCTGATCGAAGCCGGCGTTGCGAGAGTGGTGGTGGCGACCGAGGATCCCAACCCGGCCGTGAATGGCAAAGGACTGGAGCAGCTCCGCAAGGCAGGGATCGAAGTGGACACCGGAGTTCTGCAACAGGATGCGCGCCGGCTCAATGACGGTTTCGCGCGCCACATCCGCACCGGTGTTCCCTTTGTGAATCTCAAGGCCGCCGCGTCGCTGGATGGCCGCATTGCGCCGGCGCCCGGCACGGCGCCCCGCGGTTCGCCTGTTTATCTCACCGGCGAGGAGTCGCGCGCTGAGGTGCATCGCATGCGCCACGGTGTCGATGCGGTCATGACCGGCATCAACACGGTGCTGCAAGACGATCCGCTGTTGACGGATCGTTCCGGGCTGAAGCGCCGCCGTCCGCTTCTGCGGGTGGTGCTGGATTCCGGGCTGCGTCTGCCCATGGATGCCAAGCTCGTGCGCACCGTGCAGGAGGACGTGCTCGTCTTCTGTACTGTCGCTCCGACCGAGCGGCAGCGCGGGCTGGAAGCCATGGGCGTGCGCGTCGAACGTGTCGATGCCGAAGAAGCACATCCAGACACCGCTGCACAGCGCTGGGGCGATCCGGGCCGACGCGGCGGCGTCTCTCTCCAGCAGGTCTTCCGCAAGCTCGGCGAACTCAACGTGCTCAATGTCATGATGGAAGCTGGGTCTCAGCTCAACGGATCCGCGCTGACCGGCGGGCATGTCGACATGGTGACTCTTTTCTACGCACCGATGTTCCTGGGCACAGCCGGTGTGCCACTGCTGCAGGAGTCCATCGCTGTCCCACACAGTTCGTCTCAACCGGTCGTGGAAACTTTCGGAGCCGATGTGCGCGTGGAAACCTGGCTCCGCGACCCCTGGGCATAGAAGCGCCATGTTTACCGGCATTATCGAAACCACCGGAACCGTCGCCCACCTGGAAACTCGCTCCGGCACCACGCGCATTGCCGTCTCCGCGCCTGGGCTGGCGGAACGCCTGCATCTCGGCGACAGCTTCGCCGTCAGCGGAACATGCCTCACGGCTCTGGAGATCACCCCGCCGCTCGTCTTCGCCGATCTGGCGGCCGAAACCCTGGTGCGCACCTCGCTGGGGCGCATCCGTACTGGCTCACTCGTCAATCTGGAACTGCCTACTCCGGCAGGCGCTCCGCTCGGCGGGCACATCGTCCAGGGGCATGTGGATGGCTGCGGCGAATTTGTCTCGCTCGAGCCCATCCACCCGGACGCCGACCCCTTGCTGACCGACTGGTGGCTGCGCATCCGCGTTCCGGAGAATACGCGCTCGTTCATGGTGGAGAAAGGATCCATCGCCATTGAAGGCATCAGCCTGACGATAGCGGCCTGGGATGGGCAGATCGTCAGCGTCGCAATTCTTCCGCATACGCGCAACGTGACCAACCTGCATGTTCTCAAAGCCGGCGATCTGGTGAATGTCGAAGCCGATGTGATGGTGAAGCTGGCCGTGGAACGAGCCGGAGCGCGCACCTCCGACTTTGAACTATCACTTGAAGATCTCGTCGCTAACGGATACTAAAAAGATGTCGCCAGCCAGCGGCCGGCAACAACGAGCGGTTACTGGGGCGTGATGATCCCTCCCACGGCTGTCCGTTCCGGGTATTTCTTCATGCCCGGCCGGCTCAGGTGCATCGCTTCGGCAATCGCATCGATATATTTCAGGCCCGATCCGGTATTGAAAAGCACCACGCGATCGCTTGCCTTCAGGAATCCGTTGGCAAGCAGCTGGCCGTATGCCGCTGTCGCCGTCGCGCCTTCCGGACAAAGAAGCAGCCCTTCGTGCCGCGCCCAGTCGAGCAGCGATGCGAGGATCTGCTGGTCCGGCAAGTCGACGACCGTCCCGCCCGACTCCCGTACGATCTCCAGGATGATCGAATCGCCGTATGGCTTCGGGACGCGCAACCCGGCAGCAAACGTCGCCGCGTTCTCGAAGATCTTCGACGACGATGCGCCTTCCTTCCATGCCCGCGCCACCGGCGCACAGCCCGATGCCTGCACAGCGATCATCTTCGGGCGCCGTCCGCTCACCCATCCCATCTGCTCCATTTCCTCAAAGGCCTTCCACATCCCGATGAGTCCCACGCCGCCCCCGGTGGGATAGAAAACCGCGTCGGGATACGTCCACCCCAGCTGTTCCGCCAGCTCGTAGCCCATCGTCTTCTTGCCTTCGACGCGAAACGGCTCCTTCAGCGTGGAGACGTCAAACCATCCCTGCGTTTTCGCGCCCTCGGCGACCAGCCGTCCGCAATCGGAAATGAGCCCATCCACCAGCGTCACGTGGGCGCCATACGCCACGCCTTCCAGATAATTCGCCATCGGCACGTCGCGCGGCATAAAGAGATGCGCTTCGATTCCGGCCGCGGCAGCATACGCGGCCAGCGCGCTGGCTGCGTTGCCCGCGGAGGGCGCCGCGAGCTTGTTCAATCCATAGTGGCGCGCCATCGTCATCGCCAGCGACATGCCGCGAGCTTTAAAGCTTCCCGTTGGATTGTTTGCCTCCTCTTTGATCAGCAGCCCAGCGTGCCGCCGGCTCGGCAGAAGCGGCGTCCAGCCCTCGCCCAGCGTCACGGGATCCGCGGCGGGCAAAACGTCGGCGTAGCGCCAGAGGGTGGGCGGGGCATCGGGACCGGGTTTCTTTGCGCGCTGCAGATCGGCTGCGCTGTAGCGGACGTACAGCGATCCGGCGCATGCGGGGCAAACCGTCTGCGGCGTTTCCGCGGAGACACGCTGATGGCAGCGGGAGCATTCCAGGTGATCGATCTTCGGCATGGCAACAGACTACAGGGCCGAGAGGTGAAGGTTGCAGCGAGCAATCTGCCCGCTCAACAAAACCTCACGTCTCACCTCCGGGATCATTCCCTCACCGAGGTCCCGGGCCCCCGGCGTTCGAGAGGATTCGCACCGTGGCCTGGAACAGGTGGTAATTCGTGAAGAGGATGTCGTTGATGTTCTCGACGGTGGGTTCCCTGGGAAGACCAAACCGGCTCTTCAGATCCATTTCCGGCGAAGAGTAGAGGGCGCCGAGGATTCCGCCCACGGGAGGGAGGTAGGGATACAAGGTGAGCGATGTGCTCCGCTGCGGGCACAGATACCTGCGCCCTCCCAGCTCCTGCGGCGCGTACTCGACCGCAGTGTCCTGCTCCTGGCTGAACGGTTTGAGCCCTCCGGGCGCAACAACGGTGAAGCGCCACATCTCGGTCAGGCGCAGCACCGCGCCATCCGCCGGATCCACTGCAATCTCGCCGTGGGTGTGAACCTGCACTGGCGGGATCTGCGTTTGGTCCGGACAAAACGACGGAAACCTGTACGTCAGGTTTGCCTGATACGCAAAGGTAGCCAGGGGTCCGTCTGCACCCTGTTCCCAGTGGCTCCAGGTGACGGTGCCGTGGGTGATCGCTTCGCTCACGCGGCCCAGCACCTCACCGAATTCTCCCCAGGCATTCGACCCGATCTGGTGGTTGCATTCCTCTTTTTCGTCCGCGACATTCATGTATCCCTCCTGCCCATTGCGGTAGAACACGGCGGCCCGGGTGGTTCCGGTGGTTGCCAGCCGGTCATCGCTCTTCGGAGGCCGGACGTTTGCCTGAAACAGAGCTTTGTGGAGAGCCGGCAAAACCACCGCAGGGGTCCCCACAAACCAGACCGTGGTTCGGGTAGCGAAAAAATTCGGCAAACGGCGCATGGCCTGGTTCGCGTACGCCACCGTCTTCCGGATCAAATCCGCCTGCTCGGCGCTGCTCGGCGGCGGCCGGTTCGGCATCTCCGAAGGCGGAGGGTCGAGGAAAGCCGACTCGTCGGCAATAGCCAGCAACGCCAGCCGCGATTGTTTGCCCGGCAGCCGCTTCTCCAGGGTAGTCTCCTCGCCATCGCTCAGCCGTTCGGTCAGTTTCATGGCTGCGATTTCGCGCGCGAGCCGCTTGTCCCAGTCGCCCTGGTGATCGGCCACATATTGTTCCAGTTCCGCGACCGTGACAGCACGGTTCCCGGGCGGGTGCTCCCCGGCAAAGCATGGGACCGGAAGCAGAACGACGAGCGCGAGCAGAAAGGGCGTGCGCATAAACAGGCCGAAGGAATACCGTCTCATCCTACGCTGGGTTTCCATCGTGTCGCGAACAGCGCGGCGGCGCAACGGGATCGCGATTATTCTGGTACCCGAAACGCGGGAGGGGGCAATCGTGTTTTCGCGCAGAGACTTTATTCGGGATGCAGGCCTTCTGATGGGCATGAGCGCAACGGCTCCAGCAGCCGTGCGAGCCGAAGCGCAACAGAGCCAGGCGGGAGCATGGACGCCCACTCCTGAGCAGTCCGCCGCGTGGGTGGCTCAAGCCGAAGCGCTGAAGCCCACCCTCAGCGGAGTGAATGAGCCGGCCTTGCGGCTGGTGCGGCCCGTCGCCGACCCGAACGTGTACCTGCGCTGGCGGATGGAGACCGAGGCCCCGGCAGAAGCGCTGCGCGCAAGGGTCTTCAACGCGGGCGAAAGCTTCGCCCTCGACTTTGGTGGGCATCGCGCGGGGTATCTATCGTTCCTGCTCGAAGGCGTGGGGCACAGCGTCGATGCTCCGGCGCGATTGAAACTGACCTTCGGCGAGGTTCCCGGCACCGTCGCGGAGATGCTCCATCCCTATCGTGGCAACCTGAGCGAGGCCTGGCTGCCGGAGGAGATCATCACCATCGACTTCCTGCCGCAGCGAGTACGCATGCCGCGCCGCTATGCCTTCCGCTACGTCAGGGTGGAGGTGATCGCCACCTCGCCAAACTACGCAGCACGTTTCAGCCAGTTCACGGCGCATGGCGTCAGCTCGGCTACGGGAAGGCCGGCTGCGCTGCCGTCCACCGTACCAGAGAACCTGCGGCGTATCGATGCGGTGAGCCTGAAAACGCTGTACGACTGCATGCAGACGGTCTTCGAGGACGGCGTCAAGCGCGATCAGCGCCTCTGGATTGGAGACATGCGCGTGCAGGCGCTCGCCAATTACGCGACCTTTCGCAATTACGCGCTGGCGCGGCGATGCCTCTATCTGCTCGCCGCGTATCCGCGCCAGGATGGCATGCTCCACGCCAACGTCTTCGAAAAGCCGGCGCCCCGGGCATCCGGCGACGTGTGTCTGGACTATGCGGCTCTGTACGTGGCGATGCTCGCGGATTACGTCCGGGCCAGCGGTGATCTTGTCACCGGCCGGGAACTCTGGCCGGTCGCGCAGCGCCAACTGGAACTTGTCGGCCGTAACGTGAACGAGCAGGGAATCGTGGTGATTCCCGAGAAGGTCTGGGTCTTCATCGACTGGCAACAGGCGCTGGAAAAAGGCGCTTCGATGCATGGGGTCCTGCTCTACTGCTATCGCCGGGGCCGGGAGCTGGCGCAAAGGCTGGGAGACGCACGGAGCGTGGCGGAGTACGGGAAACAGATCGCAACGATGACCGCGGCAGCGAAGTCGACCTTCTACGACGCGCAGCGGGGTGTCTTCGTCAGCGGGCCCGAACGCCAGGTCTCGTGGGCATCGCAGGCGTGGATGGTACTGGCCGGGGTCGTTGCAGGGCAGGAAGCGGCGATGGCCCTCCAGAGAGCGATGCGCGATCCATCCAGCGTTCCGCCGGGGACTCCCTACCTCCACCACACCATGCTGGAGGCGCTGGCGCTCTGCGGGCAGCGCGATGCCGCGCGCAAGCTGATGGAAGATTACTGGGGCGCGATGGTCAACGACGGCGCCGACACTTTCTGGGAGGTCTTCGACCCGAAGGACTCACGATTTTCGCCGTACGGCGACGTCCACATCAACAGTTTTTGCCACGGATGGAGCGGTACCCCGGCGTATTTCCTGAGGAGCGGCGTGATCTGAGGAACCCAGGAAAATCATGCGGCATTGGGCGCCGTCTGGCGCTGATGCCGGCTCCTCCGGTACTTCCAGATGCCGAAAAGCACGCTGGCCACGACGATCCCGATGAAGCAGTAGATGATGATGTTGGACCAGCCGGAGAGGTAGTGGCGCCACAGGTGCAGAATCTGGTGGCCGTAGACCACGGAAAGGGCCGCCTCTGCGCCGTAGCGGATGGAGCGGCCCAGAGCGAGAGCCAGAAGGAGTTGCCGCCGCGTGACTCCCAGCGCCCCGGCGGCCAGCAGAAAAGGCAGCAGTGGAATCGGCGGCGGCAGAAGGGTAGCAATCACCACCGTCCGGATACCATGCCCCTTCATCCAGCGCGCAATGCGTTCGCGCCAGCGCTGCCGTTTCTGCATGGTGTGGTTCAGCATGGCCTCGCCGCCCTTTTTGCCGGTAGCCCAGGTCACGTAGCCGCCCAGCACGCTTCCGGCAACTCCGGCGAGGGCCAGCAGCCAGGGCCACTCGCCCTGCGCGCCCAGAATGAGGATGAGCACGTCGGTGCTGCCCGGAATCGGGAGCGGGATGGGCGAGGCGTCCACGAACGAAACGGCAAAGACCCCGAAGGCGCCGAAGTGGAGGATCCAGCCGGGAATCAGTCGCTTTTGCTTGGCGGCAAGGTACACGGGTGATTGGACGCGAAAAACAAGGGTTGCGGTCTGCGATTTACAGATTCCCGGCGAGAAAGCGGATGCTGGGCGCGGACGTGAGAACTCCGCATTCCACAGCGTAGCGATAGAAGAGTTCGAGCCCGGCGAGGCATGCTTCGTCGAGATGGTACCAGATGTTCTCTGATAGGTACGTTCGGATAGTCTCACGCCGGATCGGAATCCGGCCCGCCCACTCATCGGCGAGGGCGTGGATGTGCGCGAGGCCCTCGTCGCGCGAGCGCTGAAAGTCGTCCACGACCTGAGCCGGCGTCCGTCCGGAGCCGGCGATGGATTCGGGCCGGACGGACCAGAAGGCCGACACCCAGACCGTGCCCGTGAGTGCGCGCCACTCGTGCGCGAGATCCAGGTAGGTAAGTCGCTGGCCCGTCCGCCGTTCACGAGCAGCCCGGTCTTCGAGCGCAAGCAGGGCCTGGTCTCCAATCAGCAATGCGGCGTCGGCCTGCGCCAGCATCGCGTCCAGGTGAGGGGGGTGCGGAAAGAATGCGGGCTGCGTGCGCCAGAAACGCGAGAAGAGAATGCGCGTGTAGGCCGCCGTGGTCCGGGACGCGGTGTCGAGGGCGACGCTCCGAACTCCCTGGACACCATCGGGATGCCGAACCACCAGGAGGAGCGAGCGAACGTAATCCCGCGAGGCAATGGCGCAACCGGGAATGACGGCCAGAGCCGAGCTGTGAGCCGCTACGGGGATCAGCCCAATATCAGCCGCGCCGGAAGCGAGGCGTGCCGCGCACTCGGCGGGAGTATCTTCCCGGATTGAATAGTGGGCGGCGAGCACGGAGCGGGAGGGCTCGTGCTCGAAACTCCACATCAGGGGTGCGGGATTGAGGAACCGAATGGCGGAAAGGCGAAGAGGCTGCGGCACTGGACAGTGTAAACGAGGGTGGCTTCGGTAACGTGCCGAGCCGCGGAATGTCTTGACGGGGATGAATGGGGTGGGTGTGATGAGAGCAGTGCGAGGGGTGGGCGGAAATGCAGGTTCTTCGGCTCGCCGCTGCGCGGCTCGCTCAGGATGAGAGATCTCAGCTCCCGAGCAGAGTTCGCATGGGAGGCGCGATCTGAGTGCTGGGGTGAGTGCGGCGGCGGGACAGAGCGTTTGCTCAGACGAGAGGCATGCGTGGCTGGCGCTGGCCATGACGCCGGGCCTTGGGCCAAGGCGGATCCTGCGCGCCGTGGAGCGGTGCCGCAGCGCTGCGAATGTTGTGCACCTGCCGCTGACGGAGTTGGAAGGGCTGGAGCTGCCGGCGCAGGCGGCGCAATTCATCAGCTCGGGCGAGGCAGCGCACTCTGCGGACCAGGAGCTGGAAAAGCTGACGGCGACAGGCGCATCCGTGCTGACGTATCGCGATGAAGCGTATCCGCAGCGGCTCAGAGAGATTTACGATCCGCCGGCCCTGTTGTGGATTCGCGGGGATGCGGCGCTGCTCCCGCGGCCCTCTCTGGCCGTCGTGGGAACCCGGCATCCGACGCCTTACGGGACGGGAATGGCAGAGATGCTCGCGCGGGAGCTGGCCATGCGAGGCCTGATGGTGGTCAGTGGCATGGCTCGCGGAGTCGACACAGCCGCGCACAAGGGCGCGCTTGCGGCCAGGCGGCCTACAATTGCGGTCTGGGGCACCGGCGTCGACGTGATCTATCCAAAGGAGAACAAATCTCTGGCCGAGCAGATTGTGGCGGGCGGGGGAGTGATCCTGTCGGAGCTTCCGCTCGGCACTTTTCCGGCGCCGCAGAATTTCCCGAAGCGGAACCGGATCCTGAGCGGAATGAGCATCGGCGTGCTGGTTGTGGAAGCAGGCGAGTACAGCGGAACGCGGGTGACCGCGCGGTGCGCGCTCGAGCAGAACCGCGATGTCTTCGCCGTTCCGGGGAACGTAACGACCAGGAACGCCTGGGGTCCTAACCTGCTGATTAAGCAGGGTGCAAAACTCGTGGCGTGCTGGGAAGATGTGTGGGAGGATCTGCCTTCGCACATCCGCATGGAGCTGGAGCGGAGCTGGGAATTTGCATCCCCGGCAGCTGCTGAGGCATCGTTATTCGAGGAATCCCCGGTTGACCCCGCACTTGCTGCGGAGCAGGCCCAGGTTCTGAGCGTTCTGCGCCGGGACGAAGCGCTGCAGATGGAAGAAATCCTCGAGAAGCTGGAGCCGGAGATGAGTTCCTCCGAGGTGTTCACGGCGCTGTTCGAGCTGGAACTGGCAGGCCGGATTCGACAACTTCCGGGCAAGAATTACGTCAAAAGTTTCTGAGTTTCCCGGCTGTAGCCGTCGCCAGCTGAAAGTCGGCTGCAATGCCCGTTTGTGGATTCCGGACGGCAGGTCGTGGTAGCTTCCGGAAAGAACGGTCACGACAACGCGAGCAGGGAAGAGATGAAGCCGCAAGGCTGTACGCGAAGGACTGGGAAGGCCGGCTTGTGGAGAGCCACGAAGCACGGCGTGGGAAGTAAAGGGACAAGATGAGCAAATCGCTGGTTATCGTCGAGTCGCCCGCCAAGGCAAAGACGATCAACAAATATCTGGGCAACAATTACCAGGTCGAAGCTTCGTTCGGCCACATCATGGACCTGCCGAAGCGGGATATCGGCGTGGAGCTGAAGCAACGGACGTTCAAGCCTACGCTGATCGTCACGCCGGACAAGGAAAAGGTCGTCGCGAAGCTGCGGAAGATGGCGGCAGGCGCGAATGCCGTGTATCTTGCGCCTGACCCGGACCGCGAAGGCGAGGCGATCGCGGCGCATCTGGCGATGCAGCTGCTCCCGGCGGTCAAAGATAAGAGCCGCATCCATCGCGTGACCTTTAATGAGATCACAAAGAAGGCGGTGGTCCAGGCCTTCGACCAGGCCCGCAACGTCGACGAGAACCTGGTGGACGCGCAGCAGACGCGGCGGGTGCTGGACCGCATCGTGGGCTATAAGATTTCGCCGCTGCTGTGGGACAAGGTGCGGCGCGGGCTTTCCGCGGGGCGCGTGCAGACGGTCGCGGTGCGGCTGATTGTGGAGCGGGAGCGCGAGATTCAGCAGTTCAAGGCCGTGGAGTACTGGACGATTGACGCGGCGCTGACGCCGGTGCCGGAAGGCGCGGAGTTTACGGCGCGTCTGATCGCGATCGATGGGACGAAGGCAGAGGTGGCGACGGTGAGCGCGCCTTCCGTGGGCGATGGTAAAACGGCCGAGGCGATCGTGGCCGCCCTGGGCAAGGCGCAGTGGAGCGTCCGCCAGGTGGAGCGCAAAGAGCGCCGGCGGAGTGCGACGCCTCCCTTTACCACCAGCAAGCTGCAGCAGGATGCCTCGCGGCAGCTCGGATTCAACGTGCGGCGAACGATGGGCGTCGCGCAGCGGCTCTACGAAGGCGTGGACCTTGGATCGGAAGGCACGGTGGGTTTGATCACCTACATGCGTACCGATTCGACGCGCGTTTCGCCGGACGCCATTACGGCGGTGCGCGGATACATCGGGCAGAAGCTGGGCAGCCAGTACCTGCCGGAGCAGCCGAACGCGTATCGCTCGAAGAACGACGCGCAGGATGCGCACGAGGCGATTCGTCCGACCAATCCCGAGTTGCACCCGGACGAGATTCGCCGCTACCTCAGCGACGAGCAGTACCGGCTGTACAAGCTGATCTGGCAGCGGTTCGTCGCCTCGCAGATGGTTCCTGCGGTGTACGACCAGACGACGATCAACATTGAAGCGAAGGCAGACCGGCGCTACGACTTCCGCGCCAGCGGATCGGTGCTGAAGTTCGATGGATTTCTGCGCGTGTATCACGAGGCCTCGGATTCGGCCGACGACGACGAGGATCTGAAACATGCGCTGCCGGCGCTGAACGATGGCGATGGCCTGCGTCTGATGCGGACGATTCCGGAGCAGCACTTTACCGAGCCGCCGCCGCGCTACAACGAAGCGTCGCTGGTGAAGGAGCTGGAGGAACAGGGGATTGGCAGGCCGTCGACGTACGCGTCCATTATCACGACGATTCAGGATCGCGAGTACGTCACGAAGATTCCGCCGACCGGCAAGGGGGGAAGGTTTTATCCGACGGAGATTGGAACGGTCGTGACGGAGCTGCTGGTCGCGAACTTCCCTTATATCTTCGACACGCAATACACGGCGAAGCTCGAAGAAGAACTGGACGAGATTGAGCAAGGCAGAGAGAAGTGGACGGATCTGCTGAAGGGGTTCTACGACCACTTTGAAGAGGAACTGAAGCGCGCCGAGAAGCACATGGAAAACGTGAAGCGGTGGGAAAAGCCCACAGACGAGAAGTGCGATCTGTGTGGCTCGCCGCTGGTGCTCAAGTGGGGCAAGTTCGGCTCGTTTTACGCCTGCAGCGCCTATGCAAAGGAAAAGCCGGTGGCTGTTTCAGCAACGGCGTGGAAGAAGGAGCCTAAGAAAGTCATTGCGAAGATCGAGGGCAAGCTGAAGTATCCGATGCTCGTGAAAACCACGGAAGGCGAGGAGCAAACCACCGTCGCCGAAGTGAAGAACAAGACTGAGCTGACGCCCGGGATTGAAAAGGCGCTGAGCGCCGGCCGCAAGGTGACCGTGGAGCAGGTGAGCTGCGGTTTTACCAAAGAGCACCACACGTCGAAACCGGACCTGCAGGCCGCCGACGGGGAAAATGGTCCGGCGGAAGAATACTGCGAGAACTGCGGCAAAGTGATGGTGCTGCGGCGCGGGCCGTTCGGCGCATACATGGCGTGCCCGGATTACAACGCAGATCCGCCGTGCCGGACGATCCGGCGGCTAAGCCAGAAACAGCAGTCGAAGCCTGCTGTGCCGCTGGACGAGACCTGTCCGAAATGCGGCAAGCAACTGGTGCTGAGGACGGGCAGCTACGGCGAATTCGTCTCCTGCTCGGGCTATCCGAAATGCAAGTACATCAAGCAGAACCTGATCGAAGGGCTGAAGTGCCCGAAGTGCGGTGAGGGCGACATCGCCGAGCGCAAGGCGCGCACCGGCAATGTCTTCTGGGGATGCACGCGCTATCCGAAGTGCGACTTCACCTCGAATCTGAAACCGGTGGCGCAGAAGTGTCCGCAGTGCGGATCGCCGTATGTCGTGGAGCGCGTGATGGATGGCGGCCTCTACCTCGTCTGCCCGAACAATAAAGAGATGATGCCGAAACGGCGGCCGCGCAAGGGACAGAAGGCGGAAGAGCCGCAGAGCACGGTCGACTGCCACTTCTTAGAGCGGATCGGCGATGCTCCGGAACCACCCGTGAAACCGAGCGCGGTAACGCATGGACCGGTCGCCGAAGAACAGCCAGTCGGCTGAAGACCTTCCGCCCGACCTTAGGCGCTTTGAAAGTCGATCATGGTAGACGCGGGACCAGGACCGTGCCATGCTCGAACTTCGACACAGGGGATCACGGTCCCCAGCGGAGTTCCTCAGCGTGCCGCACGAACGCTCAGCCTGTCGCGTGAGAATTGCCGGCATCCCAGCCGCCCGCCTGCTCGTGTTCCTGCTTCTGGCGCTGATTGCGCCGTGCCTCCGGGCGCAGGGACCGCCGTATCAGACCGATGATCCGGTCCCGGTCGATCTGCATCACTACGAGTTCTACATTTTCGGCTCGGCCGACGGGACGCCGGTCGAGATGGATTCTCAGGGACCGGCTTTCGAGTTCAACTGGGGTGCTGTGCCGCGTGTACAACTCCACGCCATCCTGCCGTGGGGCGTGGTCGCACCGTCGAATAATCCGGCTTACTTTCCCGGCGGAGTGGGTGGCACGTACTTCGGGCTGACCGACATGGAGCTGGGAGCGAAAATCGCGTATCTCAAAGAGACGAAGTATATCCCCCGGGCCGGCACGTTCACCATGTTTGAAATGCCCACCGGCAGCTATGCGAAAGGCCTGGGCGTGGGCAAGGTGTGGTACCGTCTTCCGCTGTGGCTGCAGAAGAACTTCGGCCCCTGGCTGCTGGATGGGGGCGCGGGCGAGACGGTCGTCCCGCAGGTGCAGTACCGCGATTTTCCCTATGGCGGATTCCTGCTGAAGTACACGTGGGGCGACCGAATGGAGGTCGGCGGCGAAGTTTTCGCCCACGGCAAGGAAGGCTTCGCCGCGCCGCAAACGCAGGCATCCACGCTGATCGATCTGGGGGGCGTCTACCATTTCAAACGCAATCCGAACCACCAGTTCCTCTTCGCGTACGGTCACTCGGTTGCCGGGCAAACCGAGAACTACGCCTACGTGGGAATGTACTGGACCTGGGGCAAGGACAAGCCAGGCGCGCCGCCCTCTGCATTTCTCTCTCAAGCGGGCCGCGGGGGATCGTTCTACTAAGTTGTCCGACCCTGTTTTGGGCAAAAAAGAGGACCCGCCGAGGCGGGTCCGTTTTGTTTCAGGAAGCAAACTAAGGGAGGTAATAACGCATGGAGGTAAAGACCATATTGTCCTTGCCATAGGCGCCGCCATTGGGGTTGAGCGGGCCACCGCTGCCGGACCAGAGATTGCGATCGAACCAGCTGTATTGGAGCCCGTAGCGGAACATGCCTTTGGGGCCTTTGTAGAAGTTGTACCAGTAGCCGGCGGTGAACTCCTGAACGTCCTTGGTGTTCCCGCTGCAGGTTCCCGTGCCTCCGGGCGCGTACTCGCCGCCCGATGACGACGGGAGCGCTTCCGTATCGCAGCCCGACATATTTGCGGTGTACAGGCCGTAGCCGTCGGTACCTCCATCCTGAAGGTCGCGGCCCACGTAGTCGCCGCCATAGTTCAGGTAGATGTACCAGCGATTGGTGGGGAAGAGCTCGACGGTGCTGAGAGCCGACCAGGTGTGCAGCGGCGAGATCGTGCCGTCCTTGCGGAAGGTGATATCGGCGATCGTCGAGCTTCCGTAGCGGCCGACACCGTCGCCGTAGAGACCCTTGAGGCCAAGGCTGATTTTCTTCGAGGCAAAGGGCACGCGGAATCCGCCGCCGATGCCACCGCCGGTCACCGTGTCGTTATAGGCGCCTGCGGAACTGGCAGGCGTCGCGGTCGCATTGGGGTAGATCCGGTTATAGAAGAAGCGGGAAATCCCGAAGAGTTCCCAGTGCCCCCAGCCAGGCTCTGCCGCAATCTTCGCGATCAGGTCGGGCGCGCGGTTGAACGTGTAATTGGCCTGGTTATTGAGGAGCCCACCGGTATCGCCGGCTGCGCCGATCGTTTCATCCGCCGGGTTGCTGCCGCCGGGGAGAGCCTGCGGGTTCTCGGCCGAAGCTCCGATCCAGAACCTGTTGCCAAAGTCCTTCGCGACGCGGAAGCCATACTGACGTGTCCAGACAAAGCCGGCTTCGTACTGTGGGTCGATGGTGCCCGGCAGAATCTCCGTACCGTTATCGAGACCGTGCGTGGTTTCGGTGGCCAGGGACCACATCTGCCCCCCGCTGATGTTCCAGCCGCTGTTGAATGCAGCACGCGCCCAAAGCTGACGCATGCGCAGCGTGTAGCTGTTGGACTGGTTGTTATTGGACGTGACGCCAGCGCTCAGGAAGTCCGTCTCGTAGTAGCCCGTCATGTCGACGTTGTCGAGTTTGCCGTCGGCTTTGAGGGCCAGGCGCGACTGGCGCCCCGTCGCGTGAAACTCAGTCAGCTGTCCTTCGCCGGAATATTCGAGCGGAATGGCGGTGAAGTGGGTGTTGAGACCGTCACCGGTGGCGTTGCTGCGCCACACGGTCTCGGCCGCCAGGAAGCTGCCGGCCGGCGAGAGGGTGATGCCCTTGTAGTGGAGGGCATCGGGATTCTCAACGGCCTTTTTCACTTCTTCGGTCTGCTTCCGCACTTCCACCACCGCCGCGCTGGTGGAGGACTTGAGATCATCCACAGAGCTCTGCAGGTTGGAGACGGCAGTGGTATTGGCGGTCACCGTCTGCTGCTCCTGGTTGGCCGCGCTCTGCGCCTGCTGGGCGGCTTGCTGGGCTTGCTGAGCCGCCTGCTGCGCCTGCTGCAGCTGGGCGTCGCGGTCGGAGAGTTGCTGCTTCAGGTTCTCGATCTCTCCGGCCTGCTGCTGCATCTGGTTCTGGAGGGCCTGGATCTGGTCTTCGACCGAGGGTCCCCGTTTTTCGACATGACGTTTGTGGTGAGGATGCGTCTGGGGGGCAGTATCAGCGGAGCCGGCCGCGCTCTGCGCATAACCGGCGGTAACAGACAGAGTCAGCACCAGGGTGGCAAGCGCCTTGCTTCGATGGGTCATTGAGCCTCTCAAATTGGGAAATGCGTGAAAGGGGGAAAGCCGGGGTTTGCGGTGGGCACGAAAGAAACAGCGGACTGCGCGATGCGCTTCCGAACCGAGCCACAACTGCCCAGGGGCATCGTCGCAGGCGATTGTGAATGGGCAGAGAACGGACGATGAATGTTCGGGGAAAACCGAGACGGGACGCGCGCGGGGAGTTGTGCGGAAGCTATTGAAAGTTCAAGGGATTACAGGATGTGAATCTATCGGAAATGCGGATTCCTGCCCGCGGAGATGAGGTTGGCGAAAATGCGGTAGGCACCCGGAACCGCCTGAGGAAGCTGACGGTAAAGAGCATAGGCGGCGTAGATCCAAATGCCTTTCCCGCAGCGGGCGTAAATCAGGCCGCCCTTTTGCGGATCCTGGCCTGGGTCGTGCGTCTCGGTGAGGGCGGTGTACTGGGGCGACCAGGAGGCCAGAAACGAATGGCCGCGCTCCTCGATCCAGCCGTTGAAGTCGGCGGAGGTGATCCGGTTGGGCCAGGTGAGCAGCGGATTCTCCGGCTGGAGCAGGACGACGGGGTCGGTTTCCACCACAACCTTCTCCGGATTGTCGCCCAGAGAGAGCGGATACGGGGCGGGGAAGTCGTCACTCTGGTACTGGACAATCAGCGTGCCGCCATTGCGGACATAATCGAGCAGACGCGGAGTGACCGCACCGATCCCGTTACCGGACGTGTAGGCGCGGATTCCGATGACGATCGCGTCGTATGAGGAGAGATTGGATTGAGCGGCCTGCGCCGGGGTGAGGAGCTGCGGGTGAAGACCGATTTGGGCAAGGTCCTGCGGGACGGTATCGCCCGTGCCCATGATGTAGGCAATGCTCAGATGCGGCGGCAGCTTCACATCGACCCCGCGAAACGTATAGTCCGCGGGCGCATAGAGGTAGTAGGGGCGCAGGCCAGGATAGCCGACCGTGGTAAAGCCTTCTGTAAAGTGCTGGCCGTTTGTCGTGGCGCTGGCGCGGACCTGATAGCTCCGGCTGGCGAGCGGGCCGGGGTGGAGGGTGAAAGCAAGGTTCTGGCTCGAGCCCGGCGCGAGATGGAACGCAGCCGAAGCCGGGTCCGCCGCCCATCCGGAAGGCAGATCGAGGTGGACTGTGCCTTCCGCCTGCGCCTGGTCCCGGTTGCTGACGGTCACCGCGAATTGAACGGCCGACTGGCCGACAGGAATGACGCCGGCTGACCCTGGAAGATTGACCGAGATGCGCGGCACCACAGCGAGCGGCTGATAAACACCGCCGATTCCGTGAACGAAGTGAAGGGTCTGCACCACCTGGCCGATGCGGATGGGCACGCCGCGATAGAGGAACTCCGCCCAGCCGGCCAGTGGGTACGGCGCAAACGGGAGACCTTGCCAACGTGGGTCGGCAACGTTGTAGTACGGCTGCTCAATGTTGGGGCGCGTGAAATACGGGCGGGTGAGCTGCGCGCTGGACGGAACAGTGGCACGAAAGAGAACGTCCGTGGAGACGGGTGCGGGGTTGGCGGAATCCGTGCCGGAGATGTGGCTAAACGCCCAGTGATCGCCATTCGGATTGGCCAGCCAGACGCGCGCGAGCTGGACAGGGCTTGAGTCTGGATCGGAATCCGCCGCCGTAACCCGGACGCGCACCTGAATCTCCGATCCGGGCGTGACCGTTGTCGGCGTGTCATTGGGGCCAAACCGGGACTCCTCGCCTGTGCTCAGCAGGGCGTCGACCTGGAGACCGAGAGCTTCAGCAAGAGCCGTATTGAACTGGGCGAGCTTGATGTTGAGCTCGTGGTCGAGATTGTCCTTGTCGGCCGCAGTGAGGGAGCTGGAGGCAATCCGGGTAAGGAGCTGCTGCGTAGCCTGGTAGCCGAGGGCGAGTTCCGGAGCGATGCGCTCAGGATGGGTGGGCTGATAGCCGGACTGCGCCGCCGTGACATGGGCCTGGATCGCCTTCAGCCCCGCCACGAGGAAGCCGGGATCGCCGGAGTGGACGAGGGAGGCCATGCCGGGCAGCGAGGTATCGATGCCGTCGAAGAACGAATCCTCCGTGGGCTTCGTAACCGGAACGCGCGAGCCGTAGAGGTGATAGCTGACGAACGCCGGCCCGGGTAACGGGATGGTTCCGCCGCCGTTTTGCGACTTCTGCATACCCCAGCCGGTGCGGGAGATCTGGATATAGCTCTCGCCGAGGGCCGGATCCCATGTACCCTCGGGGATGCGCAGCGTCAGGGCAGGATAGTGATCCACCCATTGCTTCGTTACGTAATCGTAGAAGCGCACCGGAGACCACTTGTTTGTGGCGTAGTCGAAGATGCCCTGGTTCGAGGGACGGAAAAACGGTTGGCGGGCGAAAACCTTGAGCGGCGTCCATGGACGCAGCCCCTGCGCGATCTGGTCCGGGCAGACGGCGGGATTGCCTGCCTCAAGATACGCATCCTGATTGGCTTCGCCGGACGCCTGGTGCTGGCCGTGCCCGTCAGTGATGTTGCCGGTGAATGTGGAGGCAAGAACCAGCGGCCGATCCTCGCGGACGATGCGGATGACGTCGCACAGCACGCGCTGGCGTCCCCACTTCTCGTGGGCTTCCTCCAGGGTCTTTGAAAAGCCGTAGTCCACGACCGATGAGAAGTACTGCTCGGTGCCGGAGTATTCGTCGGCCTTCAGCAGCTCGTTGGTGCGGATCAGGCCGAGTGCATCGTCGCTGGCGCCGGACATGGCATCCTGGCCGCCTTCGCCGCGGTTCAGCGTAACCATGGCGGTACGCACGCCGTGCCCGCGCGATTCATACGCGAGCATGCCGCCGTCCTCGTCGTCAGGATGCGCGACGATGAAGAGCAGGCTGCCCCAGGTGTCGAGCTTGCGCAGGGTTTGGGCGAGGCCGTCGGCGCCGCGGTCCTGCGGGAGGGTATGGGCGTCGGGCGAAGCCGCGATTTTTGTGCGCCAGGGCACGACCTGTGCGGAGGCGGCGAGCGCGAGCAGGCCGCTGAGCGCGAGGCCGGCGGCGGGGCGGAATCCACGATGGGAAAAGCAGTTTTGGAGACGCATCGGCGGCGCAGGGACAGCGTGAAGGGACAGTGTATCGTGAGGCGATGCTCGGACGAAGCACCCAGCGCGTTCTGATACAAAGGCAGGCATGGCAGAAGAGCCTGCGATGACCGTAACGCCGGATTCTGCGCCAGGGGGCCGCAACGGTGTGCCGCAGCTCGAACGGCGCATCGGGCTGCCCAGTGCCGTCACGCTAAACATGATGTATATGATCGGCGTCGGCCCGTTCATCACGCTGCCGCTGATTGTGGCGGCGATGGGCGGCTCCCAGGCGCTGCTGGGATGGCTCGTGGGCGCGTTCATCGCCTGTTGCGACGGACTGGTATGGGCGGAACTGGGCGCGGCCATGCCGGAGGCCGGCGGATCGTATGCGTTCCTGCGCGAGATTTACGGGCGCGAGGGCGCTGGGCGCTGGATCTCGTTTTTGTTCATCTTTCAGCTCATCTTCAGCGCGCCGCTCTCGATGGCATCCGGGTGCATTGGCTTCGCCGACTTTGCCTCGTTCCTGTTCCCAGGGCTGCAGCACCCGGTCTTTGCAGCGTGGGCAGCGGGCATCCACTGGACGAGCCTGCTCGCGGCTGGAACCTGCGTGCTCATCATCGGCATGCTGTACCAGGATATGCGGGCGATTCTGCGGGTGGCATGGGTGCTGTGGGCCGGCGTGATGGCGGCCATGGGCATCGTGCTCTTCGCCGGGTTCACGCATTTGCATCCGGTACTGTTACGCATTCCGCCGCACGCGTTTGGGTTCACTCCGGGATTCTTCACCGGCCTCGGATCGGCGACGCTGATCGCAACGTACGACTACTGGGGCTACTACAACGTCTGCTTCCTGGGCGGAGAAGTTCGCGAGCCGGGACGGACCATCCCGCGGGCGGTGCTGATTTCGATTGCGGTGGTCGCGGCGCTCTACCTTGCGATGAACATCAGCGTGCTGGGAGTGATTCCCGCGCACGCGATGCGAAGCACGGCCGTGGCCGATATGGTGGCGCAGACGCTGGGACCGAAAGCCGGTGTCGCCATCGCGTGTCTGATCATGTGGACGGCGTTCTCTTCGGTCTTTGCGCTGCTGATGGGCTATTCGCGCGTGCCGTATGCGGCTGCACTCGATGGAAATTTCTTCCGGGTCTTCGCCCATCTGCACCCGAAGCGGCATTTTCCCGACGTGGCGCTGGTGGCCATGGGCGGCGTGGCCATGGTGTTCTGCTTTTTCCGGCTGGCAGAGGTGATTGCGGCGCTGGTGGTCATCCGGATTGTGCTGCAGTATCTGCTGCAGCAGGTGGGCGTGATGGTGCTGCGGGTGAAGCGGCCGGAGATGACGCGTCCGTTCCGGATCTGGTTGTATCCGCTGCCGCCGCTGCTGGCGCTGGCGGGGTTTTTGTTTATCCTGGTGTCGCGTCCGCAGGCGCGGCATGAGTGCTGGCTGGCGCTGATCGTCGGCGCCGTGGGCAGCGCGCTGTATTTTGCAAGGGCACGCATGCGCCGCGAGTGGCCGTGGCGTCTCAACGAGTAGGAGGGGGTCGTGGTCGATTTGTCGGTATCGGAAGGGAAGCTGGTCCTGCATGTCGAGGGCGCGGACAAGATCTTCGCGCTGAAGAGCACGCTGGAGATTCCTCTGCAGCACATCGCGGGGATTCGCGCCGATCCCGAGGTCGCGCGGGGCTGGTGGCATGGCTTTCGCATGCCCGGGACGCAGATTCCGGGCGTGATCACGGCCGGGACGTTTTATCAACATGGGCAGAAGGTTTTCTGGGATGTGCACGATCCGGAGAAAACTGTGGTGATTGAGCTGCGTGACGAACGGTATAACGAGCTGATTGTGGAAGTGGCGGACCCGCAGGCGGCGGTGGAGATGGTGCGGGGAGCGGCGGGCTTGCCGTGAATGGATTCGTGCTGGCGGGAGGGCAGAGCACGCGCATGGGGCGCGACAAGGCTCTGCTGGATCTGGATGGGCGTCCGCTGGCGGCGCTGGCGGTGGAGAAACTGCGAGCGCTGGGACTGGACGCGAGGATTTGCGGCGCTCGGCCAGAGGCGGCGCCGCAACTGGCGCGGTTCGCCGAGGTGATTCCGGACAACTTTCCTGAGTGCGGTCCGGTAGCGGGGATCGAAGCCGGACTCGCCGCGGCCCCTGCTCCTCTGAGCCTCTTCCTGGCCGTCGACATGCCGCTGGTTCCCGCGAACTTCCTGCGCTGGATGATGAAGCGGGCGGAGACGAGCGAAGCGGTGGCGACGATTCCAGCAGCAGACGGCCTGCCGCAGCCGCTGTGCGCCGTGTACAGCCGGCGGCTGCTCGAAGGATTGGGGGCGGCGATCACGGGTGGACATCTGAAGATGATGACTGCCGTGACGGAAGCGGCGACGGCTGTGGGAGAGCGGGTGGATGTGTTTCAGGTGGAGTCGGTGGCAGCAGCGCTGCCAGCGGGCGTGTGGCCGCCTGAGCCACCCTTGCGGGACTGGTTCCTGAACGCGAACACGCCGGAGGAGTGGGCGAGGATCAGGACACACAAGGCAGGGATTGGCGTATGAAGCGACAGAGCGGCGGGTCGCGCCTGCAGGTCGTTGCTGGTCCGGGGCAGTCAGCTGCCGGATTCTGGGTCGTTCCGACGGAACAACCGATCCGGTGAGCGCGTAAGGGTAAGGTATGAAGACGCTCTATGCCGCCGCAGGCGCGGCATTCCTCGCCTGCACCATGACAGGATTTGCACAAACCGAGGTAGCCTGTGGGCAGACCCTGCAGGCCCCGATGCACGCCGACACCGCGCTCAGGATCGATTCCCGGCCCTCGGGGCTGACGATTGTAGGCACAGACCGCCTGACGATTCGCGTGACATGCACCTCCGACCATCCGGAAGACATGCAGGGGGTGCGGCTGAAGCTGACCGGGGATGGCGGAAGGGAAACGCTGGCCATCGAGGGCGGCGAAAGCCATCACGGCGGCGTCGAGGTGCGCATCGGGATCCCGCACAGAACCAGCGTCCAGGTGACGATGGGCGCCGGCCAGGTCACCATGCAGAACCTGGAGGGCAACAAGGACGTGGATCTCTATGCCGGCCAGGTGACCATCACCTCGTCGCACGGCTGGAATTACCAGAGCGTGGACGCGTCCGTGGATATTGGCGAGGTGAAAGCATCAGCCTTCGGCGCCGACAAAGGGGGATTCTTCCGGGAGTTTACGCATCAGAACCCGAAAGGCGAATACCACCTGTACGCTCACGTCGCCACCGGCGAGATCGATCTGCTCGGCGCGCCGCAGGGGGCCGCTTCGGATTAGCAGCATGACCAGAACACGATAAGCTGAACTGAGGCGAGGACACGAGAGACGCGGTGGTCAGCCCCCCGGACATTCCAATTGAGGTCGTCGAAACCGCCACCGGCGAGCGGAAGCCGTACATTGCCTTCGACCACGTGTCAAAGTCCTTCGGCAGCCTGCACGTTCTTCGGGACATCAGCTTCGAGGTGATGCCCGGAGAGACGATGTGTATTCTGGGGCGCTCGGGAGTGGGCAAGTCCGTCTCGCTGCAACACATCATGGGATTTCTCAAGCCGGACGCAGGGCGAATCTTCGTCGACGGCGAGGACATCACGCCCTTCAATGAGGAGCAAATGCAGGCGGTGCGCCGGAAGGTGACCATGGTCTTTCAGAACGGCGCGCTCTTCGATTCGCTCACGGTCGCGGAGAACGTGGCGTTCCCGCTGCGCGAGCGCGGCGGCCTGACCGAAGACCAGATCATCCAGATCGTGCGCGGGCTGCTGGAGATGGTGAGCGTCGCGGATATGGCCGAGCTGCTGCCCTCGGACCTGTCGACGGGGATGAAGCGTTCGGTGGCTATCGCCCGCGCTTTGGCGGCCGAGCCGCAGGCGATTCTTTACGACGAGCCGACGACGATGGTCGATCCGCTGATTGCGCGGCTGCTGGGGGACCTGATCCAGAAGCTCCAGCGCCAATTGCACCTCACCAGCATTGTCGTCACGCACGATGTGCGTTTCGCTGAGCGGCTTGCGGACAGGGTGCTCTTTCTGCACGAAGGCCGCGCGCAGTTCTTCGGTACGATGGAAGAGATGAAGCGCTCGAACGATGAGGTGCTGCAGCAGTTCCTCAGTCTCGATATTGTTCCGGTACCGGCGCTGTAGCCGCAGATTGTTACACTAAAACCGTGAAGATCGCTCTGGCCCAGATCAACCCCACCGTCGGGGATTTCCGGGGCAATACCGCCAAAATTCTGGAGTATACCGGGCGCGCCCGCCAGGGCGGCGCAGCACTCGTGCTTTTTCCTGAACTGGCCATCTGCGGGTACCCCCCAGCGGACCTTCTCGAGAAGCCGGACTTTGTGCGGCGCTGTGGCGAGGCGATTGAGGAGATCGCAGGCGCAACCGCGGAAGACGGGATCGCGGTCATCGCCGGCTACGTGACCCCGGCACCCCAGGGCTCGGGGAAACACGTCATGAACACGGCGGCGCTGCTGCGCGCCGGCCAGGTGGAGTTCATGCAGTCCAAGATGCTGCTGCCGTTCTACGACGTATTCGACGAGCAGCGATACTTTGTCCCGGCGGCGAAACAGCGCATCCTTGAGCTGGACGGCACCCGCGCCGCGCTCACCATTTGCGAGGACGCCTGGAACGACAAAAGCTTCTGGGAGAATCGGCTCTACCAGGTCGACCCCGTGGAAGAGCTGATGAAGCAGGGAGCGGGGCTGATCCTGAACATTTCGGCATCTCCCTGGTGGCGGGATAAGCACCCGTTGCGGCGCGAGATGCTGGCGGCCATTGCGCTGCGCCACCGTGTGCCGGTGGCGATGGTGAACCAGGTCGGCGGGAACGACAGCCTGGTCTTCGACGGATCGAGCCTCGTAATCGGGCCGGATGGCCAGGTCATTGCCCAGGCGAGCAGCTTCCAGGAGGATCTGATCTTTGCCGATCTCGAGGCGGGGACGGGGGACTGCCGGACCGAGAACGAGGACGTCAACGTGGCCATGCTCGAGGCGCTCACCCTGGGCACGCGGGATTACGTACACAAATGCGGGTTCCGCAAAGCGGTGGTCGGGCTGAGCGGGGGCATCGACTCGGCTCTGGTGGCGGCGATCGCCGTACGCGCACTGGGCCGCGAGAACGTCACCACCCTCGGCATGCCGAGCCCCTATTCGTCGCAGGGATCGATCGACGACAGCCGCAAGCTGGCAGAGAACCTCGGAATTCGGTACGAGATCATTCGAATCGACGAGATCTTTGGCGCGTTCCGGCATGGCCTGGCGGGGATATTCGCGGGCATGAAGCCGGACATTACGGAGGAAAATATCCAGTCGCGCATTCGCGGCGTGCTGCTGATGGCCTGCGCGAACAAGTTCAGCGCGCTTGTCCTCACCACTGGCAACAAGAGCGAGATGTCCACCGGGTACTGTACCCTGTATGGCGATATGGTCGGTGCTCTGGCGGTGATTGGGGACGTTCTGAAGACGCGGGTCTACGACCTGTGCCGCGTCGTCAATGCCCAAAGGGAAGTGATCCCCAGAAGCATCCTGGAAAAACCTCCATCGGCGGAGTTGCGGCCCGGCCAAAAAGATACAGACACTCTGCCGCCGTACGAAGTGCTGGACCCGATTCTGGAGGCCTACGTGGAGCGGTACGAGACGCCGGAGGAGATTGCGGCTGCCCGGAACCTGGACTGCGCCATGGTGCACCGCGTGGTCCAGATGGTGGAGCGCAGCGAGTACAAGCGCCAGCAGGCTGCGCCCGTGCTGAAGGTCACGCCCAAGGCCTTCGGAATGGGCCGGCGCTTCCCGATTGCAGTGAAAGTACAGGTTTAAGAAACCCCAGAGAGGAATGGAATGCACAAACGTTTTCTGTCCTGCGCAGGGCTTGCGCTTGTTTTAACAGCTGCGTGCCTGCCCGCGGGCGCCCAGACACAACCGGCTGCTCCGGCCGCACCGACACCCGCCACGCAGGCGGGACCGACCTTTCCGCCTGCGCCCGCTTCAAACTTCACGGCTGCTTCCCCTACCAAAGCGGAAGTCGATGCGTTCCTGCACGCTTCCTGGGGCTACGATCCCAACCGGGTATGGGAAGTGTTCAGTATCGAGAAGTCCCGGGCGCCGGGACTGAGCAAGGTCACGGTGCTGGTAGGCGAGAAGCCGAATCCGCGCACCGGAGGCATGAGCTTCTTCGTGACGCCCGATGGGCACCACGCCATCACCGGCGATACCGTAATCGACTTTGGGCCCCATCCCTTCGAGGCCAATTACAGGACGATCCAGCAGCGGGCGGACGGTCCATGGCTCGGGGCACCCGGCAAGCAGTTCGAACTGGTAGAGTTTGCGGATTTCGAGTGCCCGCACTGCAAGGATGCTCAGCCGCTGGTGCAGAAACTGCTTGCGGATTTTCCGCAGGCGCACTACGTCTTCGAGATGTTTCCGCTGGTGAGCATTCACCCCATGGCGTTCAAAGCGGCGGCCTATGCGTCCTGTGTTGACCAGCAGGCCGGCAACGCAGCGTTTTTCAAATACGCCGATGCCGTATTTGCAGCGCAGGCGGAGCTGGAAGGCCCGGACGGTGTCCAGGCTCTGCGCAACGCCGCCACGTCCGTGGGCCAGGATCCGGACAAGATCGGGGCGTGCGCGGATTCACCGGCGGCGAAAGCGAGCGTGCAGTCGTCGATGCAGCTTGGACAGGACCTGAATGTCAACGAGACGCCGACACTCTTTATCGACGGACGAGGCGTCCCCATGCTGGAAGTCCCGTACGAACAGCTGAAGAGAATCATCGAGTGGCAGTTTGCCCGGGACAAAGCCTCGCAGTAAGCAGCTCGAAGTTGCCTTTCGGTGCAGGGCCGCTTTGGGGCGGCCCTTTAGCCTGCTCGGAAGACAATCCGGTCGATGGCCAGCCATCCAGGCCCGTCGGCGAGAAGGATGAGGGCGAGAGCCAAGAGGCTGAGAGGGAACTCAAAGCCGCCTGGGCCGGTGAGGCCGTGATGCAGGTGCACACGAAGAATCGCCACCGCCATGTCGATTGCAATGCCGGCTGCGGCGATCGGCGTGAAGAGGCCCAGAATTAACGCCGCTCCGCCGAGCAGCTCGGTGAATGCGGCGACATAGCCCAACCATCCTGGCATTCCAAGGTGCGCTACGAACAGGGCAAAGCCGTGGAGGGAGCCCGGATGGACCACCTTAGCCCAGCCGTGCAGCAGCATGATGGAACCCAGAACCAGGCGCGCACACAGGGCGACGAAAGGTCGCAGTTTCTCAATCCGTACGATCAAAACACCTCTCCGCAGGGCCAGTGTACCGGCGTCGCGCCGCCGCGCGGCACCGAGGTAACAGTTCTGCGGGGGAGGGGGTATCTTCCTGATAAAGGAAAGGTTAGGCTGGCCGGTTTTCCTCAGAAGCTGCCGTTTTTCTCTTGATTTTCATAGAAAAATTCCTTAGAATCATAAAGGTTTGTGACTGCCAGGTGGCACAGGGAGCACGGGGCCGCCGGGATCTTTGGACGTCACTTTCTTTTCAAGGGGATACATCTCAAGATGGCAAAACGTCGTGGCAATCCTAACTGGGGCAAGCCGGAGCCCATCGGTCCGGTTGTGCCTACCGTCACTTCTTTCGAACAGGTCGTCAAGGAATTCAAACTGACTCCGGACCAATATGTCCGCTCCACGCGGTTGCGCGAGTGGGCGCGCCGGAATCGCAACTCGAAGTACATTCCCGAGTCGCTGCTGGAAGCGTGGGGCTTCGAGATCGAGTCGACGCTCTGATCGAAAGCCCAGTGGGTTCCTGCGACGCCGCCTTCGGGCGGCGTCGCTGTTTCTGCCGCCAGGCGGCGGATGGCGGCCTCACCCTCCCAAAGCCGAAGAGATTTCGCTGCCATCCGGAGACCCGAGGCCGGTACAGGGGTCCCAGCCTGGCCCTGCCGAATACGCTCCATTGCTGCCTTCGGTGATGTCGTGAAAATCCTGCGGGTCGCCGTACAGGGTCGCATTCACGAATCCGCAGGGTTTGCCACGCTGCTGGTTGATCAGGGCAATCAGGGCCGCCCACAGGGGGGCGACGGCGCTGGTGCCGCCGACCACTTCCTGCTGGCCATCGACGAGGATGTTGTAGCCGCTATCCGGATCGGCATCGCCCGCCACATCGGGCACTCCGCGGAAGCTGCCGCTGACCTTGCCGGATTGCCACGAGGGCAGAGGAAAGACGGTGCTGTAGCCACCGCCCGTGGCGCCGCCCTGGGAGCCATCGTTCCAAACGGTTTCCGAGTCGATCCTGGTCCCGGTCCCGATGAGGCTGGTGCCGCCGCAGCCCAGCACATGGGGACTGGAGGCAGGGAAGTCGACGTGGTTTTGACCGTCTGTCACGCCGTCGGAAGAGCCGCTGTCGCCGGCGGCCACCGTGATGGTGACACCGAGCGCTGCGGCGGACTGGCAGGCGTCATCGAGAGCCGTGATGGAAGTCTGCGCCCAACTCGATTCAGGGCCGCCCCAGCTGATGGAGAGCACAGAAGGATTGTTCGCTGTGTCATGAATGGCCGTCGTGATGGCGTCCACAAAGCCCTGATCCGTATTGGGCGCGAAGTAGACGGCAAACCGCGCGCCGGGAGCGATCGCACCAGCCACTTCCAGATCAAGAGCCACTTCGCCGTCCGCGCCGTTCGGATTGCCGGGCGAATTCGTTCCACCGTCGACGGAGACGGCGACCACCGTGGGCGGCGTCAGGCCCAGACCCTGGAAATAGGTTTCCAGGTCGCTCGCGTTGTAGCCGCCACCGAGTTCGACAAGGCCGATGGTTTGGCCGCTGCCGTTCACCCCGGTGGGATAGTCGTACAGTTCGGCGACCTGCGGCGGATTGAAGGGGACCGGTTGAGCTCCGGCGGAGGCCGCATTGGGGTCTCGCTTCAGGTTGCGACGATAGCGAAAGTGGGCACGGGCGATGGGCCTCGCATCCAGGCCCAGCACCGCCTGCACGATCCCGGCGCAGGATTCCGGCAGCGACACCTGCCCAGTGAAGCTGTGGAATGGAGTGGTGGCCGCTGCGGCGGATCCGGAGGGGGCGTAGTTGTGTAATTCCACGCCGAAAGCCCGCTGCAGCGCCTGGGCAGTGCCGCGCAGCACCAGGGTTCGGCGAGCCAGGCTGGACGCCTGCTCGTCCACTGCGAGCCCATACACATGCGCGAATTGACGGAGAGACTCAAAATCAGCGGGGTCGGCGGCGTAGCGCCGGTCGAACTCCTCGCGCGAGAGGATGCGCCCGCCGAGGGCCTGAAGATCGAGTGGGTTCTTCCGGCGCACGATGATCGAGACCGTGAGAGTCTGTTGGGGATCCGTCGCGCCGAGGTGCTGGCAACCGGCTGGGGCGTTACGTTCCGAGTGCGGAAGGGCAATCCTTCCGGGAGTGGGGGAAGTCATAGCTTTACCTCCGCCGGTTTGGAGTGCAGTCAGCAAACCGGGTGAGAGACCATGCTAGCGCGCTTCCGCGCTCACGGCACGGCGTGCGATGGCGGGGTGACGTACATTCTTTGTGTACCCGACGGCGGGGCGATTTGCTGCATCTAACGCTGGAGTTCACCAGAGGCATGACGCGGGGGACATCGTCCGTTCCAGGCTCACCCCGCAGGCACAGGAGCGCGATGTCCATCGGGTCAGCGGCGAAGACCGGCGAGAAGAGGACTGGCGGGAATCTCCCTTTGCCGTTCAGGGAAACCGAGACCGAACGCCAGTTGCGGGAAGAGCGCGATCGCTTCGAGTTCGCTACCGAAGCGGCCAACGTCGGATATTGGTTCTGTAACCTGCCCTTTGGCAAACTTGCCTGGGACCGGCGCGTGAAGGAGCACTTCTGGCTTCCGGCAGACGCCGACGTGGACATCGATCTGTTTTATAGCAGGCTGCATCCGGATGACCGCGAGCGAACGCGCCGGGCCATCGCCGCCTCGATCGAGAACCACACGACCTATGACGTGGAATATCGAACGGTCTCAGAGGGTGGGGAGCTGAAGTGGATACGCGCTGTTGGTCGCACTGCCTACGCCGCGGACGGCACACCCCTCCGTTTCGATGGGCTGACGCGGGACGTTACGGATTTGAAAATGGCACAGGAAGCACGCAATCGCGCCGAGGAGGCGCTGATTCGGAGTGAAAAGCTGGCCGTCGTCGGCCGCCTGGCAGCTTCCATCTCGCACGAGATCAACAACCCTCTCGAGTCCGTCGTGAATCTGCTTTACCTGATCGCGGCCACCACGACGGACGAGACGGTGCGCACCTACACGCGTACCGCGCAGGAGGAGCTCGCACGCGTTTCTCACATCGTGACGCACACGCTTCGTTTCAACCGGCAGGCGCCGAGCAGCGCGAGGGAGTCCCTGGCCAGAATCATTGAATCGACGGCGGCCATCTACGAGGCGCGCCTGCGTCACGCAGGGATCCGATTCACGGTGGAATGCGGCGATGCAGTGGGAGGCCTGAACTTTGGCCTGGAACTCCGCCAGGTGTTCGCCAATCTCCTCGGCAACGCCTTCGACGCAAGCGACCGGGATGGGGTGATCCTGCTCCGAGCGCGCAGCCAGCGCAACTGGCGCAACGCTGCCGCCGGAGTCCGCGTTACCGTGGCGGACAATGGATGCGGAATGGACCCCAGGATCAGGCCGAGTCTCTTCGAGCCTTTCTTTACGACCAAAGGTGCAAAGGGAACAGGCTTAGGGCTCTGGGTCAGCCGGGAGATTCTCGGGAGGCATGGCGGGGCGATTCGCGTGAGGAGCTGCCAGGGGTCTGGCCGGAGTGGGACCGTATTCTCGGTGTGGCTACCCGCGCCGGCGGAATGAGCCACGGCTTGGCGGGATTCCGCCGCGACATCTTGTACGTCCGATAACAGATATTCTGTTTAGTTCAGCACGTTCGCCCGCCAGACAACGCTCCGTCACGCGTGCGGCGGTGCGAATCTGCTGCATTGGCCGCTCCGGCCCGCGACTGTCTCGCTGGCCGGCCAGAGTTCCCTCTCGGCAACGACCGCGTCATCAAAAGGATGTCGCTACAGGTCTTCCCGGAAGCCCGATTTTTTGTCGGCGGCCCGCAGCGAGAGTGCGATACGGTTGTCGACGCCCACCTTTCGCATCATCCGGGCGATATAGGATTTCACCGTCTGCTCCCGCAGGCTCAGAGCCTGGGCAATCTCGCGATTGGAGCGAGCCAATACCAGCTGGCTGAGAACATCCCGTTCGCGTTCCGTGAAATGGGCGCGGCGGCTCTCGGGCGGGACCGGCTTGCCTCCAAGGGCCCGGTCGACGAAGCTGGAGAGAACCCTGCGAGGCGCCCAGATCGATCCGCGAAAGACAACCTGAAGGGCCTGAAGGATCTGCTCCGGAGCGGAGGTGTCTTCCAGCCAGCCCTTGGCGCCGGCGGAAATCAGGGCGATGACCGCTTCGTCGCTGAGAGGGCCGCCCATGACGATGGCGCGCAGCCATGGCTGGCGGGACTTGAGGCTGGAGAGCAACTCACAAGTGAGCGGGACGTCACTGAGGGCGATGAGCAGCAGGTCGAACTCGGGCTCGTGCAGGAGCCCCGGAAGCTGCACGGTCGCGGCCCGGAAGGATTCCCGGGTCGCGAATATCTCTGAGATGCCGGCGATGCGCAGGGGCTCAAAGTTGAATAAGCCCACTCGAATCGGCCGTTTTGTGCCCGCGTCGTCCATGGCTTTCACAGTTTTGGGAGGACAATTCCCTGCTGCTTCTGGTACTTGCCTTTGCGATCAGCATAGCTGATCTCGCAGGCTTCGTCCGACTGAAAAAAAAGAATCTGACACAGGCCTTCGTTGGCATAGACGCGAGCCGGAAGCGGCGTGGTGTTGGAGATCTCCAGGGTGACAAACCCCTCCCACTCAGGCTCGAAAGGCGTCACGTTGACGATGATTCCGCAGCGGGCATAGGTCGATTTGCCGACGCAGATGGTCAGGACATTCCGCGGGATGCGGAAATACTCCACCGATCTGGCAAGCGCGAAGCTATTGGGCGGAATCAGCACGGATTCGGCGTGCATTTCGACGAAGGATTTGTCGTCGAACTTTTTCGGGTCCACGATGGCCCCGTTTACGTTGGTAAAGATGCGAAACTCGTCGGAGACGCGGAGATCGTACCCGTAAGAGGAGAGGCCGTAGGAAACAACCCCTTCGCGGACCTGCTTTTCGCTGAAAGGCTCGATCATCCCCCTGAGGGCATGCTCGCGAATCCAGCGATCGCACTTAATCGACATGAGGCTCCCGGTAGCTGTGGATCTGACCCGGTTCAGACGACGGAGGAGCGAAGGCCGCAACCCGCGCCGGCGCCCTGGAGAAGTTTTCCGGTATCGAATGGAATCTTACGGGAGGGTCTGCCGCGTTGACAATGCCGGAAAAGCTTTCTAGCATCAAACTCGACGAGGGGAAACCGCGCGACGGGAGAAAACCTTGATAAAACAGGACATTATTCATCAGGTGATT
>JASHNS010000103.1 GCA_030041515.1 Acidobacteriaceae bacterium | reverse complement strand
AGATGCCGCAGGGCACCACGCCGCCGCTGATCATCCAATACAACGCCTCGAGTGTCCCGATCCTGCAGCTGGCGCTTTCCGGGCAGGGACTGACGGAATCGCAACTGAACGACTACGGTCTGCAGTTCATTCGAACCCAGCTGGTCACGGTGCCTGGCGTGGGGATTCCTTACCCCTATGGCGGCAAGGAGCGGCAGGTGCAGGTGGATCTGAATCTGCCCGCGCTGCAGGCGAAAGGGCTTTCTCCGGCGGACGTGGTGAATACGATCGCGGCGCAGAACCTGATTCTGCCGTCGGGGACGATCAAGGTCGGGCAATTTGAATATCAACTGGAGACCAACAGCGCGCCGCTGACGACGGAGGAGCTGAACCGGCTGCCGATCCGGGAGGTGAACGGCTCGGTGGTCTACATTGGCGACGTAGCGCATGTGCACATCGGGTCACCACCGCAGACGAACATCGTGCGCGTGAACGGACAGCGGGCGGCGCTGCTCTCCATTGTGAAGACCGGCAAAACGTCGACCCTGGACATTGTGAAAGGGGTGCTGGCCAAGCTGCGCCAGATTAAGGGCACTTTGCCTCCGCAGCTGAAGATCACGCCGCTGGCCGACCAGTCCATTTTTGTGAAGGCCTCGATTGACGGCGTGGTGCATGAGGCGATCATCGCCGCAGTCCTGACGGCGCTGATGATCCTGGTCTTTCTGGGGAACTGGCGCAGCACGCTGATCGTGGCCGTTTCGATCCCGCTGTCGATCCTGACCTCGCTGGTGGTGCTGCGGCTGATGGGCGAGACGATCAACATCATGACGCTGGGCGGCTTGGCGCTGGCGGTGGGCATTCTCGTCGATGACGCTACGGTAGAGATCGAGAACATCAACCGGAATCTGGAGCAGGGGAAGGCGATCGAGCAGGCGATTCTGGACGGCGCGGCGCAGATCGCGGTGCCGGCGCTGGTAGCCACGCTCTCCATCTGTATCGTGTTCGTCCCCATGTTCTTCCTGGGTGGCGTTCCGCGCTATCTGTTCGTTCCGCTGGCTGAAGCAGTGGTCTTTGCGATGCTGGCTTCTTATCTGCTGTCGCGGACCGTTGTGCCGACCATGGCGAGGTACCTTCTGCGGGAGCACGAGGAAGCGGAGGTCGAACGCAGGAAGAGGAGCCGCAATCCCTGGACAAGGTTCCAGTTGGCATTCGAGCGGCATTTTGAGAGATTTCGGAGCGGCTACCGCAGAATGCTGAGCCTGTGCGTGCAGCATGCTGCGGTGTTCCTGACCATCTTTTTTGTCGTGACGGTTGGGTCTGCGGCGCTGCTCTACCCATGGCTGGGGGAGAACTTCTTTCCGACAGTGGATGCGGGGCAATTCAAGCTGCATGTGCGGGCACGGACGGGAACGCGCATCGAAGACATGGCGGATCTCTGCGACCGCATCGACAATACGATCCGCGAAGTGATCCCGCAGGATCAAATCGCCTCGGTGATCGATAACATCGGACTCCCGTATTCCGGAATCAATTACTCATATTCAAATTCGGCGCCCGTGGGGCCAGCCGACGCAGACATCCAGGTTTCTCTGCAAGCCCACCATCGGCCCACGGCCGAGTACGTGGAGAAGCTGCGGGAAATTCTGCCGGAGCGGTTCCCCGGCACTGAATTCTACACACTGCCCGTGGACATGGTGACGCAGATTCTGAACTTCGGACTTCCATCGCCCATCGACGTGCAGGTTCTGGGGCCCAATCTGGAAGGCAATCGCATGGTTGCCTACCAGTTGCTGAACCGGATCAAGTACGTGCCAGGAACATCCGGAGTGCGGATTCAGCAGCCATTCGACAATCCGAACCTGACTGTAAACGTTGATCGGTCGCTCTCTCAAACAACGGGGATTGACGAACGCGACGTCATGCAGAGTCTGCTGGTGGCCACCAGCGGAAGCTTCCAGACAGCGCCGGCTTTCTGGCTGGATCCGCGCAACGGGGTGGAATACGACATTGCGGCGCAGTCGCCGCAGTTCTGGCTGGACACACTGCAGGAGCTGAATAACATCCCCGTAGTGGCGGGGAGCGGGAGCGGCGGTCTGCCTTCGAACAGCGGGTCGGACGCAGCGGGAATGCCGCCGGGAAATGGCATCATGGGAGGACCGCCGATCCAGATTGTTGGAAATCTGGCCACTCTGGTTCCGGGCGAGGAGTTGGCGACGGTCACCCACTACAACATCGCACCCTCGCTGGATATCTACGGGAACGTGGTGGGTACGGACCTGGCCACCGTCGATAAAGGGATCGAGAAGATCGTGGCCCAGGAGCGGCACCATCTGCCGCGCGGATCGCGCATCGTGGTGCGGGGCCAGGTCGTGACCATGCGGTCAGCGTACGCCGATCTGCTGGCCGGGCTGGTGTTTTCGATTCTGCTGGTGTATTTGCTGATTGTGGTGAACTTCCAGTCGTGGCTGGATCCGTTCATCATCATCACCGCGCTGCCGGCCGCGATCGCGGGAATTGTCTGGATCCTGTTCCTCACGCACACCACGCTGAGCGTTCCGGCGCTGACGGGAGCGATTATGTGCATGGGCGTGGCGACGTCGAACTCGATCCTGGTGATCAGCTTTGCGCGCGAGCAACTGGAGGAGACGGTGGGCGACGCTGCGCAGTCGGCGCTGAATGCAGGGTATGTGCGTTTCCGGCCGGTGCTGATGACGGCGCTGGCAATGATCATCGGGATGGTGCCTATGGCGCTGGGCCTGGGTTCCGGGGGCGAACAAAACGCGCCGCTGGGACGGGCCGTCATTGGCGGGTTGCTGTTCGCCACCGTTTCGACGCTGTTTTTCGTGCCAACGGTTTTCAGCGTGCTGCATGGCCGGCGGGAGCGCCGCCGGAACGAGCGCGAAACGCGACGGCAGGAGACCGTTGCGGGGAGTGAAGCATGAACGAGCGGATGGGGCGAGAAAAGAATGAAGGGGAGAACAAGCCGATATCCGGGCGCAAAGCTCTGGCCTTCGTTGCGGTCGTTGTCCTGATTGCGGCGGTGGTGGCGATTGTCGGCATTTTGCCTCGCGTGCACGCGCAGAAGAGCCTGCGGAAGCATACCGACGAACTGGCACTGGCAGACGTGGTGGTGCAGAAACCACAGATGGGCCAACCCAGCCAGGAGCTGATCCTCCCCGGCAATATGTTCGCCTACGTGGATTCGCCCATCTACGCGCGCACCGACGGCTATCTGATGAAGTGGTATTTCGACATTGGGGCCCACGTGCGCAAAGGGCAGCTGCTGGCGGTGATCGCCAGCCCGGAGATCGATGAGGAGCTGGCCCAGGCAAAGCAGGAGCTGGTGACTGCCGAAGCGAGTGCAGGATATGCGAATAAGCAGGCGCAGCGGTACACGAGCTTGCTGAAGAGCAACGCCGTAACCACGGAGGACACGCAGAACTTCGTCAGCCAGGCAGCTTCAACCAGCGCCGCGGTGAAGTCGGCGCAGGCGAACGTGGAGCGCCTGGAAGCCCTGGTTGGGTTCGAGAAGATCTACGCACCATTTACCGGCACCCTCACAGCACGCGATGTCGATATTGGAACACTGATCAACGCCGGAGCCGGGGCACAGGGCGCCCAGGAGATGTTTCACATGGACGACGAGCACATCATGCGCGTGTACGTGAATGTGCCGCAGGTCGATTCGCCGATGTGCGGACCCGGGACACCGGCCAGCCTGACGCTGGAGCAGTATCCGGGGCGCCAGTTCCAGGGCAAGGTGGTGCGCACGGCGCGGGCCATCGATCCCGCGTCGCGCACGCTGCTGGTAGAGGTGGATGTACCGAATCCCGACGGGCTGCTGGTGCCGGGGGATTACACGCAGGTGCACTTCAACCTGCATGTCACGCATCCCACGCTGATCATTCCGGCTGCGGCGCTGCTGTTTCGGCAGGATGGTTTGCAGGTAGCGACGGTGGTCAACGGCAACACAGCGAAACTGCTGAGGATCACCATCGGGCAGGATGACGGGCGCGTAGTGCAGGTGACGCAGGGGCTGACAGCGGACGATGAGGTGATCCAGAGCCCGCCGGACTCGGTCATCGACGGAGAAAAAGTGCGGGTTGTTGCGCCGAATCCGCAGGGCGGAGTTCCGGGCACGACGCCTGAGCCCAGCCGAGGACAGGCGGGGCCGGAGGGGGGCCAGTGAAGGTGCTTCGCGCTGCCTGGGTTTGCGCCTGCGCGTTGCCGGTATGCCTGGCAGGTTGCACGGTGGGCCCGAATTATCACACGCCCGCTGCGCCCACGGCGCCGGCGTGGAGGGACAGCGCGACACCTCCGCCGAATCCGCCGAACGGCAGCTGGACGGAGGCCAGGCCGAGCGATGGTGAGGTTCGTGGCGCATGGTGGGAAGTCTATGGGGATCAGCAGCTCGACGATTTAGAGGAGAGAATCTCGGTTTCGAACCAGACGCTGCGGGCGGCGATGGAGCAGTATTTACAGGCTCGGGAGCAGGTGCAGGTGGCACGCTCGCAGTATTACCCCACTTTGGGAGCGGGATTGTCGGCGGGACGGACCCGCGAATCGAACAACCAGGCGGGCACCATCAAAGGACTCACGACTTTCCAGTATGACACTTTCAGCCTGGGGGGCCAGGCGCAGTGGGAGCCCGACCTGTGGGGACAGGTGCGGCGGATGGTGGAAGCGAGCCGGGCCAATGCACAGGCGTCCGCGGCGCTGCTGGCCAACGTGGAGCTGAGCCTGCGCGCGGAGCTGGCTGCCGATTATTTCCAGCTGCGCGGCCTCGACCTGCAGAAGCAACTGCTGGACAACACGGTGAAGTCGTATGTCGATTATCTGAAGCTGACGGAGATACGGTTTAAGGGCGGCGTGGCGACTCAGGCCGACGTGGCCCTGGCGCAGACGCAACTGGACACGACACGCGCGCAGGATATCGACGTGGAGGTGGCGCGCGCGCAATACCAGGACGCCATCGCCACGCTGATCGGAATACCGGCGCCATCGTTTAAGCTGCCGGCGACACCCCTGAGCGGAAGTCTTCCTGCTATCCCGGCAGGAGTGCCTTCGCAGCTTTTGCAACGCCGCCCCGATATTGCCGCCGCGGAGCGACAGGCAGATGCCGCCAACGCGCAAATCGGCGTGGCGATTTCCGCGTATTACCCGAATATTTCCCTGAACGGCACGGGCGGGATGCTCAGCGGATCGCTGGGCACTCTGATTCAGGGTCCGAGCGAGATGTGGTCGCTGGGCGCTTCCGCCACGGAACTCCTTTTCGATGCCGGCCGTCGTCATGCGATCACGCAGCAGGCGCGCGACGCCTACCAGCAGCAGGTTGCGAATTACCGGCAGACGGTGTTGAGCGCATTTCAGGATGTGGAAGACAACCTGTCGGCGCTGCAGGTTCTCGATCAGGAGTCCGCCGCACAGGCGCATGCGGTCGAGGATGCGCAGCGGTCGCTGACGATCAGCACACAGCAATACAAAGGTGGTGTGGTGACTTACCTGCAGGTGCTTACGGCCCAGACCGCGCAATTGAGCAGCGAGCGAGCGCAGGCAAATGTGGCGACGGAGCAGTTTGTGGCCAGCGTGCAATTGATCCGCGCGCTTGGCGGCGGGTGGAACAGGAACCAACTGCCGAAGCTATGAGGCTGAATCGGGATTCTCGACCGCCTGCGGCGTCGAAATCGGCTGCGTGACAAAGACGCGCGTGGCAGTTCCGCCGTAGACGCTGTAGATGGCGAATTGCCGGTAGTTATACCCGCGCAGCTCGAAGATGAGATCGCCGCGGCCATTGCCTGTGGTGTCCACGGCATCGATCAGTCGCATGCGCGGCACGGCATCGAGACCGTTGGCGCTGGTGACATGCTTAAGAAGCACCTGCGGATTCCCGTAAAAATCCGGCTGGGCGATGATGGTGACGTACTGGATGGGATCCGTTTGGGTGTGGGCGGAAAGCACCATGGTGGCTCCCCCGCCATAAGTGAGGCTGAAGACGCGGAACTGCACGTCCGCAAGGCTGGGAGGCGCCGGCGGCGTGGCGTTGTGTTGGCGTGAGATCCGGGTGGGCGCGGCAGCCTGCGGGGCGAGCGCCTGCTGGGCGATGTTTTCCAGATCCAGGAGCATCTTTGCCTGGTCGGCGGGATTAGACCACGAAAAGGCGTACGATTCGGTGTCCAGTTCGCGGCTGTCGGAGACACCGGCAATTTGTTTCATGCCGGCCGGCATGCCGAAGAGCGCCGCTGGTCCATTCTCTTTCGCGTCGGGATTGGCATAGGAAAGGTGGGGGCGGTTAGGATCGATGGGCGCGGCGTTCGCGAGGGCCTGGCTGGTTGCCGAGCCGCGGCGGTGCAGCGTGGGCTGACCGGCGTCGGCCTGGCTCGCGACCTGCACACCGTTGCCGGAAATCGAGCCGTCGGCGGTGGTGTCGTCATCGGGGGAACGGCTGTGCAGCGTGGGCGTGCCGGAACCCGAGGACGTGCCGGCGGCCTGCTGATCCGCCTGCGGCACGTGGGCGAAATGCGGTTCGCCGGGGTTGCTGCCGTTCGCCCCTCCGACGATCTGGGGCAGATGCTTCATCGCTCGCAGTTTGGCCTCCAGAGCAGGCGCCTGAAAGTGGCCCACGCCCACCCAAAGGCCGGCGATCTGCTCGGAGTCGCCGACGTTGTAGAAGCCTTTCGATTTTCCATCGGATTCGAGCTCGTACTGGGTACCGCCGAGAACGGCGAGGGGCGCAGGATTGGCAAGATACAGCGCAGCCGGCTCGTACTCGAGGCCATCCCAGATGGCGAGAGGAATGAGACGACTGGCCTTGATGTGGTCGAGCGTGCCGGTGTATTCCAGAACCGCAGTTGCGCGCAGGTGCTGGCCCCCGGAAGACGGGGCCGTGGGATTCACGTGGCCTGGATACTGGCCCCAGGCGGGCAGCGCGCAGGCCAGGACGGCGGCGCAGAGACCCTCGAAAATCGCGGATCGTGACATAACCCTCACTACCAGTTGAACACCGGCGCGCGCGCCCCGGAGCCGCTACACTGATCTCGATACAGAGAACGCCGCAGACTTCAGAAGGATGCAGCTTCCCTGAGGACCGCTGTAAAAAACCATCATACCGGCGCGAGGCTGCGCGGGTATTCTGCTGCTTTTGAAGGAAACCCCATGAAACCCCACGACAAAGTCACCGATTTTGCGCTTCTGGACGACCAGGAGCAAACCGTCCACCTCTCCGATTTCGCCGGCAAGCCTGTGGTTCTGTTCTTCTTTCCCCGGGCGGATACGCCGGGCTGCACCATCGAAGCCTGCGGGTTCCGGGACCAGTTCGAGAAGATCCGCAGGACCGGTGCGGTTGTACTGGGCATCTCCCGCGACACGCCGAGGGCGCAGCGCAAGTTCCGGGAGAAATACAACCTGCCGTATCCCCTCCTTGCTGATGTAGACGAAACCGTGTGCAAACAGTTTGGCGTGATGAAAGAAAAGAACATGTACGGGAAAATGGTGATGGGCATCGAGCGGACCACGTTTGTGATCGGCCCGGACCAGCGCCTGCTGCAGATCTTCCCAAAGGTAAAGCCGGAGGGTCACGCCGAAGAAGTTTTGGAGGCGCTGAAGGGTCTGAAGTAGATGGCGCTTCCAGTCCTGCCACGCGCGTTCTACGTCGATCCGCCGGACGTGGTGGCACGGAAGCTGCTGGGCAAGGTGCTGGTGCGGCGCGATGAGGGGCGACGGCTGGCAGGGCGTATTGTCGAAGTCGAGGCGTACTTCGGGATGAACGATCCGGCGGCGCACGCCTTTACGGGCAAGACTGCGCGGAACGCCGTGCTGTTTGGGCCGCCGGGCTTCGCGTACGTCTACTTCATCTACGGCATGCATTATTGCCTGAATATCAGTTGTGAGCCGGAGGGCCAGGCAGGCTGCATCCTGTTGCGCGCGCTCGAACCCCTGGAGGGGCTCAAGACGATGGCGGAGCTGCGCGGGCTGGGGGAGAATGCCAGTCCCAGGCTGCTGACTTCCGGGCCAGGGCGGCTTTGCCAGGCGCTGGCCATCGCGCGCGAGACCCACAATGGCGTGGATGTGACGAGCCGGCGCAGCGGGCTGCATGTGGAAGACGACGGTTTTGTTCCCGAGAAGGTTGCCGCGTCGCCACGCGTGGGGATTCGCCGGGCAGCGGAGTGGCCGCAGCGGTTCACGATCGCGGGGAACCGCTATGTCAGCCGGTGAAGTCCCTGTCATGTTTGGTGGTCGCCGGCAGTCGCGCAGCTTGTGTAAGATGGCCCACAACAGCAATTCCTGAACGGCAGTCTTCTTGTATAGAACCCCGGAATTGCAGAGGCCCCGCAGTTGACCCCAGTGTTCCAGGAATGTCCAGATGCATAGCCGGGTGATTCTTGCCGCCTTCCTTGGCGCAGCTCTTACCGCCGCGCCCTCGATGTTCAGCCAGCAGACCTCAGCCCCTGACGCGACCGCCGCTCCCGGCGCGGCGCAGGCGCACGAGCATCACTGGCCGAAGCCGACCAACCTGAAAGTGCTGCCGAAGGACACGACGCCGGAGCAGCTGCACAAGATCATGGACGGCATTGCGGGCTCGCTGGGCGTGCACTGCAGCTTCTGTCACGTTCAGAACGCGCAGACGCACCACATGGATTTCGCGTCAGACGCCAAACCGGACAAGCACATCGCGCGCATCATGATGCGGATGACGGGGACGATCAACCAGCAGTACATGACACAGGTGAATGATCCGGACGCGACGCCGGAAGACAAGCACGTGACCTGCGGGACGTGCCATCGCGGCCACCAAATGCCGGAGCATTTCGTGCCGCCGCCGGAGCATCATGGGCCGCCGATGGGGAACATGCCGAAGCCGGGACTTTGAGGGCGGGCTTGCTGCGATTGTTTGACGGCGTCGCGGCTGAAGTTCCGTCCGATTCACTCGGTGGTGGAGGCATCGCGCCAAAACCCGTGGGTGCGAGAGGAGATGCGGCTGGGATATTCGCGGTAGACGGCGTTCAGGGCGTGAAAGAGCGCCTTCGACTCCGTTTCGAGGCCCAGCAGCAGGGTTGAGCGCAGCATCCGCGTGAGCCGCAGGTGGTTGTGGTTGCCGGGCCAAAGCCAGTTCTGCGCGCGCTCCTGGAAATTCGTGGCACACCCGACGGAGGCTCCGTTCCAGTGCAGGCCATAGAAGCGGAGCATACGCTCGAACGACTGGCGCAGGCGGTCCTGCATGGCCGGTGTCGCGTGAAAGGTCTCGATCGTCTCCCGGTCGAGCACCGGCGCCGAGGGATTCGCGCCGCTGCGCTCCGGCAGAGGAAAGAGCCACTGGATGAAGTCATGAACCGCCTCCAGCCGGTCGTCGTTCCATGCCAGGATTTCGGCGAGGGTGCGGCGACAGTCGTCGCGCGCGCCGTCGCGGTAGAAGGCGATCAGCGGATGGGTCTCGTGTAAGGGCATTTCCTGTCTCCTTTCCGGGAGGAGCCACGCTCGTCACCAGGCCGCGGCGGAGCGCGTTGTTTCACCCCATATAATTCTGCTTTGAACCAGCCACGGAAGAGTACCCGAACCCACGCGGCCGCGGTTGCCGGCGGCATCCTGCTCACCCGCCTGATGGGGCTGGTGCGGGAGCGCGTGTTCGCCCACTACTTCGGCACTTCGGATGCCGCGGGAGCCTTTCGGGCGGCCTTTCGGATTCCGAATCTGCTGCAGAATCTTTTCGGCGAGGGAGTGCTGTCGGCGTCCTTCATTCCCGTCTATGCGCGGCTGAACGCGGAAGAGCGGCATGAGGAAGCCTCGCAACTGGCGGAAGCGATCTTCGCGCTGCTTTTCCTGATCACAGCGGTGCTGGTGGCGGCCGGCGTGTTTGCAACGCCGTGGCTGATCGATCTGATCGCTCCAGGCTTTAAGGGAGCTACACGCGAGCTGACGATCCGGCTGGTGCAGATCCTGTTTCCGGGGGCCGCGCTGCTGGTCTTCTCCGCGTGGTGCCTGGGAGTTCTGAACAGCCACCGCAGGTTTTTTCTGTCCTACGCAGCTCCCGTGGTGTGGAACCTGGCCATGATCACCACGCTTCTGTGGGGCGGACCGCATCACATGGAATCCCGCCTGGCGATCCTGCTGGCCATCGGCTCGGTGGTGGGCAGCGCGCTGCAGTTCTTCGTCCAGCTGCCTACGGTGCTGCGCCTTTTATGGCCGCTCCGGCCGCGGCTGGATTTTACCGGCGAGCATGTTCGAACGGTGAGCCGGACGTTTGGACCTGTCTTTGTGAGCCGCGGCGTGGTGCAGATCAGCGCCTACCTGGACGCGTGGCTGGGGAGTTTTCTGGGACCGGCAGCCGTGGCCGCGCTCGGCTACGCGCAGACCCTCTACATGCTGCCCTTCAGCCTGTTCGGGATGGCGGTCTCGGCGGCGGAACTGCCGACGATGTCCAGTGAACTGGGATCGGCGGAGGAAGTGGGGACAGCGCTTCGCCGGCGCTTGTCCGCCGGGTTGCAGCAGATTGCCTATTTTGTGATCCCTTCGGCGGCCGCGTTTCTCGCCCTGGGCGATGTGGTGATCGCGACCATCTATCGCTCCGGGCACTTCGGGCATGCCGATGTGGTGTTCGTCTGGGCGGTTCTCAGCGGCTCGTCGGTGGGCCTGCTCGCGTCCACGTCAGGGCGCCTCTACTCTTCGGCATTTTATGCGCTGCGGGACACGCGGACGCCGCTGAACTTTGCCGTCGTCCGCGTCATCCTCACCTTCGGCCTCGGCTATTGCTGCGCCTTCCCGCTGCCGCGGTTGCTGGGGCTTGACCATCGCTGGGGGACGGCGGGGCTCACACTCTCTGCCGGGATTGCCGGATGGGTTGAGTTTCTGCTGCTGCGGCGCGCCCTGCACCGGCGCATCGGCGCCATGGCGCCGGGTACAGGACGGAATCTGCGGCTCTGGGCGGTTGCGCTGCTGGCGGCGGCGATCGGCTACGGTGTCGAGCGCGCTTTGCCCTTTCACAGGCCACTCCTGGTGGGGCCCTGTGTGCTGATCCCGTATGCAGCCGTTTACCTGGGGGTGACGCAGATGATGGGGATTGCGAACCTGAGTTCCATCGCGCGCGTTTTCAAGCGAGGGCGATAGGCCACGGCAGTCCAGAGAACACGAAGCTCCCGAGGGCGTCCTGAGTCTCTCGCTGGAGACGCAGAACGCTGCGGGAGCTTCCCTTCTCCGCTCGAAAAACCTACACCGAAACGGGAACAGGCTTTTCGGCCGCGGAGTTGGCGGTCGGCCTGGACTCGCTGGCCTTCTCATTGGCGCCGGGCTTGCGGATGTCGATGCCGCCCTTGAAGAAGGCGCCGTCTTCAATCGAGATGCGCTGCGCCGCGACGTCGCCAGTGAGGGAGCCTTCGCTGCGGATATCCACGCGGTCGCTGGCATTGACGTTGCCGCGCACCTTGCCGAGCACGACAACCTCGCGGGCGGAAATGTTGGCGGAGACCTGGCCGTTGCGTCCCACGGTCACGCGGTTGCCGGGCAGGCTGATGGAGCCTTCGACCTTACCGTCGATGTAGAGGGACTCGGATCCGGTGACCTCACCCTTGATCACGAGGCTCTTGCCAATGGTGGCCTGTTCACCGCTGGAACTGGCGCTGGGCGCAGCCGGAGCCGCGGCGGGACGAGGGTTGGCTTCAAACGCCGGGGCTGCGGGGACATTCGGGCGCTGAGGTTCGGGAGTTTGCGGCCCGGTGCCGCTTCCGGTCTGGTTGGGTTTCCACATGATTCAAATACCTTCCTTCTCCAAATGGGATGAAATGACCGGCCTGGCCCGCAGTGCGTCGCCGGACTCCAGGCGCAATCGTACAACGTCGACCCTCTTTCCCTCGGGAGTCGTTTCCCCTCCGCGCAAAATGCCGGCGTTACCTGCAATTTAACCATCTTCCCGTAAAAATGGCACGTACTGGTTGGGAGGAAAGGCTGTGGAACTCCGGTACGGACTGCGCAACACCGTTGTGCCGAATCTTTTGCGGTCCAATCGATTTTTGCAGTACGAGGCGAGACTTTGCCGCATCCCTTGCAAAGGCGCTCTTTTGCAGACCAGAAAGAGGGCCCTGTGGGCAGAGATCTACGGCATTGAAGGAGGAGAACACATGGTGAAGTATTCGCTGTACGCCTCTCTCGAGGCAAAACCCGGGAAGGAAGCGGAACTGGAAGCTTTTCTGAAACAGGGCGCGGAACTGGCGCTGAAGGAGCCGGCAACAGTCACCTGGTATGCCCTGAAGGAGGACGGGGGCCGTTACAGCATTTTCGACACATTCAGGGATGAGGCGGGACGCGAGGCCCATCTGAACGGAGAAATTGCGAAAGCGCTGATGGCAAAGGCCGATGCTCTGCTGGCCAGGCCGCCACAGATTCACAAGATCGACATCCTCGCGTCGAAGTAGGCGCCGAAGCCCACCGGGGCCGGGGAGAGCGGCCCTCTTTCCAGTACCATCGAACTCAGCATGACCGACCGCGAATTGCTGCGGCACATTGAGCGGCTGCCCGGAGCGCGCGCCGGCTACAAACAGCTGGTGCGCGAACTGGGTCTTGGCGGAGGGCAGGAGCGGCGGCGGCTGCGCGAGCAACTGGGACGGCTGACGGGGTCGCGGCAGCTGGCGCAGGTGGATGGCGAGCACTGGACGCTGCCACGACCGGATGCCCCCGGAGGCGGAGCGCGCCGCGGCGAGAGGCGCGCAGACAACCGTCCGCACACCCGGGACGCTGAGAATCTTGTGGCGGGACGGCTCGATCTGCATCGCGATGGATACGGGTTTGTGCGACCCAATCCGCCTGTTACCGGCCAACGTCGTGCTCCTCAGGAAGACGTCTTCATTCCCGCCCGCGAAATGGGCGGCGCGATGCAGGGCGATCAGGTGTTGGTCGAACTTGCTGCGCCGCGCTTCGACCGTAACGATTCCCGCCGCTCAGGACGCGTGGTGCGGATCCTGACGCGCCGGAACCCAACGGTAGTCGGCGTCTTTCATTACTCCCGTCGGGATGCTGAACGGGGAGGCAATCTGGTTGTGCCGTTCGACGAGCGCATGAGCCAGCCCATCGTTATACCTTTCGGCCAGGAGCTGCCGGATGCCGGCCTGGCGGCGAGTCCGCATCGGGTTTTGGGCGCCGAGGCACAGACTGCGGCGCGGCACACCGACCTTGAAGGCCTGGTGGTGGACGTGGAGATCACCGACTGGCCCACGCCGATGCGCGCCGCTCGCGGACGGGTTCTCGAAGTGCTGGGCGCGGAAGACGATTTTGGCGTCGATGTCGAAATGGTTATCCGCAAGCACCATCTGCCGCGCGTCTTCCCTGAGGCAGTTTTGGGCGAGGCGCGCCGTGTGGCACATCTCGATCCCCTCCTTGTGGCGGCGCGCCGCGATTTCCGCAGCCTTCCCATTGTCACTATCGATGGCGAGACGGCCCGCGATTTCGACGATGCCGTGCTGGTACGGCGCGGCGAAGACGGCATCTGGGAACTCCAGGTACACATCGCCGATGTCGCGGAGTATGTTCGGCCGGACTCGGCGCTGGATCTGGAAGCGCGCCTGCGCGGCACGTCGGTCTATTTCCCCGATCGAGCGATCCCGATGCTGCCGCAGGAACTCTCGACGGACATTTGCAGCCTGCGGCCGGACGAGGACCGGCTGGTGCTTTCGTGCCTGATGCGTCTCGATCCGCAGGGAGAAATCCTGGGATACGAGATTTGCGAAGGGGCGATCCGCTCGGCGCGCCGCATGACGTACACGCAGGTGCACGGCATCCTGGAGGGCGACATCGCCCTGCGCGAGGAGTTCGCCCAGCTCGTGCCGGAATTCGAGGACATGCTCGACCTGGCGCGCATTTTGAATCGCAAACGCGAGCGGCGTGGCTCGATCGACTTCGATCTGCCGGAGCCGCTGATCGAGTTCGATGAATTCGGCGCCATGAAGTCGGTCACGCGCGCCGAGCGCAACTGGGCGCACCGGCTGATCGAGGAATTCATGCTTTCGGCCAACGAGTGCGTCGCGTCGTGGCTGGAGAATCTGGGCGTGCCCGCGCTCTACCGCATCCATGAAAAGCCGGAGCCGCGCCGCGTGGTCGAGTTCGAGGAGATTGCAGCAGCTTTTGGGTACTCGCTGGGCATCGGAAGCCTTCCGGTTCGGACATTCACGATGCGGAGCGAGCGCCGCGAACAGCGACATGGCGGCGGGCGCGCGCCCCGCAGCTACGAAGTGGCGGAAGATATCCCGGTGACACCGCGCATGTATCAGAAGCTGACGGAGAAAATCACGGGGAAGCCGGAGGAACGCATCCTGTCGCACCTGATGCTGCGCTCTTTGAGGCAGGCGCGGTACAGCGAGAAGAACGAGGGACATTTCGCACTGGCCGCTCCCTGTTACACACACTTCACGTCGCCGATCCGCCGCTATCCGGATCTTATCGTTCATCGCATCGCAAAGGAGCTGTTGCATGCGGGCGTGAGCGGGCAGGGGAACTTCGCGTCGAGCGGGACGCGCTTCGCGCAACGGAACCCGGCTCGGGATGGCTCAGGAGAGCCGCCGTTCGAGCCGATCGCGGAATCCGATCTGGCGGCCATTGCCCTCGAATCCAGCGAGAACGAGCGTCGCGCCGCCGATGCCGAGCGTGAGCTCGTCGAGTGGAAAAAGATCAAGTTCATGCGCGACCGTGTCGGGGGGGCCTTTCGCGGCATGATCCTGAACGCGACGAAATACGGCCTGTTTGTCGAGCTTGACGATCTGTTTGTCGAGGGCCTTGTGCCCATCCAAACCCTGGGACTTTTCGACAATGACCGCTATGTTTACCGGGAGAATACGCGGCAGATCATCGGGGAGCGATGGGGGCGAAAGTTCTCTGTCGGGGAACGCGTTCAGGTGGTGCTGGACCGCGTGGACACGGTGGAGAAGCGGCTTCAGTTTTCCATCCTTGACGAAGAGAACCAGCATAGCTCCGCGCGCGCCGGAACATCTGCGAAGAAAAAGAAGAAAAAGTCTCGCCGCGAAGACAAGACCGTCGGCGCACCAACCGCGCCACCACCTTCTGCTGGCGCCAGGCGGCCGCGCTATCGTCCGCCCAAGCCAAGCCAACTTCGCAAAAAGAAAAAGCGCCGCTGAACGGCGCTCGCTGTTCGCTTTCCGATGAACGTCAACTCCTGAACACGACGCGACCTTCGCTGGCTGTGAGCCGCACCCGCCCCTGGAGTTCCCATCCGTCGAAAGGCGTATTTTTTGACTTCGATCGCGAACCTTCCGCCTGAAAGACCCATTTCTCGGCCGGATCGAAGACGACCACGTCGCCGGGGACGCCAGGCGCGAGGATCCCGCGATTCAATCCCAGCGCCTGGGCCGGACGGCTGCTCAGCAACGCCAGCACACGGGGCAGCGGCATTTTGTGGCGGACATGCAGGATGGAAATCGCCAGGCCCAGTGCGGTTTCGAGCCCGGTGATGCCGTTGGGAGCGCGGTCAAACTCCTGCTCTTTTTCGTGCGCGGCATGCGGGGCGTGATCGGTGGCGATGGCATCCAGGGTCCCGTCGAGAAGCCCCTCGATCATCGCGGCGCGATCACTCTCGGCGCGCAGCGGCGGGTTCATCTTTGCGTTCGTGTCGTAAAGGCCGATTCGGTCCTCTGTGAGCGCGAAGTGGTGTGGCGTGACTTCGCAGGTGACGTGCAGGCCGGCGCGGCGCGCGGCGCGCACGGCGTCGAGGGCTTTCTTCGTGGAGAGATGCGCCACATGCAGATGCCCGTGCTTGACCCGCTTCAGCAGGTCCAGATCGCGCTCTACAAGGCTCGACTCCGCTTCGACGCTCATGCCACGCAATCCGAGCCGAAATGCCAGCACGCCCGCATTCATGGAGCATCCGCCAGTCAGGCGCGTGTCTTCGGCGTGCTGGATCACGGGTAAGTCGAGCGCAGCGGCAGCACGCAGGGCTTCCAGCATGATGTCGTCGCCGAGGATGGGCTTGCCGTCGTCGGTGACCGCGACTGCGCCGGCTTTTTTGAGAGCGGCGTAGTCGGTGAGGGCCTCGCCCATGGAGCCTCTCGTCGCCGCACTGATCGGGAACACGCGCGCCGAAGCTCCCCGTTCGGGTGCCTGCATCCAGCGCGTCGTCTCCGGCGCGTCATTGACAGGAACCGTATTCGGCATGGCGCACACGCTGGTGAATCCGCCAGCCGCGGCGGCGGCTGTGCCCGTGGCGATCGTTTCCTTGTAGCCCTGGCCCGGTTCGCGCAGGTGCACATGAATGTCGATCAGGCCCGGCGCAACCACCAGCCCTTTGGCGTCGAAGATCTCGGCCTCCGCGGCGCGAATCTGTCCAGGGTTTTCAATGGCCGCGATTTTTCCCTCCGACAGCAGCACATCCCGCTTCGCGTCCAGCCCGCTGGCTGGATCCATTACACGACCGCCGCGAATCAGAAGCGCCTTCACCGCTTTCCGCCTTTCAAAGCGCGCGCGACGAGTGCCATACGGATCGGCACGCCGTTCGCCACCTGGCGGGCGATGGCGGACTGCGGGCCGTCGGCGACCTCGCTAGTAATTTCCATGCCGCGAATAATCGGGCCGGGATGCAGGATGGGCGCCTTCGGCGCGCAGGCCGCGATGCGCCCGGCGTTCGCCTGATAGCGCCGACGGTAGTCGTCGAGATCGATCGACAATCCGGCGAGCCGCTCCGCCTGAATGCGCAGCATCATGACGATTTTCGATTGGCGCAGGGCGGCATCGAAATCGCGTTCAATCGTGATTCCCGGACCCATGCGCTCAGCGGTCTTCGGCAGCAACTGCTCCGGTCCACAGAGAATCACCCTGGCGCCGAGTCTCGGGAGCAGAAGAGCATTGGAGCGCGCCACGCGGCTGTGCAGAACGTCGCCGCAAATGGTCAGCGTGATGCCGCGCAGGCACTTTTCGCTGATCGCCGACGCCCGGATTCCCAGCAGTTGCAGGATCGTCCGCAGGTCGAGCAGCGCCTGGGAGGGATGCTCAGCCATGCCATCGCCGGCGTTCAGCACCGGCAGCCCCGTGGCCTGAGCAAGCAGGTACGGAGCGCCCGAGTATGGGCTGCGCAGGATGATGCATTCCGCTCCGAGGGCTTGCAGCGTGATGCCGGTGTCTTTGAGCGACTCGCCTTTCTCGATGCTGGACGAGAGCGAGCTGACCAGAGTGGTGTCCGCGCCGAGGGCCTTCGCCGCCAGCTCGAACGAGGTGCGCGTGCGCGTGCTCGCCTCATAAAACAGCAGGGCCACGCGTCTCTTGGCCAGCCGCTTCGCCCGGCGTAGCGGATCTTCGCGTTCCAGCGCATCGGCGGCCAGCAGAATCTGCCGAACCTCCGCCACGGAAAAATCCATTGCAGAGATCGCCGATCCAGGATGAATGGGCTGCTGGAAAAGGGAAGGGGTAGAGAGCTTTTGCGCCTTGCGGGATGGTCCCCTGATATCCGCCATCTCCTTCGAATCGATCCCTGCTTAAACCCGCTCCACCAGCAGCACCTGCTCGTCGTTATCCACTTCGCGCAGCTTTACCTCGATGATTTCGCGCTGCGAAGTTGGCACCGCTCGGCCGACAAACGTGGCTTCAATGGGCAGCTCGCGATGGCCACGGTCGATAAGAACCAGCAACTGCACGCGCCGAGGACGCCCGTGGTCGAAGAGCGCATCCAGCGCCGCGCGGATGGTGCGGCCCGTGTACAGGACATCGTCGATGAGGATGACGTCGCGGCCGTTGACGTCGAATCCCATGGAGCCGGGGGCCACGACCGGCCTGATGTCCCGCGTTGTGAGATCGTCGCGATAAAAACTAATATCGAGCACGCCGGTGTCCACCGGATGTTTCTCGATGCCGCTGATCAGCGCCGCCAGGCGCTCGGCAATGGGCACGCCGCGCCGTTTGATGCCCACCAGACCAATGGTCTGCGCACCGTTGTTCTTTTCGATGATCTGATGAGCCAGCCGGACCAGCGTCCGTTCGATTTCGGAGGCGGACATGATCCGCCCCTTCTCGCGCAATTTGGGCGTAGCGGCGGTTTGCAGCTCAGACATAAGGTTAAAGGCGATGATACGAGGGAGCGAGTCACACCGCAAGAGCACGCAGGGTTCAGAGAGTGCCGCATCAGAGGCTGCGCTGCGTGCGCGCTCGCATGGACTGCCACCAGCCGCCCAGCGCGCCCCCCAAAGCGGCAAACAGCAGGATGCCGATCGACATGGTCACCGCCGTTAACAATTGCATGGCGGCATGGCCGTCCGGCGAAAGCACGAATCCGGCCACCATGCTCATCATGTGTGCCGCCTCCGCCGGAGGCGCTCCCTGCTGTGCGCTGGCCTTGTTCCACATGTCGAGGAACTGGTGCGCATAGGCCAGATACGCCGTGTCCATGGTGGCGCCACTATGCATGAGGTAGCGCTCGACGACCATTCGAACCGCATAGGCGGCGCAAGCCAGAAGCGCGGCCGCGGCACCGAGAATGGAGCCGACTCGCCAGCCCAGGCGGCCGTCGACCCACGCGGAAGAACGCCGCTGGTACAACCAGATGGTCAGGACTCCGGCGCCCAGGACAATGATCAAACTGGTGGCGACCAATCCGGAAAACAGCCCCAGGGGCACAGCCATCATGACGGCTGACAGGATCGCCGGCCGCCACTGCATTCTCCGGGTGTCGCCCTGAAAGCGCATCGCCGGCTGAGCCGTGGAGCCTGGCTCAGCGGCTTCCACCACGAACTGCGGCGCCCCGCAATGCGGACAAAATACTTCCCGCTCCGGCAGAGGATTGCCACAGCGATGGCACAGCAGTTCCATGAATTGACCCTATCGCATGCACTCGGCGGGCGCAACGCGACGCCCGAACCTCAGGGTCCGGCTTTCGCACGCGCGCGGGTCAATCGCTGCTTCCGGAACTCCCGCTGCTGCCATCCGGGAGCTGGAGGTCGATGAGCGTGAACCGCGTACCCTGGCCGCTGCTCTTCAGCGCGAAAATGTGCTGGTGGTGTTTCGATCCGGCGCGGAGGGTGAAGTCATCGTCGTCCTCCACGTTGATTCCGTTCACCTGCACGTGCGAGTTCTGTTCGCTGCACGTGAGTCCCCCACTGGTTACGGTGGGCGTGCCCACGGCCTGGTGGCCCTGGCAGGAGAGCACGTCGCCAAACCGCCCGAGCGCGCTTTTATAGAAGGAGACGACTTTGCTCTGCGCGTCGGGCGTCGTGTAGGTTACGACCTCGATATGCATTTGCCATTGCCCAAAGCCCATGCGCACGTCTGCTGACTTGTCGCCGTTGCTATCCGCTGTTAATTGAGCCCCAGGGTAAGCAGGCAGCCCAAGGTCTGCGGCTGTTGTCTGGCCGGAGCGTACCTGCAGGCCGCCCAGCGGCGTGTCAATCCGTACGTTCTTGTCCTCGCCGTTCTTCCCTTTGTCGACCTGAACGTGGCACCCACTGGAAGCCAGGATCGTTCCCAGCACCATCCATCCCAACCATGTACGCTGTTTCATTCTGGTTGCTCTCTGCCAGAGAAGATACGCCGGAACTTGTCCTGCAGTTCCGAGCCACCCGGCCAGCGCAAGTGATAAACTTGCGCTTGTCGGGACGTGGCTCAGCCTGGTAGAGCACTCGCTTGGGGTGCGAGGGGTCGGCAGTTCAAATCTGCCCGTCCCGACCATTTCTGGAATCAGCGGTTTACACCACGCTTCATTCCGCCCAAAATTCTAAAGCGAGTACCCATTCCGTGCTCCTTCAGATGACTCTCCGTCTCCGAATCCACCGTCACAAACTGTTTCGTGCGCTGCCGTAGCGGCGCTTGTCCAGCGTCTCCGCACGACTCACGACCAGAACTCCCGGCTCTCGCTCCAACAGCCGCGTGATTGTTTGGCGCGAAAAACCAGTCCTGGCCGCAATCTCGCGGATGGTATAGACCGCTCTTGTCTCGTTTCCACCCTCCACCCATCGCTCCCCAGCCCCCATCGGGAACCTGGCGTGGCATCTGTCGCTGCGGATCATGAGCAATGCGCGAATAGCTTTCGTATACTGCCGTATTCTTTTGAATTGCGTTGGAACATTGACAATAATGGTAATCAAACACTATAAAACGGTAGTTCGATCGCAACTTCTCAGGCTCTTCCACCGCAGCACCGTGACGCACGTAACCGGTTCAATTTTTTACTGGGAGGGGTTCACAGATGTTCATTTCCTTTCGGCCAGGGATCGCCAAAATGAAAACGACTCTTCTTCGACGGAGGTTGCCGGCGACAATTCTTTTGACCGCCTGTTCCTTCTCCTTCTGCGCCTCAGCGCAGACCCTGACGACCGGCGATCTTGCCGGAACGGTGTCCGACACCCAGGGCCGCATGATTGCCCATGCGCACATTACGGTGACCGACGAGGGAACTGGGGCCGTTTATAACACCGCATCCATGGGAGGCGGCGCCTGGCACCTTCCCCTGCTGAATCCGGGTGAGTATCGCGTCACGGCCGCAGCTCCAGGTTTCGAGCAGGAATCGGCGCAGGTGCTTGTTTCCGTAGCGACCGTGGCCCACGCCAATTTTGTCATGCGAGTCGGTTCTGTCAATCAGACCGTGCATGTCACCTCCGCGGCTCCGCTCCTCGATACCCAGAACGGCGATCTGACCACGACGATCACGCAAAAAGAGCTGGAGTCCATCCCCAATCCAGGCAACGACGTTACGTTTGCTGCGCAGCTGGCGCCGGGTTCGGTGATGAACACGGCTGGAGGCACAGGCAATTTCTCGAGCTACGGCCTGCCGGCAACGTCCAACAACATGACGATCAACGGGGCCAGCATCATCAACCCATGGTCCAACACCAACAACACGCTGGCCATGAACATGACGCTGGGCAGCAACGAGCTCAGCGAGGCGACCGTCGTCAGCAATGCCTATTCCGTGCAGTATGGCGGCCTGGGCGGGGCACAACTGGTAGAGACGACGCGCGCGGGGACCAACCATTTCCACGGCAACGTCGCGTTCTGGTGGAACGACGCGAGCCTCAACGCCAACAACTACTTCAATGCGCAGCAGGCGATTCCGCGTCCCGCGGAAAATGCGGACCAGTGGGCGGCCGCGGTGGGTGGCCCAATCATCCGAAACAAGACTCTGTTTTTTGCAGATTACGAAGGGATCCGGTTTACGACAGCGACAGCGCCGTCACTGGCGTATGTCCCGAGCGCCTCCTTTGAATCACGCACCCTGGCTGAGATCCAGGCTGACAACCCCGGAGAACTCTCCCTCTACCAAAAACTCTTCAATGTTTATAACGCAGCGCCCGTTCCCGCCGGCCAGACATTGCGCCCTTACATGAATGTGAATCCTTTCACCGGCGCCACCAGCCCTAATCCCGACGTCAATGAGTTCACCTTTGAGCCAACGGTCACGGCCGATGAACAAATGGCAACCCTGCGTATCGATCATAACTTCAGCGCGAACGACAAGATCTATTTCCATTACGAATGGGACAATGGAACGCAGCCGGCCTACGAAGATCCGATCAGTCCGGCATTTAATGTGATCACCTCGATGGGCGGCAGTAATGGAATGCTGTCAGAAACGCATACCTTCGGCGCCAAAGCGTTCAATACCTTTATTTTTGTCGGCAATTACTGGACCGGAGCGTATCCCTATCCGTCGGGCGGCAATGCGGTCTTTCCCTATCAGTTCAACTACAACGACACCGAAGTCGACCAGAACAACACGGTCCTTCACTACAGCGACCCTCTGAGCCCGGTCAATCCCGACTCCGCGTATTGGCCGCAGGGAACCAATCAGTTCCAGTATCAGTTCGCCGACGACGCCAGCGTGATTGCGGGACGCCACACACTCAAATTCGGCGCGATCTTCCTGCGCACCGATGGCGTCGACCTGAGCCCTTATGCCGGCATTGTGCCCCGCATCTCCGCGCTGGGCGACGGATATGGACAGCAGTATGAAGCCGCCCGTGGCACCGGCACCTACTTCTCCCTGTTCGATCAGGGATACGCCAACAGCACCAGCGCGGATTTCCCCAGCAATGCGGAAGCTCCTTTTGCCTGGTACCAGGCGGGCGCCTATGTGCAGGATGAATGGCAGGTAAGGCCAAATCTGACACTCAACGCAGGACTCCGCTTTGAGCGAAACTCGAACCCGGTCTCCAACAACAATTCGGTATCGCGCATGAACGACGGCTTCTTCAGCGTGCCGGGCGCGGCGGACACACCGTACAACAGCGTCATCGCAGCTGGGCAGCATAACGTCTTCAACCAGTACCAACCCTACATCCTCGAACCGCGCGTGAGCTTTGCGTGGCAGCCCGGATCGGAGCGGAACGTCGTCGTCCGCGGCGGCTTTGGCCTGTTTGCAGATGCGTTTCCTCTGAACATCGCCAATACGCTCCTCTACAACGCGCCGATGAAGACAACCTTCACTGCGAATTCGGAGTCGGTTACTGTTCCCGGACCGCAGTATCTCCTCGATCCCGCGACAGCGGGGAGCGGTTACCAGGCCGACGTCGATTCCAACCAGGCCTTCCAGTCGCAGTTCGCCAGCGGTGGCACCTACGCCAGCATTTCCGCCGCGGTGGCCGCCGCCGGATCCAGCTTCGCCATTCCCGGCTTCTTCAATGTCGCGAAGAAGCTCTACTATCCGACCTATGAAGAATGGAACCTCCAGGTCCAGAACCAGCTGGGAAGGAACACCGTTTTCAATCTTGGGTATAACGGCAATCACGGCTACCGGGAGCCCTTCTATAACGGAAGCGTCGACGCGTGGTGGAATCCGAGCCTGCTCCCTGGCGGCACAATTACCAATACCATCACGGGCAATGTATTTCACTTCACCGCGCAGCAGTTTCCGGTCACCCCTCTCAATGTGAATTTTTCCGGCGTGAACCAGGTGCAAAACGGGGCCATTTCCAACTACAACGGCCTCACCGCCGATCTCACCCATCGCGATGCGTGGCTGACGCTCGACGTCAGCTACACCTTCGGCAAAGCCATGGATGAAGTCTCCAACGGCGGCCTCTTCACGTTCAATACCGGCTCGTTTTCGGTGGAGTCGCCCTACAATCTCCGCTTCAATTACGGTCCCGCCGATTACAACGTCACCAACAATCTCAAGGGCAGTTATGTGCTCAATATCCCGGGCAGTCATCGTTTGCGCGGCGCGCTCGCGTCCTGGCAGTTAGCCGGCGATCTCTTCTGGCACTCCGGATTCCCCCTCACCGTCACCGACGCATTTGTCCCTGGCGCATTCGGCACCATGGCGGCGGCGAACTCCTCTTATCCTTATGACGGATACGGCGGCGCGGTGACAGCCGTCCCGCTTCATCCCGGGATGAACCGTCACTGTGGCACCCAGGGCCTCTACAATTTCGTGACCGGTACCGGCGGCAATTGCTTCGGAGGCGTGCAGGCTTTTACCGACCCAACTTCCTTTGGCTCCGAGGATCGCAACCAATATACCGGCCCAGGCTATTTCAACACTGACGCAGACATCCTGAAGACCATTCCGCTACCGCACTGGGAAGGCTCGCGTTTTCTGGTGGGAGCGCAGTTCTTCAACATTCTGAATCATCCGAATTTCGCGAATCCATCCAGCGACATCTCGGATGGCGCGTCCTTCGGCCAGATCACCTCGACGGTTGGTACACCAACGAGCATCTTCGGCGCTTATCTCGGTGGCGATGCTTCTCCCCGCATCATCCAGCTGAAGGGTACTCTGGTGTTTTAGCGTTGATCTCGGCGGCTGGCTCGGCGGTTCCGCGCCGGTCGCCGATACGGCACTTTGAGCTTGCCCGGCAGGCCCCGGGGCAACCCACCCTTTGTACGGAGCTGCGGTCGTGATGAAACTCAGGTATTTCGTTTTGTTGGCTGCCGTGGCCGGCTTTCAACTCGCGCTTTCGGCACAGATGGTGAACCCGGACATCGACGCGGCTCCCGGTCCCTTTTCGTATTACAGCCAGCCTACGGATGAGATTGGCGTGATGGATGCTCCCTCCGGCACACTCATCTCGCCCGAAGGCTTTTTGTATACCGGCTTTGGCGAGCTGATGTTCTTCACCGGGAACCCGGCGGTGCCCATTCACCAGCGCGTCAAGACGCTGCTGCGCGGCTATCTTCCCGTCATCCGGTACGAATTCACGCGCGATGGCGTGCGCTACCAGTTTGAGTGCTTTGCGGCGACGCTGGACGGCACACCAACGGGTACCCAGGTGGACTTTATCCGCGTACGGGTCCAGGACACGATGCAGGAGCCGCGCGTCGCGTGGCTTTCCAGCGGTATGCGCTACGAAGGCACAGTAAACAGCACTGATGGTGAGGCCAATAACCGGTTCTACCGCCCCGCGGTGGCGCTTCGTCCCGGCGATTACAGCCAGCCGGGCACAGCCTTCAACGCGCGCTGGTCGTATAGCTCCGGCCCCGACACGATCAATCGCGATGGACAGATCCTGTACTACTTTCCGAGATCGCCGCAGCACACGGTGCGGTACATGCTGCAGGACGATCCCAGCCTCTCCGGCGTCCTTGCTCCGCGCGTTGTTCCCGCCGTTCCCACAAGTCCCGTGGGT
>JASHNS010000102.1 GCA_030041515.1 Acidobacteriaceae bacterium | reverse complement strand
CGCGCTGCCCGGCGCGCTGGAGAAAGTCATGGAGCAGTTCGCGGCCGCCGGAGGATCCTCCCGCGTCGCTGCCGCCACGGTCTACCCCATCTCCTGGAATGAGTCGCCCATCTGGCAGCGCGTGTATCGTAACGAAGCCGACGAAGAGGCCCTGCCGCGGACCGCTATCGCTGCCGCCATGGAAAATGCCCACGACGACTACGCCTGGGAATTTGAGTTGGTCTGGGAGCTCTGGGTTCCGGAACAAGCCGCCGGCTTCGACACCATGTGGCGTCAGGAACCGCGCACCGTCCGCGTCGTCGGCTTCGGCCCGCAATTCGACGAGCAAGCCTACGAAACCAACGGACACATCCGTGTGGATTTCGGCCCCGATGCGCCGTTCCTTTACGAGGACATGGAGCTCGACAAGGATGCCATCGCTCGCGTGCAGCAGAACATCCAGCGCCTCGTTGCCTTTACCGACGGCATTCAGAAAAGCGGCGGAATTTCCACGCGCCTTCTATGGTCGGAATCTGGAGAGAGCCTCGCGCAGAGGCTCATTGACCGTCTTCAGCAGGTAAACTGACCTGTCATCTTGCGCCAACGCGGCGCGCACCGGCCCCAACAAGAAAAAAGCGGCACGTCCTGAATTTCAGGAGACCGCAACCCTGCGTTCATCTCACTGTGAAAGCATCCAAGTGAATTGGCCCCAACCCACAAATGGAGCTTACGAAAATCGTGAAGGTTCTTGTTGTCGGCGGCGACGGATATTGCGGATGGGCAACTGCTCTCTACCTTTCTGAACGCGGCTACGATGTCGGCATCGTCGATAGTCTCATCCGCCGCCACTGGGATCAGCAGCTTGGCGTCGACACGCTCACGCCCATCGCGCCGATTCGCCAGCGCGTCGATCGCTGGCAGCAGCTCACCGGCAACCAGATCCAGGTTTTTGTCGGCGACATCTGCGATTACCCCTTCGTCCAGCGGTTCATGCGCAGTTTTAAGCCGGAGGCCATCCTGCACTTCGGCGAACAGCGCTCCGCTCCCTTCTCCATGATCGACCGCGAACACGCCGTGATGACCCAGATGAACAATGTTGCCGGCAATCTCAATCTCCTCTGGGCGATCAGGGAGTTCAATCCCGCCATCCACCTCGTCAAGCTGGGCACCATGGGCGAATACGGCCAGCCCAATATCGATATCGAAGAGGGCTACATCACGATCAGGCACAACGGCCGTGAAGACCGTCTGCCCTATCCCATGCAGCCGGGCTCCTTCTATCACCTCAGCAAGGTCCACGACAGCCACAACATCCGCTTTGCCTGCAAAATCTGGGGCCTCCGCGCCACGGATCTCAATCAGGGTGTCGTCTATGGCGTCCTCACCGATCAGACGGGTATCGACGAAATCCTCGTCAATCGCCTCGATTACGACGAGGTCTTCGGCACGGCGCTCAACCGATTCTGCATCCAGGCCGCCATCGGCCATCCGCTCACCGTCTACGGCACGGGTGGCCAGACCCGCGGCTTCCTCGACATCCGCGACACCGTCCGCTGTATGGAGATTGCTGTTGCCAACCCGGCGGCCGCTGGTGAGTTCCGCGTTTTCAACCAGTTCACGGAGCAGTTCAGCGTCCTCGACCTTGCCAATCTGGTGAAGCAGGCGGGAGATCAGGCGGGACTGAACGTTGAAGTTCGTCACATCGAGAATCCCCGTGTCGAAAAGGAAGTCCATTACTACAACGCGAAGAACACCTACCTTCGCGACCTCGGCCTCGTGCCTCACTGCCTATCGGAGTCACTCGTCACTTCGCTCCTGCACTTCGCCATCCGATACAAGCAGAGGGTCGATCCGTCTCAGATGATGCCGACGGTGACCTGGAAATAGGGAAAACGTGGAAGTCGCGACCCAATTCGCTCCGCCCGCGTCGTCCGAGTCCGTTTCCGTCCGCCCGCTGCGCATCGCTCTTGTTACGGAAACCTTCTTGCCCAAGATCGATGGCATCGTCACCCGGCTTTGCCACACCATCCGCAGTCTTCGCGATTTCGGTCATCAAATCCTCATCATTGCGCCGCAGGGCGTCGACCGGTACGAAGGCGCTCGCGTTCACGGCGTTCCCGGTTTTGCCTTTCCCCTCTATCCCGAATTGCGGCTCTCGATTCCACGCCCCTCCATCACCCGCGCTCTCCAGCAGTTCCAGCCCGATCTGCTTCATGCCGTCAATCCCGCTGTCCTCGGAGTCTCCGCCTTCTTCTACAGCAGCAGTCATCGCGTGCCGCTCGTCGTCTCCTACCACACCCATTTGCCCAGGTACCTGGCCTACTACCGGCTCGGTATGCTCGAGGGCGCCATGTGGCGGACCATGTGCGCCGCCTACAATCGCGCCGATCTCATCCTTGCCACTTCCGCTGTCATGCAGCATGAGCTCGAGGATCACGGCATCCGCCGCGTTCACCTCTGGCGTCGCGGCGTCGATACGGAGATGTTCCATCCCGCGCGCGCTTCACTGGAGATGCGCTCCCGCCTCACCTCCGGCCATCCGGAGGACAAGCTTCTTCTCTACATCGGCCGGCTCTCCGTGGAAAAGGAAATCGAACGTTGCCGCGAAATTCTGGCCGCGCTGCCGGGCGTCCGGCTCGCGCTTGTCGGCGACGGCCCCCACCGCGAAAAGCTGGAGCGCCACTTTGCCGGCACTCCCACCTTCTTCGCCGGATTTCTGCGTGACGAGGAACTTGCCTCCGCCTACGCCTCCGGCGACGCCTTCATTCTGCCCTCGCGCACCGAAACCCTCGGCCTCGTCCTCATGGAAGCGATGGCCGCGGGCTGTCCGGTCGTCGCGCCTCGCGCCGGCGGCGTCTCCGATGTCATCCACGATGGCGTTACGGGCTGCCTTTACGATCCTGACCGTCCGGGCGATGCCGTTGAGGCGATCCGCCAGCTGCTCTTTGACGCCGATCATCACGCCCGCATGAGCCGCGCCGCGCGCCGCGACGCCGAACAGTGGAGCTGGTCCGCCGCTACCCGTCAGCTCGATCACTATTACCAGGATGTGATGGATCGCGAGCAGCGCCTGCCCGCTCAGATCGCCGAACAGCGCCGCGCCGGAGCTCCTGAAACCGCCCTCTGTGAGAAGCTCGCCATCTCCCGCCAGACCTTCCGCCGTCACACGGCACGCTGATCGGCCCGCGTTCTCCCGCCGCGTGGCGCAGCAATCATCTGTCATCCTGAGCAAAGTTCGTTCGGGGAAGCGAACGAACGAGTCGAACGACCTGCATTTCTGACTTGGCTGTCGAGTCGCGTCCGCGCGCTCTGGCCGCCGCGATCTTCCGGAAAGCCGGTCTTCCTGTCGGAACTTTGCGCGTCGATGAGTGGGTTGGCGATGACGCCACGTATCGACAGCCCGCAGAAGGAACGGAGTGAGGCTGGCTTCCGGTTCAAAATCCCATGAGGCATACTTTCTTCAGCCTTTCTGAGGCCAGACTCGGGCGACGCAGAGGAAGAGGGAGGTCCCAGCATTATGCTCGCGGGTGCCTTGTTGTCTGCGACTCTCAACCTTGTTGTGCTGGCTGGATTGCCTTTTCTGCTCTACGCGATGTGGCTCCGGTTCCGATGCAGACTGGGACTGCGTGAAATCGCCGATCGGGCTGGACTCCGCCAGGGTCAGGCTCGCTACATAGGGTAGGGATTGGTCCTCGCCCTTTTCGCAATGATCCTTCTGGTGATCTGGCGGCCTCCACTGGCACCCTTTCTGCGGCCCGGCTCGGCAGAGCGAATTGTTGCAGGGCTCGATCTCAAGGTGGCCCTCCCGATCGCGTTGCTCTATGGTGTTGTTCAGAGCGGTCTTACGGAGGAGGTTCTCTTTCGAGGACTAATCGCGGGTTCTCTTGGACGCCGCATGCCGCTCGCCTGGGCAAATCTCTCTCAAGCCGCCATTTTCCTGCTTCCTCACCTCCTGATCCTGCGCCTCATCCCAGGAATGTGGGGCATCCTGCCAGTCATTTTTCTGTTAGGCCTTATCGCCGGATGGCTTCGAATTCAATCGGGCTCGATCGTCGGTGGCTGGATCATTCATTCAGTCATCAACGTAACCATGTGTCTGAGTGTCGCCCTGCGGACGACGCATGGTTGATTCCGTCGTCGCCGTCCGCCTCCGGGGCTGGATTCAGCGCCAAACACGCATTGATGGGGGGATGAATGATCAGCATCCCGGTAACGACGTGCGAGGCGCCTCCGCCTAAATGGCCAGTTCCTACTGAATACCCAGTACCTTCATCGCCGCTTTCCGCATGATCCCGCCGCCCGGCTTCTCCGCCGCAAACAGCCCCGTCAGCATGCGCACCGGCAGCGGCGGCCGCGCCCCACCCTCCCCGCCGGGGAACAGCGTCGCCAGCGCCTTCCTCGGATCCGTCCGGATCTGGTCCACCAGCGCAATCCGGTGCACGCAGAAGATCGTGCAGTAGGGCGCGCACGACTTCGGCGTCTTCGCTTCGCGGTCGATGTCCTCCTGCGTGTACTCCGCCAGCGGTTTCGCCGGATATCCCCGCTGCGCCATGCAGTAGTGCACCAGCCCGTCCTCGCAGATGTAGAGGTGCCGCCCTCCCGCCGGGCAGTGCCAGTCATTCGGCTTGCCCTCCAGCAGGTTCTTCCGCCAGGGATTGTGCCGAGCAAAGTTAAACAGCGGCTTCGTTTCCCGCTCGATCGCCGCCAAAACGTCCCGTGATTCCTGATCGATCTGCTGCATCTTGCCCGTCGGATCGTGCACGATCCCCGCGCTGCTGCCCAGTCCCAGTTCCTTCGCCCGCCGCTGGATCGTCAACACGTCCGCGGGCTTCGCCGTGCCCGCGCCCACCACGCTGTGGATGTGGACCTGGAACTCCGCGTGTTGCGCCAGCCAGCGCAGCTTCTGATCCAGCACGCGCAGGCTCTTCATCGAGACGTTGTCCGGCGAAAGGTTGTCAATGCTGATCTGCAGCCGGTCCAGTCCGGCGCGATTCAGGCTCTTAATCCGGTCCACACTCAGCAGATACCCGTTCGAGATCATGATCGCCAGCATCCCGTGGTGCCGGATCCTCGCGATCACCCTCTCAACCTCCGGATGCAGCAGGGTTTCGCCGCCTGTCAGCGTCACCGCCGTCGTACCCAGCGCCGCCAGCTGGTCAATCCGGGCCAGCATCTCCTCGATCGGCACCGGCTTTGACGTCGTGTCAAACTCGCTGCAGTACGTGCACGCCAAATTGCACCGCCGGATCACCACCGCATGCGCGAAGACCGGGTGGTGCGGCGACTTCAGCGCCAGCGCCACCAGCCGCGTCTCGCGGTACAGCCGATGCCAGCGTCTGACAGCCCGCCGAACAGCGGTGGGGAACATCGCTCAGCCCTCCTGGCGAGGATGGGGACCGCTCCAGGCCTCAGTATAGTTTTGTAGGATGAACGTTTCCTGACATCGGGCGGCGCCCTCAATTTTCCCCCACGACAACGGCGACACTCCTGGCGCATACTACGTCTAACCCCTGCAAGGGTCTCCTTCCCCTGGAGGAGGGTTTGCTATGCCCATCCGGAAAAATTTCTTCAGTTTTGTTGCCTGCGCGCCCCTGGCGCTTTGTGTCGCTTGTGTTTACGGGCAGAATCCCACGTCCCCCGCGCCCTCCGCCACAGCAAGCTCCGCGTCGACCGCAACCCAGGATTGCGCCGGCCCTGTCCTCCATCGCCGCACCGCCGATGGCGGCGACGTCTGCGCCCCTCAGGAGCCCTCCAGCACGCCCGACATCTCCGCTCCTGTCAATATTCCCCAATCGGAAAGCTCGGACCAGCAGGCCGGTAAAGGCAAGGACAGGAAAGACAGGAAAGAAGACGCGAAAGCGCAGCAACCGCCTCCGAATATCGACCCGAACGTCGATCCATTCAAGCAGGTCCAGCCACTGCCCGATGGCATGATGCCCGGCGTCAAGAAGGGCAGCATTGAGGACGTCAGCGCCGTCGGTTCCCGCTGCATCGGTTGCCGAGGGATGGGCAACTGGTATTCGACTGAGGGTGAGATCCGCATGGGCGCGAGCTACGCCAAGCAGATCGACCAGAGCACCCGCTTTATCACCGATCCCGTGGTCGACGAGTACATCAACCGCATCGGCCAGAACATTGTCCGCAATTCCGACTGCAAGGTGCCCTTCACGATCAAGGTCGTTGACTCCGACGTGATCAACGCCTTTGCCCTGCCCGGAGGCTTTTTCTACGTCGATTCCGGCCTCATTCTGGCCGCCGACGAAGAAGACGAACTGGCCGGCGTCATGGCTCACGAGACCGCCCACGTCTGCGCCCACCACGCCGCCCGCGAGATGACCCGCGCCAATTACGCCCAGATCGGCATGGTGCCCCTCATCATGATGACCGGTTACACCTGGACTGGCTATGGCATCTATGAGGGCGCTCAGCTCCTCATCCCCATCACCTTCCTCGAGTTCTCCCGCGAATTCGAGGCTCAGGCCGACTACCTCGGTATTCAGTACATGTACCGCGCCGGCTACGATCCCATGGGCCTGGTGAGCATGTTCGAGAAGATTGAGAACCTGCAGAAACAGAAGCCCGGCGCCGTGGCGAAAGTCTTTGAGGACCATCCCCAAACCCCGGATCGCATTCTCGCCAGCGAGCGCGAGATTGCCACCATCCTGCCGCCAAAAGACGAATACCTCGTCACCACTTCGGAATTCAACGAGGTCAAGGCGCGTCTGGCCCGCATTGAGAATAAGCGCCGGCTCCTTCAGAAGAACACGAATCGGCCCTCGCTCCGCCGTGTCAGCGACACCAACGGCAACGGCAACAATACGGATCAGCCGACGCTGCATCGCCGCCCGGACGATACGAACAGCAACTAAGGCTTCTTCAGCGCCTCACCCGCAGCCGGAATCCCCCAGGATTCCGGCTGCTTTGTTCAATGGCTCCCTGATCCCTCCTAATCGCTGGCCTCTGACCCGTCAACCGTAACCCCTCCCTATCCCCTAAACCCTATCCCCTAAACCCTATCCCCTATACCCTGTAATCATGCGCACTCGTACTCTTGGCAAAACCGGATTCGACGTCAGCGAAATCGCCTGCGGCCTCTGGGGAATGAGCGGATGGAGCGACTCCAGGGACGCGGAATCCCTCCATGCCCTCCAACTCGCCGTCGATCTCGGCTGCAATTTCTTCGACACTGCCTGGGCCTACGGCGACGGCAAAAGCGACGGCTTTCTCGGCCGCATCCTCGCCGCCAACCCCGGCAAGCGCCTCTACGCGGCCTCCAAGATCCCGCCGAAAAACCTCAAATGGCCCGCCGCGCCGAATGCCGACTACAACGACGTCTTCCCGCCCGACCACGTCTTCGCGTACGCCGACCGCATCCGCCGCGCCCTCGGCGTCGACACCATTGACGTCCTCCAGTTCCACGTGTGGCAGGATGCCTGGACCGACCTTCCCGAGTTCCGCTCCACCGTCGAAAAGCTCAAACGCGACGGCATCATGCGCGCCTTTGGGCTCAGCCTCAACCGCTGGGAGCCTGAAAACGGCATTCGCGCCATCCGCACCGGCCTGGTCGACACGGTTCAGGTCATCTACAACGTCTTCGACCAGAACCCAGAGGACGAGCTTTTTCCTGTCTGCCGCGAGCACAACGTTGGCGTCATCGCTCGAGTCCCCCTCGATGAAGGCTCCCTGGGCGGCAAAATGACCCGCGATACCAAATTCCCCGAAGGCGACTGGCGCGCTCGCTATTTCAACCCCAAAAACCTGAACGAAACGCTCGACCGCGTCGACCGCCTCCGCGCCGACATCCCTTCTGGCCTCGCCCTGCCCGATGCCGCCCTCCGCTTCATCCTCGCCGAGCCGGCTGTCAGCACCATCATCGTCGGCATGAGAAAGGAAGCCCACGTCCGCTCCAACCTCGCCCTCAGCGATGCCGGGCCACTCGACCCCGCTTTCATGGACCGCCTGCGCGGGCACCGCTGGGTCCGCCGGCCGGCGCCCTGGTCAGATTAAAGACTGCCGGACCATTGCTATATTGAGCCGCTGGCGAAGACGGGAGCGCCCCAGCCGGCATCGAAGCAACTGGGAGCGCCCTGTCGATGCTGCCGTTCGTCTCGATCATTCTTCCCGTCCGCAATGAGCGGACCATGCTGCCACGGTTGCTGGAACAGTTGCTGGCTCAGAACTACCCGCCCGACCGCTATGAAATTCTCGTCGTCGACGGCCGTTCCACCGACGGCACGCCCGACCTCGTGCGCCGCCGTTTCTCCAAACGCTCCGTTGCCGTCCGCATTCTCGACAATCCCGGCGTCCATCCGAGCGCCGGCCGCAATGTTGGCCTCCGCGCCGCGCGCGGCAAAATCGTCCTCTTCCTCAACGGCCACTGTGCTGTTCCTTCGCGCAACCTCATCGAAGATTCCGTGGCCCTGCTCCAGCGCACCGGCGCGGGCTGTCTCTGCCGTCCCCAACCGCTGCTGGGCCCCGCCGCTACCGACGCGGGAGAAGTCATCGCCCAGGTGCGTGCCTCCTGGCTCGGCCGGGATCTGCTGCAGTGTGAACTCAACCGTACCGGTCCCTCTGACCCCGTCCTCGGCGGCGCAACCTATCGCCGCGACGTCTTCGAGCAGATCGGCCTTTTCGACGAATCCTTTGAGGTCTGCGAGGACCTGGATCTCAATACGCGCGTCCGCCAGGCCGGCATCACGGCCTTCGCCGATCCGCGCCTCGCCGTGCACGATCGCCCCGCCGCTCACGTGGGCCAGCTCTTCACCGCCATGCTGCGCCAGGGCCGCGCACGCCTTCGCCTGATGAGCCGTTATCGCGGCTGTTTCTCGGCAGCCTGGCTTGCGCCTCTGGCTCTGCTGCTGCTCGTGCCGGGCATCGCTTTCGCATGGTGGTTGTTGCCGCCGGTTGCCGCGGCCCTCCTCACTCTGCCGCTTGCGCTCTTCGCTGTGGCGGTGGTGGTGGCTTCCCTCCAGCTCGGCGTGCGCTTCGGTGCCGGTCACGCCTGGCGCGCGCCGCGTATCTTTTCTGCGATTTGGCTGGGTCTGGCGGTTGGCCTGTTCCTGGAACTCCTCCAGCCCACCCGTTCCTCCGGCTCGCCCGAATACCTTGCGCCCCGCAGCGAGCCCGAAGAACTCGTATTCGCAGCATCGGCCCGCCGCGCCGCCTAGCGGGCCGAGCGTGGCTCGCTGCTGGCCGCTAAACTGATCCGTGATCTATCGTGGCCGTATTGCGCCATCGCCCACCGGACTCCTCCATCTCGGCCATGCGCGCACTTTCTATACCGCGTATCTCCGCGCGATCCGCGCCGGCGGCACCCTCGTCCTCCGCAATGAGGATCTCGATCCGCACCGCTCTCGCCTCGGCTTCGCCGCTGCCATGCTCGAAGACCTTCGCTGGCTCGGCATTCGCTGGCAGGAGGGTCCCGACGTTGGAGGTCCCTTTGCCCCCTACGCACAGAGCCTGCGCCGCGAGCACTACCTCGCCGTTTGGCGCCGGCTCTCCTCCGCCGGATACCTCTATCCCTGCACCTGCTCCCGCCGCGAGCTGGCCCGCATCGCCGAGGCGCCCCACGAAGCCAGCGCTCCCCCATCCGCCTCTGCCCGCTTCGAAGCTGACGAAACGCCCATGTACCCCAAAACCTGCCGCCCGGCTGCCGATTCGCCTCCGCCTGCTGGCTATGACGCGCCTGCTGGGGTGAATTGGCGCTTCCGCGTCCCGGATGGCGAAGCAATCGAGTTTGCGGACGGCCGCTTCGGTCCGCAGCGCTTCGTGGCCGGGAAAGATTTCGGCGATTTCCCGGTTTGGCGCCGCGACGATGTCCCCGCATACCAGCTCGCTGTCGTTGCCGACGACCACGACATGCAGATCACCGAAGTCGTGCGCGGCGCTGACCTGCTGCTCTCCACCGCCCGCCAGATTCTCCTCTACCGCGCCCTGGGCTGGAATCTACCGGCCTGGTACCACTGCCCGCTTGTGCTCGACGAACACGGCGAGCGCCTGGCCAAACGCTATGACGCGCTCTCCATTCGCGCCCTGCGAGCACAGGGCAAGCGCCCCGCCGAAGTCCTCGGCGAGTCACCCGCTAAAAGGGAACTACTGTAGGGAAATAGAGGAGCCACCCGACCTCGCCTGACGAGCTGCCAGCCGCTTTTCGCGAACCGCTTTTCGCGAACCGCTTTTCGCCAGCCGGTTTTTGGCTGACCGGTTCTCAGCTGACCGGTTCTTCGCTGACCGATTCTTAGCTGATCGGTTCTTCACTGACCGGCCCTTGAGCTGACCGCTTCCCAGCTGCCCTCAAGCCGTCTCTTCCTCTTGCTCTTCCGACTGCATTTCTTCAATTTGCATATCGCGGAACTCGCCGGACTCGAAAACTTCTCCGCAGTCCAGGCATTCCACGTATTCAGCGTCTTCGTCGCGTGAAACGATGCGTACCTTCGGGTGCTTGCAGGCCGTACTCATGGGGTTTCTTTAGAGCCGTATGGGGCAGATTGTATCCGCGCCGGCGCGTCTGTCAACTGCCAACTTCGGATACCACTTCTCATACGCAAGCAGCGTTTAAACTGTTCCCATGCCCAAAGGGTCCGAAACGAATCGCGTTTCCGATGTCCGTCGTGTGGCCGAGCTGGCCCACCTTGAGCTAACCCCCGACGAAGAGGAGCGCATGAGCCGCGACCTCAGCGCCATCCTCGAATACGTGGCCCAGCTTGCCGAATTGGACACCACCCACGTCGCCCCGATGGCCCAGGTAGCCGAAGTTCTTGCTGTCTCTGCCGATGCGGCTCCCGAGAAGCTCTCGGTCCTCCGAGACGATCTGCCCCGTCCCTGCCTGCCGCGCGCAAACGCCATGGCCGCGGCGCCTGAAAGCGACGGCGTCTGCTTCAAAGTTCCCAAAGTGATTGAACGATGACCCCGACCAAGAGTCTGACCGCTACGCCGCCCTCCATCGCCAGCCTCCGCCAGGCCATCGCTGGCCGCGCGACGACCGCAACCGCCGTCACCGAAGCCGCTCTGGCCCGCATCGCCGAGGCCGACCCGGCGATTCACGCCTTCCTTTCCGTCGACGCGACCCTTGCCCGCGCCCAGGCTGCGCATGTCGATCAGCTTGCCGCCGCGGGGGCTCCGCTGCCGCCGCTGGCTGGCGTCCCCTTCGGCATCAAGGATGTGCTCACCCTCGAGGGCGCGCCCGCGACGGCTGGTTCAAAGATCCTCGAAGGCTACCACCCCCCCTACACCTGCACCGCAGTCAAAAAGCTGGCTGACGCCGGTGCTGTCTTCCTGGGCAAGCTCAATTGCGACGAATTCGCCATGGGGTCCTCGAACGAGAACTCCGCCTACGGCCCCGTCCACAATCCGCACGATCCCGGCCGCGTCCCCGGTGGTTCCAGTGGAGGCTCCGCTGCCGCCGTCGCCTCCGGCATGGTCACCGCCACCCTCGGCACCGATACCGGCGGCTCCATCCGCCAGCCCGCATCCTTCTGCGGAGTCGTCGGCGTCCTGCCCACCTACGGTCGCGTCTCCCGCTACGGCCTTATCGCCTTCGCCTCCTCGCTCGACCGCATCGGTCCCTTCGCCGCCAATGTGCGCGACGCCGCGACTGTGCTCGGCGTCATCGCCGGCCACGATCCCATGGACGCGACCTCCTCGCCGCTGCCCGTCCCCGACTATACCGCCGACCTCGACAAGGGCGTCCGCGGGATGAAGCTCGGTGTTCCCTCCGAGTATTTTGCTGACGGCCTCGACGCTGAAGTCCGCGCAGCCATCGAGTCCGGCATCGAGAAGCTCCGCGCCGCCGGCGCCGAGATCGTCCCCATCTCGCTGCCGCATACGCGCTACGCCATCCCCACGTATTACGTCATCGCCACCGCCGAAGCCAGTTCCAACCTCGCTCGCTTCGACGGCGTCCGCTACGGCTTCCGCGCGCCAAAGAGCGACACGCTCGCCGCGATGTACCGCCGCACCCGCGATCTGGGCTTCGGCGCCGAGGTCAAGCGCCGCATCCTGCTTGGCACCTACGTCCTCAGCCACGGCTACTACGACGCCTACTACCGCAAGGCGCAGCAGGTCCGCCGTCTTCTCGCCGATGATTTTCTGGCCGCCTTCCGCCAGGTCGACGCCATCCTCACGCCGACAGCGCCCACCCCGGCCTTCCGCCTTGGCGAAAAGTCCGATGACCCTGTCGCCATGTACCTCGCCGACATCTACACCGTCACGGCTTCGCTCGCCGGCATCTGCGGCATCTCCGTTCCCTGCGGACAATCCCGCTCGGGCCTCCCCATCGGCATGCAGATCCTCGGCCCCCATTTCGGGGAAGCGGCGGTATTCCGGGTCGCGCAGGCAGTCGAAACCCAGCGCTGAAAGCCGCGGCATTCGGCGCCTCCAGGTCGAGCCCCGGGCACATTGCGGGCAACCTTCCTCCGCATCACGGCATCCCCTTTTTTGCGTCACTTTGTCTATTGAAGGCATTGCCGGTTCGGTGGCATCCCGATTGCCCCGAACATGGGTTGAGGGACCCTCATTGGAGCTACAGAACCAAGGCCAGCTCAGCCAGGATTCTTCTGGCGAGGACCGTGAGAGCATCCGTCTCTCTCCGGCCCCACTCTCACCCGACATCCTCTTCTCCGGCGGCGGCGAACTCGGCAGCCGCATGCGCCAGATGGACTGGTCCAACACTCCGCTCGGCCCCGTCGAGCTTTGGCCCCAGAGCCTTCGCACCTGCGTGCGCATTATTCTCACCTCCCGGCAGCCCATGTTCGTCTGGTGGGGCGACGAACTGATCAACCTGTACAACGACGCCTACCGCAGCATCGTCGGCGGCAAGCATCCCCAGGCGCTCGGCCAGCCCGCCTGCGTCGTATGGCGGGAGATCTGGGATCAGGTTGGTCCTCGCGCCGAGTCCGCCATGCGCAGCAACGAGGGCACCTACGACGAGTCCCTGCTCCTGGTCATGGAGCGCTACGGCTATCGCGAGGAAACCTATTACACCTTCTCTTACAGCCCGGTGCCGAACGACCAGGGTGGGATCGGTGGCATCATCTGTGCAAATACCGACGACACCCAGCGCATCATCGGAGAACGCCGCGTTACTCTCCTGCGCGAACTCGCCTCTCGTACAGCCGAAGCCCGTACCTGGCAGGAAGCTTGCCGATTCGGCGCCGAAGGTCTCTCCAGCAATCCCTTCGATATCTGTTTTGCGCTGATCTATGTTCTGAATGAAGATCGCACCGCCCTGGAGCTGGCCAGCACGCTGCATCTGGATCCCGATCATCCAGCCGCGCCGGCTTTGCTGCCCCTCGATGGCAAATGTGTCTGGCCCGTCGACGAGGCCATGCGTTCGCATGAGGTCCAGATCGTGCACAATCTGAACCATCACTTCTCGCGCCTGCCGCACGGCGCGTGGGACGAGCCTCCGAATACCGCGGCCGTCCTGCCGCTCGCTCCATCCGGCTCAACCGGACGCGCGGGCGTGGTCATCGTAGGCTTAAATCCATATCGTCCCGCCGGCGACTCGTATCTCGGCTTCCTCAAACTCGTGGCCGGTCAGATCTCCGCCAGCATTGCCAATGCCGAGGCGTACGAGCAGGAACGCCGGCGCGCTGAGGCGCTGGCGGAACTGGACCGCGCCAAGACCATCTTCTTCAGCAATGTGAGCCACGAGTTCCGTACTCCGCTTACGCTCATGCTCGGACCGCTTGAAGAGATGCTGGATGCTCACCGCGGAAATCGCCTGCCCGCACAGGTTCGCGACCAGGTCATAACCGTGCACCGCAACGGCCTCCGCCTGCTCAAGCTGGTCAACACACTCCTCGATTTCTCCCGCATCGAAGCCGGCCGCGTTCAGGCGGTTTACCGCCCCGTCGATCTTGCCGGCCGCACTGCTGAATTGGCCAGCCTCTTCCGTTCCGCGATGGATCGCGCGGGACTTTCGTACCGCATCGACTGCCCGCCCCTGCCGCAGCCCGTCTATGTGGACCTGGAGATGTGGGAGAAGATCGTCCTCAATCTGATTTCCAATGCCTTCAAGTTCACTCTCAGCGGCTCCGTCCAGGTCACGCAGCTGGCTAAAAATGGCCACGTCGAGCTCACCGTCCGCGACACCGGAACCGGCATCCCCGAGTCGGAGCTTCCCAGGGTTTTTGAGCGCTTTCACCGCATAGAGGGGGCTCCAGGCCGCACCCACGAGGGCACCGGCATCGGCCTGGCTCTCGTCGATGAGCTGGTGCGCCTGCATGGAGGTTCCGTGCAGGTCGACAGCGAACTCGGCCAGGGTACCATCTTCCGCGTAAGGATTCCCCTGGGCGCCGCGCATCTTCCCGCCGACCGGCTTGGCAGCGAAGACGGCTCCCGCGACAGCACCACCGCAGCCGCCCCGTTTGTGCAGGAGGCGCTCCGCTGGCTCCCCGGCGATGCCGGCAGCGAAGATGAGCTCCTGAAAGACATGGCGAGCAACAGCCCAGCCTCTCTGCTGGGTGAATCCGATGTAGCGGCGGAGAAACAGGGTCGCATCCTGCTGGCCGACGACAATCGCGATATGCGCGAATATGTGCAGAGGCTCCTCAGCCGGCGCTACCACGTGGACGCGGTCAGCGATGGCGCCCAGGCGCTGCTCGCCGCCACTGAGAATCCCCCCGACCTGGTGCTCACCGACATCATGATGCCCGCGCTCGATGGCTTCGGCCTGCTGCGCGAGCTGCGCGCGGCCGGCCCTACCGCCACGATCCCGGTGATCCTGCTCTCCGCTCGTGCCGGTGAAGAAGCGGAATCCGAAGGCCTCGAAGCCGGGGCGGACGATTACCTCATCAAGCCGTTCACGGCGCGCGAACTTCTCGCCCGCGTCGGCGCTCATTTTTCCATGCATCGATTGCGCCGCGAGCTCATGCAGAAGGAGCACGAGCTGCGCCTGCGCGCGGAATCGGCGGAGCACCAGTACCGCAGGATTCTCGAGAGTATCTCCGAGGGCTTTGTCTTCATCGATCGCAACTGGCGCATTCAATACGCCAATGCTGTGTGGGCGGCCTTCGCGGCCATGCCGGTCGGCGAGTTTCTCGGCGTCGAGCTCTGGACAGCATTTCCCGGCCTCGAAGCCACCCGATTCGGCGAGGCGTACCACCAGGCGATGGAAACCAATCAGCCTTTGCAGCTGGAGGATCACTTCGAGCCGCTCAAGCGCTGGTTCCGCGTCAACGTCTATCCATCCCCCGACGGAATCTCGATCTTCGCTCAGGACATTACGGATCAGCGCCTTCAGCGGGAGCGCCTGCTGATCTCCGAAAAGCTGGCCGCTACCGGCCGTCTGGCCGCGACCATCGCCCACGAGATTAACAATCCTCTGGAGTCGGTCCTCAATCTCATCTATCTCGCCCGCACCTCCCGCGCGCAGGCCAGCACCATCGAGGAATTCCTCCTTACCGCCGAAAAGGAACTCCACCGTGTCTCCCACATCGCGCGGCACACGCTCGGCTTTTACCGGGAAACCTCCGTCCCCGTTCCGATCGATCTGCCCGCTTTGCTCACCGAAGTTCTCACGGTCTATGAAAGCCGCTTTCGCTCCTCCGGCATCGAGGTTCGCAGGGATTTTGCCGTCGTGCCTTCTTTCGAGGCCCTGCGTGGAGAGATGCATCAGGTCTTCTCGAACCTGTTTTCCAACGCCATTGATGCCATGCGCCAGGGTGGGACGCTGACCGTGACCCTGCGCAGCGCGGAAGAAGAGGGACGCCCCGGAGTAGCCGTCAGCATCCAGGACACCGGCACCGGCATCCCGGCCCAGAATCTTAGCCGCCTCTTCGAGCCTTTCTTCACCACCAAACCCAACGCGGGCACCGGCCTCGGCCTCTGGGTGGTCAGGCAGTTTGTCGACTCCTGGGGCGGGAGCATTGACGTTGCCAGCCGCACGACTATGCCGGATCGCGGCACATCCTTTAATCTGTTTGTACCGCTGGTATCCGCCCAAAGGATTGCTCGCCCAGCCAGTAGTCCGACTCAAATTCTGCAGTAAAGCTGAGGAGTAACCGCTTGTTGGGAGACATGCAGTTTCTTGCCGCCGAGTTTCCGCCTCCACCCATGGAGGAATCGGCGAAGTCGAGCGCTCGTCGTGCCCTCGAGCGCGTCCGTATCCTCGTCGTCGACGACGAGCACCTCATCACAGACACCATTTGCGCCATCCTGAACCAGAACGGTTTTGACGCCATTGCCGCGTACTCCGGCGCGGAAGCCCTCGACACCGCGCGCGATCAGCGGCCGGACATCGTTCTCACCGACGTCCTCATGCCCAGAATGTCGGGCGTGGAACTCGGCATCACCCTGCGCCGGGAATTTCCTGATATCAAGCTCTTTCTCTTCTCCGGCCAGGCTGCGACGTCAGAGATGATTCATCGCGCTGAAGCCGATGGTCATCGCTTCGAGCTCTTCCCCAAGCCTATCCATCCCGACGAACTGATCGCCCGCCTCCGCCACGCCTCGCGTCCTGTCTGAGCGCCGGAGCTTTGGCACGCCTGCTGCCCATCGTCGAGCGTTTTCCCTGCGAAAAAGGATCTGACAGCCTGGCTCGTCCGTTTCACGGATTATTGATGCTCTCTTAATGGCGAGCGCCCCCGCTGCTTCTTAGGATGGCTCCGACCAGGAGGTCATACACCCATGAATCGTCGAGTCCCGAGGATCGTTGCCGCTTTTCTTCCGGCGATCGCATTCGCGTTGGTCACTGTCCCAGCCAGCGCTCAGCAATTCAACAATGGTTATGGATTCGGGCAGCACTTTCCCCGGTTCCGCGGCTTTGTTCCCGGCAGCATCGTTGTCAGCGGTACGGTGTACGTGGGCAACGCCAACACCGTAACCCCCGGCGAACTGCTTCCGCCCGGCTGCCAGGCCGGCACTGTGGATGTACCTCTTCTCCCGCCCTCCACAACCACGACAGCTGTTGCCGTGACTTGCGGCTCTGCGAGCGACAATGGCGAAGCGCCCAATCTCCACGACAACCACAACGTCTGGAACAACGCCAATACCGATCCGAACTTTGGCGTCTCTTCACCGATCGTCCTCTGGGACATCAGCCCCACCGGCTTTCTGTTTGGCCAGCTCGACGTGCCCAGCGACGAGATCGTGACCAGCTTCAGCTCCAAATCCGAGCTTGCCCTCAATCGCTCAGCCGACGGCCGTAGCCTCACCTTCATGGGCTATCGCGGTGGTCCCGGCTGCCCGGCCCTGACGCTGAATCCGGCGACCGGCATCCTCACCCAGGGCACCCAATCCGGTCCCACATCGCCCACCGCGGCCAATCTCCTCGATGTCTCAGCCTCCAGCACGCCCGGCCTCTGCGACCCGACGAATCCTGCAGTCGCGAGCTACACCGGCGCCAGCGGTCCGACCGCTTACTACCGCTCCGTGGCCGAAGTCGACGCTCATGGCTCTGTCTTCTACACCGATGGCGATGCGTATAGCGGCGATAACTCCCGCGCCTCGATGCTCGCCGACAACGGCCTGTACTACGCGGTGGGGAACGACAACAACGGCAACCTCAGCAAGAAGCAAATGGGAGAAACGCAGCTCGGCTTCAACCTTTCGCATTCCACCGGCGCCGAACTGTACTTCCCTGGCGCGGCCCCGCTCGTCCCTCCCGCCAACAACATGATTTCCTACTTCGCCTTCTCTGGCGACAAGCCCGGCAAGGACACCAACTTCCGCGGCCTGACGATCTTTAACGACACGCTCTACGTCGCCAAAGGCAGCGGCGGCAACGGCGTCAACACCGTCTATCAGCTCGGGACAGCGGGCCAACTGCCCACACCGCAGAACGCCGCCTCCATCGGAGGCACGGTCAACGAGCCGTATACGATCCTCCCCGGTTTCCCCACCTCCACGTCCACCACGGCCAGCACCGGTGGCTATTATCCCTTCGGTCTCTGGTTCGCGAATGACAAAACCCTGTACGTCTGCAACGAAGGCGATCTGGTCTACACGCCGAACCAGACGATCAACGGGCAGGTGAATGTTGCCGACTCCGGCACACTGCAAACGGCGGGCCTTCAGAAATGGGTTCTGACCACCGGCGCGAGCGGCACTCCCACCTGGGTGCTCCTGTACACGATCCAGAACGGGCTCAACCTGGGCGTGCCCTATGGCGTTCCCAACTATCCGGCCTCCATCGAGCCCGCCACGGGCGGGTGTCGCAATATCACCGGCGTCGTCAACCGCGACGGGACGGCGACCATCTATGCCGTCACGTCTACCATTAGCCTCAATGGCGATAATGGCGCCGATCCCAACCAGGTGATGGCGGTGACCGACCAGCTGAGCGCCACGCAGCCGGCAACCCAGGGCTACTTCCTCGATCGGTTCTTCACGGTTCGCCCGGCCCGCGCCGGGGTAGCTTACCGCGGCGTCGCGCTGGCGCCCGTCGACGATCGCTACTAGCTGTTCATGCAGTCAGTAACCCGGGGCTCTCCGCGCAATCTGCAGGCGGCGAGCCCCGTTCTTTTCGCTTCGGCAATTAAGTCTCGCGCCTGTTATCTTTTCCTGCAATTGAAATTTTGTTGCGCGCGGCCACGTGCTCGTGGCTCAAAGGAGATGCAGAATGCCTTCTCCCATCCGGCACGTCTTCGTGCTCATGCTCGAAAATCATTCCTTCGACAGCATGCTCGCGCTCTCCGGCATTCCTGGCCTCATCGCCGCCACGCCGGCCAACTGCAATACCTGGAACGGCCAGGCGTATTGTGTCGCGGGCAGCGCACCTGGC
>JASHNS010000101.1 GCA_030041515.1 Acidobacteriaceae bacterium | reverse complement strand
CGAGCCTCGCTATCGATTTGCCGTTGAAGATTCTGGTTTGGGAAGACGGGCAGGGACGGGCGTGGCTTTCCTATAACAGCGCGGAATACCTTGCCCAGCGGCACGGTCTGCCGGGAAATCTTACCGCCGGTCTTGCAGCAGCAGCCTCTCTCGCGCAGATGGCCGCAGCGGAATGAAAGTCGGCTGAATGCGGCGCTTCCCACTCTTTTGATGTTGCCAGGGCCGATGTTTCCAGCGATCATGAGTTGATCTCCCAACTTGTTCCTCGGACTTTTCACCAGCTAGTCAGAATCGGGTGGTTGCGCGTTGCTCCTGCTCCTGGTCTTCGCAATCTCCATGTTTGCCGGTGCCGGGCTGTTGTTTGTCGTCGAGCCCATGCTCGCCAAAGTGGCGCTGCCGCTCTTCGGCGGCGCTCCCTCGGTCTGGAATGCGGCGCTGGTCTTCTATCAGTCCATGCTGCTTGCCGGATATCTCTATGCCTGGGCTGCCACCAAATGGCTGGAGCGGAGGACGCAGATTGCGGCGCATGTTGCGGTCGCGCTTCTTTGTCTCATCTCCGTGCCGCCGCGTATTCCGCATGGTTGGGAGCCGCCGCCTAACGGCGACCCTGTGTGGGCGCTGCTGGGGATGCTTGCCGTAACAGTCGGCTTGCCATTCTTTTTCCTTTCCAGCTCCACGCCTGTGCTGCAGCGCTGGTTCGCGCAGTCCATGCATCGTTCGTCTAAGGATCCCTACTTTCTCTATTCCGCAAGCAACGCCGGCAGCCTCATCGGACTGTTGGGATATCCGTTTCTGGTTGAGCCAACGCTGCGGCTTGGCACACAAAGCCGGTGGTGGGGGTACGGCTATATCGCATTTGTGGGGCTGACCATCCTCTGCGGCGCGCTGATCTGGCGAACCCAGCCTGGCACGCCCCTGCCGGCAAACGAGGAGCTGGAGCAGACTGTGGACCGTATCCCCTTTCGTCGGCGGGCGCGCTGGATCGCACTGGCGTTTGTCCCTTCGAGCCTGATGATGGGAGTGACGACCGGCCTCACCACGGATGTGCCCGCGATTCCTCTCTTGTGGGTCATACCGCTGGCCCTCTATTTGCTCAGCTTTATCCTGGTCTTCGCCCGCCGGCCACTCATCTCCCACCAGTGGCTGGTGCGGCGGCTGCCTCTCTTTCTTATCCTCACGCTGCTGCCGGCGATTTCGAAGATCGAGATGCCCTTCTCGGTCCTGTTTCCTCTTTACCTCATCACGCTGTTTGCGGTTGCTATGGTTTGTCATGGAGAGCTGGCTGGCAGCAGGCCATCGGCCACGCATCTGGCCGAGTTCTATCTGTGGATTTCCGTGGGCGGTGTGCTCGGCGGCGTCTTCAATGCGCTCTTGGCTCCGGTAATCTTCAACACCGTGCTCGAACTTCCGCTGGCACTCATCTTCGCCGCCTTTCTGCGCCCCGCTCCGGTTTCCGAGCCCGAAACGACAACCTCCGCAGCGCGGCGCAATGACTGGCTGTTACCCGCGCTGCTCGCGATGACCATGGCGATCGTGATCGAGGTTCTTTCGCATCTGGCGCATCGCCAGACCCATGCCGAGCGCTTTGCGATCTACATTCTCGTCTTCGGCTATTCCGCGCTCTGGTGCCTGAGTTTCGGCAAGCGGCCGCGGCGGTTCGCCCTCGGTATGGCAGCGCTACTGGTTGCCGGCTCTCTCTATCAGGGTCCTTACGGAGCGCCCCTATTCCGCAAACGCAATTTCTTTGGTGTGGTGCGCGTCGTCAACGACCCATCGGGCAGGTCGCGCTATCTGTTCTTTGGAGCGATTGTTCACGGCATCCAGAACCTCGATCCCGCAAAGAGCCGCGAACCGCTCTCCTACTACACTCGATCGGGGCCGGCGGGCGGCATCCTCGACAGCCTAAATGCCAGGAGATTTCAATCGAGCAGCGGCGCCGTGCGGGAGCCCCGGTGGGCCGTGATCGGCCTTGGTGCGGGATCGATGGCCTGCTACCGGACTCCGGGGGAGCCGCTCACTTTCTACGAAATCAACCCGGCCATCGTCCACATTGCTTCAGATCCCCGTCTCTTCACGTTCCTCACCCAGTGCGCGCCCCGCGCCGACATTGTCCTGGGCGACGCGCGCCTCCGCCTCCGGGACGCTCCTGACGGAAGCTACGACCTGATCGTCCTCGATGCGTTCAGCGGCGACACAGTTCCCATGCATTTGCTCACGCGCGAGGCTCTCGCTCTTTACCTCCGCAAATTGGCGCCGGGCGGCATTCTGGCCTTCCACATCAGCAACCTGCACCTTCGCCTGGAACCGCCGCTGGCCGCGCTGGCTCACGATGCGCAGCTGGTGAGCATCATCGACAACGATACTCGCCTGACCCCCGCCCAGGAGGCCGAAGGCAAGCTGGCCTCCCGGTGGATGGTGATGGCTCGCAGCCGAGCCGACCTCGGCGAGTTAGCCTCGAACCCTCAGTGGCAACCAGCGGCGCCGGATCCCAATGTTCCGGTCTGGACCGACGATTATTCCAGCCTGGCGCGCGTCATCATCTGGTGAGAGCAGGTCCATCGCTGGAAGTTCGCGAATGCGATCGCCGGACTTTGCGGGCCTGGCTCGCTCGGAACGGCCGCCCGGCCTTTAGCCGGAATTCCAGGCGCGATCCCTGCCGCACGTGGTAGACCAGCGCCGGGCGGAAGCAGGCGACGCAGGTCCCGCCGTGGCGCCGGACACTGGGATAGACGATCCCGTTAGCGCCTTCCCGCAACAACGTCACCGCGAGCGCCTGCGGCTCCTGGTAGCACTCCGGAACCGGATCGGGTTTGAGCCACGCCGCCAATTCCTTGCCCGCGCTCAGCACCACAAACTCCGCGCTGAAGTCGGCGAG
>JASHNS010000100.1 GCA_030041515.1 Acidobacteriaceae bacterium | reverse complement strand
AATACTGCGTCTTCGATGAAATGTACGTGGACGAACCGCTTCCGGGAAATCTTTGTCCCGAATGCAAGCGCCCCACGGAAAAAGTCCGCGAGGAAAACTACTACTTCAAGCTTTCGGAATTTCAAGATCGCCTGTTGCAGCTCTACGAATCGCAGCCGGATTTCATTCAGCCCGAAACGCGGCGCAACGAGGTACTCGCCTTCGTGCGCGCTGGCCTGCGCGATCTCTCCGTCAGCCGCACCAGCTTTAACTGGGGCATTCCCGTTCCCGGCGACGAAAAGCACGTCATCTATGTCTGGATGGACGCGCTGGCGAACTACATCACGGCGCTGGGCTGGGGCTCGAAGGATCCGTCGCGCTACGACAAATTCTGGCCGGCGGATCTGCACATTGTCGGCAAGGAAATCACGCGCTTCCACTGCATCTACTGGCCGGCGTTTCTGCTGGCGGCGGGTCTGCCACTGCCGAAGCGCGTGGTTGGCCACGGATGGCTGCTCTTTGAAGAGAACAAGATGTCGAAGTCGCGCGGGAACATCGTGCGCGCGGAGACGATTCTCGACACCTTCGGCGCGATGAAGCCCGATCTGCCAAAATCGGGGCAGGACCGCTTCGGCGCCGACGTCCTGCGGTATTTCCTGATGCGCGAAGTGGTCTTCGGTCAGGATGGCAGCTTCAGCTTCGACGCGCTGGTGCAGCGCTACAATTCCGATCTGGCCAACGGGTATGGGAACCTGGTGAGTCGGACGCTGGCCATGATTGGCCGGTATTTCGAGGGAAAAGTGCCGGAGCCCGCACCTGATCGTGTGCGTCTTGCCCCTGCAAGCGCGATGGCCGTCGAAGATACAGTTCGCGATTTTGCGGATCAGTTCGAGGTCCTCAATTTTTCCCGCGCTCTCGAAACCGCCTGGTCTGCGGTCGCCGACGTCGATCGCTTCCTGACCGCGGCCGCCCCGTGGAAGCAGCCCGAGAGCGTGACCGATGAGCAGCAGCAGGCGCTGCGCGCGACGGTGCTGTACACCGCGGCCGAGGCGATCCGCATCATCACTGCGCTGGTCTATCCGGTGATCCCGTATAGCGCAGCCAAAGTCTGGGCGCAGCTTGGCCAGGGCGACATTACGAAGGCGAACCTGAAGTATTTGCAGTGGGGCGGGTTGAAGCCGGGAACGAAACTCGGCGAGAGCACTCCGCTCTTCCCCCGCGCCGAAAAGGAGGCGATCACACGCATGAATGAACTGGAGCAGAAGAACAATGTCGCGCCCGCAGCCGAGAGCGAGCCGGGCAAGCAGGGCAAGGCGGCGCACGTCTCGAAACTGCGCTCGCTGCTCGACGGCCTGGCGGTTGCGGCGGCAGAATCCACGAATGAAACTTCGGCGGTTCTGGCTTTGGAGGGCGCAGTCTCGGAGGCGGTGCGGGAACTGGTCGGCGGAAGTGAGAAGCGTACGGCGAATGCAGAGCCACCGGCGGCCAATCCACCCAGCACCGTGGGCCCGGCGACGGGAACTCCGGCGCTTCCCGCCGCTCCTCAAACGGGATCCGTCGTCTCACCAGCGGGCGCGCCCCCGGCGCCCGACGGCAAAATCAGCATCGACGATTTTGCCAAGGTCGAGCTGCGTGTGGCCCAGGTCAAAGTCGCGGAGCGGGTACCCAAAGCCGACAAGCTGCTGCGGCTGGAAGTCGATCTGGGTTATGAGACGCGGCAGATCCTGGCCGGTATTGCCGAGGCGTACGCGCCGGAGTCTCTCATCGGACGCAAAGTCGTGATCGTGGCAAATCTTGCGCCGCGTAAGCTGCGTGGCCTCGAATCGAACGGCATGATTGTCGCCGCCTCGGTCGAAGGCGGCCGGCCCGTGCTCGCGGGATTTCTTGAAGATGTGGAGGTTGGGGCGAGGCTGAAGTAGTGATCGACTCGCACTGCCATCTCGACAGTCCACGATACGACGAGGATCGCACTGCCCTGCTGGAGCGCGCCTGGGCTGCGGGGGTGCGCGAAATCCTCTCCATCGGGATCGGCGACGGTCCTGACACAATGCATCAGGCGCTCGAGATCAGCCGCGAGTATGCCGACCGGCCCGACCTGCCGAAGATCTGGGCGAGCGCCGGCGTCCATCCCCATGAAGCGCGCCTCGCCGACGAGGCTGCCTGCGCGAAGCTGGATAAGTTGCTGCAGGAACCCGAAGTGCTGGCCTGCGGCGAGATCGGCCTCGATTACTTCTACGACCATTCTCCGCGCGACGAACAAAAGGCAGTCTTCGCGCGCCAGATGCAAATTGCCGCCGGACGCAGGAAGCCGATCATCATCCACTGCCGAGCATCGCAAAACACCACCGACGCCTGGGATGACACGCTGGCGATGCTGAAGGCGCTGTGGGCTCCGACAGGCCTCGGCGGCATTCTGCACTGCTTCAGCGGCGAACAGCGCCACGCGGACCAGGCCATGGATCTCGGTTTTCTCATCTCGTTCGCCGGGAATGTCACATTCCCCAAGGCGCAGACGATCCGGGACGCGGCGGCTGCGGTCCCGCTCGACCGGATGCTGATTGAGACCGACGCCCCCTTCCTGGCGCCCGTTCCCAACCGCGGCAAGCGCAACGAACCGGGCTGGGTGAAGGAAGTCGCTGTGGCCATTGCCGCCCTGCAGGGGCTGGAGCCGGAGGAGATCGCGCACCGCACGGCCGCAAACTTCCGTGCCTTTTTCCATGTGGAAAGCACCAGTTCCTGACCCGATTTGCACCGGTAGCGGATAATCTAAAGAGGCAGGTAGGGACTATGGCGGCGGAAAACTCCTTCGATATCGTCAGCAAAGTGGATTTTCAGGAAGTCCGCAACGCCATTGATCAGGCGATGAAGGAAGTGCGTACTCGTTTCGATCTGAAGGATTCGCACTCGGAGATTCGCCTGGAGGGCGAGGAGGCGATCCATCTGGCTTCTGTGGACGAGTACAAGCTGGAAGCGGTGAAGGAAATCCTGCAGCAGAAGCTGGTCAGGCGCGGAGTCTCGCTGAAGGCGCTGACCTTCGATAAAGTGGAACCAGCGGCTGGATCGAGCGTGCGGCAGAGGATTACGCTGCAGCAGGGCATAGCGGCCGAGAAGGCGAAAGAGATCGTTCGCATCATCAAAGACTCGAAGAAGAAGGTGCAGGCGTCGATCCAGGGAGACACAGTGCGGGTGGCGGGTAAGGATCGCGACTCCCTCCAGGAAGTCATAGCCCTGCTGCGCGGACGCGATCTCGGCATCGACATGCAGTTCACGAATTACCGCTCGAACTGAGCGTAGAGTCCCGGCTGTTGAGGAAACTCGATTGAGCACAGTGGCGACAGCGACGGCGAAAGAAGTCTTTGACCTGCTGCATGAGGATCTTGCGGCGATCGAGCGGGAATTCGGCGCGGACGCGGTTTCATCGGTGCAGGCGATCACTGAGATTTCGGATTATCTGCGCGAGGGCGGCGGAAAGCGGGTTCGGCCGTCGCTGTTGCTGCTGGCCGCGCGGGGCCTGGGCTACAGCGGCAAGGGCATGATCCGCCTCGGCGCGGTGGTGGAGATGGTGCACACGGCGACGCTGGTGCACGACGACATCATCGATGCCGCAGAGACGCGGCGGGGCCGGCCTTCCACGAACCGCGCATGGGGCAGCAGCAAGTCCGTCCTCGTCGGCGATTGGCTCTACATGCAGGCCTTTCGCGTGGCCCTGTCGGAGCGGAAGTTTCGCGTTCTCGAGCTGCTGATCGGCCTCACGCAGCAAATGGTCGAAGGCGAGCTGATGCAGATGGAGCGTCTCGGCCAGTTCATCTCGGAAGAGGAATACAACGACCTGATCTACCGCAAGACGGCCTGCCTGTTTGAGGTATCCATGCGGCTGGGCGCTACGCTGGCCGGCGCTGATCGCGAACTCGAAGACAAGCTGGGCGAATACGGAAAGCGGCTGGGCCTGGCCTTCCAGATCGTCGATGACGTCCTCGATCTCACCGCCAGCGAAGAAGTCCTCGGTAAACCGGTGGCCAGCGATCTTCGCGAGGGTAAGGCGACGCTGCCGGTGATTCACACGCTGCAGAACGGAAGCACATCAGCAGAGCGCGCGGCGATTCAGACCGTACTCGCCGAGCGGAATTTCCTGAGCGTCAAGCACAGGGAAATCCTGGAGATCCTGAATCGGAACCAGTCGCTGCAATACGCCATGCATGCGGCCTACTCTCATGCCGCCGCGGCCCAGGCCGCGCTGGCCGCCCTGCCCGAAAGCGACTACAAGCGCGCGCTGCAGTGGATGCCGGAATTCGTCGTCGCGCGAGAGAAATAGCCCGCGTTTCGCTGCCCCGCCCGGGCGCGATACTCTAATTGCCAATGAAATTGTCAGCCATCGCGGAAGCGCTTGGAGCCCACCTGCGCTCAGGCGGCGCCGATCCTGAAATCACAGGGGTTGCCAGCGCAGCAGCTGCCACGCCTGATGCTCTCGTCTTTGCCGAAGACGCGCAAAGCCTCCATGCAGCGCTCGCTTCCTGTGCCGGCGCGGTGATTGTCTCGGACAAGCTCCCGGATTCGGCTGAGGGCAAGCCACGCCTCATCGCGCGCCAGCCACGGCTGACGTTTGCACAGGCCGCGCAGCTGCTGCGGCCGCAGGAGGCGTCAGCAGGGATTCACGCAACGGCGGCAATCGATCCGTCGGCAACTTTGGGCGAGCAGGTTTCCGTCGGAGCGTATGCGGCGGTTGAGGCCGGCGTGCAGGTGGGCGCCGGTACCCGAATCGGCGCAGGCGCGGTGATCGGCAAGGGCGTGAAGATTGGGACCCGATGCCTCATCCATCCGAGGGTAGTGATTTATCCAGGCACGGAACTCGGCAGCGACGTCGTGGTTCATGCGGGAGCCGTGCTGGGCTCCGATGGATTCGGCTATGTCCGAAACACCGAAACCGGCGAATACCTGCAGTTTCCGCAGCAGGGCCGCCTGGTGATTGAAGATAGCGTGGAGATCGGCGCCAATACGACCATCGATCGCGGAGCGCTCGAAGAAACGCGAATCGAGCGCGGAGTGAAGATCGACAACCTGGTGCATCTTGCGCACAATGTGCGCGTTGGGCGCGATGTGGTCATCGCTGCGCAGACGGGCGTTTCCGGGTCGAGCATGATCGGCGCAGGCGCGGTTGTGGGCGGCCAGGTCGGCATCGGCGATCACGCATCGGTGGGCGACCAGGTCATCCTCGGCTCAGGCTCGGGCGTGCTCACCCGCAAAAAGGTGAAAGGGCCCGGGGTGGTGTTCTGGGGAAGGCCTGCGCGTCCGCTGCGGCAGTATTTGAAAGAACTGGCGGCACTGGCGCGGCTCGGGCGCGAGGAGAAAGACCCCGATCGATAGTGGATGCCGGCCTGAACCAGCGGAACCTCGCCGTGCCGGCGGGGGCTATTCAACCAACGGTTCGCGCTTCATGGCGCCGTCGCGCTGCTTCACCAGCATCTCCACTTTGCCTTCAGCGTCTTCCAGTTGCTTGCGGCATTCGCCTGCCAGACGGGTGCCCTCCTCGAAGAGCCGGACAGACTCCTCCAGCGCCAGGTCGCCGCGCTCCAGCTGAGCGACAATCTCCTCGAGCTTCGTCAGCGATTCCTCAAAGCTGGCCAACTTTTGTCTCCTCGCGATTCGCCGGCCGTGTCGCGCCCGGAATCGCGGTGTTAGGGCCCGGCGGCAGCACGTCCCGAAGGACTTCTACCGCAGCGCTGTAACGGCCGAACGGCGCGCTGACCTGCGCACCCTGCACCATGGCGCGGGCGGCGGTGAGCATCTCCTGGGCGATGAGGATACCCTCGGCACGTGCCAGCTCAGGCGTCGAAGCGTTTGCCATACGCGCCAGAATCTCGTCGGGCACACTCACACGCAGATCGTTCTTCATAAACTCCGCGTTGCGCAGGCTGGTCAGCGGCCAGATACCGGCGATCACCGGAATCCGAAAGCCTTCGACACGCTTCAAAAAGACCTCAAGAATCCGCAGATCGAACACCGGCTGGGTAATCGCGTATTCTGCGCCCGCTTCAACCTTCCACGCAAAACGCCGGACTTCGTGATCGAGATCGGGCACGCCAGGATTCGCGGCCACCGCGATCGTGAATCCCGTCGAGGCGCCGATAGGATTGCCGCCGATGTCGAGGCCGTGATTGAGCCGGTGCACAATGTTGACCAGGCCGATCGCGTCCACGTCGTAAACCGCTGTCGCATCCGGATAATTGCCGAGCTTGGGCGGATCGCCGGTGAGGCAAAGAATATTCCTGAGCCCGATCGACGAGGCCCCCAGCAGATCGCTCTGGATGCTGAGCACATTCCGGTCCCGGCAGGTGTAGTGCAGCACCGTCTCGATGCCGGTCTTCTGCTGGATCTGAATGCACAGGCTCTGCGCGCTCATGCGTGCCGAGGCTCGCGGCGAATCCGGCACATTGATAGCGTGGATGCCCACTCCGGCCAGCTCGTGCGCACCGTGCAGTTCCTTCCCGCAGTCGATGCCGCGCGGCGGAACGATCTCGACCATCGTGACGAACTCACCCGCGCGGATGAGGCGCCCGATGCGCGACCGCTGCTCGAGCGGAGCAGGCGGGGTTTCCGTGACAATAGGCTCTCTGGCCGCTCGCCCATGGCTCGCCGTTTGCGCCCCCACAGCGCGGAGCGCCGACTTCATCGCCTTAATGTGCTGAGGCGTGGTTCCGCAGCATCCGCCCACGAACTGCACGCCGGCCTTGATGAATTTCCGGGCGAAGCTGGCCATGTACTCGGGCGAGCAGAGATAGATATTGCGCCCTTCCACCGAACGCGGCATGCCGGCGTTGGGCATGGCCATCAGTGGAACCTCGGTGGCAGCGGCCATGCGCTCAATCGCGGTCAGGACCGTCGCAGGCCCGACGCTGCAGTTGCAGCCCAGTGCGTCGACGCCCCAGGAACCAATCCGTGCCGCTGCCGTTTCCGGGGAAGCGCCATCGAGGCAATTCGCGTCCTCATCGACCGTGATCATCACCGCAACCGGAAGATCGGGAGCGGCCATGCGTGCCGCCAGCACAGCCTGCTCGGCCTCGTTCAGCGCGGGCATGGTTTCGATGATCAGCAGATCGGCCCCGACCCCGGGCCCTCCGGCAGCCAAAGCGCGAACCTGCGCAGCGAAGGCCTCGCGGGCCTCGTCCAGGCCCGTCTTGCCGAGCGGCTCCAGATGGACGCCCAGAGGACCCACCGAACCCGCGATCAGGGCGGTGCCTGCCTGCTTTTCGGAAAATTGCCGAACGGCCTGGCGGGCCAGCCGCACACCAGCCTGGTTGATTTCCTCCACGCGATCGGCCAGGCCATAGCGTTGCAGACGCAGGGCATTCGCACCGAAGGTATTCGTCTCGATGATTTCCGCGCCGGCCTGGAGATACTCTTCGTGAACCCCCCGCACCAGCTCCGGCTGCGAAAGATTGAGCTCGTCGTAACAGCGATTGATAAAGACCCCCCGCGCGTACAGGGAGGTGCCCATGGCGCCGTCACAGAGAACGGTGCGGCGATCAAACAGGGTCTGCAGCCGGCTGGGCATGGTGTCCTTTGGCTTCATGGTATCAGGCAGCTACACGTCCTTCCGGGCCTCCTGCGCACCGTCTCCGGAATGGGTTCGGCGCCCTGTTTCCCCCGGCCGAAGCCCCATGCTGCCCTGTTATACTTGGACTTTCCCATCAAAATGCCGGTAGGCGTGCGCACGGTGAGGTTCCAGGTTTTGAAGAAGAGAAGTCTGCTGTATTCCGGTTTCGTCCTCAGTTCGGTCCTGCTCGCTTGTATCGTCGTGAGTTCGTGCGGTCAGGAGTTTTATGTGGACGGCCGCAATTTGCCGCCCAGCGGTGTCCTCAATCGCGTCCTGATTGCGCAGCAGACGCCCGACGCCCTGCCCTTCGTGGACGCTTACTATGACATCCGCCACGCCTACAGCGCGTCGAGCGGCTCATTTTCTATTTCCGGATACTCCGGCAAAGGACCGCTGACGATCGAGAATATCCCCGAACAGCAGATGGGAGCGGTTTACGGCGAGGATGACGGCAGTCTGGCCCTGATCGGGTATGCGGGCGAGAAGCTGTCCACGAACATCACGATCCCCGGTGGCCTGTCCAGCAGCGTGGAGGGCAGCCCCTACAACGGCGTCATGGTCACCCAGGACCTGAACTATGTCTACGCTGCCAATCCAATCAACCACGTCGTGAGCGTGGTGGACCGGACAACAGGCATCTCAGAAACCCTGGACCTGCCGAACGCGTACGGAATTTCGGTCAATCCTGGTGGCACCGTCGCGCTGATCTTCGTCAATAACGCGACCCAGGCTCCCGGCTATGCGGTTCGCGCGGAGAACCCTGCCAGCTTCGCGGTCTACAGCTTCGTCAAGCTGACCTCGTCGGAGCAGGCTGCCGCTGTGAACAATCCCAACTGGAATGGAGCGCAGGACTGCGAACCCCAGAAGCTGCCCACCTGGTGCATTTTCCCGGTCAGCACCGGAGCCTCCGCGAGCTTCGATCACCCGATCAAAGCAGTCTTCTCCGCGGACGGAACCACCGCCTATGTGCTGAACTGCGGGCCCGAGTGTGGCGGCACAACCGCGAGCGTTACCACGATTCCGATCACCGCGGCCTCTCTCAACCCGGGCGGTTACGGGGCGGGCGGCCTCGCTCTCGTAGCCCAGAACAACATCGCGATTCCGGGCGGCGCCACCGACGCCATCTTCAGCGGCAACACCCTGTATATTGCGGGCCAGCAATTCCAGGCTTCCAGGGGGCTTCTTGCCGGCAATCTGACGGTCGTGAACACCCCCGCCGATACCGTCGCCGGCACGTATTCCATCAGCGATGGCACACACAACAAGATGGTCTTCGCCGACGATAACACTCTCTGGATCGGTTCAGCGAGCTGCGATCAGGGTGCGCGGTATCAGCAGGCGCAAACCGGAGCCCAGGTCGAATACGGATGCCTGACCATGTTCAATACCTCGACGAACACGGCGACTGTCGGCTCCTACCTGGGCGACGCGACCGGCATCGCCGCCGTTACGGGTCTGCATAAGATCTACACCTCGGAAGGTGGGCAGATTTACATCTTCAGTACGAAAGACATGTCGGAACTGAACAATTCCAACGTAACGGTGACCGGCACCGCGATGGACGTGGCCTACATGGATGCCACCAGCAACGCCGATAACACCGATTACTAATTCCAGGATACCGGGTTCCCCCCAGACGCCACATGGCCGAGCGACCGACTGCCGACGTTCTCGCCATCGCCGCGCACCGCGATGACGTGGAACAAACCTGCGGAGGAACGCTGCTGCGCCTGGGTTCGCGGGGAGTTTCCACTGCCATTCTGGACCTGACCCGCGGAGAAGCCGGCACGCGTGGCACGGCGGACCAACGCGCGGCGGAAGCCGCGGAAGCCGCACGCATTCTGGGCGTCGGCTGGCGCGAAGCGCTCGACATACCTGACGGACAGGTGGAAAACACGTGGTCTAACCGACTGAAGATTGTTGCGGTGCTGCGCCATTTGCGGCCGCGCGTGGTCATCCTTCCCTACTGGGCCGGACGTCACCCGGACCACTACAATTCCGCGACCCTGGGCTATGAGGCCTGTTTCCTTTCCGGACTGGCGAAGGTCGACACGGGCGCCGCGCCGCATCGCCCCTTCAAAATCGTCTACGCCAGCCTCTACGCCGATGTGCGTCCCAGCTTCGTCGTCGACGTAACCGACTTCATGGACGAGCGGCATCGCGCATTGATGGCCTACCGCTCCCAATATGCGAACCAGGCTGCCGGCAGCAGCCTGTTTGTTCCGGAGCAGGAAATCCGGGAGCGTACCTTCGCTGAGGCTCGGCACTACGGCACGCTCGCCGGCGTGCGCTACGCTGAGCCCTTCGTCCAGAAGGAAGTTGGGCTGGTGGACGATCTGACCATGCTTCCGGTGCAATCCCTCTGACGCGCCGCTTCAGAATGTCAGCACACCCCCGGGATACCACAGCTTGCTTGCCGTAGCCCCCTCCGTGTCCGTGCCTGTGGTCATGTTGGGCTGCCCAATCACCGTCGTCGCCTGCATTGCAGGACCAAAGGGCGGAGCAAAAATCAGCACCCGGTTATCGCCTGTGTCCGAAACCACCAAATTGCCGTTCCCGCTCTGAAAAATGCCATAGGGAATCGTCGTTGTAGCCGCACTCGGCGGATCGCTGTCGCTCGGCGGTGGCTGCCCGACGACCATCTGCGCCGTCATGCCATTGTTGAACGGAGGCGCGAACTCCGAGATGCCGTTGAAGGCGGTTGTCACCCACAAATCGCCCTTCGAGTCGAAGGTCAGCGCCTGCGGGAAGCAGAGCTCGGTCGCGGCAGACTGGCCGGTGGCGCATCCGGTTGCGGTGAACGAGTGCTCGCCCACCACCCCTAATTCCAAAGTCGCGCCCATCCCTGACGTGAACGGCGGCGTATACTCCAGCGCGCGCCCGTTGAAGGTGTCCGTCACCCACAGGTCGCCCGCGGAATCAAATGCGGCGTCCACCGGATTGCACAAGGTTGCTGCGCTGGGCGGTGGATTGCCGTTCGGGCCTGCCGCGCCTCCGCCATTGCAGGGATCGCCGGTTCTGCTCGGCTGCCCCACGACCACCGACGGGCTCATGCCGCTGCTGAAGGGTGGCCGGTACTCGGCCACGCGATTCGCTTCCACCACCCACAGGTCCCCGTGCCCATCGATCGTAACCGCCTGAGCCGCATCCATGGCCTCCGGTCCCGTGCCGCACTGCCCGTTTGCCTGCGGCTCGCCGAGGATCAGGCTCGCGCTCATATTCGTTGTGAACGGCGGCTTGAACTGCAGCACGCGGCAATTCCCAAGGTCCGCAACCCAGAGATTGCCGGCGGAGTCCATTGCCAGTCCGCTCGGTCCAGCCAATGTGTTATCTGCGGGGCTTCCACCCTGGTTCGGTTGTTGCTCGGTAAAATCTGGCTGGCCCAGCACCACCGAAGCCTCTTCATCGGTGGTAAAAGGCGCGTCGAAGATCAGAACCCGATTGTTCTGCTCATCCGCAACCGCCAGGTGCTGCGCCGGTGGCGGCGGAGGAGCATTGCCGATCGTGCTGCCGCCCGACGTGCCGGGAATGGGAGAGCTGCCGCACGCGACGAGCAAAGAGGCGGCGGCCATGGAGAGAGGGAGAATCAGGTGGGCGACTGCCCATGTTGGTTTCTGCATGGCCCCATTCCCCTTAGGGATGACCGATTAGATGCAGAAACTGGTGCCGCGTCCACCCGTCCGGCATCTGGACGCGCGAAGAGCCGCCGTGTACATTGGCATCCAACTATTTCCCTCCAAATTTCTCCCGGGAAGGAATCAGAAGCGTGCACCTGACGACGGTCGACTGGGTCATCATGCTGCTGTACTTCGTGTTTGTGCTGGGGATTGGCTTTGCCCTCAAGCGCTTCATGAAGACCAGCAAGGACTTCTTCCTGGCGGGACGTTCCCTGCCCGCCTGGATCTGCGGGCTCGCCTTCATTTCGGCGAACCTGGGCGCGCAGGAAGTCATCGGCATGGGCGCCTCCGGCGCGAAATACGGCATCGTCACCAGCCACTTCTACTGGATTGGCGCCATCCCCGCGATGATCTTCGTCGGCGTCTTCATGATGCCCTTCTACTACGGTTCGAAGGCCCGCTCCGTCCCGGAATTCCTGCGCCTGCGCTTCGACGAGAAGACACGCGCATGGAACGCCTGCACCTTCGCCGGCATGACCGTTTTTTCCTCGGGCATCTCCATGTACGCCATGGCGCGGCTGATCCAGACCCTGCACATTTTCGACAAGCCGCTTCAGTACTTCAATCTGCCCGTGGAGTGGAGCTTCCACATCGCCATCGTGCTCTCCGCGGTCATCGTGCTCTGTTACATCTTCCTGGGAGGCCTGACAAGCGCCATTTACAACGAGGTCCTTCAGTTCTTCCTGATCGTTGCAGGCTTTCTCCCGCTGGTTTGGGTCGGGCTGAAAAACGTGGGTGGCTGGAACGGTCTGCGGCATACGTTGCCGGCAGCTTACCTGCATTCCTGGCAGGGCATGGGCAGCGCACACACCAATCCGCTGGGCGTGGACTGGTTCGGCCTGGTCGCCGGTCTTGGCTTCGTCCTGTCCTTCGGCTACTGGTGCACGGATTTTCTGGTGATCCAGACCGCCATGGCCGCCAACTCCGAGGAATCCGCGCGGCGCGTGCCGCTGATTGCTGCCATTCCGAAGATGTTCTTCCCTTTTCTGGTGATTCTGCCGGGTTTGATCGCCATTGCTACGCCCATGGTGACCCATCACATGATGGCCGGCGTCGCGCCTGTGGGGATATCGGCATCTGCCGCACATTCGCAATACGCCGACGCGGGGCGCGGCCTGATTCCTCCCAAGGTCGATCCCGTGACGGGCAAAATCATGCTCGACACGCACGGCCGGCCTATCCTCGACTACGACCTGGCCATCCCCAACATGCTGCTGTTTTACTTCCCTACCGGCATCCTTGGGCTCGGTCTCACCGCGCTGCTGGCCAGCTTTATGTCCGGCATGGCCGGCAACGTCACCGCCTTCAACACCGTCTGGACGTACGACCTCTACCAGTCGTACATCCACAAGGGAGCCAGCGACGAGCACTACCTGAAGGTGGGCCGATGGACTACCGTCGTCGGCATCCTCATTTCCATGGGGACAGCCTACGTCGTCATGGGCTTCAACAACATCATGGACACGCTGCAACTGGTGTTTTCCATCGTGAACGCCCCGCTCTTCGCCACCTTCCTGCTGGGCATGTTCTGGAAGAAAACCACCGGCCACGCCGCCTTCATCGGCCTCGTCGGGGGAACCTTCGCCGCCCTCATCCATCACGGGCTGACCATCCCGGCAGCGACCCTGCCTGGCATTCATGGCGGATGGATTCACGTCGTCCACGTCTACCCCAGCGAGATGGCGCTCGACTTCTGGCAGGCCATCTTCGCCTTCACCGTAAACCTGGTCCTGGCGTTTACCATCAGCTTTTTCACCAAACCAAGGCCGGAAAAAGAGCTCGTCGGACTCGTCTACTCGCTTACGCCCAAGCCCGTCGAGCATCACATGGCCTGGTACGCGCGGCCCACAGTCATCGCTGTGGGGCTGCTGGCGATGGGAATCTGCCTCAACCTCATTTTCCGTTAGGATTTTCCTGAGGGCTCCCCCAGGGAAGGACCGCCATGAAACTCGATCTGCGCATTCCGCTGGGCCTGATGTTTGCGATCATCGGGCTCATCCTCACGATCTTCGGCGCGATCACACAGGGCAGCGCAATGTACGCGAAATCCGCGGGCATGGACATCAACCTGATCTGGGGCATCGTCATGCTGGTCTTCGGGACGACCATGTTCCTTCTGGGCCGCCGTGCCGACAAGCACCCGAAAGTCTCGCCGCTGACGGATGATCGCGTGTTCCCAGCCGGCCACGGCCACTGAAGCGGGATGGTAAGGCTTAATCCGAACCAATCCTGGTCACTGACGACGTTTGCGAATCGCACAGGAATACCTGGCTACCCTGTACTAAAGCGATCCGGTGTGCATCGATCACGGTGAGGCTGTCGACCTCACCTGTGAGCGAAGTGAGCTGGCGCAATTCGCCCCCGGTAAACGCGCTCATCTCGTACAAGTTGTAGTTGAAGGTTCCGGTACCCGAGTCCGTTGCTGCGAGGAAGGCAATCTGCTGACCGTCCGGCATGAATACCGCCTTGTAGACGATCGCGCCGCCTGACGGCTCGTGCCGGACGTGGGGCTGGTACACCAAATGTGCAGAGTGAAAATCGCCGACACTGTACGCCTCCAACAGATCCCCGACAGGGTAACGCGAGGTGCTGATGAGGATTTCCTGGCTGTCCGGAGACAGGGACATGGAGTTGATCTCATACAGATGTTGCTGGGTCAGCTGCGTCTTTTGTGTCCCGTCGATGCCGATGGAATAAATATCGACATCGTGATTGCCGGGCCTTGCAATGGGCGAGTAGCTCCCCTGGTAGCTCGATCCCGCGAAAAAAAGCTTCGCATCTCCAGGCGCGAAGACTGGGTCAAAAGCATCTGTATCCGGCGGAGTCACGCGATGTGGATCGCTTCCATCGATTCCAACGATCCATACGGATGATTTCTCGCCCCGAGCTGCCGCCACGGAGTACGCAATCAGCCTGCCGTCGCGCGACAACGTGGGGTCGGCCTCGCATCCCGAACTCAGGTGGGTGATGCGCATTCGGCTGCCGGTGACAGGATCCAGTCGATAAAGGAAACACGTATCTCCGTCGATCAGAGAAAGGACAACCGGCTCGCTCTTTTCGGCCGGAGTTCGGACAGTGGGCGATTGACCGGAGCAAAGACCCAGATTTGCGACAAAGAAGACCAGGGCGCAACCAGCCGGGCATCTCTTATACATAAGCGTACGGGAAGAGCGGCCCCATTATTACGCGAAGAAGCTCCGATTCTCCATAGGTTTGTTTGCGCTATGGACGTTTCTGGGATATGTTTTAACTAACCGGTTAATCAATGAAGAAACCCGCCCGCCATCGCGCTGACGAATCCCGGCACCGCATCCTCCAGGCCGCCATCCACGAGTTCAGCGAGCATGGACTGGCGGGGGCGCGCACCAGTTCCATCGCCGCCGCCGCGCGCGTGAATAAGGCGCTCCTCTACTACTACTTCCGCGATAAAGAGGCTCTCTATGCAGCCGCTCTCGAAGAAGTGGCGGAGAAAGTGGCGCAAAGCGCGCTGGCCGTGCTGGAGATGGCATGCACCCCGGGCGAGCGCATGCTGCGCTTTGCGCTGCAGCACTTCGACCGCATCGTCTCCCAACAGGGATTTCAGGCTCTCATGCAGCAGGAGATGATCCGGTTCCGCGAAGGACGTGGCAACGCCCTCCGCATTCTGGCCCAGACCGCTTTTGAGCCGATGTTCCGCCGCGCGCAGGCCATTGCCGAGGAAGGCATCCGCTCCGGCGAGCTCTGCGATGTGGACTGGATGCAGATGATCTACGCCGCCCTCGGCGCCAACGTCTTCTACTTCCTGAGCGCTCCCATGATGCACATGATGGGAGCCGGCGATCCGCTGGAACTCGCCGCTGTCGCCGCGCGCCGCCGCGCGGCGATCGAGTTTCTGGGTCAATCCATTTTTGTCGACCGGCGGCAGGGCGCGCGGCTCGCGAAGCGCGTGCTGGCTGCGATGCCCCTGCCGGAGACCTGGTCACCGGAGAAGAAAACCGCATGAAACCGCGCAACCGCATTTTCATTTTGTTGGGCGTCCTCTTCATCATCGCCCTGTGCGTCTATTTCTTTACGACCAATCGCACCCACGGCCTCCAGCTCATCGGCACCGTCGACGCCGATGAGGTGGTCGTCAGCTCGCGCATTCAGGGACAGATCGAATCATTGAGCGTGCAGGACGGTGATCGCGTCCACCAGGGGCAGCTGATTGCCACCATCGCGGCCCAGGATCTCGCGGATGCGCACAATGCAGCAGAGGCGGCCGCGCGCAGCGACGCATTCAAGCTCGAACAATCGCGCGCCACCGAGCAGCAAACGGTCGGCGATACGCGCAGCCAGTTACAGCAGGCGGAAGCGCAGGTGCGCGCCGCGCAGGCCCAGCTCGACCAGGCGCAGGCCCAGTACGAGCACCAGAAAGCCGACACCACGCGCGCCGTGGCTCTGGCCAAAGCCGGCATCAACAGTCAGCAAACGCGCGACGAGATGGTGACCGCGCTCAACGCCGATCAGGCCGCGGTCCAGTCCGCGCGCGAAAACCTCGCCGCGCAGCAGGCGGCGGTCCAGACCGCGCGCGCCAACCTGTATCAGGCGCAGGCCGCCGCGCAAACCGTCGCCGCCACGAATGCCGACCTGCGCAATGCCCAGGCGCTGGCCAGCCAGGCGCAGGTGCAGCTGGGATACTCACAAATCTATTCGCCCGTAACCGGCGTGGTGAACGTGCGCGCTGCGCTCCAGGGCGAAGTGGTCTCGCCCACCACGCCCATCGTCACCATCATGGATCTTTCGCAAACCTGGGTGTACGCCCCGCTGCCGGAAACCTACGCCGACTCCGTCGAGCTCGGCGACAAACTGCAGGTCGTTATGCCCAGCGGCGAAAGCGTGCAGGGCACCGTGATCGCGAAGGCCGCGCTGGCCGATTTCGCCACGCAGCGCGATGTGAGCCGCCGCAAGCGCGACATCAGGACGGTACAGATCAAGCTGCTGATCCCCAATCCCGGCGAGAAGTACGTCCCAGGCATGATCGCCACGGTCATCATTCCGCAGAACAAGCTGGTGCAGCGATGAAAGCCCCTGCTCCCGGCCCGGGCGCCGCGCCCCCGCCGGCAATTGCCGTCGAGAACATCGTCAAGCGCTACGGCACCTTTGAAGCCGTGAAGGGAATCACCTTCCAGGTGGCCAACGGCGAAATTTTTGGCCTGCTGGGGCCGAACGGCGCGGGCAAGTCCACGCTCATCCGCATGATGACCACGCTGATCCCCGTGACCGAGGGCCGCGCGCTGATCGCAGGCCATGATGTCGCTCACGAAGCCGACGCGGTGCGGCGCCTGATCGGCGTCATTCCGCAGGCACTGACCAGCGACATCGATCTGACCGTCGAAGAAAACCTCTCGATTTACGCCAAGCTCTACGGTGTCCCGCGTGGGCAGCGGGAGCGCAACATCGCACAGTTGCTCGAAGCTGTGGATCTGACGAAATGGCGCGAAGCACAGACCAAGACGCTCTCAGGAGGCATGCGGCGCCGCCTCGAAATCGCGCGCGGCCTCGTCCACAGTCCGCGCATTTTCTTCCTCGACGAGCCCACCACCGGACTGGATCCGGTTTCGCGCGTCGCGGTCTGGGAGATGCTCGACCGGCTCCGCCAGAGCATGAAGCTGACCATCCTCATCACGACGCACTACATGGACGAGGCGGACAATCTCTGCGATCGCATCGCGATTGTTGACCATGGCAAGCTGGTGGCGCTGGATACGCCATTGGGCCTGAAAACCAGCGTCCCAGGGTCGAGCGTCGTCGAAGTCCACTTCAACGGGGATGTGCCCGAGCGTGAAAGCCGCCTGAAACAACTGGCTGGCGTCACCAGCGTGGAGTCCCACGGCACCGGCGCGTACCGGGTGATGACCTCCGATGGAGGGCTCACGACGACGCAGCTGGTCGAACTCGCGCTCCGGTCGGGCGACCCCATCACCGCCCTCAGCGTCCAGAACACCACGCTCGACGACGTCTTCGTGTACTACACGGGACGCCAGCTGCGCGACGAGCAGATCAAGACGGTCAGCTTTATGATGCCCGACCGTCCCGGGATGCGCCCATGAATCGCATGATGGCCATTGTCGAGCGCGAGCTGCGCAAGTTCTTCCGCTCGCCCGCGCTCATGCTCATGTCGATGATGCTGCCCCTGGTGCAGCTCATCATTCTCGGCAACGCTTTCGGCGGCAAGGTGACACATGCCCGCATGGGCGTCGTGGATCTCGATCATGGCGAGCAGGCCGTCAAACTCCAGGAAGCCTTCCAGGACGTCGGGGCAAATATCCGGACCTTCTACACCGTTCCCTGTGCCAACGAAGATGTAGCACGAGAAGATGTCCAAACCGGCAAGCTCGACGCCGCGGTGGTTATCCCCAGGGATTATTCGCGCCGCGTGCTGGCCGGCGATTCTCCAGAAATCGGCCTGATCGTCGATAACTCGGACCAGTTTGTCTCCGGCGCCGTCGAAACCGAAATGCAGTCGCTCGTCGATGCGCTCAATGCGCCTGTTATCCAGCCAAAGGTCGTGCAGAATATCACTCTGGATATTGTCGAGCTCTATCCCTACATCGCCTACATGAAGTTCCTGCTTGCAGGCTCCATTGCTCTGGCCATGTATGTTTCGGTTATGATCGGCGGCGGCATGCTTTACATCGACGACAAGGCCCGCGGCGTGCATGAAGGCTATCTGGTGACTCCCATCAGGCGATGGGAGTTAGTCGCCGGGCTGAATGTGGCGGGCGCCATCAAGGCGGTGCTCTCCGGCATCAGCCTCACCGTCATCGGATCGCTGCTCGCCGGCTTAGGCGTGATCTTTCATCCCGAAGCTGTGGTGGAACTGGCCCTGCTGATTGTGGCCACCTCCATCGCCTTCAACGGAATGATGTTCCTGCTGATGGTGCGCGTGGACGATCCGCTGGTGCCGCGCGCCATGTTCGGCGTGCTCAACACCCTGCTGTTCTTTCCCAGTGGCGCGATCTATCCCATTGAGGCGTTCCCCCCATGGCTGCGCGCCATCGCTGTCGTCGATCCGTTCACCTACGCTGTGCACGGCCTCAAGGAGATTCTTATCAAGGACGGCGGCATGGTCTCCATCGATCGGGACCTGCTGTTCCTTTTCGCCTTCGGGGTCGGCTCGCTCCTCGTTGCCACGCCGCTTTTCCGGCGGACACTCTAGAGCAAGGGGGCTGAGTTTTCGTCTCAACCCCTCACTCGCAGTGAACACAGCGTGAAGTCAGGCTTTCTTTTGAGCCTTAGCCGCTTTCGCCACTTCCCTGCGCCGCGCCGCCCAGCGCCGCTTCAGGGCTGCGGAGATTCTGCGGCGCCCTGCTTCGCTGAGCCTGCTGCGCTTGCTCCCGGCAGCCCGGGCAGGACCGCCGGCCCTGCGCGTTTTTCCTTCCGTCCCCGCGAGCAATGAGCGCGCCTCTTTCAGGCGTGCAATTTCCTCATCCAGCTGTCTGACGATTTGTCGAACTTCCACGCATCCTCCGTGCTCCGTGAAATAGGAAGTCCTGCCTGCCTTGGTTCAGGAAGGAAACACTCCTGTAACATCCGGTTGCACCAGCCTATCCGGGAAGCGGTTCAATTGACAAACGAGATAGCCGCCGAGTCAGAGCGGCTCGTCATCCGCAGGCGGCCGCGGAGCCGGAATCATCCGATCTCCCGGTTCCGGGGGCCGATAGCTGATGCCCACGCCGCTGTCGCGCTGCCCGTCCTGGGTGTATCGACGCAGCTCGCGGAGCGTTTCCTGTTTGTCGCGCGCGTACTCGGTGGCCAGGCGCGTCAGCGCATAGGTGACGATATCGCTGTGGTGCAGTCCCTGCATTTCCGGATCGCGTCGGAAGTTCAGCCACAGCCGATGCACCAGCTGGACATCCTCCGCGCGCAGAGCGGGCTCATGCGGCCCAATGTGGAATGACTCCGCCGCGCCGTCCGGCATCACCACATAGAAGGTGAACTGGCGCTTGGGTTCCGGCAGGTTTTCCCAGGCCTGGCCCACGTGAAATGCCTGTTCTCCCGCGGACATGCGAGTCGACAAGCCGGAAACCAAAGCCGACACCTCCAGCGAGTTCGCGACCTGCACCAGAGCGGCAAACACGTCGCCCGCAGGCACCACCAGCAGCGAGATATGCTTGCCGAAGCTTTCCGCGACGGAGACCGCCTTGGTGAACAGCATCTGCTCATGCTCGCTGAACAGCTGGTTTTCCACGTACTCGGGGCCGCCTGCGCCCATCATCCGCGCTGTCAGCACCACAATGTCCTGCTGTTCCGTTCTCGTTCGCGCCAGCGCCCACTTCAGCGCATAAGGATTCGCGGCGTCGCGCATCGTCACCAGCACGCCGCCAGGCCGCACCTGCAGCGTCTCGCGCCCGATCGTGTCCTGTTGCTCCAGCTGAAAATGTTCCTTCATCTGCTGCTGCGTCAGCAGATGTTTCTGCGCGTTCCTTTTCTCCGAGACGGCAAAAATCGTGAAGAAGACAGCGGTGAAGACAAGTCCGCTCTCCGTGGCCACGCTCTTGGTCGCCAGGTTCACCATCGCCGTCATCAGCAGCGTCAGGAACACGCAGAACAGACCGATGGGCAGCTCGGTCTGTCCGATGCGCAGATTCACCGGAACTTTCCAGCCACGCTCGCCGTGATATTTCCAGCGCAGCACCAGCATAGCGAGGGAGTTGAAAGTGAAACTCCAGATCACGCCGAAGGCATACGCCTCGCCCAGGGTGATCACATTGCCGCCGCTCACGATAATGGTGAACAACTGCATGCCCGCGACCAGATTCACAATGCGATAGCTGGTACCGAAGCGCCGATGCGGCTTTCGGAACCAGTCCGTCAGCACCCCGTCCTCGGCCACTCGCATCATCACGCCCGTGGATCCGATGATCGACGTGTTGATGGCCCCGGAAAGAATCAGAAACCCCACAATCACGACGAAGACGCGGAAAACAATGCGCAGCGTCAGCGGGCCGACCATGTACATGGCCATGCCCGCAATCAGATTGTTCGCATACACCGGCACGCGCACCGCGTCCGGAATGATCATGGTGGCCAGCAGCGTGCCCACGCCGGTGAAAATGAAGCTGTAGATAGCGATCACAATCGCCGCACGCTTCAGGTTCTTCAGCTTGGGGTGCTGGATTTCGCGGTTCACCTGCGCGAGCGTTTCCTCACCGCTCATCGCCAGCACCGAGTGTCCAAACGCCATCAGGACCCCGAAGAGGCCGAGGGTCGTCGCCAGCCTGGACCCGCGCAGGAATCCCAGCGCATCTGGCGCAAAATGCAGGTCCGCGGCTGTCGGCAGCGGAGGCAGCGCCGCATGCCGATGCCACGCCGTGAAGAATCCCCACGCCAGCAGCAGCACGACCATCACCGTGGTGATCTGCATGACCGCCAGCGCCTTGTCCGTGGATTCCTCGATCCCCTTGATGTTCAGCCACCAGTAGTAGAGAGTGACCGCAGCCGCGAACACCGCCGAGGTGCCATTCATGGGCAGCACGGTCGCAGTGTGCGGCCCAGCCATCAGCACACCCGGAAGCCACCCATGGGCCGCGCCCTGCTGCAGCAGCTCGTTCAGCAGGCCGGTAATGTACTGCCCCGCTGAAACTCCCGAGATCGGCCCCGTCAGGATGTAGTCGAACATCAGCGCCGAGACGCTGATCTTGGCGAAATTCCCGCCCAGGGCTTCCTTGACCACCCGGTAAACGCCGCCGCGCGTGAACATCGAGCAGCTTTCGACGTAAACCGCACGCACAGCGAAGGAAAAGAGCATCACGCCCAGGATGAACCACGGCGCGGACTTGCCAATGGCCTGTTCGGCGATGCCGCCGGCGTAAAAAGCCGACGACCCCAGGTCGTTGAGGACCACCGCGGCGGCTCGCCAGAACGAAATAAAGGTGAGCATCACCGAGGAAGCAACCACCAGCTTCACACGATCCGGATGTGGCGCGTAGCGGGTTGTGCCAGAGGACATGGAGGGTGAGGGACTCGCTGGCGGCGGCGGTTCATCGCCTTTCCTGCCCCACCGGCGCGCCCAGGGCTGAGTGTAGAGCCAGAGGATGCCCCAGTCAATGCTGCGGCTTTGCGGGCCTTGTCGCCGTGGCGGGTTACTGCCTGGCGGCCTGTCTTCCAGAATCGGCCCCTTCGCCCGCATCCAACCCAGTCAGCCGCTGGTACACTCGTGCCCAGGGTCACTCATTCATGCCGGAACCCCTTGTTTTCGAGACGCTGACCGCCGTTTTGGGCACGCCAGTGACCAGCGTGCGCGGCTTCCTCCGCGGAAAGCTCCGCGATGTCGCCGTGGGCACTGGCGCCGAGGCCGGACGCGTGGCCGGGCTCGTACTGAAGACGCGCAAGGGCCTGGAACTCGCGGCCTCCAGCGACGTCCGCTGGACCCCCAGCGGCGCCCTCGAGCTGCGCGACGAGGCGGCCCTGACTCCGCTGCGCGGCGACGAGGGCTTCATCTTCCTGCGCCAGGACCTGCTCGATCGCCAGATCATCGACGTCCATGGACGGAAAGTCGTCCGCGTGAACGACGTGAACCTGCGCTGGACGCCGGCCAACGGTTCGGGCGATCAGCTCTGCGTCACGGAGGTGGAGGTTGGCATGCGCGGCGCGCTGCGCCGGCTGCTCACCGGCGCTTTGCCCCGCCGCGCTGTCGAAACCTTCGTCGGGAAGTTCCCCACGCGCGTGATCCCGTGGAACTTCGTCGACATGATCGAGGTCGACCCCGCCCGCCGCGTGAAACTCAAGATCGAGCACGAGCGCCTGGCGCAGCTGCACCCCTCCGACATTGCCGACATCCTGGAAGAGCTGGCGCCCGCCGAACGAGAAGCGGTCCTGCGCACGCTGGACGAGGAAGTGGCGGCGGACACCCTCGAGGAAGTCGAGCCGAAGCTGCAGAAGTCCCTGGTCCAGGCCCTGGATTCCGAAACCGCAGCCGGGATCGTCGAGGAAATGGATCCCTCCGCGGCGGCCGACCTTCTGGCCGAGCTGCCCGAGTCGCGCACGGAAGCCATCCTCAAGGAAATGGATCCCGAGGAACGGCGCGAGGTCCGCGAACTCCTCGAATTCCGCGAGAACTCCGCGGCCGGCCGCATGACGACGGAGTATGTCGCCGTCGCACGCAATGCCACCGTCGCCGATGGCATTCGCGCTCTGCGCGCCTTCGATGGTGACCCCGAGACGATGACCGAGATTTATCTGATTGACGAGAAGGAAGTCCTTCAGGGCGTGGTTCCGCTGGCTCGCCTCGTCCTGGCGCGTCCTGAAACGCGGCTGGAGGTCCTCACCGATCCCCGCTTCGTCTCCTGCCGCGCCGACCAGCACGAGGATGAAGTGGCGGAGCTCTTTGACAAATACAATCTGCGCGCTCTCCCTGTCATCGACACGCGCGACCGCCTCGTCGGCGTGGTGGAAGCCGATCACGTGATCGCCTTCCTGCGCGCAAGGGAGTGAAGAAGCACGGATTACGGTCTACGGTCTACGGCTTACGATCTCCAATCAAAAACGGCCAGGAGAGAATCTCTCCCAGCCGTTCCTTCGCTGTCCGGCTCTGAGCTAACCGGACGACAGCTGGCCGGATTTTAGCTGACAGTTCTTCAGCTAACCGGCTCTTAGCTGTCCGGTCCTTAGCTAGACCCCAATCACCGCGCAAAGCTCCTTCACCGCCGCAGCGCTCTTCTTCAGCGCCGCATCTTCCTCGGCACTCAGCTTGATCTCCAGGATCTGCTCGATGCCTTTCGATCCCAGCTTGCACGGCACGCCGATGTAGTAGCCGCTGATGCCGTACTCGCCGTCGAGATACGCCGCGCAGGGCAGCACCTTCTTCTTATCCTTCAGGATGGCCTCGACCATCTCCACCGTCGCGGCTGACGGCGCATAGTAAGCGCTGCCGGTCTTGAGGTACTTCACGATCTCCGCCCCGCCGTCGCGCGTGCGCTGGACGATCGCATCGATCTTCTCCTTCGGCATCAGTTCCGTGATCGGAATCCCCGCCACCGACGAATACCGCGGCAGAGGCACCATCGTGTCGCCGTGTCCGCCGAGCACAAAGGCCGTGACGTTCTCCACCGAAACGTTCAGCTCCTCGGCAATAAAGGTCCGATACCGCGCCGAGTCCAGCACCCCCGCCATGCCGATCACGCGCTCGCGGTTGAACTTCGCCTGCCGGAACGCCGCCTGCGCCATCGCATCCAGCGGATTGGAAACGATGATCAGGATGCAGTTCGGCGAGTTCGCCGTCACCTTGCCCACCACGTCCGACATGATCTTGTAGTTGGTCTGCAGCAGATCGTCGCGGCTCATCCCTGGCTTGCGCGGAATGCCCGCCGTGATCACCACGATGTCGGAATTCGCCGTGTCCGCGTAGTCGTTCGTGCCGATGATCCGGCAATCGGTCTTCGCGATGGGCATCGCTTCCAGCAGATCGAGCCCTTTGCCCTGGGGAATCCCCTCCACCACGTCGATCAGCACCACATCCGCCAATTCCTTCGACGCAATCCAGTGCGCCGCCGTGGCGCCCACATTGCCGGCGCCCACAATCGTCACTTTCTTCCGCATAACTTCTCCTTTTGTTACAGGCCCAGATTCATTGAGGCCGAAGGCCCGCCCGCCTGGCCGCCAAGTCCCATATTCCCGATCATCCTCGTCGCAAACTCGCTGGTGCTCACCTTCGTCGCGCCCTGCATCTGGCGCTCGAAGTCGTACGTGACGAACTTCTGCTGAATCGTCTTCTCCATCGAGCTCTCAATCAGCTTCGCCGCCTCGCGCCAGCCCAGAAACTCAAACATCATCACGCCCGACAGCATCACCGATCCGGGATTGATGACGTCCTTGTCCGCATATTTCGGAGCGGTTCCGTGTGTCGCCTCAAAGACCGCGTACCCATCGCCGATGTTCGCCCCCGGCGCGATGCCCAGGCCGCCCACCTGCGCCGCGCACGCGTCGGAGATGTAGTCGCCATTCAGGTTCGGGCAGGCCAGAATGCTGTACTCCGCCGGGCGAATAATGATCTGCTGAAAAATCGAATCCGCGATGCGGTCGTTGATCAGAATTTTGCTCTTCCACTGGCCCTTGCCGTGCGAATGCCCGATCGCATCCAGCACGCCCTTCACTTCCGCGTACAACGTCTGCCGGAATTCTTCGTTGGCAAACTCCAGCCCCGGCTCAATCATCGCTGCATTCTGCTCCACGCTCAGCCCGGGCTTCGCTTCCAGATTGCCAAGAATCCAGCTCTCGCGCTCCGTGATCACGTGCTCGCGAAATTCGTCCACCGCGACCTCGTAGCCCCACTCGCGGAAAGCGCCTTCGGTGAACTTCTGGATATTCCCCTTGTGCACCAGCGTTACGGTCTTGCGACCCGTCTCAATCGCGTGCCGGATCGCATACCGCACCAGCCGCTTGGTCCCCGTGATCGAGATCGGCTTAATCCCCACCCCGGAGTCGGTCCGCACCTTCTTCTTGCCGCCCTTCAGCATCTCGTCGTTCAGGAACGAGATCAGCTTCTTCGCGTCGGCCGTTCCCTCTTTGAACTCGATCCCCGCGTACACATCCTCTGTATTCTCGCGAAAGATCACCACATCCAGCTTCTCCGGATGCTTCACCGGGCTCGGTACGCCCTGGTAGTACTTCACCGGACGAACGCATGCATAGAGATCCATGATCTGCCGCAGCGCCACGTTCAGCGACCGGATGCCGCCGCCCACCGGCGTCGTCAGCGGCCCCTTGATCGAGACGCGAAAATCCGTCGCGGCTTTCACCGAGTCGTCCGGCAGCCAGGTCCTGAACGCGCGGAAGGCCTTCTCGCCCGCGAAAATTTCAAACCACTTCACGGCGCGCTTGCCGCCGTAAGCCTTCTCCACCGCGGCGTCAAACACCCGCTGCGACGCGCGCCAGATATCGCGGCCCGTGCCGTCGCCCTCAATGAACGGAATGATCGGATGATCCGGAACCTGATATTTCCCGTTGGCGTACTGGATCGCCTCGCCATCCTGGGGCAAGGCCAGTCCGTTATAGGTGGTTTGCATGCTGGTGATTTTCCTTCAAGAAGTCAGTCAGATTTCAAGCTACCATCCGGCCAGGAAAGCTGGCAACGAACGCAGGCAAGGTACGCAGCAGATTGCCATCCGGCGGTAACATACGCTCTATGTCCGTTCGTTCGCTCCGCTGCATGCCCTTTCTCATCGCGCTCCTGTTGGCCATGACCGCTCTGCCGCTGACCGCGCAGCCCGCGCCCATCCGCGTGGCCATCGTAGGTCTGGAGCATGACCACGTCGTGGGTTTCCTGGACGCGTTTCCGCATCAGCATGACGCGCAATTGGTCGGCATTGTCGACGCCAACCCCGCGCTGCGCGCCAAATACGAGCGCCAGTTCCACCTCAGCCCCAGCCTCTTCTACAACTCGCTCGACGATCTGCTCGCTCATCGCGATCCTCAGGCCTTGCTCGTGTACACCTCCATCGCCCAGCATCGCCCCATCATCGAAGCGGCGGCCGCGCATCACCTGGACGTGATGGTCGAGAAACCGCTCACGCTTTCTCTGGCGGACGCCCTCGCCATCCGCAGCGCCGCGCGCCGCAGCGGTATCCAGGTGCTGGTGAATTACGAGACTACCTGGTACGCCAGCAATCGCGACGTGTACGACCTCGCCCAGGAGGGGCGGCTGGGCGCGATCCGCAAGATCATCGTGCGCGACGGCCATCAGGGCCCGAAGGAAATCGGTGTCAGCCCGGAGTTCCTCTCCTGGCTCACCGATCCTGCCCAAAACGGCGCGGGCGCCCTCTATGACTTCGGCTGCTACGGCGCGGATCTGGCAACATGGTTCATGCACGGCGAAACGCCCCTGAGCGTCACCGCCGTGGCGCAGACCGACAAGCCGCGGATCTATCCCCGCGTCGACGACGATGCCACCGTCATCCTGCGCTACAGAACCGCGCAGGCCGTGCTGCTGCCCTCCTGGAACTGGACCTTCGGCGTGAAAGATATGGAGGTATACGGCACAAGCGGCTACGCCTTTGCATTGAATCCCACTCAGGTTCAGGAGCGGTTCAGCGAATCCGCGCCCTCCGAAACCGTGACGGCCCCGCCGCTGGAGCCGCCGCAGGACAGTTCGTTGCATTATCTGGCCGCCGTGCTGCGGGGACAAATCCAGCCTCATGGCGACCTGACGGCCCTCGACACGAACGTGATCGTCATGCAGATTCTTGATGCCGCGCGCACGTCGGTGCGGACAGGAAAAACCATCCCCCTCACCCCGCTGCCGTAAATCCGGAATTCGCGGCGTATCCTAGTCACTGTGAGCCGCAGTCGTATCTTTCTGGTTCTGATGGCCGTCACCGGCCTGGCATTGAGCTGTGTCCCCGCTGTCGCGCAGTATTCCGCCGACCGCCCCGTCGGCGCGGATGCGCAACGAGCTCCAGCCTGGCAGAAACATGCCGGCATCGATCAGAACCTGGGCCGATCCCTGCCCCTGAACGATCCTTTCGTCGATTCCACCGGCCGCCAGGTCAAACTTGGGGATTTCTTCCATGACAAACGCCCCGTCATGCTGGAGCTGATGTATTACAACTGCAAGCTGCTCTGCCCACAGGTGCTGCAGGGCATGGCATCGGCGCTGCGCCAAACCGGTTTCCAGGTTGGCAATCAATACGACGTGCTGGTCGCCAGCTTCGATCCAACAGACACCCCCGCGGCCGGCGCCATGAAGAAGAAGATGTTCCTCTCCATGCTGGATGCGCCGGCTTCTGCCTCGAATGCCGTCCATTTCATCACTGGCCCGCAGTCCTCCATCGACGATCTGACCCACTCCACCGGCTTTCACTACGTGCGCGTTCCCGGCCCCGACGGCAAAATGGACCAGTTTGCTCACTCCAGCGTGGTCATGATCATTACGCCGGATGGACGCGTCTCAAAATATCTTTTCGGCGTGGATTTTCAGTCCAGAGACGTCCGTCTGGCGCTGATCTCCGCCAGCACACGGCACATCGGAACGCTGAGCGACCTCATCCTCCTCTATTGCTGCAACTATTCCCCGTCCCAGGGACGTTACACGGTCGCCGTGCTCCGGATTTTGGCCGTCGCCGGTGGGGCTTCCCTGTTCGCCGTCCTGGGCCTTATCTGGCTCATGTCGCGCAAGCCAAAAGGCAGCACCGTCAGCGCCTGATCACCCGCAGACCACACGGTGGACTCCCCGCTCATCTCACAGAAAGAGGAGATCTGTGCCATGCGAGCGGTGGTTCTCTATGAATACGGCGACGTGGATAAGCTCCAGCTGGAGAACGATCAGCAGGAGCCGGCCTTCGGCCCCAACGAGGTCCGCGTTCGGGTGCGCGCCACCAGCGTGAATCCGGTGGACTGGAAGATTCGCAGCGGCGACGCCCGCAAACGGATGCCCTTGGAGTTCCCCGCCATTCTAGGACGCGACCTGGCCGGCGAAGTCGTCGATTGCGGCCGCGACGTCACCGGATTGACGAAAGGCATGCGCGTGATGGCTATGGCGAATGGCACGTACGCGGAATTCACAACCGTGCGCGCCGATATCCTCGCGCCCATCCCGGAGCGCCTGAGCTTTGTGCAGGCCGCGGCATTGCCTCTGGTCCTCACAACCGGCGCTCAGTTGATCGAACGCGCCGTCAGGGTACAGCCCGGCTGGCGCGTCCTGGTCACCGGTGCGGTCGGCAGCGTAGGGCGCACCGCGGTTCACGTTGCGCGTAAGCATGGGGCGAAGGTCACCGCCGGTGTGCGTTCCACCCAGCGAGAAGAAGCAGAATCGCTCGGGGCCGATCGCGTGGTGGCGCTCGATCGGGAGGCGGAAGTCGCCCTCCTTCGCGATTTCGACGCGATCGCCGACACGGTCGGCGGCGAGACCATCGGCAAGCTGCTGCATGCGCTGAAGGCGGGCGGCGTTCTGGGCTCGGTGGTAGGTGTGCCCGAAGCTGCGCGCTGGAAGGACATCCGCGTGGAAGCCATCATGGCGCAGCCGGACGCATCGCGCCTGTATCAGCTCGCCGACGATGTGGCACGCGGTGAATTCTCCATCCCGATTGCCCGCACCTTTCGCCTCGAAGACGTCCGCCAGGCGCAGAACTTCGCCGAGAAGCGCCATCCCGGCGGCAAAGTACTGCTGGTGGCCTAGGTGCCCCTTCAGCGCGCCGACGGCACCGCGGCTTCCTGGGGCGAAGCCTCTGAGGTTGCTGCGGCGCGCACCATCATCGCGGCCACATACGCTGCGCCAAACCCATTATCGATATTCACAACGCAGACGTTAGGCGAGCACGAATTCAGCATTCCCAGCAGCGCCGCAACCCCTCCGAAAGCCGCACCATATCCGACACTTGTCGGAACCGCAATCACCGGCGCCGCCACCAGCCCGCCTACCACGCTGGGCAACGCTCCTTCCATGCCCGCGCAGACGATCGCCGCACGCACGGACCCGAGCGTCTCGCGCTCCGCGAGAATGCGATGCAGTCCGGCTACCCCCGCATCGGAGATGCGCACCACATTCAACCCGAGATACTCCGCCGTCACAGCGGCTTCTTCCGCAACCGGTAAGTCGCTGGTCCCCGCGCAGATCACGGCGATCGCGCCGTCGGCCCTGCGGATGCCGCCATTTCCTCGGGCGATGATCCGTGCGGTCTCGTGCCAGTCGGCCTCCGGCATACGTGCCCGCACGGCGGCGTACGCCTCGGCGCTGGCCCGGGTCGCCAGCACGCTGCCGCCCGCCGCGGCCATCCGCGCAAAGATTTCTGCTGTCTGCTCCGGAGTCTTGCCCGCCGCGTAAATCACTTCCGGCAGCCCAAGCCGCAGCGACCGATGATGATCGATGCGCGCGAAACCCGCGTCCTCATAGGGCAGGTTGGCCAACTGGCGCAGCGCCGCAGCGGGCGTGGTGTCCCCGGCCTGCACGCGCTCCAGCAGTTCCAGAATCGTCTCCCGGGTCATGCTTTCGCCTTTTGCATCTCGCTGTACGCCGCGAGCGCCGCTTCCATCGCCGCGCGCAGCGGAATCCCGTGCTCTCGCGCCGCGCGCCGGCAATCCTCGTACTCCGGCATCGCGTTCAGCATTTCGCCGCCCGCCGACGCGACTTTGACCCGGATTTTTCCGTAAGCCGTCTCCACCACAGCGAATTCCCGCTCCAGAATCGAGCGTTCTTCTTCGTGCCGGCGGATACCCAGCGTCGTCGTCTCGCGAAAAAGCAGTCTTGCAAGATCTGCTTCGTGCTCCCCATGGCACAGCACTGTCAGCAGCGTGCCCAACCGCCCCTTTTTCATCGTCACAGGCGCGGCCATCGCATCGAGCGCGCCGTTTTCGAGCGCCAACTCCATCGCATGCGCAACGATCTGGGGAGTGGCATCGTCCAGAGCGCATTCCAGCACCACAACCCGATCCGCCGGAAAGCTGCGCTTCGTCTCCTGAACCGGCGCAGCAACCCCAATCGAAAGCCGCAAAACGTTCGCGAATCCTTCCGGATCGCGGCTGCCTGCGCCGTAGCCGATCTTCTCCGCCACAAACGGCCGCCCCTCCTCAAACCTGCACTCCAGCGCGCGCAACAAAGCCGCGCCTGTCGGAGTGGTCAGCTCCACCGCCGGACCCGCTGCATACGTTGGCGCTCCCCGCAACAATTCGGCCGTCGCCGGAGCCGGGACCGGCATCCGGCCGTGCGCGCAGTTCACAAAACCGCTGCCTACATTCACCGCGGAGCAACGCCATTCCGCCACACCATGCTCCTCGATCAGCCATGCCGCGCCGGTTGAGGCACAGACAATGTCGGTAATCGTGTCGACCGCGCCCACTTCGTGAAAATGCACCTGCTCCGGCGAAATACCATGCACTTTGCCCTCGGCCTCGGCCAACAGAGCAAACGCTCGCTGCGCGATCTGCTTTGCCCCCTCCGGAATTGCCGTCCGGTCAATCAATTCCCGAATATCCGGCCACTTGCGGCCGTGACGATGCTCATGCGCGTCACCGCCGCCATGTTCGTGATGATCGTGTTCGTGGTGGTCGTGATCATGCGCGTGATCGTGCTGCGCATGCCCCTGGTTGTGTCCCTCCGCATCCTGCCCATGTTCCAGCACATCCACCTTGGTCGCGCGAATGCCGTTCCGCTCCACCCGCCGGATGCTCAGTTCCGCGCCAATTCCCAGCGAATTCGCAGCCGCTCGCAGCAAGTCCTCCGGCACTCCCGCATCCACGAGCGCGCCCAGCAGCATGTCGCCGGAAATCCCCGAAAAGCACTCCATTTTGACGGTCTTCATAAGAATTTCAACGCACCCGCGGGCTCGCCAGCATCTCCGCGGGCAGCAGCTCGTTCATCGATCCCGATCGATAGCCATCGCAGTCCACAGCGACATAGGGAAACCCGGCGCTCCGCACCGCGGCGGCCATCCGCGCGAACAGTTCCGGCGTCAGAACGGCGCCCATCTCTTCCTCAGCGATTTCAATGCGCGCGACGCTGCCGTGATGGCGCACCCGGAATCGGCGCAAACCCAGCGCGCGGAGCGCCTCTTCGGCGTCCTCCACCTGGCGCAGCGCCTCGGGAGTTACTCTGCGTCCGTACTCGATGCGCGAGGAAAGACACGCGGAAGCCGGTTTGTCCCAGACCCGCAGCCTGGCCGCCTGGGCCAGAGCCCGGATTTCGGCCTTCGTCAGCCCCGCTTCAGCCAAAGGCGCAACCACGCGGTGTTCCCTGGCCGCCCGCTGTCCAGGACGAAAGTCTTTGCCGTCATCCACATTCAGTCCGTAGGCCACCGCCGCGAAGTTCCGCTTTGCCCGCTCCCCCTCCAGCACGCTAAACAGCTCATCCTTGCAGTGGAAGCAGCGGTCCGGCCCATTGGCGGCGTACGCCTCGTGCTCCAGTTCCTGCGTCTCCACCACCAGCAGCGGGATCGCATTTTCCTCAGCGAAGGCCTGTGCATCCCGGTAATGGCTCCGAGCCAGGGAGGCGGAATCCGCCAGAACCGCCAGCATTCTCTCTCCCAGCACCTGATGCGCCGCCCATGCCAGAAACGCCGAGTCCACGCCCCCCGAATAGGCCACCAGTACGCTGCCCAGGCTCCGCAGCCCGTCCTCCAGCGCTGTCTGTTTTCCCGTGGTTTCCGTCATCGGTTGCGTCCCGGTCTGCCCCCATGCTACCTCTCTGATCCTTCCCATTGGAAATCTTCGTGCATCTGACCAGGAGGCCAGCAAACGGATTAAATCTGGGAAGATAGAAGAGACGGAATGATGAACGGTTCCCAGTTGGGTGTGGTCCTGACGCCGGAAGAGCGGCTGGCCAGGCGCAGGTTGATCCTGCGCGATACTGTTTCCCTTCTCACTCTCTTTCTCATCACCGCTGTCCTGTTCGCACTCACCTGGCTGCTGCACCAGTCGTTTACGGATCATGAAGCTTTGCTCGGCCAGCGGTGGAAGGCCCGCGGTGTGGCAGCCCTGCACGCCGGCAATCCCGGGGCAGCCATCGAGTCGCTTCGCTCGGCCCTGGCGTATGCGCCCTCCCGCGATACTGAAATCGACCTGGCCACGGCCCTCGCCGAGGCAGGCCGCACCCAGGAGGCCTTCGCCTACTTCAACACGCTCCGCGAAACCGCTCCCGGCGATGGCATGATTAATCTCCAGCTCGCCCGGCTCGCCGCCAAACAAGGCAATGCCTCGCTGGCGATCCTCCGTTACCAGACAGCCCTGGATGGCACCTGGGAGAGCAACGGCTACGACCGCCGCCGCGAAGTCCGCCTCGAAATGGCCGGCTATCTGATTGCGCAGCGGCAATTCGACAAAGCCCGGGCTCAGCTGCTGATTGCCGCCAGCAACGCGCCCACAGATGACCTGGCGGCGCTGACTCGCATTGCGGCCATGCTGGAGCAGGCTCAGGATCTGCCCGATGCGCTCGACCTTTATCGATCCGTGGCCACTCGCCGATCCCCGCCCGTGGCCGCCCTCGAGGGCGCCGGCCAGGCCGCCTTCAATCTGGGGATGTATCGCATCGCAGCCGATTACCTGACCCGCGAAATGGCCAGCCGCCAAGTCTCCTCTCTGCCCAATGGCTCTCAGTCTGCCGATCAGAAGATGCTGGACACGGCAACCCGCGTGCTGTTGCTCTATCCCTCCGGCGATCTGCCCTCCCGGGCCCGCGCCCAGCGCGTTCTCAGCGACAGAGATATTGCCCGCGCGCGGCTTTCCGCCTGCGCCTCGTCGAAGACCACTTCTCCCGAACTCGCTCCTCTGGTCAGCCGCTGGAGCCAAATCCCCGAGCAGATTTCTCTGTATCAGCTCGAACAGAACCCCGATCTGAATCAGACCATCCTGCAATTGGTTTATGACACCGAAAAGATGACCGCCCAGGTTTGCGGCCCACCCACCGGAGACGACGCGCTCCTGCTGCGCATCGCTCAGAACCCGGAAGCCGTGGAACAGGAATAAATGCCGGAACCCACGATCCAATCCACGGCAACGACTCCCCTGCCTCCGGGGCTCGCGGAGGGGGACGCCGATTCCACGCTCGGCAAAAAGGTGGCCTTCAGTGCCACCCTGGAGCGCATCGCGCCCAAACGGGACGAACTCCTCTTCCTCGTCCTCTCGATCTTTATCGGCGTCCTTTCGGGGCTGCTGGTCGTGGCCTTCCGCATTGCCATTGAATGGACCAAATTGCTGGCGCTCGGCTCAGCGCCCCACCCCGGCCAGCTCCGCCTCATCTTTGTGCCCGCCATCGCCGGGCTGGTTGTGGCCGCCCTTGTAATCTGGTTTTTCCCTGCCGCGCGCGGTAGCGGCGTCAACCAGACCAAGGCCGCGCTCTACGTCTACGACGGATACATTTCTTTCCGCACCGTCATCGGCAAATTCATTACCGCTGCCCTGGCCATTGGAGCCGGTCAGTCGCTTGGACCCGAAGATCCCTCCCTGCAGATTGGCGCCGGCGTCGCCTCCATCGTCGCCCGCAAACTCAATATGTCGCGGCGCCGCCTGCGCATGTTTGCGCCCATCGGCGCGGCCGCCGGACTCGCCGCCGCCTTCAACGCCCCCATCTCCGCCATCCTGTTCGTCATCGAGGAAGTCATCGGCAGCTGGAGCGCCTCCGTTCTGGGCTCCCTCGTTCTGGCCGCCATTTCCAGCGTGGTGGTAGTGAAGGGCTTTCTCGGCTCTGCCCCGATGTTCAGCATTCCGGTCGTGCAGTATAAGGACCTGCGCGAGCTGTTGGCCTATGCGGTCCTGGGGGTCATCGGCGGCCTGCTGGCGCCGTTGTTCGCCGCGCTGCTGGGATTTCTGCGCCCCCGGATGAGGGCTCTGCCGCGATGGTCGCTGTATCTTCAGCCGGCCGTCGCGGGGCTGATGGTGGGCGCCATCGGCTACTTCGGGTTCCCGCAGGTGATGGGCGTCGGCTATGACATCATCGACCAGGCCCTCCACGGGCAGTTCATCTGGCAGGTTCTCATCGCCCTCACGCTGCTGAAGCTGCTCGCGACCACCCTCTCCTTTTCCAGCGGAACCCCGGGCGGCATGTTCGCCCCCACTCTTTTCATCGGCGCCATGCTGGGCGGGGCCGTCGGCGCCTTCGAGAAGCATTTCTTCCCCGGCCTCACCGGCACCGTCGGCACCTACGCTCTGGTCGGCATGGGCGTCCTTTTCGCGGGATTTTTGCGCGTCCCCCTCACTTCCGTCTTCATGGTGCTCGAAATCAGCGGCAACTACGACATCATCCTCCCGGTGATTCTCGCCAACACGCTCGCATTTCTCATCTCGCGCACCCTGCAGCCGGTGGGTATCTTCGAAATCTTTACTCACCAGGACGGCCTCGACCTGCCCTCCATGGAGGAACAGCGCGAAGAATCCTCGCTGCACATTGAAGACGCGCTGCAGCCAGTCGACGTGCCCGTGGTGCGCGCCAGCGATCTGCTCCAGTCCGTCGCCGACGTCATGACGCAAACCAGGGCCCACGCCTGCCTGGTGCGGCTGCCTGACGGTGCCTGGTACGCGCTCAGCGCCGAAGACCTGACCGCCGCGTCAGCCACCCTGACGCCCGACGCCCCGGTGCAGCGCGCGCTGAAACCCGATCGCGTGCCCCAGCTGTTCCCGGACATGCCGCTGGATACCGCTCTGCATCATTTCCCGCGCTGGCCGGTGCTGCCCATCCAGAACCGCGCCAGCCGCGGCACCCTGGAAGGCGTACTGACCCTGAACGATGTGCTCGCACGCTATCGCGGGGGCCATTAGGGATTCCGCGCTTGCATCGCTGCCGCAGAGATTCTACTCTCTGGATTCATAGCGTCTTCGTCCTTCTCCTTCATGCTGAGTCTCTATCAACGGCTCATTCTCGGCTGCATCCTGCTGGTCGCGCTGGTCACCACAGTCAGCCTGCTGGTGCGCACCTCGTTTGTGCACCTGGGGGCGCTGGATGCTCAGGTTCACGTCGCCGACAGCGCCGTCTCCTCTCTGGCCTCCGCGCGCGCCGCCCTCGCCCACGAGGAATTGATTGCCGCGCGCATTGCAACCGGAACCGCCTCGCTGGCCGAATTCCGCGGCCAGGCAAGCAAAACCCAGGTCCGTCTGGACGCCGCTGCCGCTGACGTGCGGATTTTCGACGACACCATCCCCATCGAGCCTCTTTCCCGCCAACACGCCCGGCTGGCCGCGCGCCCGCCTGCCAACCCCGTCGATCTGACCCGTGACGTGGATGCTCTGGAGATGAACCTCAGCCGTGACCTCAGCACTGTGGCGGCTCTCCGCAATTCTGTCGTCAGCGACCTCCACGGCCAGCAGGAGTGGCTGCGCGCCCGCCTGATTGCCGCCTGCGGGCTCTCCATCGTCGCCGCCATCGTCATTTCCGCGATCATGCTGATTCTCGTCATTCTGCCCCTCCGCCAAACGGCTCGCGTGGCCCGCCGCATTGCCCAGGGCGACCTGCATCAGCGCGTGGAATGGCGGGCAAAAGACGATCTCGGCGCCATTGCGACGGAGCTCAATCGCCTGGCCATTCGCCTGCGCGATCTGCGCGAGACCGAATCCGGCCGCCGGCAGATGGAATTCCAGCTCATCGATGCCGTCGTCCGCTCCATCTTTGAGCCGGTCATCGTCACCGACGGCAAGGGCCAGGTGCTCAAGCTCAACCAGGCGGCTGCCGAGCTGCTGGGTGGCTCCTCGCAAAACCCTGAAGCCGATCGCATGGTCCTCGCCAACACGCCCGGCGGCGATAAGATCCTCAATGCCATTCGCTCCGCCGTCACCATGCAGCGCGTTTCCACCGGCGAGGAGGGCGAGTCCGCTCTGATGCCTCTGCGCATTGGCAAGGCCGACCGCAGCTATCGCCTCCGCACCACACCCATGCGCGACAGCGAAGGCAAGCTGCTGGGAGCCGTCACCCTTCTGGAGGATGTCACCGCCATCGCCGAAGTCGACCGCTTCAAGACGCGCTTTCTCTCCGTCGCCTCGCTGAAGCTGCGCGACCCGCTCCAGCGGCTGCGCCTCTCGCTCTATGCCCTCATTCAGGGACATGCCGGCGAACTCAGGCCCTTGCAGGCTGAACTCGCCGCCAGCGCGGAATTCGAAGCCGAGCGCCTCGACGATCTCATGCTCGACCTCATCGAGGTCGCCGAACTGGAGACCGGCCGCCGGCAGCTGCGCATCGAGAAGATCCGCCCCATCGACGCCCTGCACGATGCTGCGCTCCGTTTCCGCGACGCGGCGCGCGAGAAACGCATCGACCTCGAGCTCGGCGCCTTTGAGGATGTCGCCTTCGTCCAGGGCGACCGCCGCGCCCTGCGCACCATCCTCGACAACCTCATCACGAACGCGCTTCGCTATACCCCGGAGGGCGGCCATATTCAGATCGGCGCCACCGAGCAGACGGATCGTGTCCAGTTCTTCGTGCGCGATACCGGCCGCGGCATCGAGGCCGAACGCCTCCCGACGATCTTCGGGCGCTTCACCGGGGACGCCTCGAGCGGAAGCACCGGCCTGGGTCTTGCCCTCATCCGCCGCCTCGTCGAATCGCAGGGCGGCCAGGTCTCGGTGGAAAGCCGCCTCGGCTCCGGAACCACCTTCCGTTTCACCCTTCCCATCGCCGTGGCCGAGCCCGACCGCCATCCCGTGGAGGCCGGATGACCAATCTGACGCCGTCCCAGGCTGACCCTTCCGGCGCGCCCATCATCGAGCCGGGACGCCTCCGCGTCTACCTCGGCGCAGCTCCCGGCGTCGGTAAAACCTATCGCATGCTCGAAGACGCTCATCTGATGCGCCGTCAGGGCTTCGACGTCGTCATTGGTCTCGTCGAACCACACAGCCGCCCCGATACGGCGGCCCTCGTGGAAGGGCTCGAGATCGTTCCACTCAAAGAGATTCACTACCGCTCCGTCACCCTGCGCGAGATGGATGTGGATGCCATCCTTGCGCGCCGCCCGGCGTGGTGCATGGTCGACGAGCTCGCCCATTCCAACGTCCCGGGCGCCCGCAATCGCAAACGCTATGAGGACGTCCTCGAGATCCTCGACGCGGGCATCAGCGTGATGACCGCGATGAACGTACAACACCTCGAGACGCTCAACGACGCCGTCGCCCGCTCCGCCAGCACCCAGATCCGGGAGACCGTCCCCGACAGCTTTCTGCGTCGGGCCAACGAGGTCGTCAACGTCGATATCACGATCGACGAATTGCGCGCACGCCTGCGCCAGGGAAAAATCTACGCCCCTGAAAAGGTCGAGCAGGCGCTCGCGAACTTCTTCCGCAAGGGCAACCTGAATATGCTGCGCGAGCTCGCCCTTCGCACCACCGCGGAACAGGTCGGCGCCGCCGCCTCGGAATACCGCCGCACCCAGGGGCTGGAGCAGGCGCCGATGCCCGAAAAGGTGATGGTCTGCCTCAGCTCACGCCTGGGCATGGAGCGTCTCATCCGTACGGGCGCGCGCATTGCAGGGCGCCTTGCCACCAACTGGTTTGCCGTGTATGTGGAAAGTCCGGGCACCGACCACCGCCATGGCAATCCCGAAGCTTTTGCTCGCCTCGAAGAGTATCAGCGCATGGCCCGTGACCTCGGTGCCCGCATCGTCACTCTCCACGACACCAAAGTCGCCGACGCCCTCATCGAATTCGCCCGCAAGGAAAACATCTCCCACATCGTCTTCGGCCAGTCGGCGCGCACACGCTGGGACATCTTCCTCCACGGCTCCATCGTGAACCGCTTTCTGAACGAAATGCGCGATACGACCGTTCAGGTCGTTCCCGTTCAGCGGGAGAAAAGGTAGCTCCGGCGAGGACTACTGCTTTCTCAGAACCGCATCGCTGTTTTCATCCGTGGTGATGGCGGCGTCCAGCTTCATCAGCTCCGCATAGTCCGAGGGGGGTAACGTCACCTGCTTCAGCACCAGCTCGCGCTCGTAGTGCAGCACGCCGCCCTCAGCATTCACCTGGCTGTGATAAGTTGCAAACCCGGCGTCCACATTCACCGCATCGGGTACGTCGTCCACCGCGTAACCCGCCGGAATCTTCACCGAGTAATCGTCCTTCCAGGTGCCGATGCTCTCAAAGCTGATGGGATACCGCCGCGGCCTGTCCTCCAGACCCCACGCGTCTCTTCCCAGCACGCGCGTCCGCACCAGCAGCAGATTTCCCGCCTGCTTCGCGTACAGCGGCGCCGTCACCTGATAGTGCAACTCCAGCGGCTTCTCCAGCGCCAGAACGTTCTGCGCGCTCTCCGTCCCCAGCGTGAACGTCGAAAAGTCGTTCTGCAACACCTGCTCAATCAGCTGTCGCTGATCCTTTTCACTGTCCAGTTGCAGGGCGCCACGCCAGTCATCCGCCAGAGCGCCGGAGCGTTGCATCGTCACATCGCCCGTCAGCGTCCCGTCCGCCGCCAACTGGAACGTCGCCGTGCGATCGGCGGACTCCACCTCCGGCTTGAGAACGGGAAGCTGAATCACCTGGCTGTCCGTGCCCGCCACCAGCAATCCGTAACTGCCCTGCTCGTAATCGGGAATCTGCCCGATCGGCACATACGGATTCGTCGGATCGAAAATGAGATACCTCTGCCCGCTCTTCGCCGTCACCACCGCCTGCAGCAGCGGATTCTCGTACCCCGCCGGGATCTGGATCGCCATGATCATGTGATCGCCGAGGATCGACGGCGCTTCGGGATTCACAACGCCGCGCCGATGGTCGACCGGAACCCACGTTGCCCGAATCCTCACTGCGTCCAGCATCGCGATCATCAGCGTCGCCTTGTCCTTGCAGTCGCCGTAGCGATTCTGAAAGACCTCTTCGGCGGAATGCGGCCTCAGCCCGCCGATCCCGATCTCGATGCCCACATACCGGATCTGCTGCTGCATGAAGTTCGCGACGTTCTCCAGCTTCGTCATGAAGTCGCCATCAGCCGCTACAGTCCGAGCTTCGCTGGCAATGTCCGTTCCGCCCTCGCTTTCTGGCGATGCCAGCCCGTCGTACCAGTTGCCAATCTGGGCCCACAAAGCATCGCCCTCCGGAACGGGATTGGCGCTGTAATGCACGCTCATCCACCCCGTCAGCGCGGCCGGATTCGGCGCCAGCGACACATTCTCCAGGTTGATCGGCTTCACATCGTGCATTTCCCACCGGAAATGGTTAGGCGCCGCCTCCGTCGCCTGCAGCGGCTCGTGTCGGCTCCATACCGCGCGCTGGTGCCATCCTGCCGGAAGATCGATTTCGAAGACCGTATCGGCCACCGGAATGCGGCCCTGAAAGTTCCACCAGTTCTCGCTCATGTAGCTGGGCAGCGTTTCGGTGTCTTCCCATGCCACAATCCCTCCTGGATCGGCCCCCGGAGGGTTCGCAGCCTTCGTCCGGTCATCCTCGTACAGAATGCCCCACGACTCGTTCCCGTACTCGACGTAATCCGAGTCTTTCATCGCATAACGGTGCCCATCCGGCCCAATGCTCCACACATGGAACGATTCGAGCTTCTCTTCCTTCGAAAAGCCGACTTGCGGCATCGCAAACCGCCGCCCCTCCGGACGAAGGATTTTCACAACCATCCGGTCCCGCTCCACGGCCTTCCCGTCCGGTTCAACCGTCACCAGCGTGTCGTTCAGCAGAACCACCGCTCGGGCGTTTCCCCAGTTGCCCGGGGTGGCGGCAGCCTGCATCACCCAGTCCGGCAGCGTGGCATCTTTCGAGGCGTGCGCGAGCCGCGCCCCCGTCCCCAACAGAAGCCCCGCGAGTCCGACGAGCCCGATCCTGCAACACCGTCCCGTGTGCGCTGCTCGCCTGATCATTTCGGCCCCGACGCCGGCGTCGCCGCAGCAGCCGCGGCGACACGATCCAGCACTACCTGCTGCTGGTCCTGAGCCCCGACTTTCTGAAAGAAATCCCGCAACTGTGGATACTCCGACTTCTGGTAGATCGTGTTGCCCAGGGCCAGCAGGCGCTCTTGTTTGTAACTTCCTCCCTTTCCGCCATAAGCCGCCTGGTATTCCGCCATTTGCGGATACGGGATCGTGGCATTGGCCGGCACGCTCTCCACGCTCAGCCCCGGCGCCAGCGTCAGATCCACTTCATCCCGCGCAATATAGGGATAGTGCATATCCAGCGGATTCTCCCGCTGCTGCGCCGCAAACAGCGGAGTCGCGCTGGCCTCAAAGAAAGAAGCCGGCACGAACACGCGCTTTCCCGTAACCGTCCCCATGGACCCGCTTACCTCCAGAACCGCCATCAGATTCGAGGTGTAGTCGGTGAGCCCCAGAAAATGGCTCATCTTCACCTGCACGCCCGCGGGAACACCTGCCTGAATTTCCTTCTCATACGCCCTGTTCGCCGCCTCTTCGTCATGTGACAGCACGTAGTGCCGCCAGCGCAGCGCCTGCGTGCCATTCATGGTGACGCGGATCTGCCCCTGCACCGCTCCATTGGCGCTCAGGGTCAGATTGGCAACCCGCAAAATCAGATTGTCCTTATAGTTCGCCCCCGGAACCTCCGCCACCTCGGTGCCGTTATCGGTCTGGCGAATCCCCAGCATCTGGGTGTGCAGCCAGTCCAGCTTCCCGTATTCGCAGTACCGTTCTCCCGGGTCGAAGTACTGCTCCCTGCCGTCCACCTTTACAATCGCGATCTCATCGCTGAGTTGCTCCCAGTCCAGATATCCCTGGTTCAGAATCCGGTGGTTGCGCTCCGTCACAATCATTGCGTCTGCGTTCAGCCCGGCTGCGCGAGCCATGGCAATAAACAATCGCGTGATTTCGTTGCTGTCGCCACGTTTGTTCGCCCAGATGTCCGCGGCCGTCTTATCTTTCTGCCCTTCAGCCTTGTTCTCCTGCTGCGTATGCTCGCGCGTGAAGTCCGTATTGTCCACCGTCATCACGGCGGCATAGATCTTTTCCAGCTTCTGCTCATCCGTATCGCCGGGCGATACGATCTGCGCCACCGCCTCTTTGATTTTTCCGGAGGGCTCCGCAAACCGGTTCACATCTTTTGACCAGTACTTCCCCTCGGCCTTCCAGAATTCCTGGCCCGAAGCGTAGGGCGAGTAGTAGAAAAGCACCCGATAGGAAAAGCTGCCGATCGGCGGCGTGTACGGCTCGTCCTCGAGAGACGGCACATCGCTCACCACAAGATCGAAACCATCCAGCCCTTCCCGCACCTGCGCGCCCTGGGGCAGAAACTGGTAATAAAGCAGCTGATGCACCGAATTCTCATGCCCGTGCGCATCCGTAGTGACGATATTCATGTGGGTGTCGGTCGGCACAAAATGATAGTGCGCTTCATGCACGTAGTAATCTTTTTGCACGAACCAGCTGGGCGGCTCGAAGTAGTATGCGTCGTAACTGATCGTGAACTGGTACTCGAGAATGCTGCCCACCCGCACATCCGGCAGGGAAAACACCTTCTCCATCACCTTTTCCGTGCCCGTCTTCAGCAACTCCTTCTGATAGGGCTTTCCCGTAAACGGCACAACGGTACCGTCAGGTTCAATCGTTCGCCCCTGAACCTGCCCCACATCCACGCCGGCTTCGCCCGCTTCGTATGGAATCTCGATCTCATTGAAGGCGTCCTTCCCCTTCTCGGTCAGGATCTTCACCTCGGCGTAGACCTTGTGAAAGTGCACCTTGTCGTCGACGATGTCTTCGTAATACAGGTACACAGCCGCAGCATTCGGCGCAGCCGGATCCGAAGTCATCTTCAGCTGTTCAGGAGTGGGCTGGCTCCACTCGGACGACGAAGCGAACAGCGGCGCGCACGCCAGCAAACCCAGACACAGTGACAGAGCAGAACGACGAGCAGAAACCACGGCAGCCTCGCAAAAGTATGGTGAACATCAGACACACAGCCGCGGTCATTCCACTGATATCAAACGCCCGCGCAGCTTCCTTCGGTGGCCCCTTTTTACTCCGCCGCGCTCCCGCGTGCAACATATTTTCTCGCCGCGCCCGCGTGGGCCCATAACTTGTTGACTATCTCCGCATCCCAGCCAATGTTTGGTCATTTGGAGCGGCGCAGCACCACCTGTTCCTGATCCTGCGCCGCCGCGCTCTGGAAGAAGCCACGCAGCATCGGGTAATCCTTCTGTGTGAAGATCGTGTTCCCCAGCGCTTCCAGCCGCACCGCTGTATATCCTCCGGCCGTCTGGCTGTACACGCTCTTGTACTCTCCGCCTTTGGCCATCGGAACCACCGTTCCCCGCGGCAGACTCTCCATCCGGAGCCCCAGCCCCAGCGTCATCGTCACTTCATCCTGCTCAGCGTAGGGATAACGCATGTCGATCGGATTTTGCCGCGTCTGCGAGGCGAACGGAGGCTTGACATTCGCCTCAAAGAACTCCGCCGGCACGATCAGCCGCTTTCCAGCCGCTATTCCCATCGTCCCGCTTACGTCCAGCGTCGCCACCAGGTTCGATGTCGGATCCGTCAGCGCATCGAAGCCGTCCATCTTCACGTGTACGCCATCCGGAACGCGGCTCTGCATCGCCTTCTCGAAGTCCCTCTGCGCCTTGTCCGCATCGTGCCGCAGCGCGTCCTGCCGCCAGCGCAGAGCCTCCTCGCCCTTCATGATCACGCGGATCTGTCCCTGCAATGTACCGTCGGCCCCAACCGTCAGGTCCGCCCTGCGAAAGGTTTCATTGTCCGTATAACTCTGCGGAGGCAGCGTCGCTTCCTCCGTGCCGTTGTCTGTCTGGCGAATGCCCAGCATCTGCGCGTGAATCCATCCCAGTTTTCCAAAAGCGCAATAGCGATCGCCGGGGTCGAAGTAGACATCCTTGCCGTCCAGACTCACGACGGCCACCTCGGAGCTTAACTGCCCCCAGGAAAGATACCCCACATTCAGAATGCTCCGGTCGCGACGCGTAGTGATCACGTCATACGACTTCAAGCCACCCGCGCGAGCCATGGCGACGAACAGCCGTGTAATCTGGTTGCTGTCTCCGCGCTTATTCGCCCAGATGTCCGCGGCCGTCTTGTCTCTCTCGCCCTCAGCCTTGTTTTCCTCCTGTGTGTGTTCGCGTGTAAAGTCGGTATTCTCCACCGTCATGACGGCCGCGTAAATCTTCTCAATCTTGTGTTCGTCAGTGTCTCCAGGCGCGACGATTTGCGCCACGGCTGCCTTGAGCGCGTCGCTGGGAGCCGCGAATCGGTCTACGTCCTTCGACCAGCTGCCGCCCTCAATCTTCCAGAAGTCGGACTCGTT
>JASHNS010000010.1 GCA_030041515.1 Acidobacteriaceae bacterium | reverse complement strand
GCCCGCACCACACCGCGATCGACGGATGGTTGCGAAAGCGCAGGATGACGTCGCGAGCGTTTTTCAGAAACAGGGCCGGATTCTGCGCCTCCAGGTTGTAATTTTCCGTGGAGTCCCAGAAATCGTTCCACACCAGCAAACCGTATTGATCGGCGAGATCGTAGAAAGTCTCCTCGGTGCTCTGCCCCACCCAGTTGCGAATGACATTTTCGCCGGCATCGCGATGCAGCCGGAAGTACGGCTCCAGATGGGCGCGCGATACATCCTTCATCGCGTCGTCCATGCCCCAGTTGCCGCCACGCACGGCGATGCGCACGCCGTTGACCAGGATCACAAGATACGGCGACGTCCCCACATCGCTGCTCGGCGCGATGGCAGCGGAGTGCTCGCCCGCGGTTGTGAGCGACTCCACCCAGGCATGCGCGAACTCCCGCCACGAGGGCGGCGCATTCGGCGGTGGCGCATCGGCAACGGGAATATCGCGAATTCCCCCAAGCGCGGTGTCGATCGCCGGCTGCGTCTCGCCTGCGTCCCAGGCAGCGGTCGGCGAGAAAGTTACCCGATCCAGATGACCAGCCGGATCGAGCAAACTCAGTTCGTACGTGATCTCGCGAATCCCGAATTGCAGCGTCTTCGTGTCCGACACGCGCCCATCCACCGCCGCTGTCAGCTTCAGATGGTAGAGATTCGCCGGTCCGTACCCATTCGGCCACCACAGCCGCGGATTTGTCACAGTGAGCTGCGCAAATGCCGCCGGCGTCAGCTTCACCGTATTCTCGCCCGGCGCGAGATCGACGTCTTTTGTAACCGTGACGCCTTCAAATTCCGCCGTCAGCTTCGCATGCACGGGTTTGTCCCCGGAATCCGTCAGGGGAACGGTGATGTCCACCTTCGCGCTCGCCAGGCTCGGCAAAGGCAGCGTTGTCACCACCTGCGGATCGCCGATCTTCACGTCCTCCGTCGCGCGCAGCACCACCGGCTGCCAAATGCCCGTGTCGCGGTCGCGAATCCCGGGAATCCAGTCCCACCCCTCGGTCGCCACAAACGTCGGACCATCCAGGCACATCATGCCGCCGTTTTCGCCTGGACCTCCTTTGATGGATTGTTCCTGCGGAATCCCAGGATGCGGCGGTGGCGACACGCGTACGGCCAGCACGTTGATCCTGCCTGCCCGCAAAATGCCCGTCACGTCGAAGACGCCGCGGATGAATGCCCCCTTGATGGTGCCGAGCCGCTGCCCGTTGAGCCACACCTCGGCCTTGTAGTTGATGCCCTCAAACGTCAGCGTGAGCCGCTTGCCGCGCGCCGCCTCCGGTCCGCGAAACTCAGTCCGGTACCAGTAGTCCTGCTTGTTGAGCGTCTCCGGTATCGCCAGATTGTTCAGCCCGTAGTACGGATTCGGATAGACGCCGCGATCGACCAGTGTAGTGAGCACGGTGCCCGGGACTACGGCCGCATACCATCCCTTCGCACTGAAATCCGATTCTGAAATCTGCGCGCCCTCGGAGGTCACCTGGGGCGCCGCGCTCAGCTTCCATCCACCATCGATCTGCCACCGATCGGTGCCTGCAGCGGTGATCGCCGGGCCGCTCGGCGGCGGAACCGCCTCCGGCTGCTGCAGTGGCGCGCGGCTGTGCGGCATCTCATCCGGACTCTGGGGCGCGCGATATCCAGCCTGCCCGCGTGTCTGCACCGGCCACGGCTTCGATCCCTGGTCGTACACAGGCAGCGCAAAATCCGGATGCGTTGCCGCCATGGCCTGAATCGCATCCGCCGCCAGAGCATCGCGCAGGATCTCCAGCCCGTAGACCTTCCCGCCGAAGTGCCCCAGATGCGCCTCGTCGGTCGGCCGCAATCCCTGGAAGTATGCGGGATCCGGTGCCGGACCAATCTCCACCGTTGGGCTCACATCGCCCAGCAGCAACCCGCTGCTCGTCTCTCCCGGCTCCAGCAGGCCGCTCGTGGCGACCTGCGCGCCGTCCACATACAGCCGGAATTCCTTTCCGTCGAAAGTTGCTGCCAGCAGATGCCACGTTGCAGGAGCGATCGCCGCCGGACCCTCCAGCGTGTTGCCCTCGCCCAGGTACAGCACCGCCTTGCCGGGCGCCAGCGCCAGATAGCGCGAATACTCGTCGTCGGGCGCGCCCATGCCGGCCACCAGCTCCGTCGCGCTCGGCACATCGCTCGCCTTTACCCAGGCCAGCAAGGTCCAGGGTGCATCGGCCTTCAGCAGCAGGTCGTCGTCCGCGATGCCGTAGGTGAGCCCGCCACCGCCCGCCGCAATCTCGGCGTTCCAGGGTCCGTACGCCTGCGGAGGGGCATTCGCTGTCCGCGCCTCCTGCGCCCGCGCTCTCGCCGCACCAGCGAAGAGCAGGCAGAAAACCATACAGAACCAGGAAGCAGCTTGGCAGAATCGAAGGCGTGTCTTCATAGGCGATGGATCCTTTACGTCCCCCGCCTCAATCTACACTCGTTCGTGGCTCACCGCGGGCGCGCCATTCGCTTTGCGCACAATTTGCCAGTGACCCCGCTGCTAAACTTGAACTGACATGATCCTCCCGTTCGTCCGCGAGCTTTTAGCGGACCTGGAGCACTCTCCCTCCTTCGAACAGGCAAGACGCCACCTCGCCCTTGCCCGTGGGCGTCGTCGTGTCTCTGGACTCACCAGCACGGCCCGCGCCCTCTATTTGCCGCTTTTTGCGCGCGCCGCGGGCGTGCCGGCCGTCGTTCTCGTGGCCGACAATAAAGCCGCCGATGCCGTGGACCTCGTCCTCCGCGCCGGCTGTGAGCTCACGGGCGCCATCTCGCCCGATCGCGTCCTTCGCCTGCCCGCGCACGACGTGCTGCCCTTCGAGAATCTATCGCCCCACCCCGACATCCAGGAGCATCGCGCCAAAACACTGTGGAAGATTGCCACCGGCGAAGCGCAGATCGTCGTTGCGCCAGTCGAAGCCGCCGCGATGAAGCTCTTTCCCGCGCCCTTCTATGCCGGCCTGGCGCAGATTCTGCGGCGCGGCGAAGAAGTGGACGTCGAGACCCTGCTCGCGCATCTCGCCTCCATCGGCTACACGCGTATGGACGTAGTCGAAATGCCGGGCCAGTTCACGCGGCGCGGCGGCATCCTCGACGTTTACTCGCCAGAGGCCGATCGCCCGGTGCGCTTCGAGTTCTTCGGTGACGAGATTGAGTCCATCCGCAAATTCGATCCGGAAACACAGCGCTCCGCCGCGCCTCTGGACGAAGCGCGCCTGCTGCCGCTGACGGAAACGCCCGTGACGGAGCGTCTCCTGGCCGCCGTTCACGCCCGGCTCAGTGGGGCGCGCATCGAAGCAAGCGATGACTCCGAACTTGTCGAAGAAGCCATCGCCGCCGGCGGCGTGAGCGTCTTTCCCGGCTGGGAATTCTTCGCCGGCGTCTCGGGCGCGACGGGCACGCTGCTCGATCTCTTTCCCCGCTCTGCGCTCTTCATTGAAGAGCCGGCCATGATTCGCAACCAGATCGACCGCTGGTGGAACAAGGTCGAGCAGCGCCACGAGCGCTCCAGCATCGGCTCACTGATCCGGCCCGAAGACATTTACGTTCGCCCCGAGCTGCTGCAGGCCCGGCTTGCCTCGCATGCAGGCCTCGATATCGATCAGCTGGGGGCCGTGGATGTTTTGGAAGAAGACGAAACCCTCGGCGAAATCGAATTCACCTCGCGCCCCACACTGCGTTTTCACGGCTCCATTCCCGCGCTCATCGAGCAGATCCGCAATCTGATGGGGCAGGAAGTCCGCACCCTGCTCGTCGCTCCGAATCAGGGCGAAGTCGAGCGCCTCGCCAGCCTGCTGCGCGAGTACGAGCTGCCCTACCGCCTCGGCAGCCGCATCCAGCACACCGGCAGCGAGACGGTCTACGACGAATCCAGCTACCTCACCGGTGACATGCGCACGCCCGTCATCCTGCGCGCGGCGCTGGCTTCCGGCGTCAGCCTGCCGGACGCGCGGCTGGTGCTCTTCGGCGCGCAGGATTTCTTCGACGAAGCGGACGTGGCCGCGCGCCCTGCGCCGAAGAAATCCAAGACCGCCGCGTTCGTCTCCGACTTTCGCGATCTTGCCGTCGGCGACTACGTCGTCCACGTCGAGCACGGCATCGCTCAGTATCAGGGGCTGCGTGAGATCGAGCAGGACGGCGTCTCGCTCGAATTCATGATCCTCGAGTTCGCGGAGAGCGCGCGGCTCTACGTTCCGCTCACGCGCCTTGACCTCATCCAGAAATACCGGTCGACCGAAGCCGGACCTTCGCCCGTCCTCAATCGACTCGGCTCGCAGCAGTGGGCCAGGACCAAGGCGCGCGTGCGCAAGGCCATGGAAGACATGGCCGACGAGCTGCTGAAGCTCTACGCGCAGCGCAAGGCGGCCGAGGGTCACGCGTTTCCGCCCGACAACGAATTCCAGCGCGAGTTCGAAGATGCTTTCGACTACGCCGAGACGGACGATCAAATCTCCGCCATCGCCGACATCAAGCGCGACATGGAATCGACTCTGCCCATGGATCGCCTGCTCTGCGGCGACGTGGGCTACGGCAAAACCGAAGTCGCCATGCGCGCCGCCTTCAAGGCCGTGCAGGATGGGCGCCAGGTCGCGGTGCTCACCCCCACCACCGTCCTCAGCTTCCAGCATTTCGAGACGTTCAAAAACCGATTCCGCCAGTTCCCCATCACGGTCGAGATGATCTCCCGCTTCCGCACCCCAAAAGAGCAGAAGCTCATCCTCGAACAGGTCGAATCCGGCCGCGTCGACATCCTCATCGGCACGCATCGCCTGCTCTCGAAGGACATCAAGTTCCACGATCTCGGCCTGCTGATCGTCGATGAAGAGCAGCGCTTCGGCGTGCGCCACAAGGAGCGGCTGAAGCAGATGCGCCGCGAGATCGACGTGCTGGCCATGAGCGCCACGCCCATCCCGCGCACCCTGCACATGTCGCTGGTCGGCCTGCGCGACATGAGCGTGATCGAAACGCCGCCGCGCGACCGCATGGCCATCCAGACCGTGGTCGCGAAATTCGACGAGAAGCTCATCCGCTCCGCCATCGAAGTGGAGCTGGAGCGCGGCGGCCAGGTCTACTTCGTCCACAATCGCGTGGAAACCATCTACGAACTCGCTGCCAAGATTCAGGAGCTGGTGCCCGCCGCGCGCGTCGTTGTCGGCCACGGCCAGATGGGCGAAAGCGACCTGGAAAAAGTCATGCTGTCCTTCATGCACCACGAGCACGACGTTCTCGTCGCGACGACGATCATCGAAAACGGCCTCGACATCCCGCTCGCCAACACGATGATCGTCAACCGCGCCGACCGTCATGGATTGTCGGAGCTGTACCAGCTGCGCGGCCGAGTGGGCCGCTCCAATCGCCGCGCCTACGCCTACCTGCTCATCCCGCCGGAGCAGGAGCTGACCGAAGTCGCGCGCCGGCGCCTCGCCGCGCTCAAGGAATTCTCCGACCTCGGCGCCGGTTTCAAGATTGCGGCTCTCGACCTGGAATTGCGCGGGGCGGGCAATCTGCTCGGCGGCGAGCAGAGCGGCCACATCGAAGCGGTCGGCTTTGAGATGTACACCTCGATGCTGGAAGAGGCCGTTGGCAAGCTGAAGGGCCAGGAGCGCGTGGAGCGGCCGTCGGTGCAGCTTTCGCTCGCCATCGCCTTACGTATCGATGAGAGTTACATTGCTGAGGAGAACCAGCGGCTGCGCATGTACAAGCGCATCGCCGGCATCGACAGCGAGCAGGCTCTGGCCGACGCCCGCGCCGAGCTCGAAGACCGCTACGGGCCGCTCCCGGCGTCGGTCGCGCACCTGCTCGAAGCCACGCGTCTCCGCATCGAATGTGAAAGAATCGGCGTGTCGCAGATCGATCGCAAGCGCGATCAGCTCCACATCCGCTTCACGGAGAGCGCCGCCGTCGATCCAGGCCGCCTGATGAAGCTGGTCGCCAAAAATGCGAAACGCGGCGCCCAGTTCACGCCCCAGGGCATCCTGAAATTCCCGCTCACGGGCTCGAAGCCGGAAGAGGTACTGACCGAAGTCCGCGCCCTGCTGGAGAACCTGGCCGAACAGCCGGCGGCGGTGTGACTGGGGAAGTTTGATATGGGTAAGGCGCCGGCTGCTTCAGCTGTCTCCGCGCCTAACTGCCGGCCGGACGCATCCATTCACGGATCCATGCAGCGAGTTTCACTTCAGGCATGGAGCCGTCGGCGACAGCGAGCATCACTCTGACTCCGTCGCCGTCGCTGGCCGTAAGTTCATAGCCGTTTTTGAGAAGGAAGACTTCAGCGACGACCCATGCTGTCCGCTTATTGCCATCCAGAAAAGCATGATTGCGCGCAATTCCTGTGGCGTAGGCGGCAGCAAGATCGGCGAGGTCGGGGTCGCCGTATGCCGCGAGATTCCGTGGTCGCGCGAGCGACGAGAGCAGGAGCGACGGATCGCGCACTCCCGCCAGGCCCCCATGTTCGGCGATCTGTTCGTCGTGAATCGCCAGGACGGAGTTGTCCCTGACCCATCGCCACTCCGAACGAGTCACTTGGCCAGTTCTCGAAGCAGATTGCGCCGGCTCCTCATCACCTTCCGGGCGAGCGTCATATCTTCCTCGAATTCCGGGTCGTACGAGGTGATCCGAAAGCCGTCGGGCGATTCGGTGAGGAAAAGGGTGTCGCCCTTCGCAACGCGCAAACGCGACAGCACCTCCTTCGGCAGGACGATGCCTGCGGAACTGCCGATTGTTGTGACCTTTAGCTTGACCATCGCGGCCTCTCCCTCTGTCCATATTCTAACATTTATTAGAACATACTCAGAAGTAGCTGCCCAGTTCCCCAAAGCTCGCGACTTCCAGCAAATTCTGGCCCTCGGGCGCCGCGTCCAGCGACTCGTGCTCCAGCACCCACGTGTGCGGATGGTGGATGTATACCGCATGCAGTCCGCAGGCCAGCGCGGGATTGATGTCCGACCGCGGGCTGTTCCCGATCATCCAGGTCGTATGCGACGGCAGCGAGTACTTCACGCAGACCGCGCGGTACGCCTCCGGATCTTTTTCGCGCGGGATTTCCACGCCGGAGAAATGCTGGACCAGCCCGGAGCGCGCCAGCTTGTCGGCCTGCTCCGCCTCGTTGCCCTTCGTCACCAGGATGAGCTTGTGCCGCGAGGCCAGCGCCGGGAGCGTCTCCGCCACGCCTTCCAGCAGATCGATCTCCTGGTCGGCGATGGTCTGCGCGAAGCTCATGATGCGCTCGTGCTTCTCCGGCGTGACGGGCTCCGTCGTCAGCCGCTCGCAGCAGGTCACCAGCGCGCGGCGAAAGCTGGTCAGCCCATAGCCGTGATGCCGCACATTCTCGCGTTCTACTTCGTTTAACTTCGCGCGCACCTGCTCGCGCGTGTAATCCTTGTGGTCTAACCACGAGATAAAGGCTGCAATGGCGCGCTCAAAATAGATATTATTTTCCCAGAGGGTGTCGTCGGCATCGATCAGCAGCGTCTGTCCCGGCGGGTAGCGGGACGCGGTGATTCGCGTGTCATTCATCCTCTTCGCAGCCTATCAGCAAGCTCGGCAGGCGGTGCGCGGCGGATTGACGCGCAATTCACCCCAAACGGTGCAACATTTTGGCGGAAAACGGGTTCTTGTCTGGTGATAGGCCGGGCTCCCCGCCTTTTTCCGAATCGACACTCCTCAGCACGCGGCAAATGCAAGTCTTTTCCTGGTTGGAGGGCCACAGTTCCTGGTGATGAAGCGGCGACGCAAGCTGAGTTCTCTGCTCGCAGCGATGTTGTTCGCGCTCTGCGCGTGCGCCGTCGCGCGCGCCGACGCCGGTCTTCTGCTCGAAGAGCCCTTCGGCGACTTCGGCGCCATGAATCCCACCGGCCATGCCGCCGTATATCTCAACCACGTCTGCGCGGACTCGCCGACTCATCTGCGCCTCTGCCGTCCCGGCGAAATCGGCGTCGTCATCAGCCGCTATCACCGCGTCGATGGATACGACTGGCTCGCCATTCCTCTCATCCCGTATCTCTATGCTGTCGATAACGTCGACGAAATTCCGGCGTCCGCCACGCCGCGCCTCGAGCGCTACCTCCGCGAACGGTATCGCGTGGAACACCTCGAGTCCATCGTTCCCGACGACCCCAAAACGGAAATTCCCGGCGGCGACTGGATTGAGCTGATCGGCGCCTCCTACGACCGCCGCATCTGGGGTTTTGAAGTTGCCACCACGGAACAGCAGGATCGCGCCTTCATCCGGCGCTTCAATCACCGGCGCAATATCTCGCACTTCAATCTCTTCTTCAATAACTGCGCTAACTTCTCGCAGAAGGTCATTAACTTCTATTACCCGCATGCCATTCGTCGCAATTTCATCGCCGACGCGGGCATGATGACGCCCAAGCAGGCGGCGAAATCGCTGGTCGCGTACAGCCGCCACCATCCGCAGGACGATCTGCGCACCTTCGTGATCCCTCAGGTTCCTGGCAGCATTCACCGGAGCACGCCCGTCGATGGTGTTATTGAATCCGTAGTCAAGTCCAAGAAGTATGTTGTGCCGCTCGTATGGCTCAATCCCTACGTCGCCGGTACGCTGGTCGCCGTCTGGCTCGGCGATGGCCGATTCCATCCCAACCCCCACGCCCAGGTCTACAACCCGCTGGTGGACTGGGAGCCGTGTGCGGACGGTCCGCGTACCAGCGCCGCCCCGGAGCCGGATCTCTCCTTAGCTTCCCGGGAGTCTCCCGCCGGCTCAGAGACCGCGCCATCTGCCCTGGTGAATCAGCGCTGACCAATTCGGGAAACGGAGAGCCCGTTTTGCAGATCTGGTAAGTTATTCCCAGATAGTTGAAATTAAACTAGTTATACGGCGGTGTACACCGGAACTGCCGGCTTTGATCTTCCGTCGGCGCCCAAAGAAGGCTTACCGAAGGCACTGGAAATTGAAAAATCTTTGTACAACCCTCTTGACGTCACATTAGTCTCAAAGATGCGCACCGTTCGCGCCAAAAGGATACCTCTCCCAATGAAGAAAGCTTTGCGGTTGCTGGTTCTCTCTGGAACTCTCGCCTTGTTAGCTTCTCCGGTTTTCGCGGATGGCACTTCTCCCAGTGGCAGCGGCCCCGGCGCGGGCGGCAATCCTCCGCCTCAAACCGGGACGAATACGACGTCCACGAGCACGAGCACAACCGGCGTGGGGACGATCATCAGCGAGATCATCTCGATCGCTGGAGTGGTCGGCCTGTAAGCCTGAGGTCAGTTCGCGACCCCGGCTCCGTGGGGAACCGGGGTTCGCGCTCTCTGAGTGTTACGGCAGCACGAGCCCAGGAAGTTCCTGGGTTCCGGATGTGCCTGTGCGGTCAGTCGTTTTTCCGACGATCACTCTCTTGGGGTGATTTCTTTCTTTGTGTGTGGCTGTACACTGGCTGGGAACTCCCCCGGGTGACCGAAAGGATTTCTCCAGGTATGGTGCAGCCTACCCACACAGGCTGTCTGCCGCCAATACAGATTCGGCGAATTCCCCCCGAGACGTGCTCCACGGGGGCCGTTCCGCGATGAAGCTGCCGCTGCTCGATGAGCTGCTGTGGGCGGGCGGATTCCTGTCGTGTGCCGTCCTTCTTCTGGTGCTGATCGTTCGCGGCCGCTGGAAACAATTTCCTGTCTTATTCGCCTGGATCGCTTTTGTCACTGGCAAGACCTCGCTCTGTTACGTCGTCTACCGCTTCTTTGGATCCGCGCATTTGTATGCGCAGGTGTACTGGCTCAGTATGTGGCCCGAGTTCGCGCTCCAGATTGGCGTGGCCGTGGAACTTGCCCGCGCTGCTTTCCGCCGCGACGGAAAATGGATAGGCGGTGCGGGAAGGCAGCTTCTTTTCTGGGCTCTTTTCTCGGCGGCGGCCTTCGCCGCGCTCAGCGAGTGGATCGTCCCACCCCACGGCGCTTACGCGTCATGGCAGCTGCGCGGCGATCTCTTTACTAGCCTGGTAGTTTGCGAACTGCTGGTGTCGATCGGTGTCATCGCAAACAGGCTCAGAGTGAGGTGGGAAGGTCCGGTTCTGGCTTTGCTGCAGGCGCTGACGGCCCTGGACACGGTGTGCGTGGTGGTGAACGCGCTGCAGAGTTATTTCGGAACGCGGGATTTCAGACAAATCGAATACTTCCAGAGCTATGCCTGGATCGGCGCGATGATTTGGATCGCGATGGAATTTGGTATCGCCAGGCCGCATGCCGAGGCGCCGGAGCGCGCCGCCGATCCATATTCCCCGCGGGCTCCGGAAAGGAATCCCCCAGGGATACTGCAAGCTCCGGGCACGCCGGTCCCCGAGGCAGTGCGGAGCTTGCTTACGCGTCAGCGCGGTATTCCGAAGTGGCTCTCTCGAACCTTGTCCGGGACGAATGCCACCGACGGAGCAGACGCATGAAGGTCTCGGCGTTGAGCGGCGTTCTGTGGGCGTTGCACTTTCTTACGACCGCGACTCTGCTTGCCGTTCTGATCTGGCGCGCCCGCTGGAGGCTGTTCCCACTTTTCACCTGTTGGATTGCTTTTGAGGCCGCCCTCACTGTAACCCTCTTCACTCTTTACGTTCATGGCGCTGCGCGCTGGTACGCACACATCTACTGGACCAGCCTGTGGCCGGACTTCGCCCTTGAGCTCGGGGTGATCTTTGAGATCGCGCGCATCGTCCTGCGTCCCACTGGAACCTGGGTCCGGGACGCGCGAGGCCATTTCTTTGCGGCCGCCCTGGGGGGGGTCGCGGTTGCAGCCCTCCTGACCTGGTGGATTAGTCCTCCCCACGGACGTTACACAAGCTGGCAGTTGCGGGGCGACCTCTTCACGAGTCTGGTGATCTGCGAATTGTTTGTCACCATGAGCTTTACGGCCAACCGCCTGGGACTGGGGTGGCGGAGCCATGTTATGGCTCTGGGCCAGGGACTTACTGCGTGGGCTGGTGCGTCGCTGATCACGAATGCGCTGGAGAGTTACTTTGGTACCGCCCATTTTGCGAGTATGGAATATATCCAGGGTGTTGCCTGGATGGGGGCCACCGTGTGGATCGCTTTCCGCTTTTGGAACTCGGAGCCGGAAAGACAGCCGATTTCAGAAGATTTGCAGAAATATATCCTTGCACTGCACCGTCGAGTCGAGTACGATCTTCGCAGACTGGACGCAGGTAACTAATGCGCTCTGTTTTGTGGTTCGCTGGTTTTTGAAAGGCATCTCCTCGTGCTGCCATTCCTCCTCCTGGGCGCGGTTGTATGCTGTCTCGTTGTTGCCGCCCTGAAAAGTCAGTTCTCTTCGTTGCGTATCGACCACCGTAGCTGGTCCGACGTTGTGGCCGCTCTCGAACCCGTCCAGTTCGATCAGGTCACTTCCGTCGCTCGCGATTTCCTCGAGCCGCGCGAAGGCCAGATTTCTCTCGAGCCTCCGGACATGTGGCTCATGCTGGGTGGGAAGGAGGGTCTGCGCCGCATGAGAAACAACGCGCAGGTCATGCTCCTGCTTGCCGCTCATGCGCAGCGCTGGAATTTCGACGAAGGCATCATCGTCACCGAGCGCATTCGCCGCGACGCGCTCCGCCTGCGTCAGGCCGTTCGCCGCGTCGAGATCGCTCTCATGTTCCATAGCGTGCTGCGCCGCTCCGTCACCCTCATCCCGTTCCACCTGCACGAAGCGGCTTCAGCCTATTACCTCATGCGCCAGCGCCTGCTGGCTCTTTATCAGACCAGCCACGCAGGCCTTTACCCGCGACTGGTCGAAGTTCTCTAGTCTTTTCCTGAAGCAACGGCCCGGCCCGCGCGCCGGGTCTTGTTGTCTGTGGCCGCCCGCTTTTTTGTGTCCACCGGCGTATCTCCAAAATCGCGCGCCCCGTACTCGTAATCGGTCCCACCCTCGAAATCCTGTTTCCCCTCGGGCAATCCGCGGCGCTCGTCCTCGTTGAGTCTCCATCCCTGCTCATGCGCGTTTTCGTTGGATCGTTTCCGTGTGTGCTCTCCGAATCCCTGCGGCTCTCTGCGGTTGTTTTCCATAATTCCCTCTTATCGGTTGGATGGCCCGGACGCGCCATGGGCAACTCCTCCTGCGCTCCGGTTCTCCGACCAGGAAGAGGGCTTTTTATGTTTCAGAAATCCCGGCCGAGCCAACCCGCACAGAAATCAACCTCGCGTGCCGTCGACGCAGTCCGCCACGTCGGACCGACGCTGGAAGCCGAAGGCCGCTTCATCCCCACCGGCGAACTGCCGGAAAACCAGATTGCCAATGCGAGCGGAAGCGGCGCGGTGAATGTGCGCGACGCCGCGCGCGACGAGTACGACCGCGAAGCCGATGCGATGGGCGCCGAACGTTTGCGCACGCGCCTGCCCGGCGACAAAAGCTCTGATCCGCACACCGACCTGGAGTGAAAATCCGCGTGCACCACTCGCCGCAAGCTGCGGCGCAAAGCAGCTTCAGCGCTCACGCGCGCAGCTTGCCGCCCAGGGTTTCCAGCGCGCCCACCACCTGTCGCGACCACTCCTGTACCTCTTCTTCGCGCAGCGTGCGTTCGTTTGACTGAAATACCACCCCCAGCAGGAGTGAGTACTGCCCTTCCGGAATCTGTTTGCCGCCGCGCAGCACTTCTTTCGCGGCGTAACTCTGCATTTCCGGAATCGCCAGGGCCTCCACCGCGCCGGCCGCCGCAGCATAGGTCACGCGCTCCGGCAGCAGCACGGAAAAATCCCGCCGCACCGCCTGGAAACGCGACAGCTCCCGCACCGCCGGCTGCCTCAGCTCCTGCTTGTACAGCCGGTCCAGCCAAACCTCGCCCAGCCACACCGTCTGCTTCAACTTCCGCCGCTCCGCTTCCGCGGGATGCAACTGTCCGAACCACGCTACCGTCCCGCCATCCACCGCTGCGCGCGCGCTGCGCCCCGGATGCAGCCACGCCGGCATCAGTCCCGACGCGGCAGGGAAGCGATCAAAATAGAGCGACCGCGCAGCGAACCGGCTCAGCAGCTCCTCCATTGCACCCTTCATGTCGGAAAATTCCACATCCCCGCCACCGAATGCATGCCCCGTTGCGCCGATGGCCAGCGTGGGCCGCTCTTCCACGCGCGCATATCCGTTTTCCGGATTGCCGCTAAACGTAGTTCCCATCTCGAACAGCGCCGCATCGTCCACGTCGCGGCTCAGGTTGAGCACCAGCATCTCCAGCATCCCCGGCACCAGCGACGGACGCAGCATTCCCGCCTCCTCGCTCAGCGGATTCCCGATCGCGACCGCCGAATCCGGCTCGCGCGCGAAGATGGCCGCGTCCTGCGCGGCGCAAAAGGTCGACGAGATCGCCTCGTTGAAGCCGAGCGCCAGCAGCGTCCGCCGTACCGTTGATTCCTTCTCCGCCCACGGCAGTTCCACCACGGTCCCCGCAAACGGCGGCAGCGTGTTGCGGAAGCGGTTGTATCCATACACGCGCGCGATCTCCTCAATCAGATCGATCTCGCGCTCCAGATCGAGGCGCCAGCTCGGCAGCGTCACCGCCTGGCCGGACGGGGCGGACTTCTGCGGAGGTTCTCCCAGAGACGCGCGCGACGGATCGAGGTCCTGCCGCTGCGTGGCTGTCGTCTCCGTCCGCGCGGCATCTTCGACGCCGCAGCCCAGCCGACGCAGAATGTCGACGGCAGTCGCCGCGCTGATACCGGCGCCATCCTCGGTCGGGCCCAGAATCCGCTCGACCTCGCTCACACGGAATCCGATGCTGGCGCGCTTCGCGGTCCGGGCGTCGGCCTCCGGAATCACGACATCCACAAGCTCGCCTTCGACCGCCCCGCCGGCTTCGAGAATGATCCGGCTCACCAGCGCATTCGCCACCGGCGGCGCGTTGAAATCCGCTCCGCGCTCGAAGCGGTGCGACGCGTCGGTGTGCACCAGGTGCCGCTTCGAGCTGCGCCGCACCGTCGCCGGATCGAACCACGCCGCCTCCACGAGGATGTTCTTCGTCTCCGGCGTGATCATCGTGTCCCATCCGCCGATGACGCCCGCCAGGCCCAGCGCCTTCTTCTCGTCGGCGACGACCAGGTCGTCGGGATCGAGCGTGCGCTCCACGCCGTCGAGCGTCTTCAGCTTCTCGCCCTTGCGCGCGCGGCGGATGACGATCCCGCCCTCCAGCTTGTCCAGATCGAAGGCGTGCGTGGGATGCCCCATCGCCAGCGTCACGTAATTCGTCGCATCGACGGCATTGGCGATGGCCTTCTGCTCGAGCAGCCGAAAGCGCTCGGCGACAATCCCCGTGGACGGCCCGATCTTCACGTTCCGCAGCAAACGCGCCGTGAACCGCCCGCACAACTTCGGCTCCTCGATGCGCACGGAGAACGGTTTCGCTGTTGCCTTAGCCGGAGGCAGGCTTGCGTCGAGCGGCTTCAGCGCCAGGCCGTAAATCGTCGCGGCCTCGCGCGCAATGCCGTAGTGATTCATCGCGTCGACGCGGTTGGTGGTGATGTCCATCTCAAAGAGCGACCCATGCGCGCCGAGATCGAAGACGCCGTCCACGGCAATCCCGCGCAGCGTGAGATCGTCGGCCAGCTGGCGGTCAGTGATCGTGATGCCGGGGACGAATTCGCGAATCCAGGAGCTCAGAATCTTCATGCGAACTGCTCCAGGAATCTCAGATCCCCCGAGTACAGCAAACCAATCTCTCCGATTCCATACTTCATCATCGCGATCCGGTCGACGCCCATGCCGAACGCGAACCCGCTGATCTTCTGCGGGTCGTAGCCCGGCTGCTTCTGCTGAACAAATCCAAACACCGCCGGATCCACCATGCCGCAGCCCAGCAGCTCAATCCAGCCCGAGTGCTTGCACTTGCGGCAGCCTGCGCCTCCGCAGAAGGGGCAGCTGATCTGCACGTCCGCGCTCGGCTCCGTGAATGGGAAGAACGACGGGAAGAAGCGCGTGCGCACGCTCGATCCGAACAGCTCCTTCATCGCGTGGTCCAGCGTGCCTTTGAGATCGGCGAAGGTAATGCCCACGTCGACGCAGAGGCCCTCCACCTGGTGGAAGATCGGCGAGTGCGTCGCATCGGCCGCGTCGTTGCGGTGCACCTTGCCCGGAATCACGATCCGCACCGGCGGCGGTTGCTGCTCCATCGTGCGAATCTGCACCGGCGAGGTGTGCGTGCGCATCAGCAGGCGCTCGCGCAGCGGCTTCCGCTCCTGCCCCGCGACCACCAGCGTGTCCTGCGTGTCGCGCGCCGGATGCCCGGGCGGAAAATTCAGCGACTCGAAGTTGTAGTAGTCGGTCTCAACCTCCGGCCCCACGCCCACCGAGTAGCCCATCCGCTGAAAAATGCGCACAATCTCATGCTGCGTGCGGATCAGCGGATGCTCCGCGCCCAGCCTGCGCCGCCGTCCCGGCAGCGTGATGTCGATCGTTTCAGAGTCGGGGACGCTCATGGACGTCGCGGCCGAGGAGGCCTCCAGCCGCGCTTCAATCAGCGCCTTCAGCGTGTTGAACCGCTGGCCCAGAGGCTTCTTCGCCTCCGCCGGAGCCGCTTTCAGCCACGCATCGCTGATCGCCTTCAGACGGCCCTGCTTCCGGCCCAGCCAGCGCAGGCGAAACTCTTCCTTCTCGTCGGCGGAGGTCAGCGCCCGCGCCGAGGTTTCCACCTCGCGCGCCACCGCGGCAAACGCCGCGTCCAGCTCCGCCTCGCTCCATCCCCTCAGCGCGGGAATTCCGTCATCCTGCATGATTCTCTTGAGGATAAATCAGGCGCTGCTCGGGCCCGAACCGACAGCTACACTATCCCCATGATCCGCCCCTACCAGGGTCGCACGCCCGTCATCCCCGCCTCCTGCTACATCGACGTCTCCGCCCAGATCATCGGCGACGTCGAGCTCGGCGAAAACTCCAGTGTCTGGATGAACGCCGTCGTCCGCGGCGATGTCCACTCTATCCGCATCGGCGCCAACTCCAACGTGCAGGACTGCGCCGTTCTCCACGGCATGCGCTACAAATATCCCGTCATCGTTGGCGACTGGGTCACCATCGGCCACAACGCCACCGTCCACGGCTGCGTGGTCGAGGACGCCTGCCTGATCGGCATGGGCGCCACCATCATGAACAACGCCCGCATTGGCGAGGGTTCGATCGTCGCCGCCGGCGCCGTGATCGCCGAGAATACGGTCATCCCGCCGCGCTCGCTCGTTGCCGGCGTTCCCGGCAAGGTGCGCCGCGAGCTCACCGCCGAGGATCGCGAGATGATCCTGCAGTACGCCCGCAATTACCTCGATTACGTGAAGATCTACCTGGCCGAGCCGCGCTGATTCTTCGGCCGCTTGCTCGGCGGTCTGTGACGAGCCTGCGCTTGCAGCAACCGTTGCGTCCCGCGGAGCCGTTCTGCGAGTGCGCGGAACTGCTTCAGGCTCTTCCCCAGTTCCTGGGTCGCGCTTATCGACTCGCTCTTCACCTCGGCAGCCCGCAACCGCAGCATCCGGGTCTCGTGGCAGATTCCTGTGATCGATTCGTGATCGCTCATCTATTTCCACCTAACTACATCGCGGGGGGGGGCCATTCCGTGCCGCGCACTTCCCAGCAGATGGGCGGCGCCGTCCCCTTTACCGAAGTGCTCCGCCTGGCTAAGAATGAGCAGAGAGGTCTATCGAGGTCTATGCCCCTTTCCGGCGAAGCTATCCGCATGATGAATCTGGTGGACGACGTGGCGACCACCATGCGTCGCATCCTCGCTTTGGTTCCCACTCTGGCTCCCGAGGAGCGCAAACGCGTCAGCGAGTATCTCGGCCAGTCCCAGCCCAGCGCGGAGGCCGTGCAGAAGGCGCTGGCCAGCCAGTAACCTTGCTTCCACAGCGGCTCGGTTTGTCCGCGCCGCTGTCCACCCGCAGCTCTCTTGGCCGGCCCGCGCCGAGCGCTGGTCTGGTTCCGCTGCCCTGCGGGTCCGGTGCCACCCCCGCGGAAGGAAGGGTTTCGTAACCCTCCTCTTCACCCTTGGCATTGAAAACAGGCCGGATGCTCCTGCAGGCTGTGGTCGTCTTGCCGCAGGTTCTACAAATTTCTGGAGTCACAACCGCGATTCCAGCCCCGTCAGTTCTCGTGTGGTCATCGACTAAACAATTGAAAATGGGATTGATAGGGCCAACAATCCATTTTTTTGTATTCGCCACGGGCTCTTTATGAAAAAAAATGTTGACTCAAATCGGCTGCCACGCTATTTTCAAGAAGTCAATTTTGGCCCTCGGCGCTTTTTGCCGTACCCAGCACCTGTTTGTTGAACGCCAATCTACTCTCCGGCGCTTCCCGGTGTTCTCGTGCGCGGCAACCCACAGGCGAGGAGAGCCTGGATGACAGATTGGCTCGGGTTGTGCGGTAGCCGGAAGCCCGTTGTATTTTTCGTTAGACCGAATTCGTTCCGTTCTGCGTCTAATGATTTGGCGGCCTTCCGAAACCCATTCCTCAGTCCTTCGGGTTTCATGCTGGTTCTGTGTGGTTGCAGTGAGCAGGAGCAGTCGAACCAGACCAACAAGTAATACAAAAGTAAGGAGATTGACGATGCGTTCTGAACTCATTTTTGGCGCCCTGACTCATGTCCGCAACCGGTACCAGCTGTGCCAGTTGGCCTCCAAAGCAACACGCAAGCTGCATAAGCCCAACACGCGGCTGCAGGACACGATGAATGACGTGCTGGTCCGCTTCCGGGATTCTGACCCGGTCGCGGCCGCCGCGTCGGCCCGTAAGGAAGCTCTTGCCATGCCGCAGCCCCAGCGCCGCGCCGCGTAAGCTGCCGGCGCTCGCGCACTTCCCTCAATCCGGTTTACAATCCCGCGTAGCACGCCTTCCAATCCCTTCCTTGTTGCACCCCCCTCCCAATACAAAACCACCCCGCAGGTAATTCATGACGATCGCAGAACTGAAAGAAAAAAACATCACCGAGCTGAGCCGCATCGCGCGCACGCTCGAAATTGCCGGCTCCTCCGGCATGCGCAAGCAGGACCTCATCTTCAAGATCCTCCAGGCGCAAAGCGAAAAAGAGGGGCACATTTTCGCTGAAGGCGTCCTCGAAATCCTGCCTGACGGTTATGGGTTCCTTCGCTCGCCCGACTACAACTACCTGCCGGGCCCCGATGACATCTACGTCTCCCCTTCACAGATCCGCAAGTTTGACCTGAAGACCGGCGACACCATCAGCGGCAACGTCCGCCCGCCTCACGAAGGCGAGAAATACTTCGCCCTCGTCAAGATCGAGGCCATCAATTTCGAGTCGCCCGAGGAAACCCGCAACAAGATCCTCTTCGACAACCTCACACCGCTCTATCCCCAGGAGCGCGTCAAGATGGAAACCGTCCGCGAGAATATCAGCGGACGCGTCATGGACCTGCTGACGCCCATCGGCAAAGGCCAGCGCGGCCTGATCGTCGCGCCACCGCGCACCGGCAAAACCATGCTGCTGCAGTCCATCGCCAACTCTATTACGGCGAACCACCCCGAGGTCGTCCTCATCGTTCTGCTCATCGACGAGCGCCCGGAAGAAGTCACCGACATGCAGCGCTCGGTCAAAGGCGAAGTCATCAGCTCCACCTTTGACGAGCCGGCCGCGCGCCACGTCCAGGTGGCGGAGATGGTGATCGAAAAGGCCAAGCGGCTCGTCGAGCACAAGCGCGACGTCGTCATCCTGCTCGACTCCATCACGCGTCTCGCGCGCGCCTACAACACCATCGTCCCGCCCTCCGGCAAAGTCCTCTCCGGCGGCGTCGACTCGAACGCACTCCAGCGGCCCAAGCGCTTCTTCGGCGCGGCCCGCAACATCGAGGAAGGCGGCTCGCTCACCATCATCGCTACCGCTCTGGTCGACACCGGCTCCCGCATGGACGAAGTCATCTTCGAAGAGTTCAAGGGCACCGGCAACATGGAAATCATCCTCGACCGCAAGCTCGTGGACAAGCGCGTCTTTCCGGCCATCGACATCCAGCGCTCCGGCACCCGCAAAGAAGAGCTGCTCATTCCCAAGGACGAGCTTTCCCGCACCTGGGTCCTACGCAAGGTTCTCAATCCGCTTTCGCCGGTTGAGGCCATGGAGCTGCTCGTCAGCCGCCTCGAGAAAACCCGCAACAACGCGGAATTCCTCCAGACCATGAACCAGATGTAGAGACGATGAGGCAGCTCCCCCTGCCTCCCAGCGTCCCTCGCGCTCCGGATCTCCCGAGGATCAACTCCATTTCCCGAGTTGTCGGCGGATGATCTGGTGCATATCCATGGATTTATGCGCAGTAAAATATGGCCGCATCCGGCGTCTCGCCGCCGGTCCACGCCCCCGCCATCCCACGGGGTTAACCAGAAGGATGTTGTTACCAACGTTACCCTTCCTCTCGGTGGTCAGTCCTCGTATGATCTTGCACGATCATGCCTGACTCGTATCCCCTGCGAGATTGGCACCGCGTCGCTGTGGAATTGCTCCTGTCGGATGCCGACCTTGCTCTTCTCTCCATCGCCTGGCTCACCAGGCGGGAAGCGGCCGCCCATGTCGTCGCCAACGCGCGCACCGCCTGCGAATCCATCGAAAAGAAGAGGGAAGAGCTGGAACTGTCGGCTGCGGAAGCCGCGGCGGTTCAGGAGCGGATCGATCGCCTCCGCGCTGAGCTCAGATTGCTCGGCGAGACCGCCTGACGGATTCCTGGCACACGCGGGTCAGAAGGGGCCGATCGCCCGCTCCTCCAACTCGCCGATGAGGATCGGACGCGCGGTGCCGTAGCTTTTGAGCAGGAGCATCCGAAGCTCTTCGCCCCCAGAGGACGTTCACAAATCTCCGGAGGTGAGAGGGCACGCAGGACTTCGAAATGTCAGCGACTTGGAGCTGGATTGCGAACAGGTCCCTGGTCCGGCTGTGCGGCAGTCCCAGAAAGGTGGGTCCAGCGAGATTGTTGGCTCCACAATCCCATGGAGTACCCATTTGAATACGTATTTAACGAGCTACCCGATTGTGCGAGTGAGATAACTCATAATGCACCTATCATATCTTTGTTTTCTATAGCTTACGCCCTCAATTGATGGAATTAATTCGCTTGTCGACCCTCGAATGACCAAAGTACCCAAATCTGCGCATCCGGGCGCAACTCCTCGCTGTCAGTCCGTCTGGACGAGTCGGTCGTTCCGGAACCTTTTGGGTTCCTCTCGAGAAACCGCGTTCCCTTTGTTCCACGTGGAACACTGCCCTCTCACTCCGTGTTGCGGGCGGGCGCTTCCTGAGCGTTGCCCTGTTCCACGTGGAACAAACCCCACTTCGGTTCCGAGTTCCGGCTCTTCGAGGTTCCCCAGCTTGGGTAGAATTTCCGTTCCACCAAAGCAATTGCTGCGAAAAACACGGGTCGACGCATCCCAGCGATGACTCGGCCGGTACCTCCTTTTCCACTGCCCTTCCTTTCTCTGTGACAAATCCCCGAACCTTACAGTCTCCCTGCATCTGGCTTGTTTCCAGTGGCTTAAATCTCTGCCTTCCTTTGGTCGAACGCTGCCTTCCACAGAAGCGCCCCTCTTCTGCACAGGCATTCTCCATTGCGATCCGGCATCGCTCCCGATACTCTTGCTAAGTCATGGGGAAAGTCCTCGCGGTGGTCAATCAGAAGGGCGGCGTCGGCAAAACCACCACCGCCATCAACCTTTCCGCGGCGCTCGCCCTCGAAGGACTCCACGTCCTCCTCGTGGACTGCGATCCCCAGGCCAATTCCAGCGGCGGCTTCGGCATTGCCCGCGAAGGCGACCGCCGTTCCTCCTATGAGGTCCTCATGGGCGAAGCCACCATCGAGGAGGTCGCCCTCCCCACCGAGATCAAGACCCTCAAGCTGGTTCCCTCCCACAAAAACCTCACCGGAGCCAATGTTGAACTGATCCAGATGGAACGCCGCACCTTCCGCCTCCGCGACGCCTTGGACAAGGTGCGGGATCTCTATCAGTTCATCATCCTCGACTGTCCCCCGGCCCTCGACCTGCTCACCCTGAACTCGCTCGTGGCTGCCGATCGCCTGCTCGTTCCGATGCAGGCCGAGTACTTCGCCCTTGAGGGGATCAGCGAGCTCGTACAGACCCTGGCCCGTGTCCGCGAAGCCTTCAATCCCACACTGGAGATCGAAGGCGTTCTGCTCACCATGTACGACGATCGCACGAACCTGGCCCAGCAGGTCTCCCAGAATCTGCGCGAGTTCTTCAAGGAAAAGCTCCTGAAAACGACCATCCCCCGCAATGTGCGTCTCGCTGAGGCGCCCAGCTACGGAAAGCCTGTTCTTCTCTACGACCCCAAATCGCGGGGCGCCGAAACTTATCGCGAGCTGGCAGCCGAGCTGCTGGAACGGAATGGGATCGAATCTCCGGCGGCCAGGGAACGCAAAACCGCTGCGGCCAGCAGGCCGGAGATCAAAGTCCGATTCTGGCCCTACGCGTAGTCAGCCTGGAAGGATCTGGAATGGCAACGATAACCGAAGCTCCAAAACGCAAGGCGCTGGGCAAAGGGCTTGAATCCCTGTTGCCCCGCGTGCAGGCTGTAGCCGAAACCGCGGCCGTCCCTGAAACAGGAGGCAAACCACGGGAAATCCCAGTGGGCGATATCGACCGCAGCCCCTATCAGACGCGCACTCGCTTTGACGAGGCACAGTTGGAGGAGCTGGCCGCATCCATCACCGCCACGGGCGTCGTCCAGCCCATTCTCGTTCGCCCATTGGCCGGCGGCCGGTTCCAGCTGATTGCCGGCGAGCGCCGGTGGCTCGCTTCGCAGCGCGCCGGCAAGACCACCGTCCCCGCCATCGTCCGCCACGCCTCCGACGAGCAGGCGATGGAAATGACCATCGTCGAGAACCTGCAGCGCACCGACCTGAACCCGATCGAGCAGGCCCGCGCCTACGAGCGGCTATCGCGCGAGTTCCAGCTGACGCAGGAACAGATGGCGAAGCGCACCGGTAAGGACCGCGCCTCGGTGGCCAACTTCCTCCGTCTCCTGCGCCTGCCGGGCGAGGTCCAGAGCCAGGTCGAGGCCGGCACCCTCACCTTCGGCCACGCCCGCGCCCTGCTGCCGCTCGAGGATCCCGAAGCGATTCTCAAAGCCGCTCAGAAGATCGTCGCCCTCTCACTCTCGGTTCGCCAAACAGAAAGCCACGTTCAGAATCTGCTGAATCCAGAGAACAAGCCACAAAAAAGCGAACAAAAAGAAAAGATACAGGATCCCAATGTTCGCGAGGTTCAGACTCAGCTCCAGCAGGCACTCGGTATGAAAGTCCACATCGAGGACCGCAAGGGCCGCGGTCGGATCATTATTGAATATGCCAGGCTGGAAGAATTCGACCGATTGCTGGAAATGTTGCGGGAGAAGGACTAAACATAAGAAAAATAGCCAGTTAATCAGTCGCTATTCTGCGAAAGCGTCGCGCAGCTCCAGCGCTGTGCGGACCGGCGAATAGCGCCGTCGATAGCACGGGTGGCAGCGTTCAGCCATGGCTTCCCGCTCCCCGGCTGGCATTTCGAGCCACCGGCGCACCAGGCGCTCCGTCCCTTCCTGGCTATCGATGTCCACGATACCGACACCCTCCCGTTCGACCTCGGGCCAGATGTTCACCTGGTTGCTGATCAGCACCGGGCGTCCCGCCGCCAGCGACTCCGCCACCGCGATCCCGAAGTTCTCCTGGTGAGAGGGGAGGACAAAAGCCTCGGCGGCCCGCAGCGCGCCCCACTTGGTTTGCCCCGTCACCATGCCGGGCCAGTGGACCCGCGCCGTAACGCCAAGCTCTTCAGCCATTTTCTGCAACTTCGCCTGCCAGCGAACCTGGTCGGGGCCGGCCATCACCAGATCAAGGTCGGGTGCTGAACTCGCGATGGCCGCGAAGGCGCGCAGTAACAAGTCGCACCCTTTCTTTTCATGTAACCTCCCCAGAAACAATAGATAGCGCCGGTTCCGCACCTGGGGGCATCGCTCAAGCCATGCGGTGATCTGGCTCGTGGCATCGCCGGCCGGTTCGCTGGCGCCAAGGTGGACCAGTTCGCTTGTCCATTGATGGGGACGGAAGCTCGTGGTAGCCAGATCCCGCTCGGACTCGCATGTGAAGAAGACCCGTCGAGCATCTCGCAGCACCCGACGCTGAACGGGCCAATAAGCCAGCTTTTTCCAATACTTGAAGCGGTATTGCTGGTTGAACCAGGGGTCAAGAGCCCCGTGAGGGAAGATGCCATACGGTCGGCCGGTAGATCGCGCTGCGCTGCGCACAGCTACACCCGGCCAGCTCCAGATCCCATGCACGATGAACCCATCGAACCGGAGGGCATTCCGGCGGAGCCATTGTGGCAGGCGGAGCGAGAAATCGAATCCGGTGAGTCCGGGACCCAGTGCGTGAAGCGGGAAGTCAATTTCCCGGACGAACTCTGCGCCCGGATCGTCCAGACTGAGGACTTCCACTTCGACCTGCACCTGGGCCGACGCGCGCGCCACCTGACACACCACCTCCGGCGGGCCGCCATGGGCCGGGTTCATGCTCCCAATGACATGGAGAATACGCACGAAGAGCTTCCTGAGGGGCGGAGCGTACTTCACTATAGCATCGGGTTTTGGCGTTATCCCAGGTAGCGAATATCCAGCAGCGTGCAGTCGTCCGCCGCGGCCACGGAGCCGCAGAAGGTCTGAACAGCGGCACAAATCTCCTCCAGAGAAGCGTTCGCGACCTCAGGCTCTGCCAGCCGTTCCTCGCCGAAGAAGCTGCCGTCCCGCGCTTCCGACTCCGTCACGCCGTCGGTGACCACCAGCACCCGGTTTCCAGACGTGAGCTGCACGGACCCGGCGTGGAATGGAGCATCCTCGATCAAACCCACCGGCACATTCGATTCGGAAAGCCGCGAGCACTCTGCACCGTAGAGGTAGGGTGGAACGTGCCCACAGTTGATGTACTCCAGCATGCCGTCGGGGGTGATCCGCAGGATCGCGAGCGTCGCATATTTGCCCGTGTTCTTTCCGCAGATATAGCGATTGACGACTTCGGCGATGGTATTCAGCGGTTGGCGGCCCGCCAGCTGCGCGTAGATCAGCCCCTGGAGCGTCGAAGCCAAAATCGCGGCAGAGATGCCCTTGCCGGAAATATCGGCGACCACCACGGAGAGCGAGTCGCTGTTCTCGACAACGTCGAAGAAGTCGCCGCCCACCTCGCTGCACGGCACGGAGAGTGCGGACACCTGAGCCCATGAAAGCGAGGGCAGCCGCGCGCGCATCAGGCTCTGCTGAATGTTGGCTGCGATGCTCAGCTCTTCGCGGTAGCGCCGCTCGCGCTCTTCGGAGATGGCCAGCTGCGCGTTGTCGATCAGCGCCGCCGCATCTGTTGCGATCGTGCGCAGCAGGTCGTTGTCGATCTGCGTCATGTTCCCTGGGCGCAGCCGGCTGTCCAGGTAGAGCAATCCCAGCAGATCGCTGTCGCGCCCCGATGTGCCCGGCCGGTGTTTGCGCAGAGGAATGCAGATCACACTGCGAATGCTGTGCGCCACGATGGAAGCGCTGCGCACCTCGGGGTCTGTGCTCAGCGAATCGGTGAGGATGTATTCACTTGACGTATGGACAGCCTGGCGGATGGCGCCGTGCGACAGTGTCGATTCATCAGACAGCGGATGGCCCTGCTCGTCGCGCCCACTGGCCAGCTCCATCTTGCCGGCTGCGTTGCACAAAAAGACGTATCCGCGTTCGGTTTGCGTTAACTGCAGCGTCGTCTCCAGCAGCGCGTCGAGAATCTGTTCCACGCCTTCATACGTTTTGAGCTTGCGCGCCGACTCGAAAAACCAGCGAAGCTTTTCCAGCGCCGACGCGGACGTACCCACTTCCGGAATCTGGCTGATGATGTCGCGAATGGTGGAGCTGGAGCTGGTCTCCGGCACGCCGATGCGAAACGTGGGACCGTCGAGCGCGCCGAACTGGATGGTATCGCTCTCGGTGATTTGCTGGCGCGGCACCGCCGGCTTGCCATTCACGAAGGTGCCGTGGCGGCTGCCGAGATCCACCAGGCGGCAGGCCCCGTCTTCCACGAGCAATTCCGCATGGCGCCGCGAGACCCACGCGTATGCCAGCACCAGATCGTTTTCCGCGAGCCGCCCCACGGTAAACGGAGAGTGATCGATGACGCCCTTTCTTCGATTGGCGCCATCAACCAGCACAAACGGCAAAGGAGAAACGCTCGAGGACATGTGGCAGCGATTATAGGTCACCGCCCGGTTGCCTGGCGCAGACGTGCAAGCTTTACCGGTTGAACAGCAGCCGCCGGGTCAGCCAAAGCGTCACCACGGGAATCAGGAAGGCCGCCAGGACCCATGGTGTGGCGGGACGAAGGGCGACGTGCAGCACCGGGGCCAGGATGGACCTCCAGTCTACAGCCGTCCCGGCGAACGTTGAGGGAGGAACGCGCTCCAGAACCCAGATCCAGACTCCGGCAAAGGCGGCGAGCGCAGCGATCCCGGCAATCAGCCCGGGCAGGGCGCGCTTCCACGGGAAACGCAGCGGCTCGGGACCCTGGCTGACTATGGCTGCCATTACCGCCTCTGCAAAGCCCTGCGAAGGCAGAATGCTCTCGCAATCCTCGCCGAGCGCCCGATCGAGTGCCGCATCGAAATTGCTCTGTTGCGGGGAATTCATCGCGCCTCCTTCGGATGCTGCGCCAGCTGAGCCGGCTTTCGACTTGCCGGCCGCCGCGACAATTTGCTGCGCAGCAATTCGCGCCCGCGAAACAGCCGCGCCTTGACGGTCCCTTCCGGGACGCCCAGGGTGCGCGCCGCTGCCGGAACATTCTGATCATGAAAATAGAAGAGGAGCACCGCGTCGCGATATTTTTCCGGCAGCGCCAGCACCGCCCGGCGCACGGATTCGTCGCGGCGTTCCGCGTCCAGAGCCATTTCTGTGTCGCCGGCGTCGGCTGGTTCGGCAATCTCATCCAGCGACTGCATTGTCGCGGGGATCCGCCGCAGCTCCGTCCGGTAGACATTCATGGCCAGGGCGAAAAGCCAGGTGGAAAAGGCGGCATCGCCACGCCACTGGGCGAGATTGCGAAAGGCCCGCAGAAACGCCTCCTGCGCCATCTCTTCAGCGCGGCCGCGGTCGCGGCAGAAGCGCCATGCCAGATTCACCAGCGGCGTCTGCCAGCGGCGCACCAATCCTGCGAACGCCGGAGTATCGCCGGCCAGCACGGCGCTGACCAGGGCGCGGTCCTCGTCGATGCTCGGTGTGCCGTTCACAGATTCTTCCTGCCCGTATGACCTGGCCTTATGGTGCGCGGTTGCGTTATTTCTGTCGAGCCTCATCGGCAAAGAATTTTGCAACCGTAACTCCAGTACTCCGGTCGTACCGGGTGAAGCGGACAGAAAATGCCCGGCACGGGAGGGAAGCCAATGGCAGCGGAAGGTTTGGAAGCACTGGCACTGTTTGGATTTCTGGCCATCGGAGCGGTGGCCCTGTTCTCGTTCATCGCGGTCGCGTCGTGGTCGGACGCGCGCCGCAAGGAACGGGAGAGCTATTACAAGAACGACATGCTGAAGAAGCTGGCCGACTCGCCAGCGGCTGGCGCCACCGCCGCCATCGAGTTTTTGCGGGAGCAGGACCGTCTGGAGACGCTGCGCAGACGGCAGGGAATGAAGATCGGTGGGGTCGTCGTGTTCGGCACCGGCATCGGAGTTCTGTTCTTTCTCTATAAACTGCTGCCGCACACGCCCATTTATATGGTGGGTGTCCTGATGATGCTGATCGGCGTTGCTTTGTACGGCAGCTCCTATATTCTGGCTGCGCCCTCGAACTAGCGTTGCGTGTCACCCCGGCGGTTTGCCCCGCCGGGTGGCTGGCGCGAAAGCGCCTCCTGGCCGCTGCCACAGCGGATAGCCGACGCCGGCACGCCGCGGACGATGGCTTCGCACTGCGCTCGGCAGTTCGGCAGGCTCGCTGGTTGCCTCGGAATCCGAAACCCGTGCGCGGCCGCCTTCCCAAAAAATCCAGCCCGCCTTTCACGCGGCGGGAGGCATCCATAGTAAAGAGACAGCACGATCACCGAGCCAGCGAAAATCACCCTCAAAGGAGAGTTATGACCGACGTTGTCAATGAACTGACGAAGCCATTCAGAATGAGCGAAACCGAGCAGAAAATCCGCTACGGGATTGGCTCCGCCGCGGCCGCCGCGGCCATCTTTGCGCCCCTCAGCTACAAGTGGAAGGGCGTCCTCACTGCGGTTGCCGCCGAAACCATCCTCTCTGCCGTCTATGGTGTTTCCCCGGGCAGACGATTGCTGCACGTGTAAGTCTCCCGCACTGATCCAACCGGGCCGGGAAACTCCCGGCCCAGAACGGCTGCCCTGGTTCTGCTCGACAGCATGTCCCCGCCTCAGAACGACGAGCCCGCTGCATGTCCTTTCTCAAATCCCTCGCTTTCAACGGCGTCCTGATCGCCATTGTCGCCCATGGCCTCATCGGGATTTCGCTGGTATGGGACAAGGTCCTCCTGCGCCGCAAGGGCCTGCAAAATCTGATCTCGTATGTGTTCTGGCTGGGAGCCATCAGCATCTTCGGTGTCGTGCTGATTCCATTCGGCTTTCACATGCCGTCCCTCGGTATCGCGGGCATCGCGCTCCTTGCGGGCTTTTGCGACCTCCTCGCCAGCTACTTCTATTACGCCGCCCTGAAAGCGGGAGAAGCGTCAGAGGAACTTGCCGCCATGGGCGGGTTTACGCCCGTGGCCACTGTCGCGCTCTCGGTTCCGCTGCTCGGCGTTCACCTGGCGGGCCAGTTCTATGGCTTCGCCCTGATGACACTCGGCGGATTCGTTATGTTTTTCGCCGAGAAACTGCCCCTGAGAAAAATGCTGCCGCGCGTTATCGCGGCAGCCGTGCTCTTCGGCCTCACGGATGTGCTGCAGAAGATCGCCTTCAACCACGCCAAATTCGTCAGCGGCTATGTTTTTTTCACCCTTGGCACCTTTGCCGGTGCGATGGCACTGCTCCTGCGTTCTTCGTGGCGCCGCCAGATCTTTGAAACTTCCGAGCAGGCTCCTCCGCGAAGCAAAGCCGGCTACATGCTCAACCGGTTCGTCGCCGGGGTCGGATCGTTTCTCGTCGTGTATGCCGTCAGCCGCACTGCGCCCTCCATGGTGGAGGCCATCTCCGGAGTGCGTTATGTGGTGATTTTTTTCGGTGCCTATCTTGTCACGCGCCTGCGGCCGCGGTGGTTCCGCGAGGATTTCACACCACGTGCTCTTGCCATCAAAGCTCTCGGAACCGCTCTCGTGATCGCGGGCCTGGTTCTTGTCGGCCTTCATGGCGGCCATCTTGGCGGAGGTCCCAGTTGACCCCTTAACGCTGGATCGCCGCCGGGTGTCCGAGCCGGACGGGACTCACCGAACTGACGGTAGCGGCTCGCGGTGAAGACAGCGCCGGTTTTCCGCCCGGCAGATTGGTGGCTGCCCCCGATTTCACGGTAAGAATCACGCCGGCCGTCACGCACAGTACGCCGGCCCACCGTTTCCACGGCACATGTTCCCGCAGCAGAAAGCGCGCTCCGATGGTATCCACAACAAATCCGAGGGCCGTAGCCGGAACCGCGATACTCAGTGGCGCGACGGAGAGCAGGGTGAGCAGCGAGAAGAACGCCGTGGCATAGCAAAGGCCGCCCAGAATCACCAGGCGGCGCGTCACAATGTAGCGGATAGCGCGCACGATCCCTGACGGGCCAAAGCCGCTCAGCTCGCCGCCCTTCGACATGCCGCGCGCGCACAGGATGTCCCCCGCCGAACTGCAACAGACTGTCAGCAGAATGAGGCCCCATTGCATCATGCGGGGTTCTCCCCTGGATGCGGTTTGGTCGTCACCGGCGTCTCCGCCACCAGCACAACGCCGCCGGTGATCAGGATGACTCCCAGCCAGCGGGCCCAGTGCACGTGTTCGCCCAGCACAAACTCTCCCAGCATGGTCGTGAGCGCATAGGACGAGGCGGTGCAGGGAATGACGAAGCTGAGGTCGGCCCAGCTGAACAGGGAGATCTGGGCCAGGGTGTAGACAGCCGACAGGGCCGCTCCGGGAATCAGGAACGGATTCGTCAGCAGCCCGACCAGATAATGCGCCAAGGGTATGTGCTGGAACGCGGGCATGCTGTCCATGCCCAGTGCCAGCATCAGGTTACCGAAGCTGTTGGCAATGACCGCGACGGAGATAAACAGGATGGTCTTGGAGACGCGAGGGTTCGGCCGAGAGAAGCTCATCACATCTCTGTTGGAAGAGGCGAGGATCGCGCTTAGTTGCTGCGCCTGACCGATTCACCACGCGAGCTGGCCGAGGGCCACACTTCCGGCGGCGTCTCCCGCGACCAGGCAACCGCCAAAGGCGTGAAGGCTTCCGCGGCAGGCGCGATCGCAAAAAGACGCCGTTCTGCGGGGTTTCGATTCTCGGACGTTCCGGCTACTTCTGTAATTTCCGGATGTAAGCCACGACCTCTTCGATCTGGGCCTGGCTCAGCTTGCCTTTGAACGCCGGCATTTTGGCTTTGCCGTTGCTCGTGGCCGCGATCATGTCGGCCGTCGTCAGTTTCTGGATCGCAGGAGCTTTGAACGATGGCACGCCCATCATCTTCGCGACCGGAGTGGCGGCCAGGCCGTCCTGTCCATGACACATCGCGCACTGCGCCTTGTAGACCTGCTCCCCACTGTTCTGCGCGAGAGCCGGAACACTGAGGGCGGTGAGAAGCAATCCGAGAGACCACAACCGTACGCAACGCTTCACTGGCATTCTCCTTTGCCCATCGGGCTGGACGTGCTGGGGCGCACATCAGTACTGTACTACCATTCCAGGCAGCTGAAATGTGGTCAGGCATTGGAAAATGCCTGGACCCTGTGGCGCCCTTAGCGGGCTTTCATCACTTCCAGCGTCAACGATTCACGATGCTTTCCGACCAGCCGGTCCACATTGCTCAGCAGCCGGAGGTACGCAAAGATGGTTGCCGCGGCCAGCGCCAGCAGGATCGGAGTAGCCAGCCATTCTCTGCCGAAAGCGGCGCAGGGAATGAAGACGGCAGCGCCTACGCCCAGAAGGACAACCTGAATGAACATGCTCAGCAGCGTATTGCCGAGCGAGCCCGCCTCTCCCTTCATGCGCGTCAGGCTCGTGCGGTACGGCATCACGATGGAAAGAATATTGCCGGCGGCAAAATTGGCAGGCACGGCGAAGAGAAGCCAGGCGATGGTGGCCATGGCAATGCCTGGCCGGGGCGCGCCGAAGCGGAAGATGATCATGCCGGAGATCACAGCAGCCTCCAGTGCAAAGAGCAGCAGATGGAAAGCATTCTTGCCGAGTACGATGGTCCGGATGGAGGTGGGCGAGAGAAAGTAAGCCTGGATGCCCGCGCCCTCGGCTCCGAGATTGTTATAGACAAGCCGAGTGAGGCCCAGGAATCCCCAAACAAGGCTGAGAGGAAGGGCGTATCCGCGGGAAATCGAGGAGTAAGGGCCCTGCCGATACAGGCTGCTGAACAGGAAAACCATCACTGGCGGCGTGGCCAGCGCGTAGAGGAGCGGTCCGCTGCGAAGCAGGTAGCGGAGATCCTTCTCGAACACTGCTGAGAGGGGGCCGGAAAAACCACGGTCCCGGCGGCGGCGCGCTTCCGCTGGCGCGGCGCGGGCAGTGCGGCGCGGTGCTTCGCTCAGGCTTTCGCCGCGGCTCTCGGCATGCAGGCGGATGGTCAGTACGACTCCGGCCCCCAGCATCCACAGCAGCAGCGCCCCCAGGGCAGCGGCGCTCTCGGCGCGTTCGAACCGGCTCATGCGCACGACGGAGATGCTTGCCACCCCGGGCGGGAAATACCCCTGCAAATCTTTCACCTCGCCAGCAACGCGCACCACCGTTGCCTGCCTGAGCCCAAAGGGCAGCTTGCCCTTGTGCTGATAGAACGCCGGATTCAGGAGCTGAACGGCCAGCGCAATCACCAGGAAAACTGCGGTTAAGATCTCGCGGCTCCGGCGTCGCGCCATCCAGCGCTCCACCCAGGCCAGGATGGCGCGGGAAAGCAGCAGATTGAAGAGCGCGAAGACAACCAGGACCAGCGCAGCCCAGCCCAGCAGATCCGGTCGCGCCACGCCGATCCCAATCCAAAGGGCGGTACACCAAAGTGCGCCAATCACCGACGAAGGGCTGATCAACCCATAGACCAGGTACAACAAGACCCAGGAGCCAAAGCTGATCGGATAGCGCAGCAGGTGATGCATCTCCGGATTCTGACCGGCCAGCGCGGGTGCCAGAGCGGACAGGAATTGCCAGATTAAAAAGACGATCCAAAACTCGGTCGCGAGCCCGGCCGGATGGTGGTGGCTCACGGAGAACCAGGCGCCGACGCCCAGCCCAGCCGACGGCCCGAGCGCAATCACCACGCCGAAGACGTAGGTCAGGATGCCCGCAGTCAGGTCCACGCCGCCGCGCCGGGAACGCAGCGAATGCACAAAAATCCGCCAGCGTGCCCACGACAACGCAGCGTATTGCTGGCGAGCCAGACGCGCGGCGAACCCATATCGTCCCCGCTGAGGTCCATTGTCAGCCTTTATGCCAGCCACGACAGCTCCTGCAGAGCTTCCTCGTTGCTGCCCTCCGCGCCGCCCACCACGCGCAGAAAGATCTGCTCCAGAGTGAGCTTCTCATCGCTGGTGTCGTCGGCCAGAGCCACGCCCGCCCGCAGTTCTTCCAGCGAGCCGTTCGCCACCAGGCGTCCCTGATGGATGATCGCGACGTGGCTGCACAGCCGTTCCACAATCTCCAGCACGTGCGAGGTAAGAAAAATCGTCGCACCGCGCGCGGTCATCCGCTGGAGCATGGCTTTCAGCGAGCCGGCCGCCAGCGCGTCCACACCCTCGAAAGGCTCATCGAGAAACAGCACCTTCGGCCCGTGAATCACGGCAGCCGCCAGCGCCAGCTTCTTCTGCATTCCGTGGGAAAAGTCGGTGACGAGTTTTTTGGGTTCGCTGGCCAGATTCATGAACTCCAGCAACTCCTCCGTGCGCTGGTTCACCGTGTTGCGGTCCAGACCATACATGCGGCCCACAAACCGCAGGTACTCCGAGGCGGTCAGACGCCCGAAGAGGGCCAGTCCCTCAGGAACCACTCCGATTTGGCGCTTCACATCAATCGGATGAGCCGCGAAGTCCAGGCCCAGCACCTCGATTTGCCCCGAGGTGGGAGCCAGTAATCCGGTGAGCATTTTGATCGTGGTGGATTTCCCGGCGCCGTTCGGCCCGAGAAAGCCGAAGAATTGTCCGCGCGCCACGTTCAGCGTCACCTGATCGACGGCCGTAAATTCCCCAAAACGGCGTGTCAGGCCGCGTGTCGCAATAGCGGGCGTGTCCATCAGGAGGCAAGGATAGCACCCGGCTGGAGGCGCTGGTCATCCTGCTTTTGGGCTATCCTTTCGGTCTTCAGCCTGCGTTCCTGTGCCTGCGTTGCATCCATCGCATCAGACGGAATCCGTAGATCAGCAGGTTGGCGCAACACACGCCCGTCGCGCCCCAGATGATCACCGAGACCGGCACGTTTGGATACACGATGGCGTCGAGATAATGTACAAGAAAGCTGCCGTGATACACCGGCATCCCGGCTTTCATTTCCAGCCATTGTTCCAGCAGGGTGAGCGGGCACGGCCATGGGCCGGTATCGACAATCACCCCCCAGGCGAGCGAGGCCAGGTGGAACGCGGTCAACCAGGGCCGCCCCCGCGTCAGGAATGCACCCACGATCACCCACAGGATCCAAAGCAGATGGATCGCCAGCACGAGTGCCACAACCGCCCGCATACGTTGATCATAGGGCGGTTACCACGGTTATTTTCCGTCTGTCGCTTACACTGAAAGAGAAAATGTTTTTCCGCACCGACGATCTCCGCATCCGCTCCACCAAAGTCGTTCTGCCCCCGGTGTTTCTTGAAGAAGAGCTGCCGGTGACCGAGGCGGCTTCCGCCACTGTCTTTCACGCCCGCCGCGAAATCGTCGAGATTCTGAATGGACGAGATCCTCGCCTGCTCGTGGTTGCCGGCCCGTGCTCGATTCACGATCCCAGCGCCGCCCGCGAATATGCCCGGCTGCTGAAAGACGCCACGGCGGAGTTCTCCCGCGAGCTGCGCCTGGTCATGCGCGTCTATTTCGAGAAGCCGCGCACCACCCTCGGCTGGAAGGGCCTGATCAACGATCCGTTTCTCGATGAGTCCTTCCGCATCAACGATGGCTTGCGCCTGGCGCGCCGGCTCCTGCTCGACCTGGCTGAAATGGGCGTGCCTGCGGGTACCGAATTTCTGGACATGATTTCGCCGCAATATGTGGCCGAGCTGGTGAGCTGGGGCGCGATCGGCGCGCGCACCACGGAAAGCCAGGGGCATCGTCAGCTCGCGTCGGGACTGTCGTGCCCGGTGGGCTTCAAAAACGGCACCTCCGGCAATGTGCAGATCGCCATTGAAGCCATTCTCTCCGCCGGCCATCCGCACACGTTTCTCGGGCATTCGAAGTACGGCCAGTCGGCGATCCTGTTCACATCCGGCAACGCCGACTGCCACATCATTCTTCGGGGCGGGCGCCAGACGGTGAACTACGACGCCGCGTCTGTGCAGGACACCTGCCATTTGCTGGAGCAGGCCGGCCTGCCGCAGCGCGTTATGATCGACTGCAGCCACGCCAACAGCGGCAAGGATCACCAGCGCCAGCCCGCGGTCTGCCGCAACGTCGCCGCGCAGATCGCGGGGGGCGACCGCCGCATCCTCGGTGTCATGCTCGAGAGCAATCTCGTCGCGGGTGCGCAGAAGCTCGTTCCCGGGCGCGAGCTGGTCTACGGCCAGAGCATTACCGATGGCTGCATGGACTGGAAACAAACCCGCGAACTGCTGGCCGAGCTGGCGCATGCGGTGCGCGCCGGACGCCTCGCGCCGGACGAAGCTTCCGTCGCCGTGGGGGACCGGGCGTAGAGAGGAACTTCGTGTCGCGATTTGCAGAACCCATGGCCCGGCTGATCGAGGAGCTGCGCAAGCTGCCTGGCGTCGGAGCGAAGTCGGCTCAGCGCCTTGCCTTCCACATTCTGCGTTCGCCCGAGGAAGACGCCGGTGCGCTTGCCGATGCCATCCGCGACGTGCGCCAGCGGCTGCGCCTCTGCTCCATCTGCAACAACATCACCGACTTCGATCCGTGCGCCTATTGCTCCAGCCCCACGCGGAACCAGCGCCTCGTCTGCGTCGTCGAAGAGCCCACCAGCATTGCCAGCGTAGAGAAGACGCGCTCCTGGAACGGAGTCTTCCACGTGCTGCATGGCACGCTCTCTCCGCTGCATGGCATCGGACCGGAGCATCTCCGCACCGGCGGCCTGGTCGCTCGCGCCCAACGCGGTGAGCTCGACGAAGTCATCCTCGCCACGTCACCCACCGTCGAAGGTGAGGCGACGGCCAACTGGCTCGCTGATTTGCTGCGTCCTTCCGGCGTGCGTCTGTCTCGCATCGCTACCGGCGTCCCAGCCGGCAGCGACATCGAATACGCGGACGAGGTCACCATGGCTCGCGCCCTCGAAGGGCGACGTCAGATGTAATCAGACCGCCGCTGTCGCTTTACGCAGCTTCCGTTTGGCAGGAGCTTCGAGGCTCTTTTTCATCGTCTTCACCGCGGCATTGCGCCACGCCGTGTATAGAGCAGCCCTGGCCCGAGCCTGGGTCGCGGCTTTCAGGCACACGCTGGTGCAACCCTGGCGTCCCCATTCGCCCTTGACGGGGCGAAACACCTTTGGCGCGGCGGCGACGAAGTCCCGCTGCTGGTCGGGAAACAGTTTCACCATGCCCCACTCGCTGTCGGGGTACCCCAGAGTCGCGAAAATCCTGCCCCTAACCCGAAAATCCGGGTGGCCCATGTGTTCGCGCTCTTCCGCGTCTGGCAGCGCCAGCGCCATGCTGCGAAACTGTTCAGCCTTCATGCAGTCTTCTGCTCCGTTGCTGACTTCCTCAATTTGCAGGTTCATGCCGCGTATGTTCCAGGACTCCGCACACGAAACCGAAACGAATCCTCAACCTCGCGCCGGGGGCTCCGCAATACGATCCACTCGTTCGCGCACGCCTTTCGCCCCTGAACAGAGTCGCTCTACGATATACCGCATCGCGGTCCCCCTGTAAATAACCCGAGCGTCCATCCGCAACGCCACCTGCCCGATCACGGCACCCGACACACGCCTCGCGCAGACGCCGACGATTGTCTGCGCCTGGTTGGCGCGCAGCAAAAAGCCCCACCGGTGGTGCCAGTGGGGCCAATCCGTCCCGGAGGGTTAGTTTTTGGTCGGTGTCAACGGCATCGGCTCGGTCAGGCTGAAGATGAGCATCGAACCCTGGGGCAAATCGGCCGACTCCGGAGGCTGCGTGAGCATGTGGGTGCCCACAAGCCCCGTGCCCACCAGCGATCCCACGCCCGCACCCACCGGACCTCCAATGACGCCGCCCGCTGCCGCCCCTGTGCCGGCGCCAGCGCCGTATTCCACTGCGTCCTTCGTAAAATGATGGCTGGCCACGATACCGCCCTCATCGTTCACATCGGTTCCTTTCGCGAACGACTCCACCGCGACGGCGTACACGTGATAGGCCGTTCCGTCCGGAAGAACAATCATGTCGGGGCGAAGCATAAGAGTTGCCCGCTTCACGAAGCGGTGCCCCTGCCCAACGTGCACCACGCGCCCGCGCATCTCCGAGCCCGCCGGGATGATGAGCTGGCTGCCGTTGTACACGTTCTGCATTACGTCTGCGGTGAAGGTCGCCCCGGGCTGGGTGCTGTTCGTGGAAAGATTCTGCTTTAGCCGGACGGTGATGTTCGTTCCCACCGTCAGTGCGTTCGGATCCACCGGCACCGAATTCACGATGGCATTATTCGGATTCCATCCGTCCGGCGTCGTCGCCGCGGCATTCGCCGGAGGCACGGAGGTCACAATCCCGAAATCGTCGGGATTGTTGTCATCTTCGCCCTTCGCCGCGTTGGCGGTATTGGGGGGCGGCACGCTGGTTACAAGCCCATCGTCGGGATTTCCGGGCTGCGTCGCAGCAGTTCCGCTGGTCCCGGCCGCCGGAGCGGACGCCTGGGAGGGCGTTACTGGAATCGCCGGCGAAGGCTTTGGCGCCGGAGCTGGAGTCGGGGGAGGCAGCGGCTCGTTCGCCTCGATTGTCGAGTCCGGCGGCGGATTCGAGATGCCCGTGGTCTGATCCGGCTGATTCTGGTTCTGCTGCGCCTGCTGGGCTTGCTGGTTGTTCTGGTTCTGCTGATTCTGCGAGGACTGCGCGTACGCGGTCCCCATCGTCAGCGCGCTTGCCAGCGCCGCCACGATGCTGAGCCGACCGGTGTTGTTCATGCCGATTTCACCTCGCGGAAGGGCCGCCGGAAGAGTCTGTTCCAGCAAGCCCGTGCTTCTTAGACCCGCGCAGCCTCAAAGGGTCGCGCCCGGACAGCTTCGCTCCATCCCCGAAGGACGGGACCGTTGGGGTGGGAGGGCTGCCTGTTACCAGTCTGGCACGATCCGATTGGATGCGGCTGTCGGCCTTCCACGCAGGTACCCCGGCGATTACCTCGGGCCTTGCTGGCCGGTGGCGTCCGCCCTCGGGGCCGGGCGCGGAAGAAAATCATTTGAAGGGGTGGGCCGCTGGCAACGACCTGAATTGAAGCGACTTCGAGGGTAATACCCTGCGGGTATTACCCTCGAAATCCCTTTCGCAGCAACAGATTCGTGTTCCGGAAGGCCCGGAGAACGACTTTCTCCCTCTCTCTATTTTATCAAGTCAGGGGGATATTTCCGCCGGTTGATTTGGGGGATAAGTTCTTTGCCATGAAGGATTACGCGAAAGTAAGGGGTTGACAGCAGGGACTGCGGCCGCGGCTGAAGCCGCATCTCTTCGGAGCCGGTTGTTCCATGGCCTGAAGGCCATGGCTTCTACCGTCGCCTCGCGTTGCGAGGCCGGAGGCGCGAATTTCCGGGGCTCGGCGCGTTCGATTCCGCAGGATTCCGGCCGCGGCTAGAGCCGCATCTCTTCGGAGCCGGTTGTTCCATGGCCTGAAGGCCATGGCTTCTACCGTCGCCTCGCTGCGCGAGGCTGCGATGTACGCTTTTCCGGCTCCGGGGGCAGTCGCGATCTGCTCGTTTTGAGCTCTTTAGGGTTGAAGGTGCACCGGCGCGGGATCTACCGCGAAATTTCCGTGAGCGGATGAGAACGGAAACTCTTCGGGGATCTCGCAGAGGTGTGCTCGTACAGGGTTCGCATGGATGTAGTCGCGATGTGCGGCGAAATCGCGCCCGTCTTCGATGCGGCGCAGCGTGAAGCTCTTCTCCCACACCGGCATGCGCGATTTCAGACGAAAGGAGAATCCGCCTTTGACGAACTGCATGGCTTTCTCAATGGAGATGTCCGGGGCCGGCGTGAGCAGGAGGTGAAGATGGTCGGGCATGAAGACGAAGGCGTGGAGCTGATAGCGTCCTTTGGCGCGATCGTCGTTCAGGAGACTCAGCATGAGCTGCGCGTTCGCGTCCGTTTGAAAGATGCGTCGACGATTCGCGGTGACGGTGGTGACAAAGAAGGTGCGAATCTCTTGTGGCGCAAGTCCGGTCACGCTGCGACAGTAACGTGGTCCTTATACTGGCGAAAGATTACGATGGTGCGGGATCGGGTTCCGGGGCGCATCCAATTCCTCGCGCGGGCCGCCCGCCCGGGCCGGGGGCATATCAGAATTCCTCGCGAAGGCAGCCCTCGGCAGGTCGGGGCACCTCAGATTGCTCGCGCAGCGAGGAAGACGGTAGAAGCGCCTGGCTTTAGCCTGGCGAAAAAGGTCGAGCGCTCTTTGCGCGCCTTCAGGCGCGGCCGCGGCTGAAGCCGCATCTCTCTCAGGCCGGCTGTTCCATGGCCTGAAGGCCATGGCTTCTACCGTCGCCTCGCTGCGCGAGGCCGGAATGCTCTACTTCTTGGGGCTATCGAGCTTTGTCATGCCGCGATGGGCCGACTTTAATCTCTTCCTCACCTTATTCAGGTCTTCGGCAATGGGCAGGTTCTCAGGCGCAATTCCACTGTTCTCCAACATTGTCGTACGAACGGAATGCCCGATGTCCTTTGCCGTCTGCTCAAGCGCGCGCTGGCCGCGCACTCCCCTGCTCTTGATCCTTTCTGCCGTTTGCGTAACCCGGAAGAAGTTGCCTGCGAGTTCCGTCGACCCCATGAAATCGTAGAGCACGAGCTTCGGAGCAACGCCTTTCCTGGCCATCAGATCGCGGAGGCTCATGTTGTACATACCCCTGATACCTGCATCCTTAAAGAATGCGTAACCGTTTTCGTTTATGCCAGCGGATTTTGCCACGCTGCTGAGAATCTTTTCGCCGACCTTGATCTCCTCTCGCAGCTCGATTCGCGGAAGGTCTTGGTCGGTGATCACGCTTTCAACGAGCGAGGCGGCGATCGCCGCGAAATACACCTTGGCGGCGGCCACCTCGGGCTTCTTCTCGTCCGCATGCATCGCAATGAGAAAGCATGCGAAACGCGTGAGTCTATACGTGGGCACATCCCGGCCATCGATCGTGGCCGTCGTGGGAATGAAGGCGTCCCCTATCTGGATCTCTAGCTGTGCACAGGATGCGATGGCCTTGTTAATCACCTTTGCAAACGACTGGTAGGTTTCGTATCCCAGGCGTTTCATTAATTCATGGGCGTCCCAGTATCGAATTCCATTCTGCTTTGCGCTGTCCTCAAAATCCCGAAAGGTCCCGATGTGGATTAAATCCGTCCTGGTCTCTCCCATAATCTTCCTCGTTCCATTGTCTCGCGCCCTTCAGGTCTCGCCCAACCAGAGGCCTGATGAGAGGAGTCGTACCACGCCTAATGGCCACGACTTCTACGGCCTCGCATAACGAGGCTGCTGTTCTCGGTCACTTAGTCTTAGCGTCCGCTTTTGCGCGTCGACTTCCTCTTTTGGCCCTGCCGCAATACTTCTGCTGCCAAGCTCCGCTCAGTCTTGTTCCGCGAATGCATCGCTGCACCCGCTTTGCTCGTCATACGTTTTGATTCCCGCGCCATGAGTTGCTCTCCTTCTAATCTAGCTGCACCCGCTCGTCGATCCGCAGCTCATGCAGCGGTAGCAGCTTCCGTTGCGGACCATGATGGCTCCGCAGGTGTGGCAGCTGGGCGCATCGCCCATGTCGTACATGCCGCGCATCGCGTCGGAGGCGTGGTACACGCCGCGATCTTCGATGCCCATGGAGTGCGACCCGCCGTGCGAGGCTTCCATTTCCGGAGCCAGGCCGCCCTGCGGCGCGCCGTGCGCTCCCATGCCGCGCGTCGAGGAGTGCTGCTCAGGAGAGAAATGCAGGTCCTTCGCCCGTTCGACTTCGGTCGCGTCGCTCCCTTCGCTCAGGGCTGCGCCTGTCGGCGCAGACATTCCGGGCGTGAGTCCCGCGAAGAGCGGCAACTGCTGCCCGGATAGGAAGCGCAACTGCAGCCAGCGGAAGATGTAGTCCATGATCGACTTGGCGTAGCCGATCTGCTCGTTGCCCGTCCAGCCCGACGGCTCGAAGCGCGAGTGAGCGAACTTCTCGCAGAGCACCTTGAGCGGAACGCCGTGCTGCAGCGCCAGCGAGGCCGCGGTGGCGAAGCTGTCCATGAGGCCGGAGACGGTCGAGCCTTCCTTCGCCATGCGAATGAAGATCTCGCCCGGCTGGCCGTTGGGATAGAGGCCCACCGTGATGTAGCCCTCGTGGCCGGCGATGGCGAATTTGTGCGTGAGCGAAGCGCGCTCTTCGGGCAGGCGGTGGCGTACGGCCCGGGGAGGCTCCTGCGCGCCGGGCCAGTCGCTCTGCTCGGCCCGCGCCAGCGCCGCGTTGAACGCGCTGCGGACCGCCAGCAGCGAACGCGCCGCGACCTCCACCTTTTCCGCTGTTTTTGCTTCCAGAGCCTTCACGTCGGCCTCGGCAGGCTTGTGGCCGCCGGCCAGCGCCGCCAGCACGCGATCGGCCGCGGCGCTGAGCTCGCTGCTGACGCCCGCGCCTTTGATCTCCTTGGCCTTCGCGCCGTCGCTCACGTTCAGCGGCTGCGCGCCCTTCGATCCGTCACGATAGATGGCGACGGCTTTGAGGCCGAGACGCCAGGATTCGAGATAAGCCTCGGCAATGTCGTCGAGCGAGCAGTCGTGCGGCAGGTTCACCGTCTTCGAGATCGCGCCCGAAAGGAACGGCTGCGTCGCGGCCATCATGCGCACGTGGCCCATGTAGTGAATGGAGCGGGTGCCCTTGGCCGGCTTGAACGAGCAGTCGAAGACCGCGAGGTGCTCCGGCTTGATGCCCGGCGCGCCCTCAATCGTTCCCGTCGCGTCGATGTAGCTGACGATTGCGTCCACCTGCGCGTTGTTGTAACCGAGCTTGAAGAGCGCGCCGGGGACCGTGTTGTTGACGATCTTGATCATGCCGCCGCCGACGAGCTTCTTGTACTTCACCAGCGCCAGGTCGGGCTCAATGCCGGTCGTGTCGCAGTCCATCATGAAGCCGATGGTGCCGGTGGGCGCCAGCACCGTGACCTGCGAGTTGCGGTAGCCGTGCTTCTCGCCGTGCTTGAGCGCTTCATCCCAGCAGTCTTTGGAAGACTGAATGAGCGCGTCGAGCTGCGGCACCGAGAACGGCTCGGACGACGATTTGGATTTGCCGATCTTGTTCACCTCGGCGCGATGCATGCGGATCACGTCGAGGAACGGCTCGCGATTGATGTAGAAGCCGGGGCAGGCGCCGCCGTTGTCGGGATTCGCGCCAGCAGTTTGCGGCGTGGCCGAGGCCAGCGCCGGGCACTTCTCCGCGATGCGCGCCGACTGCAGATACGCCTCGCCGCACATGATCGCCGTCAGCGTGGCGGCAAAGTCGCGGCCCGCGTCGGAGTCATACGGCAAACCGTAGGCCATGAGCAGCGCACCCAGGTTCGCATAGCCGAGACCGAGCGGCCGGTAGTCGTGCGAGTTTTTCGCAATCGACTCCGTCGGATATCCGGAATTGTCGACGAGGATCTCCATCGCCGTGATCATGACGTCGATGGCCGCGCGATAGGCCGCGATGTCGAATGTGCCGGCCGGCGTGAGGAACTTCATCAGGTTGAAGCTGGCCAGGTTGCAGGCGGAGTTGTCGAGGAACATGTACTCCGAGCACGGATTCGACGCGTTGATGCGCGCCGTGTTCTTCGAGGTGTGCCAGCGATTGATGGTCGAGTCGTACTGCATGCCCGGATCGCCGCACTGCCACGTGGCCTCCGCGATCTTCTTCATGATGTCGCGGGCCTTGTAGCTCCTGACGGGTTTGCGATCCTTTACGGTCAGCGTGGAGAACTCGCCGTCCTTCTCGACGGCGCGCATGAACTCGTCGGTCACGCGGACGGAGTTGTTGGCGTTCTGGAAGAAGATGGAGCTGTAGGCTTCGCTGTCGGGGCCGGAGGAGCCGTCGTAGCCTTCGCGCATCAGCGCCCACGCCTTGGCTTCTTCCTTCGCCTTGCACTCGATGAAGTCGTTGATGTCGGGATGGTCGACGTTGAGAATGACCATCTTGGCCGCGCGGCGCGTTTTGCCGCCGGACTTGATGACGCCGGCGAAGGCGTCGAAGCCGCGCATGAAGCTCAGCGGGCCCGAGGCCGTGCCGCCGCCCGAGAGCGTCTCGTTGGAGCCGCGGATGGACGACAGGTTGGTGCCCGTGCCCGATCCCCACTTGAAGAGCATGCCTTCGGTCTTGGCGAGGGTCAGGATCGAATCCAGAGAATCTTCAACCGCGTTGATGAAGCAGGCCGAGCACTGCGGCTTGCGATAGCCGGTCACGGAGAACTCGACGGCGCAGGTGTGCTGATTCCAGTGCCAGTTCTGGGCGTCGGAATTGGGCTCCAGCCGGTCGCAGCCCACGTTGAACCACACCGGCGAATTGAACGCGACCTTCTGCGTGACGAGGAGGTGCACCAGCTCGTCGTGGAAGAGTGCGGCGTCTTCGGCCGTGGCGAAGTAGCCGCCGTTCAGGCCCCAGTCGCGGATCGTCTCGGCCACGCGGCTGACGAGCTGGCGCACGCCGGTCTCGCGCTCGCTGGTGCCGATCTGCCCGTGCAGATATTTGCTGGCCACGATATTCGTCGCAGTCATCGACCAGTCGACGGGGACTTCAACATCTTTCTGCTCGAAGATCGTCTTGCCGGCCGCGTCTGTAATCAGCGCGGTGCGGCGCTCCCACTGGACTTCGTCGTAGGGCGAGACGCCAGCCCGGGAGAAAGTGCGGGGGAAGCGCAGGGCAGCAGCGGCCTGCGCGGATTTGGCGGCGGGCTGGGCGGCGTTCTCTGCGCCGGAAGCGGCGATGATAGCGGATTTCTTTGTGGCCTCGGCCATGGTGCTTCCTTTCGGGGGATAAATTCGGGGCTCCCTTCGCTGCTGGGCCAGAAAGAAGAAGGCCGAATCCGCGGCCCTGGGGTCGCGGGCGAGCACAACAGTTGGCTGATACCCGAGTTGCGGTCCCCATCGCCGCGGCGGCTGGCGGAAGGCGCTTTATCGTGCTTGCGCGCCTGAGAGCCGGGGCGGGGATTTTGGAGCCGCAGAAGGGAAAGTAGCTCTGTTAATGGTGTGTGTCAAGCCAAAACCACAACATCTAGTATTTTAGATGGGATTCGGGGTATCCGGGGACGCAATTACCCAAACGGGGTGTGGACAATTGCCGGAACCCGCGTCCCACACCGCTTTTCGCCGCGCGGCGGCGTTCTGGACGGGGCGGCTGGGCCGAATTTGGACCGTCACAGGCCGTAATTTTCCGCTCAGCCGCCCCACTTTCAGGAGCCTACGCCCCCACCCCACTGCCCACAAGGCGCAGGAACGGTGCAGGTTCTGTGGAGGGGTGTGGGAGGGGTGGAAAACGAGCCAGCTGCGAGCGTCGCCGAATCCTTTGGGGATGACCGATTCCTTGTCGCTCCTGCTCCAGCCGCTACAATGGCCCGCAGCCGTTGAATCCCGCCGGAGAGCGCTCGCCGCATGAAACGGACCCTGACTACCGGAATCCTTCTCGCCCTCGCCGCCGTCCTGGCCGGCACGGCCTCCACGTCCGCCGCGGCCGGGCAGTCCCTGAGCCGCAGCCAGTCGCGCTCGATGGTGGTCACGCGCTATGGGATCGTGGCTGCGGAGAGTCCGCTGGCGGCGCAGGCGGGGGCGCAGGTGCTCGCCCACGGCGGCAATGCGGTCGACGCCATCGTCGCCACCAATGCCGTGATGGGCGTGGTGGAGCCGATGATGAACGGGATGGGCGGCGACCTGTTCGCGATCGTCTACGACGCGAAGACGGGCCAGCTGTACGGCCTGAACGCCAGCGGATGGTCGCCGGCCGCGCTGACGCCGGCGTTTCTGGCCGCGCATGGCATGAGCAAAATGCCGCTGTTCGGCATCGACTCGGTCACCGTGCCCGGCGCGGTCGATGGCTGGTCGCAGCTCCTCCAGCGCTTCGGCCGTCTCTCGCTTCACGACGACCTGCAGCCCGCGATCCGCACCGCGCGCGAGGGCTTCCCTGTGCCGGAATGGGACGCGATGTACTGGGCAGAGGCCGCGCCGGCGCTCGCGAAGAACCCCGGCACCGCGCAGACGTACCTGATCGGCGGCAAGGCGCCCGCGCTCGGCCAGGTCTTCCGCAATCCTGAGCTCGCGCGCTCATTGACGCTGGTCGCTGACGGTGGGCGCGATGCCTTCTATCGCGGGCCGATCGCCGAGAAGATCCTCGCAATCGAAAAATCCGAAGGCGGCGCGATGACTGCGGCCGATCTCGCCGACTACCACGCCGAGTGGGTCACGCCGCTCTCGACGACCTATCACGGCTGGACCGTCTACGAGCTGCC
>JASHNS010000099.1 GCA_030041515.1 Acidobacteriaceae bacterium | reverse complement strand
GCCTCCGCGCTGGAGGGGTCCGCGGCGAGAACATGCTGGAAATCGGTGAGAGCCTGGTCGGGTTGGTTGGCGTGGAGCGCGGCGAGGCCGGGGCCGAGGCTGGGCGAGGGCGTTTGTGCGCGGAGCGACGCGGCGACGGTGGCGCCCAGCATGAGGACGAGAACGAGGGCGGCAGCAAAGGCGCCGAGCGCAGCGGGACGACCTGGAGGGCGAGGCATGTGGGAGTGAGGTGTCTGGGGTTACTTTAATCCCTCGAGGAGATCTGCAGGGCATGGAGGGGGAAGCCGCGACGCCCGCGAGCCGACACAGGGACGCCAGGAGGCCTCTTCGTAAGCAAAATTTGGTCGCGGTGGGCGGAGAAGGGTGCTTTATGCGGCGAGGCGCAGCTTTTCGGTCTGCGCCTGGATTAGCTCCCGCTGACTGCGCAGGACGAATTCCTCGGCTTCCATGACGAGGTCACGGGCGGAGTCGTAGTGAGTTCGTTGCAGGGCCCGCTCAATGTCGAACAACATTTCCAGCAGTGTCGTCGTGTTCATGCGTGAAGGGATAGATGCAATCGGCAATCCAGGCTCGACGAGGGGACGGCCCGGATGCTGACCTGGCTGTAAGTCATTTTTTCATATTTACTTATAAGCCGGAACGAAAGTACCTGGCGAGATGATTACCACGGGTTGTGACCCGGAATCTACCCCTGGGGCAGTAAAAAGTACTTCAAATCCGGGGCTGTCGGAAGCTTCAGCACGGAGCTGGACTGGGGACCTGGCGGGCATGTCGGATGCGCTATGCCGCGGAAGTCATCTGCAAACGGCTATAAGTAACCTAAGTAACGTTACGAAAGCGGCAGATTTGGGTTAGTATCGAAACCGTAGTGAATCCAAGAGGGAGCCCCCACTCCCATGACATGTTTTAAATTGCGTAGTTTTTGGGCGGTTTGGTCCGTCCTTCTGCCGATGTTCCTGGTTGTGGCGCCCGCGTTCTGCGCGAGCACGTCCGGTTCTGCGGGCGTGGTGCTGACCGGGACGCTGGAAGATCTTTCGGTGCAGGCGGTGAGCGCGCCGGCGACACCCACAGCCTTCGCGCGGGACATGAGCCGCGTGACGCTGAAGACGGGCTGGGCGGTCGCGCCGCATGCCACGACGTTTCAGTTCTCAGCCACGTATATTCCGCGAGGAGCGCGGTCCATCCCAGGATGGGATACGACCGGGGAAGTTGGAATCCAGCTGCAGAACAGCGGCAGCGCGGGCACCGCGAGCCGGCTGGCCCCAGGCGCGGCGAACGTGTATGCGACGACGGTGCCGGCGAACGGGCCCGTGAGCCGAACGGAGCAGATCCGCGTGGAGCAGATGCTGAACGGGCAGGCAGGAGCGAGCGCGGCGTCGGGGACGGTGCGGATCCGGGTTCAGGCGCTGTAGGAAAATTCCCCGAAGAATATTGTTCTCTCAGCAACACGTACAGCGGCGACCGGCCGGGTGCGCACAGGCACTGGCGCGTGAATGCCAGCGGATCGGGTATGCTGGGAGGCGCCGGGATGATCCGGCAAGGAGAACGGAATGGCGGCACTGGTGGTTGGAGGTTTTGCAGTGATTTTCATCGGAACGATTCTGTGGGCGACGAGCCGACGCCCGGAAGAGCACGAAGGACACTGAGCGAGGGCTGACAACTGTAGACCGGCACGCCGGGGGCGCGCTGGGTAGCGGGTCGGTGGCCTGCGCGGCAGGAATGGCGCCTGCAGGGTCCGCTAAGTGGCTGGATCTGCTGTGTGGTATGGTTTTCCATAGCGTATCCTTCTTTCTGGAGAATTACGATGGCCTCCAGGCAAACGGATCAGCGACGGGAAGGTGGAAGTGGCCGCGATCTTTCCTTTTTTCAGCCGTATAGTGGATATGGAAAGTCGCCGGTGCTCAGCAGGCGGGGTGGCAGACCGCTTGCAAAGAGATGCATAAGGCGATTTGTACCCACGACTGATCGCTCGCTGCCCGCCGTGTGTCCGGGGATCGATCGCCGGAAACCCCTCCTCCCATGGTGAAGTCGTTTCAAACCCGCATCACCGCGATTTTGCTGGCGCTGTTTACGGCTGCCGCGATCGTCTGCGCGGGCTTCAATCTGAAACAGGAAAACAGCTACCAGGTTCCGACCGACGGCGTGTCGTGGATGGAGGGACACGGCGGGCTGGTGGCGACGCGGGTGCCGGAAGACAGCCCCGGCGAACTGGGCGGGGTGAAGGCCGGGGATCTGCTGACGAGTGTGGACGGCGTGCCGATGCGGAGGGTGAGCGACCTGACGCGGCAGATGTGGCACACCGGGGCCAATCTGGCGATCCACTACACGCTGGTGCGGGATGGAATCCGGATTCCGGACGTGCCGGTGGTGCTGGCGGGGCAGGACCGGGGGATGTACCAGGGCTTCCGCCTGATCGCGCTGGTGTACCTGTTTATCGGGTTGTACGTGCTGCTGCGACGCTGGACCGCGCCGCACTCGACCCACTTCTACATTTTCTGCCTGGCGTCGTTCGTTTTGTACTCGTTCTGGTACACGGGGAAGTTCAACGAGTTCGACTGGATTGTGTACTGGAGCAAGATCGGGGCGAACGCGCTGCAGCCGGCACTGTTCCTGCATTTCGCGCTGGCCTTTTCGAGCGGCCGGGAGAGACGGCATCGCTGGCTGGCAGTGCTGACGTACGTACCGGGCGCAGTGATCGTCGGGCTGCAGGTGATGGCGATCGAGATGTGGTCGGCGACGGAGGTGCTGAACCACCGGCTGAATCAGGTTGCGACGGGGTATCAGGCGCTGTTCTATGTGCTGGCGGCGGGGGTGTTCTATCTGCACTTCCGGGAGACGCAGGCGCCGCTGGAGCGGCAGCAGCTGAAGTGGCTGACGTGGGGCACGGTGCTCGCGGTGGCGCCGTTCACGCTGTTCTTCGCGATCCCGTATCTGGTGAATGCGGCGATGCCGGACCCCGTGACGAAACTGGCGGGCATCTGCATGGTGATTTTGCCGCTGACGTTCAGCTGGGCGATCGTGCGCTACCGGATGATGGACGTCGACCTGATCTTCAAGCGCGGGGTGACGTACACGCTGGCGACGGCAGCGCTGGTAGGCTTTTACTTTGCACTGGTCGCGGTGTCGGCGGAGCTGGTGCACACGAGACTGCCGGGGGCGGGCGTGTGGGGCCTGATGGCGGCCATCGTGGTGACGGCGCTCCTGTTCGATCCGCTGAAGAAGTCAATTCAGCAACGCGTCGACCGGGTGTTCGACCGGCAGAGCTACGATTACCGATCCACGCTGATTGACTTCGGGCGGGGGCTGAGCTCGTTTACGAATCTGGAGGCGCTGCTGCACGCGATTGTGGACCGGCTGCCGCGGACGCTGCTGGTGGAGCGAGTGGGCGTGTTTCTGTCGGATGCGCCGGGACGGTATCGGCTGGCGGCGCAGCATGGGCTTTCAGCGACGATCCATCAGGGAGCGCTGGACCTCGGGTTCCTGAGGTTCGATGCGCCGGATGCGCGGTCGCACATGTTCCTCGAGAATCCGCAGCTGGCGCTGCATCTGACGCCATCGCAGCAGACGACTGTGGCGGTGCTGGACATGAATTACTTTCTGCCCTGCCGGGTGGGCGTGCCGGGAGCGCGCGAGTGGCAGGTTCAGGACCGCACGATAGCGGTGATCGGGCTGGGACGGCGCGCGGGAGGGGAGTTCCTGTCGAGCGAAGACATGGAGCTGCTGGAATCGCTGGCCGGGTACATCGGAATCGCACTGCAAAATGCGCGGCTGTACGCGAGCCTGGAAGAGAAGATCACGGAGTACGAGCGGCTGAAGGAGTTCAACGAGAACATCGTTGAGTCGATCAACGTGGGAATTCTGGCGGTGGATCCGGAAGAGCGGATCGAGAGCTGGAATTCGCAGATGGAAGTGATGTTCGCGCTGCCCCGGAAGGATGCACTGCATCAGCCGCTGGCGAATGTGTTTCCCGCAGACCTGGTGCGGGAATTTCATCGCGTGAAGGATCAGCCGGGGGTGCACAACCTTTATAAATTCCGGCTGGAGACGCGTGCGGAAGAGAGCCGGATCGCGAACATCGCCATCGCGCCGCTGGTGGCGCGCGATCTGCGGACGGTGGGACGGATCATTCTGATCGACGACATCACGGACCAGACGCAGATGGAAGGGCAGCTGGCGCAGGCGGAGAAGCTGTCGTCGATTGGATTGCTGGCCGCCGGCGTAGCGCACGAGGTGAACACGCCGCTGGCGGTGATTTCGTCGTACACGCAGTTGCTGGCGCGGCAGGTGCGGGGCGACGACAAGCTGGGGCCGCTTCTGGAAAAGATCACGCAGCAGACGTTCCGGGCGTCGGAGATCGTCAACGGCCTGCTGAATTTCTCGCGTACCAGTGGAGCGGAGTATCGCGAGACGGACGTGAACGCGATCATCCGCGAGACGCTGGTGCTGCTGGAACATCAGTTCAAGACTTCGCAGATTCACGTGGAAACCAGCCTGCTCCAGGAGCTGCCGCCGATCCTGGGAAATCCGGGCAAGCTGCAGCAGGTGTTTCTGAACTTGTTCCTGAACGCAAAGGATGCCATGACGGGCGGGAATGAGGAGCGGACGCTGCGGGTGGCGACGGAGATGAACGGGCACGTGAGCATTTCGATTGCGGACAGCGGCTCGGGGATTGCGCCGGAACATCTGCGGCGGATTTACGATCCATTCTTTACGACGAAGACAGCGCGGCGGGACGGACAGCCGCGCGGCACAGGCCTGGGGCTGGCAGTGACCTACGGCATCATCCAGGAACATTCAGGAAAGATTCACGTGGAGAGCCAGGTAGGACAGGGAACGACGTTTTATCTGGAATTTCCGATGCTGAGGAAGCCGGCTCATGTCTGAGGGGACACTGACAGCACCTGCAAGCAACGGGCCGGCGCCAGGAACCGACGGCGCGGCACGCATTCTGATCGTCGACGACGAGGCGGCGATTCGCGAGTCGCTGGAGACGCTGCTGACGCTGGAAGGCTACGCGGTGGACGCCGCGGAGAGCGGCGAGCAGGGGCTGGAGCGGATTGCGGAGCAGCCGTTCGACCTGGTGCTGCTGGATCTGGCGCTGCCGGGGCGCAACGGAATGGAAATCCTCGCGAAGATCCGCGAGCGGCATGCGCAACTGCCGGTGATCATGATTACGGCGTTCGGCACGGTGGGCAACGTGGTGGACGCGATCCGCGGTGGCGCGCAGAACTTTGTGCAGAAGCCGTGGGACAACGAGAAGCTGCTGGCGGATATTCGCGCGGCGATTGGGCGGTATCGCGCGGAAGAAGAGAACCTGCAGCTGAAGCGGGCGCTGCGGCAGCGGTACAGCTTTCCGAACATCGTGGGCAAGAGCGAAGCGATGCTGAAGATCTTCGATCTGGTGGCGCAGGTGGCGCCGACACGATCGACGGTGCTGATCCAGGGCGAGAGCGGGACGGGCAAGGAACTGATCGCGAAGGCACTGCACGCGAACTCGCCGCGCAAAGACAAGCCCTTCGTGCCGGTGAACACGGGGGCGATGCCGACGGATCTGCTGGAGTCGACCCTGTTCGGGCACGTGAAGGGTGCGTTCACGTCGGCGATTGCGGCGAAGAAGGGGCTGTTCGAGGTGGCGAACGGCGGCACGCTGTTCCTGGACGAGATCGGCACGATGGGAATGGACACGCAGGCGAAGATCCTGCGCGTGCTGCAGGACCGGCGGTTCATGCATCTGGGCGGCGTGCAGGAAATTCAGGTGGACGTGCGGATTATCGCGGCGACCAACGTGGACCTGCGGCAACTGGTGCGGGAAGGAAAGTTCCGCGAGGATCTTTTCTACCGGCTGAACGTGATTGCGATCGAACTGCCGCCGCTGCGCGGCCGGCGCGAGGATATTCCGCTGCTGGCGTCGCACTTCCTGAAGCGGTTCAGCGAGGAGAACGGGCTGCCGGCGCGGTCGTTTACGCCGGACGCGATGCGGGCGCTGGTGGATTACGAGTGGCCGGGGAATGTGCGCGAACTGGAGAACGTAGTAGAGCGCGGGGTGGTGCTGTCGTCCGGGACGACGATCGGAGCGGATCTGCTGCCGGGACACCTGACGGGCGCGAGCTACTCGACGAGCCTGCTCGAACACAATCCGGATGCGTCGCTGTTCGACATTATCGAGGACATCGAGCGGCGGATCATCATGGACAAGCTGGAACGGAGCAACTGGAATCAGACGGAGGCAGCGGAGGCGTTCCGGATTCCGCTGTCGACGCTGAACCAGAAGATCAAGCGGCTGAATATTGAGATTCGGAAGCGGGGGAGAGAGTAGTTGGGGCGGAGATCAGTGACCGGTGATCAGCGACCGCTGTGCGCGAGGATGATGGGGGGAGTGCGAGCGGCGAGCCCTGCTATGGCGACATTCGCTAAACCCTGAAAAGCCGGTCGCGCGGCCATTGCGCCGGTGTGAATTCTGCGCGCTCCTTCTGCTGGCGGGCATCTGGCCCTGACGGCGGGGCCATCGAAGTGAATGCGGCGACCCCGCCGCAGCTCGGAAATTCAACCGAGGTTTCCCCCATGACAAACCTGCTCCGTAACGCCTGCGTCGGTTTCTCGACGTGTGCCTGCTTCCTGCTCGCGTCAACCGGTGCCTGGGCTCAGAAAGCCGAGGCAGGCACCAGCAGCAACTCGCCAGTCGCGATCGTCTACGTCTCCCACCCATCGTCCAAATCAAGCGGGGCGCCCAACAACATCGTAGCGTGGTGGGCCAACGCGCAGGGCAAGCTGACCCCCGTCGCCGGTTCTCCTTTCGCCGGCAACGTCATTCCCATGGCGCTGAACGGCAAGTACCTCTTCGGCGGCAGCCTGGATGGGTCGCATATCTATTCCTTCAGCATCGCGTCCACGGGTGCGTTGAAACAAGTCGCCTCACTGGACGACCTGAGCTATCTTTCGGGGACGTGCGACCAGGTGATGGATCTCACCCTGGATCACACCGGCGCGACGCTTTATTCCTATGCGGGCTGGTTTGGCCCCGGCTGCGCCTCCGATGCCACCTGGCAGTCCTTCAACATCGACAAGAGCAATGGCAGCCTTTCCTACCTGGGCAATGCCGGGCACAACGACATGTGGGGTTTTCCTCTCAGCTTCATCGGCAACAACGTCTATGCGTTTGAGGCTTCGGGGGACGACATCTATGGCTTCCGCCGCGAGAGCAACGGCATGCTGGCTTACGCCACCGACACGACGTATCGGCCTGCGGGGCCGAATGGAGAGACCTATAACGCGCAGGACGCCGCTGCCGATCCCACCAATCACCTGGCGGTGCTGATGGAGCCCAACGGTTCCGGGGATACGCAGGTGGGCACCTACACGGCCAGCAGCACGGGCTCCTTATCCACGACCAGCAACGCCAACAATATGCCCAAATCCGCGGTCGGCGCTCCGTACTATTCGCAGATGGCTCCGTCGGGCAAATTGGTGGCCGTCGCGGGCCAGTCCGGGCTGCAGGTGTTCCACTACAACGGAAGCGCGCCGGCGACCCGCTACACCGGCCTGCTGACCACCGGCTATCCCGTCAACCAGATGTACTGGGACAACGACAACCACCTGTACGCGATCAGCAATTTAGCGAATAAGCTGTACGTTTTCACTATCACGCCGACGAGCTACGCGGAGGCGCCGGGTTCGCCGTATTCGATTGCTGACCCGCAGGGGATCATCGTGCTGCCGAAGACGAAGAAGCCATGACCGCGACGCCGGTGGGCTCCCATCTGCGCAGGTCGCGCGGATGGGAGCGCCCGGCAGGGCCGTGACGCGAGCCGGTGGCCGCGAACGGCGGACGGCGCTGTGCTACGCTCGAATTTCGGAGCGGAAGCGGCTGCGGCTGCATCCAACTCGCGATAGTCCTTATGGCCCTGGAAACGATCGATACAGCGGCAAAACGCGGCGTGCTGGCCGTGCAGGAGTATGTGGTGCTGTCGGCGCGCGCCGTGAGCAACATCTTCCGGCGGCCGTTCTACGCGGGAGATCTGTTCCAGCAGGCGGACATCATCGGCGTGGGCTCGCTGCCTATCGTGATCCTGACCGGGTTTTTCCTGGGATGCGTGCTGGCGCTGCAGACGGCATCGAGCCTGGAGCAGTTCGGCGCGACGGCGTTCACCGGGCAGCTGGTGAGCATGTCGATGATCAAGGAGATCGGCCCGGTGGTGACGGCGCTGATGGTCTCCGGACGCAACGCGTCGGGGATGGCCAGCGAGCTGGGGTCGATGATCGTGACGGAGCAGATCGACGCGATGCGGGCGCTGGGGACCGATCCGCTGAAGAAGCTGGTGATGCCGCGGATTGTGGCCACGGTGGTGATGCTGTTCTTCCTGGTGATCCTGTCGGACACGGTGGGGATTCTGGGCGGCGGCTTTGTGTCAGTCGCCATGCTGGGGCAGAGCGGATCGCAGTACTTCCACACGGCGTACCAGTCGCTGCAATATCCGGACCTGCTGCAGGGGCTGGTGAAGCCGCTGTTCTTCGGGTTGATCATCGCCACGATCGGCTGCTACTTCGGGATGAAGACGAAGGGTGGAACTCAGGGCGTGGGCCGCTCGACGACGCAGGCGGTGGTGTGGGCGTCGGTGCTCATCATCGTCGCGGATTTTGTGATCAGCCGGTTCATGATCGGCATCTACGGGCGGTGAGCGGGTGAGCGCGAACGGGGCAACCACGCGGCCGGCTTCCGTCTCGCCGGATCAGCCTGTGGTTCTCTTCGAAGATGTGAGTATCGGGTTCGGCGCGGAGCCGGTGCTGGAGGGAATTTCGTTCCGCGTGGAGCGCGGCGAGACGCGTATCCTGCTGGGGCCGGCGGGCGTGGGCAAGAGCGTGCTGCTGAAGCTCGTGAACGGGTTGCTGCGCCCGGACTCGGGGCGCATTTTTGTATTCGGTAAAGAGATCAGCGCGATGCGGGAGTCGGAATTGTTCGAGCTGCGCGGGGCCATTGGTACGGTCTTCCAGGAGGGCGCGCTGTTCGATTCGCTCAACGTGCGCGATAACGTCGGATACCGGCTCATGGAAGAGCATCTGCCGGAAGACGAAGTGACGCGGCGCGCGACCGAGGCGCTGCGATTCGTGGAGATGGAGCACACGTTGTACAAGTTTCCATCGGAGCTGTCGGGCGGGATGCGGCGGAGGGTGGCCATAGCGCGGGCGATCGTGAGCGACCCGAAGCTGATTTTGTACGACTCGCCGACGGGGGGACTGGATCCGATCACGTCGACGACGATTATCGAGCTGGTGATGAAGCAGCGGGACGTGCAGCACACGAGTTCGCTGGTGGTGACGCACCGGCTGCAGGATGCGTTTACGCTGGCGACCCACCGCTTCAATCGCGAGAAAAACGGGATGGAGGCGCTGCCGCCGCACACGGCGGACGCGAATACAAGCTTCCTGATGCTGCACAAGGGGAAGCTGATCTTCGATGGATCGACGAAGGAGCTGGTGACCTCGGAGGATCCGCTGATCAGGGAGTATCTGGCGTAGGGGACCCACCCCGTCGCCAAAGTCGGCGACAAGGACGGGGCACCTGGCGATCATTCCGCTGAAGAGCTCTGCGCCAGCCCGGGGAGGGCGGGAGCTCGTTCGGTATCGACCACGGATCCCATGCGGCGCGCATCGTCGCCCCAGAGCCTTCTGAGCATGCGGTTCATCGGCTCTGAGTAGAAGCGGGCGACCAGGTCGCCGGCGATGGCGGAAGCGGCGATGACCACGAGGAACAGAAGCGGTACCGCGTGGAGGGGTTTTCCTGCCCGAACGTAGATCCCGAAGAGAGCGATCACGACGAACATGTGGGTGAGATAGATCTCGTAGCTGCGCTGCCCCATCCAGCGGAGCGGGGTGAAGAGTGCCGGGCTTCTCCACTGCGTGGAGGCGGCGACGGCCACGAGCATGCTGGTGCCGAGGCCGAGGAGAGTCATGTCGAGGCCGGATCGTTCGAGGCCCAACGCCCGCACCTTCAGAGAGCAGGTGAGGACGAAGAGCGCGAAGGCGGCTCCAATGAGGCCGAGAGTCAGCAGCGTTCTTCGGCGGAGACGCACGCGATGGATCAGGATCGCGGTGAGACAACCCATCGCGATGGCGTCCATGGAGCCGAGATAGGAGTATTCGTGCCATACAGGATTGCCGTGGGTGAGGACGGTTCTGCCGAATGGCCCGAGAAAAACGAAGAGCGCGAGGATCGGGATGAAGACGCGCAGGCGCCGGAAGAGCAGGCAGGCGAGGGGGAAGAAAAGGTAGAACGTCTCTTCGACGGAGAGGGACCAGAGAATGTCCCAGTTGCCGGGGAGATAGCCGCGCGTGGCTTCAAGGACGTTGATGCGGAAGGTGAGGGCGGCCAGCAAGGCTGTAGGCAGTCTGGCGACTTTGGAGCGGATGACGAAGTGAGGAACTCCGGCCAGATGCAGCGCGCTCAGGATTGCGAGGAGCAAAAGGAAAAGCGGAGCAATGCGGGCGAAGCGGAGAAGGTAAAAGTCGCGAGGGCGCAGGGCCTGCAGCGAGCCCCAGCGGCGGAGGGAGGTCGCGGTGATGAGAAACCCGGAGACGACGAAAAACATCTGCACGCCGTACTGTCCGTTCCAGACGAGGGACGAGACCATCTGGGCTGGGATCCCTCGGGTATACGGCACATGCGCGAAGAGCAGCTGCATGTTGACGTGATTCATGAGGACGAACAGGATGGCCAGGCCGCGGATCAGGTCGACGCCGTCGAGTCTCTTCCAGCTTTTCGCAGGGACATTACGGCTCGGATCGGCCATGCATTCAGCGCGTGATGAGGACTTCGTAGAGGTTGTCGCGGGCGAGGAAGAACTTGTTGCTGCCGAAGCCGTTGAAGAGGCCTTCGATTTTGCGATTGGTGTAGACGCGCTGGATGGAGAAGGGCTCGGACTGCTGCATTTCGACTTCGCCGGTTTCGGTGAGGTGATAGCGGCAGTAGGCGGTGTAGGGGCCCTCGGGCTTGCTGTGGAAGACGGCCAGGACTTTGCCGCCGGGATGGGTGACGGCGTGCAGGTGCTCGACGAGCGGAGTGACCAGGCCTTCAGGGATGTAGTCGAGGGTGGCCCAGAGGAGGACGATGTCGAATTCGCGGCCGGGAAAGTTGAGGTTCTCCTGGAAGAAACCGTCGACGTTGAAGCCGGGTTTGGTTTCGCCTTCGGCAGGGGGGAGCTGGAAGTTGCCGCGGAGGGCCTCGTGGACGACGTCGGCCATGTAGACGCTGTGGCCCATGCCGGTGAGGAGGTTGATGTTCTGGGGCGAGGTGGGGCCAATGTCGAGGACGCGCAGGCCTTCCTGCTCGCGCATGTGCTTCTGGAGAGCTTCCCAACCGCTGGAGCGGCGCGGAACGCGCGGGCCAGTGAGGCGGGTGGGGTTGTCCGGCCCTTCATCGTCGCGCTTTTTGCGAAAGAGGTTGCCGATCACGTGCGGTGCCCTGTGAGGAGTCTGGTTCGATTGTAACGGCGCGGGCGGGTTGGAGGGGCGTCAGGGCCGATCTCGCCGAGGTCGCGCATCACTGTTTCTGGTCGTACATGTAGAAGCCGCGGCCGGATTTGCGGCCGAGCCAGCCGGCGTCGACCATGCGGATGAGGAGCGGGCAGGGGCGGTATTTGGGGTCGCCGAGGCCGTCGTGCAGGACGCGCATGATGTCGAGGCAGACGTCGAGGCCGATAAAGTCGGCGAGGGTGAGCGGTCCCATGGGATGCGCCATGCCTAATTTGAAAACCTGATCGACGGCTTCGGGGGTGGCGACGCCTTCCATCACGGCGTACATCGCCTCGTTGAGCAGGGGCATGAGGACGCGATTGGAGACAAAGCCGGGAGCGTCGTTGACCTCGACGGGGGTCTTGCCGAGGTTCTGCGCGAGGGCGTGGACGGTGTCGAAGGTTTCCTGCGAGGTGGCGAGGCCACGGATGACTTCGACGAGCTGCATGACCGGCACGGGATTGAAGAAGTGCATGCCGATGACGCGGCCGGGGCGCGAGGTCTGCGCGGCGAGCCTGGTGATGGAGATGGAGGAGGTGTTGGTGGCGAGGATGACGCCGGGACGGGCGATGCGGTCGATGTCCTGAAAAAGATCGCGCTTGATCTCGAAGCGTTCGGTGGCGGCTTCGACGAGGAAATCGCAGTCGGCGAGGGCGGCGCGGTCGAGCGTGCCGTGAATGCGGGCGAAGGCAGCGTCGGCATCGGCGGCGGTGATTTTGGATTTCTCGGCTTCGCGGGAGAGGTTTTTGCGGATGGTCGAGAGGCCGCGGTCGAGGAAGCGCTGCTCGACTTCACAGAGGCGGACGGCGAAGCCGGAGCGGGCGAAAACGTGGGCGATGCCGTTGCCCATGGTTCCGGCGCCGAGGACGCCGACGGTGCGGATGTCTGTCATGAAGTCACTCCCGGGATTATGGTACGCGGACGAGGA
>JASHNS010000098.1 GCA_030041515.1 Acidobacteriaceae bacterium | reverse complement strand
GGGGGGCTGTCCTTAGTACGAGAGGACCGGGATGGACGAACCTCTTGTGTTCCAGTTGTCCTGCCAAGGGCACGGCTGGGTAGCGAAGTTCGGTTGTGATAACCGCTGAATGCATATAAGCGGGAAGCACGCCCCAAGATGAGATCTCCCTGAAGGGCCCAGGAAGACCACCTGGTTGATAGGCTGGAGGTGAAAGCGCAGTAATGCGTGCAGCTGACCAGTACTAATCGCCCGTTCGGCTTAATCATGAAATTAACTCTGCGCAGCAGGGCACTCAACAGTTAAGCCTTGTATGCCAATCGATTTCGTTTTGTTTTCGGCAAGCCGCGATCCTTCGCGCAAGCGCTCAGGATTTCGGCGGCGGGCTCAGACGCCCGCCAAACGCTGAGATCCTTCGGCCATCCGGCCTCAGGATTTCGGCACAAGGCTCCCGGCGCGTTGCGCCTCACGCCTTGTCAGCGCCTCAAGTTGTGACGCCAGAGTACCGCCTGCCCTGTCCCTGAAGAAACTGTCCGGACGCGCAGGGGGCCGCGGGGAAACCATCCCGCCAGGCGTCGCTCGATAGTAAAGGCGAACCGCGGATCCCTCGGCCCAGGCCTCGGGATTTTCGCAGAAGGCTCCCGGCGCGAAGCGCCTCACGCCTTCTCATCGCCTCGGTTTGCCGGTGACCATACCGCGAGGGTCCCACCCGTTCCCATCCCGAACACGGAAGTTAAGCCTCGCTGGGCCGATGGTACTGCACGCGAAAGTGTGTGGGAGATTAGGTGATCGCCGGCATAACATCGAAAGGCCCGCTCTTCCGAGCGGGCTTTTTGTTTTTTTGAGCGATCTCTTCCGCCGACCTGCGCCATACTGGCACTGCATGGCTCTGCCGTATCCCATTTTGTCACTCACGCTGGCGCCCGCCGATTCGGCCGACCGGGAGCATCTCCATGCCGCGCTCTCCGCTTTCAGCGAGGCCGATCCCGCGCTCACCGTCGAGATTGACCCCGCCTCCTGCATCACGACTGTGCGCGGAGAGAGCTTAGAACAGCTTGGGGCCCTTCGCCGGCGCGTTGAAGACGAGGAAAACATTCCTCTTGCCTTTGCTTCTCTGGATGTGAATCGACTTGAGACGATTCGGCAATCTGCCGCAGCGGAAGGTAAATATATCCGCCAGACTGGTGGATCGGGGAACTACGGCCACGTGAAGCTGCGTCTTGAGCCGGGCGAGCAGGGAAGCGGAATTCAGTTCATCGATGAAATCAAAGGCGGTATGATTCCGCCGCGTTTCATCCAGCCGATAGAAGCCGGCATTCGCGAAGCCGCGCAAGCCGGCATCCTCGCTGGCCATCCAATGGTTGACTTGCGCGCGACGCTGTACGATGGCAGCTTTCACGAGATGGATTCGAACGATCTTGCTTTCCGCATCGCGGCATCGCAGGCGTTCCAGGCCGCTGCGAGAAACGCTCTCCCCATCGTGCTGGAGCCGGTCATGACGGTCGTCTTCACCGTGCCGGAATCGAAACTGTCGGCGACAAAAGCCGAAATCAGAGCTCGGCGTGGACGTGTGGCAACGGCATCTTCCGTTCGGGGCGTCGCCGTCATTTCCGCCGCAATCCCGCTCGCCGAGATGTTCCGCGACAGCGGCCAGAAACCGGCGACGATGGTTTTCGACAGCTTCCAGCCTGTCTCATCCGATCAAGACGATGCCGAACCATCCGGCTTCGCGGTCCGTAATCCGAAGGGTCCGAAGCCCATGACAGGTTCAGCCGCCGCCGATCTGGACATCGACTCGGACTGGACCTAAGCCGCGCACGCTCGTGCTACCATCTCCCGCAAATGCACGCCAGAAAGACCACCGCACCCGTAAAGCGCCAGGCGACCCATCCGGTCTCCGCGAAAGCCCAGCTCGACGCCTTCCTGGACAAGTACACGCCAGAGATCGCCGCCGAGGCCCGCGCCGCTCTCAAAAAGAATGCGCGCGCGGCTCCCCGGCGCCTGCGAGCTTGTCTACGACAACTACAACGCGCTCGCCATCGGCTTCGGCCCCGGCGAGCGCACGTCGGACGCGATCTTCTCCATCGCAGTCTTTCCGCGCTGGGTCAGCTTGTTCTTCCTGCAAAGCGGAACCCGGCTGCGCGATCCCGATTGTTTTCTCGAGGGAGGCGGCAATCAGGTCCGTCACATCAAGCTCGATCACGGCGCCATGATCGACGACCCCGGGGTGCAGGATCTGATCGCGCAGGCCCTTGAACTCGCCACCACTCCCATCGATCCCGCCCAGCCACGGCGCCTGATCATCAAGTCTGTGTCCGCGAAGCAGCGTCCTCGGCGCCCCGCCTAAATCCAGAAATCAAGGCCGCTCGCTTTTCCGGATCATCAGCTTCAGCCCCGACCAAACCGCGTCCACCGCGCACACCTTCACATCGACAAATCCCAGCGGGAGCGCCGCGTCCCGAATCGCATTCTCCGTCACGTCGCTCGCGACCGCCGTCACGCCCTTCGGCAATGTCTTCTTCGGCCACGAAACCCACACGGTTCCGTCCGGCGCGATCAGCCGCCGCAGTTTCGCCAGATGCCGCGCCAGATCGTCCCCGTCGGTGACAAAAATGTGCGCCATCGCGAGGCCAGCTACTGGAGAAGCGAGCAACTTCGGGTCCGCGCCGCTCCTCGCGATCTCCTTCGCTACGCTTTCCGGCATGCGGTAGCGCCACGTCGACTGCCCGTCCTTCACGCCCAGCTTTTTGCCAAGCGGCGTCCCCGAATAGCCAGTGGACGCGCCCGGGCTCTTCACCAAAACTCCGCCTGAACGGCTAGACCCTACCACGTCAGCCCGCCTGACGGCGGCGGCCAGTTCCCCATCATCTGCAGCATCAGCACCACGCGCCCAAAGTGATACGCGCTGTGCGCGGCGGTGCTTTCCAGTTGTTCGCGTACCGTCATGTGCCGTACCGGCTGCCCCGGCGCCGACAGGCACCGCACCATCTTCTCCAGTTCGGCCGCCGGACCATTCGCAATCGCGGCTGAGCGTTCCGCCCCGGCCAGAAAGCGCGCGCTCAGCGCCGCCCACGTCTCCGCCCGCTTCTGCTGCTCGCTCGGAAACGTCAGGTCGTTGTGCTCGGGAAAGGACACTTCCGTTCCGTCGATCCGGTCCAGAGCCTGCTGCTGCCAGAATGCCGCGTGCCACAGCTCTTCGTAGATCGAGTGCGGCGAGCCGGCCAGACGCCGGTGCGCCAGATGCTCCGGCAGAGCTTCCAGGATGCGCGCCGGCGGCGTATGTGCGCTGTCGCCGGTCAGGCACTGGGCCAGTTCATTCATGGCGCCATTCTCGCAGGTCCGTGCCGCCTCAAGCGTGGCCGGTCACCACCGTGTGCGGGCTCAGCGGGATCGGATGCGCCTGCGTATCCCTGAACCCGGCCTCGGCGTACATGCCTGACAAATCGCTCAGCGTGTACGCATCGCCGGCTGCGGTCGAGGTGAGCATGGTCAGCGCAAATCCCGCCGGCATCGGAGGCGAAATGCGATCCTCGTTGGGGACGAACTCCAGGGTCGCCACCTTCCCGCCCGGCTTCAGAGCGACCCGCACTTTCTTCAGCAGTCCCACGCAGGTCGGCTTGTCGAAGTGGTGCAGAAAGTTCGTCAGCAGCACCGCATCGTACGGGCCTCCGAAATCCACTTCGAATGCGCTGCCTGGCAGCATGTTGTAGCGCTCATGCACTCCGGCTTTGCGCGCATTCTCCAGCGCGACGCGGAGCACCGGCGCCCAGTCCAGCCCGGTCACGCGCGCCTGCGGATTCTGTTTGGCAATCTCGATTCCGAACAACCCGTGTCCCGCCGCAATGTCCAGCACGTGCATGGCGCCGTTACGCCCTTCCAGTACCACCGCGCCCAGCGGACCCGCCATCGGAGCCATCATCGGCGCCATGGTTTCGGCAAACTGCACCCAGATGGGATTCTCCGGCTCCACGCTGCCGTCCCCGGGCAGCGACGTCCGACCGCTGCGCACAATCTCTGCCAGCCGCGCGTAGGGTTCCCGGTTCGCCGGATTGCCCAGAAACGTCGCGATCGACGCGACGGACGCCGGAGACCGCGGATCGAGAAACAGCGCGCTCGTCTCGCTGTGCCGATAGCGCCCATTCTCCTTCACCAGGACGCCGTGAATCGCCAGAAAATCGCACAGGATGCGGATGCCGCGCTCCGATGCATGACAGTGACGCGCAATCGAAGCCAGGTCGCCGGGTCCGTTCCCAACTGCCGTGAAAACGTCCAGCTCAATCGCTGCCTTCAGCGCGTCAGTGCGCTGGTGGGCCTGCAACATCTCGAATATCAGGCGAGGAGTCGGCGGGCCCGCAGATTCAGTTCCTGGGTTCATACGCTCTTCTCGCTCTCTCAAGCCCGAGGGGCAGGGACTGGGATCTGGGAATGCCGGGCGCGGCAAGTATATCAAAGCACCGCCGCGCCTGAATGACGCGCCGGGAGCGTCGCCGGCCAATCTCCGCGCCAGCGGCCGGCTTACTTCCGGCCGCCTGGAGCGGTGGTGAAAACCAGCCCTGTGCCTGGGTGCTCCTCTGCCGGCTGCGCAGGCGTTTTGCCCACCAGGATCACCTTCGCTTTCCATTGCGTCGGTATCAATTCGGCTTTCGCATGGGGCCACTCGGTCGGGATCGGCTCGGAGCGGGATGCCTGCGCCGTCGCGTTCCGCTGGGCCGCCAGACGCGCCAGCGCCTGATCCTCCTGTTTCAGCTTCAGGGTCAGCGCCCTCTCCTGCTGCAGAACCAGGGCCCGACGTGCGGTCGACTGCGCCTGCAGGGTCAACACCGGGGCCTCCGTCCTCGCGGTGGCCGGAGCAGGAGGGATCATCGCGCCCGCCGCGCTCTGCCCCCAGGCCAGACCGCCCGCCAGCATTATAACCACCGGGAGAAACGCCATCCGCATCGCGCACCTCCGCGACCGGCAACACCCAACCCCGCCGGGCCGGCCTGCCCAATCTGCCCGCAGGATAGCAAAATTCGACCACCCTCAGCTGGCAACGCGGCGTTGAGCTATTTGCTTCGGGTTGCCCCGCCGTTCGCCGAGCCTCCGCGCGCCTTTTTCAGCGCCTTCCAGTCCACCTCGGTCTGGTCCGCGTAGGCCTCGGCAAACTTCGCGATGGCCGCGCCGAACTTCTCACCATTCCCCAGATAGCCCGCCAGTTGGCACGCATCGCCGGACCGCGCGTGCCCCCGCGCCAGCAACTCGCCGCACATCTCCGCGTAGTCGGTCAGCCCCTGGCCTTTCAGGTCCTCGATCTCGATGTTGCCCTTGTGGTCGCTCAGCTGCCGCACCAGATATTCGCGGTTGGCGATGGTCGTCCAACCCAGGAACGGGTCCGACGCGAACTGCATCGCCCGCTGTCCCTCGGCCACGCGGCGGCCCTGATGTCCAGCTGCCGGCGTGGCCGCCAGATACGGCGCGTACGCCGACCCTGGCTGTTCCTTCACCTGCAGAAACAGCGGATCGCGCGGCCCGTTACCCTCGAGATACGCCACGAAATCGCGTAGTCCCACGCTGCCCGTGCCGACCACTTTGAAACCGACGTCGACTGCGCGGTACTGCGCCAGAAAATGCTGTCGCTCCGGCTGGAGGGTTTCGCGATAGGCCTTCAGCGAAGCCAGGACCGGCCGCGCCTGCCTGGGGTCGAGCCGTCGGAGCACCGGCGGCTCGCTGCGAAAGACGCGGCCGCCCTTACGCGCTTCTGTCAGCATCTCCAGCGAGTGCAGGGGCGTCGCGCGCTCTGCCTTCAACAGCGCGTCACTCACAGGCGAGATCCGCTGCAGCCGGTGCACCTGGTATCGCGCCACGTCGATCACCGGCAAACGTGCCAGCGTCTCGATCAGCTTCCGATAGCTGGCCACGAACTTCAGCACGGCTTCCTCGCCATGCTTCGCGCCCCCGCCCCCACTCACCTCGCGCGCCGCCAGCACCAGGCTGGTGGCCAGCCGTTTCAGATCCCACTCGAACGGGCCCCGGATCGTCTCGTCGAAGTCGTTGATATCAAAGACCAGCCGCCCGTCGGGGGCGGCAAAGGCGCCCAGGTTGCGCACGTGCGCGTCGCCGCAAATCTGGTTCACGATGCCCGTATGCGGCAGCAGCGCCAAATCGGCGGCCATCGCCGGCACCGCGCCCCGGAAAAACCCGAACGGCGACGCCAGCATCCGCTCGTACTTCAGCGCGATCAGCGACGGCACGCGCCCACGCATCGACTCGTCAATCAGATCCAGCGGATTCCGCTGGCGCAGCTTCGCGTCCCACCGCCCGTGGTCCTGGCGGTGAACCTGCTTGCGGCGCGCCTGGCCGAGCGCACGACGCTCCTTTGATGTGGGAATGTGCGGCATTTTCTGTCAGATGCGAAGCTACAGCTTTCGCCGGAGGATGACAACACGCTCTGGATTACGGAAGTTCGAGCGACGTTAATGGAAAAGCGATCTGCTCCCGGGTCGAAGGTGCAAGGGTTCTGTCTGCTCGACAAAAGCTGTGCCTCCTGGGTAAGGAGGGAGCTCCCCTGGCGGATGCTGGGCCTGCGCGCCACCATCGGAAAAGTCTCCCGAGCGCCCTGTCCGGACCCGAATGTTTCGGGTGATCTTGCCGATTGACGTTATTGTGAGGTCCGGAACGATATCGGGCGTGCTCGCCGAGCGGCTTCAACTCGCGCATGGAATCTATAACTATCTAATAATAAGCAGCTTAGATAGTCTTATGCACCATCCCTGGAGCATGACTCCCCCGTTGCATTGCGATTACCCCGTTCGGGTGACCCCAGTGCGCAAAGGGAGTGCTAAACTCCTCGAATCGACTGGAGAAACGGACGGGAGCAGACATGAAATACAGCGCATTTGAGCAAGCTGCCATCGAGGCGAGTGCAGGACTGAAAGAGATCGACGCAGAGTTTGAGCAGCTTGAAGCCAGGAAACAAACCCTGGAGTCAAAAAGAGAATTACTGGAGACCCTGGTCCACCAGCTGCTGCTGGTTCTGCCCACCGCCGAGAGCGACAAAGCTGCCGCCCCCGCAGCGAAGCCCTCCTCCTTCGCGAACGCAACGCCTGATGCTAAGTCGTTTTCGCAGCGGAAGGAAGAATGGCCGGCTTTCGTCCAACAGTCCACCGCAAGTCCCCTGGAGCGAAAATGAAATACACCGTGCTTGAAACCGCTGCCGTCGAGGCAAGTGCAGGATTGCACGAGATCGATGCCGAGATTGAGCAGATCGAATCCAGAAAGCAGTCGCTGCGGACCATCCGGGAATCGCTGGAGACGGTCGGTCACGACCTCTTCACGGTTCTCTCCCTGCTTTCCGACGACAAGCTGGCCAACGGAGGCAACGAGGCTGGCGCGTTAACCGACGCGCCGGCAGCCGAGCCTGCTGCTGTCGAGGACTCGGAACCGGAAGTGGTCACGGCGCCCGCCTTTCATCTGGAAGCCGCGGCTTCTCCGGTTGCCGAAGCTGCAGCTGATCCGGCCCCGCACGAAGAAGAGCCGGTGTATGCGCCGGTTGCCACCCTTGAGGACGTCCCGGCCGAGGAACACCCCGTGTTCGCGGAAGCTCTGCACGACGCGGAACCCGAGGCTCAGGCTGACGAGCACGCCGGAGATGAGGTTGACGCGCATGACCACGAGCAGTGGGAGAATGAGAACTGCGCTCCCGTTGGCGTGGCAGCCGAAGTCCAGGATGGAAAGGCGCCTACTTTCAAGGACCTTCTGTCGCAGAGTAAGCCGTATTCCCTGCGGAACGATGGATGGCCGGCCTGCAAGCCGGTTGCCCAGCGCGCCCTCAGAGACCTTCTCTAAGCTCCGTCCCTCGCTGCGCGACGAACCGAGGTGAACCAGGGCCTGTCGGCTGATTTATTCACGCGACCCTGATTGTGGCGTGTCCTGCATAACTGGCAGGGCACGCCGCTTGCATTTCAGGCTCTTCCCGGCGGCATAACATCAGCAGCTGCGCAGGCTTGTTCACAATCTCGGAACATAGGGAGTCCGCACCGGTCCGCCTTTCGGCCTCGGCACCTGGATCGCTGCAGCCCCCTTCAGCATCTCCTCCAACCGTTCGTACACCGCATTCGTCCAGCCAAACCCGATCACATTTTGCGGATAGCCGGCCAGAACCCGAAACTCCTGCGATTCCGTCACTACGTTGTACTTCTCCCGGATCGTGCCGGTTCGCTCGTAGTTCTCGCGTACTGTCGTGGTGAAGGCACGCGCCACGAGCACGGCGTCCTGTCTGTCCCCGTAACGCGCCATCCCGTCTGCCGCCAGCCACGTCGTCGGAGCCCATCCGTACGGTAAATCCCACTGTTCGCCGCTGTTGGTTGTACTCACCGCCGGTCCACCAGCGTGCTCGAACAGGTTCAGGTTCGCTTCCACCATCCGCGCCTGCTCCGGGCTGGCAACCCCGGCCCACAGCGGATAAAAGGTCGTTAGGAAGTTGTAGCTCGACTGCTGGCTGGTCGCGAAATCGTAGTCGAAATACATTCCCTTCTGCGCATTCCACAAATACCGATCCATGGCCGCGCGTCGCGCCTCGGCCTCCGCTTCCCACTGTTTCGCCTCGCCGCTGCGCTCCAGTTGATGGGCCATCCACGCAAGATCCGTCTCGTACTTATAGAGCAGAGCATTCAGCCCCACCGGCGCGTAGTCCTCGGTCGATCCGCCGAACGGCCCGAACCGGAACGTGGTGTCGAAGCCCGACTCACGCATTGCCCGGTCGCCCTTGTAGAAATCCCGCGCGAGCCAGCGCGGCCCAACATGCTCGAGGCTGCAGATGGCCGAGATCGCCGGATCGCAGCTGATCGTCGCAATCTTCGCCCAGTCCGCGCGCGTCGGATGTGCCGGCCCATTCACCAGATATCCGGTCTGCGCTCCGGGATGCGCGAGCAGCCAGCGAATCACGGTCCGGTAATACGTCGGATCGTCGCCCATCTCCGGCACCGGTCCGCTCCCATAATCCCAGTACCGCTGGAGTCCCGTATCTCCCGCGCGCATCTGCGGCCGCATCCAGAATGCATGATCCCGCTGCGCGTACCCATAAGCCCGCTGCAGCCACGCATCTGCGTCCTGCTTATGCCCGGCGCTCACCTCTGCCTCCCACACCGCGCGGATCATGGACGACAAAAACGGCGGCTGCGATCGCGTCAGATAATACGTACGGTTCGCATTCAGAATCCCGCCGTAGTGCTCAATCTCGAAGAAGAAGTTTTCCACGATCCCGCGCGCCAGATCGACCTGGCCGTCGTGCAGGAGGCCCAGGATCATGAAATAGCTGTCCCACCCGTACATCTCGTTGAACCGCCCCCCAGGCACAATGTACGGATTTGGCAGATAGAGCAGGCCCGGCTCCAGGGCGGGCAGCTCCTGGCCGATCTGTTCGATCCTCACCGGGAGCCGTTCCACGTGGACGCGGCAGGCTCGTGGAAGGGCGGCGACCTCCGCCGGCTCCGGAAGGTCCGCCGGCAAATACAGAACAGGCCGCGTCTTCACCTTGGAATCCACCAGAGATCCGCACTCATTCATCGATCGCCGCAAACTCTGCCATGCCTGGTGAATGTAGGCGTCGATGGGGGCGACCGCGGGCGCCGGAGCCTGCAGCGGCAGCGGTTCCCGCGTCTGTTGTGCCCCCGCGGCCGCCACCAGAATCATCAGCAATCCAGCCGTCCATCGGATCCATCTCGTCCTTCTCATCACCGTCGCGCTCCGCGGTTGCATCATAAACCTGGGTTGCGCTGCTGCGAATTCTGCTAGGGCAGCCCGAAATCCCTGCCTGCCTCTGCAGGCGCAAAATAGATCAGGTGACCCGCGTGACGCCACGCAACCGGCTCTCCCCATCCCGCTCGCCTCATTCCCGGCTCTATCGCATCCTGCTCTGGACCAGCATCGTCCTCGCCATCCTCATCATCGCCACCGTGATCGCCGGAGATATTGCGCTGCGCCGCGTCGGGCCGATGGTGAAAGCCAAGGTGATTGCCGCTCTCAGTGCCCGCTTCGACAGCCGCGTGGAGCTCGCCTCCTTCCACGTCTCGACGGTCCGTGGATTCGAGATCTCCGGCACCGGCCTCAAGCTGTGGCCCAACCATCTCGCCATGTCCGATCCGCTCCTCGAGGTGGATCGCTTCTCCTTCCACCTCCTCGGATGGCAACAGCTCATCCAAACGCCGGATTTCATCAACAAAGTGCGCGTGACCGGGTTGGTCATTCATATCCCGCCTAAAAACGAGCGTGCCCATCTTCCGCATCTCGGCTCCGGCTCCGCCTCGGCTTCGCCCCCGGCCTCGTCCGCGAATGCAGACCAGAATCGGCCCTCGGACCAGCTCACGGTCGGCGAAATTCTCGTCGACAACGCGACCCTGGTGTTTGAGAAGGACCAGCCCGGCAAGCAACCGCTCACCTTTGTCATCCATAAACTCACGCTGCACTCTGTGGCCGCCGGCCAGCCGATGAAGTTTGAGGCCACTCTCATCAATCCGAAACCCCTGGGCGACATCGCCACCACCGGCGACTTCGGTCCATTCGATGCGCAAACTCCCGCCGATACACCCGTCGACGGCAAGTATTCCTTCACCCACGCCGATCTCAGCACCATCCGTGGCATCGGTGGCATCCTGTCGTCGCAGGGCACCTACTCCGGGCCGCTCAACCACCTCGATGTAAACGGGACAACCGACACACCCGACTTTAGCCTCGCCATGGCCAACCACCCCGTGCCCCTCAGGACTACCTTCCACGCCATTGTCGACGGCACCAGCGGAGACACGCATCTGGAGCCCGTCGACGGATGGCTGAATCAGACTCACATCGTGGCTTCCGGCGACGTGACCCGCTCTCCGGGCCAGACCGGCCGGGACATCAGCCTCAACTGCACCGTCGGCCCAGGCCGCATCGAGGACATCCTCCAGCTCACCGCCAAAGATCCGCCCATCATGAACGGCCCCGTCCAGGTGCAGGCGCAAATCCACATCCCGCCCGGTACGGGCACCATTGGCAGCCGCCTCGAGGTGAACGGTACATTCACCCTCAGCGACATCCACTTCACCAACCCGAAGATCCAGAACAAAGTCGACGAGCTCAGTCTGCGCGGACAGGGCCAGGCGCACCAGGCGGAGCAGGAAGTGGACGCGATGAAGTCCGGCAACCTCAAGGCCGCCACCGCTGCCAACGCAGCGTCAACGATCTCCGGCAGCTTCGTTCTGTCCAACGGCCAAATCGGCTTTCCGAAGCTCGACTACGCCGTTCCCGGCGCGGAGGTTCAACTGATGGGGCGCTACATTCTCCAGGCGGAAGCCCTCGACTTCACCGGATCCGCTCGTCTCCAGGCGCACGTCTCGCAGATGGTCACCGGCTGGAAATCCTTCGTCCTCAAAGCTGTCAATCCATTCTTTGCGAAAGACGGCGCCGGTACCCAGGTTCCGGTCCGTATCACAGGCACGCGCTCCCATCCGAGTATCGGCATCGGGCATTAGCCGCCGACGGAATCGAACTTTACCGCGCGACCGCGTGGCCGCTCGCTATTCCTCGCGCAGCGCGCGTGCCGGGTCGAGCCGAGAGGCGCGCGCGGCGGGGAGCCAGACGGCAAGCAGAGCCACCGCCGCCAGAACCAAAGGCACACTGACGAAGGCGACGGGATCCCAGATCCTGACGCCAAACAGAAAGCTGGCGATGAATCGCGACAATCCCAGGGCCGCACCCATCCCCGCAGCCACACCGATCAGAGTCAGCACCATGCCCTGGCGGACTACAAGGTTCCGAATGGAGGACGGGGCGGCGCCGAGCGCCATCCTGATTCCCATTTCCTGGGTGCGCTGCGCGACCGAATACGCCATCAGCCCATAAATCCCGATGGCAGCCAGAATAAGCGCCATGGCTCCAAAAATTGTCAGCAGCAGCATGTTGAAGTTCTGTCGCGCCGTGGAGCGCCCGTCGACTTCTTCCATCGTGCGCACGTGCCCAACGGGAAAGCCCCCGCTTGCGAGCCGCAGTTGCTTCGTCACCGCCTCAATCCAGGCGTGGGAATCGCCGTGGGTGCGCACCACCCATCGCCCCGGCGCTGTCTTCATGATGATCGCAGTCATCGCGTCCGACACCTGGGCGACCGGTACAAAGATCATCGGCCCCGGCGGCCGGTTGAGCCCGCTGGCGTGCGTGTCCGCCACGACTCCTACAATGACGCGCGCTGGATCAGGGATTCCGTCTTCCTTTCCGATCACGATCTGCTGGCCGAGCGGATCCTGGTTCGGCCAGAACTGCCGGGCTCCCGCCTCGTTGATGACTGCTACCGGCGGCGCCCCCGCATCATCGTTGCGCGTGAAACTCCTCCCGCGCAGCACAGGAATCCGGAACAGATCGAAATAGCCCGGCGAGATATCCGTCCATCCCGCGCTGGGCATATCCTTGTCCTCCGGCTGGGGCCTGCCAACGATGGTGAAGGGCAGGCCGAACTCAGCCTCGATGGGCAGGCAACAGGTAAAAGCCGAGTTCTCGACGCCGGGTATGGCATTCAGGCGATCGCGTCCTGTGCGGACCAGTTGCGCGATGCCCGCCGTCGTCTCATAACGGCCGCCCTCCAGAGACATCTCCAGGGTCAGTACATGGTGGGCGTCGAATCCCGGATCGACGCTGCGCAGGGCCAGGAAGCTGCGGATCAGGAGCGCAGCGCCAATCAACAGCACCACCGCCAGCGACACCTCGCTCACCACCAGCAGCGACCGCGCGCGGCCTTGCCGGAATCCGGTTCCCTGACGGCTTCCGCTTTCCTTCAGCGTGAGGTTCAGATCCGTTCTGGACGCGGCCACCGCGGGGAACAGGCCAAACGCGATCCCGGTCGCCAGCGAAACGGCCAGCACAAATCCGAGCACTCGCCAGTCCATCCCCACGCCCGCGCCGCTCTCGCCGATGCGAGGCAGGCCTGCAGGGCTGACAGCCAGCAGTGCTCGTACGCCCACCAGGCCGAGAGCCAGGCCCGCTGCACCGCCGGCGACCGCCAGCATGACGCTCTCGGTGAGCAACTGCCCCACTATTCGCGTCCGCCGTGCTCCCAGAGCGGAGCGGATAGCAAATTCGCGCGTGCGCCCTGTGGCCCGCGCCAGCAGCAGATTGGCCACGTTGGCGCACGCTATCAGCAGCACCAGCCCCACCGCGCCGAGCAGAATCAGCAGCGACGAACGAACGTCGCCCACGATCGAGTCGCGCAGAGGTTCTACTGCAAAGCCCAGCTGCGTCCACGTGTTTGGATACAAGTGGTGGAACTCGGCCGTCGCCAGCTTCATCTGCGCGTTGGCCTCTGCCAGCGTCACCCCCGGCCTCAACATTCCCGCTACAGCAAAGTAATGACCCTGGTCGGTGCTGTTGGGATCGAACTGAAATGGCACCCAGAGATCGGCGGCAGGATCGGAGACGTACCCCTTTCCCAGCACGCCGACGATCGTGTACGCCTCATTGTTCAGCGAGAGCGTTCGGCCCACCACGTTCGGATTACCTCCGAAGCGGCGTTGCCAGAGCCCATAGCTGAGTACAACCACGTGGCCGCCGTGCGGCGAGTCCTCCTGGGGCGTAAAAGTTCTCCCCAGCAGCACAGGCGCGCCAAAGACCTGGAAGTATCCCTCCGTGACGTGCAGGCCCGGCACCTGCTCCGGCCGCTGACCCGTCAGGTTGAATCCCGGACCGCCAAGGTCGTACGCGCCCACCCCCTGGAAAATAGTCGTTTGCTGCTGGTAGAGGTGAAAGTTGGGCACGGACGCGTACGGGACTTCGCCGTCCGGAGTGGTCAGCATCAAGGCGACCAGCCGATCCTCGTGAGGATATCCCAGCGGCTTCAACAGGACCGCGTTGATCACTGAGAAAATCGCGGTGTTGGCTCCAATCCCCAAAGCCAGCGCGGAGACCGCAGCGAGGGTAAAGCCGGGGCTTTTCACAAAAAGACGCAGCGCGTGTCGCAGGTCGGTCCAGAAGTCCGGCAACCGGCACCTCCTGAGGATGCGGTCCTTCAGGCCCGAACCGCTTCGGTCCACTATATCGCCTGCGGCAACGGGTGCATCTGCCTGCTGGTCCTTCGAGCTGCGTGTGCAAACTGCCACGGCCTGCGGTGGGTTCTCTGCAGGCGCAAGAGGGCGGCCGCCGAAGCGATCCGCCCTCTCTCACAGCACTTGTTGCGGGCCAACCGGGCTCTTCGCCGGATGACGAAGCCTTGCTTACTCGCCCTGAACGATTCGGGAGGGCACCCATTCCGGCGCCTTCTTGTCGAGCCGCTGGGTGATCGCGGATCCGTATTGGATCGAATGCAGATAGCGCACGTTGCCATGATCGTCAAACTTGAGGATGACGCGCGTATCGGTCGGCGCGGCGTCTCCCGGCCCGCCCACCCAGGCGAAGTTGCGCGAAGCATCCGCTGCGTGCAGGGTGATGATCCCGCTCACGGGGTTGCGGTCGACACTGTAGTGGCCCGCGGGGCAAAGCTTGCCGGCCGCGACGAAACTAAAGGGGACGTTGACTGACGTCTCAGCCAGCGCAGGAGCTGCGGTGAAGGCGGCGGTCGCCACGATTACTGACGCCAGAGAGAGCTTTCTGAGAATTGATGACATGGGGTGTGTCCTCCTCGATGACTCACACGGACGACACTAGCCACCGGCAAAGACGACTGTCGTCAAATTCCTGTCCAGAAATCGTCAAACTTTGGGGGGAATCGAAGGAGCACATGCAGCGTGTGACAGCTCTGCGAGTTCCGCGCGAAAGGCTTCTTCCGCAGCGGAGCGATCCGGCTCCGGCAGGTTCTGCGCGAGGCGCAGCGCCCGATGCAGCAGATCGGCAGCCTCGGCGTGCGCATGGCGCAGGCGCGCATGAGTAGCTGCGCCGCGCAGGGATGCGGACGCCAGCTGCCAGTCGCCGGCAGCCTCGTAGTGGATGGCCATCTCGCGGGCAACGCTGGCCTCGCGTCCGGCGAAGATCTCCCCCAGGCGATTTGCGATGCGGATGTGCCGCGCGGCCCGGCGGCCGGCGGATTGCCGGTTGTAAAGGACATCCCGATAGACCTGGTGCACAAAGACGTAGAACTCCGAGCGAGTCCCGTTGGGCAACTCATCTTCGCCCCCGCGTTCGATGAAGGAAAGGCGGCGGGCCAGCGCATTGCACACTTCTTCCGTCGCCGAGAGATTCTCATCGAGGGCAGCGGCGACGGCCCAGGCGGGAAATGCGATGCCCATCAGGCTGGCGGCTTCCAAAATGCGCTGCTCGCCGGCGCTGAGGCGCTCGATTTCGATTTCGACCGTCTGCGCGAGACCAGCCGGAACCTGGGCTTCCATTTCGGCAAAGGGCGCCCGCTGTTCCCACCCAGCCTCGCCGTCCAGGCCGGATCGCACCAGCAGCCGCTGCGCAATCAGGTGCTCGATCAGAGCAGTCACGAACAGCGGATTGCCTTCCGAGCGATGATGCACGAAGCCGGCAAGTTCCTGGGATATCTCATTCTGCCCCAGTTGGCGGCGTATCATCTGCGCCACGGCAGATTTGCCCAACGGTCCCAGGACGATCTCCGTACAGAGTCTCCTCGTCAGCAGATCCTGGCGCAGCGCGCGCAGCGGATGATCGGTGGATTTGTCGGGCAGGCCACAGGTAGCCACCACCAGGAGCCCCGCCGGAGCGCGGCGGCGAGCCAGCGCCGAAACCAGGTGCAGCGTGGGGTCGTCGGCCCACTGCAGGTCCTCGAAGAGGAGGATGACAGGCTGGATGTGGCTCAGCTCTTCGAGAGCACTGGTTAACTCGCCGAGCGAACGTTCCGGCCGCGCGAGGGCAGCCTGGCGGCCCGGTTCAGCGGCCGTCAGCCACGCCGGCGCGAGTCTGCTGAGGATGCGCCGCGCATCTTCGCCCAGCGGCGACGCCGCCAGCTGGCTGAGAGCTTCGACGACCGGGTAATACTCCTCTCTGCCGCGAAAACCCTCAACGCATTGGCCGCGCGCAATCGGCGCCAGCTGCAACCTCGCCGCCTCGCAGCAAAAAGCGTCTACCAGCGCGGTCTTTCCGATGCCCGGCTCGCCGCTGACGAAGACGATTTGGCGCTCCCTTCCGGACGCCGATTTCAGAGCTCGGCGCAGCTCCTTCAACTCGTGCTCGCGCCCGGCAATCGCGCTGCAGGCAGCCTCGCCGGAGGAGGCGGGCGCCGGCGCGGTCTCCTGCGCCTCGTCCCATTCACTGACGGCAGCGACAAAAGAGTAGCCACGCTTCGAGTGGGTTTGGATAAAACGAGGCTGAGCAGCATCGTCCCCCAGAATCTTCCTCAGCTCCAGAACATACGTGCGCAGCACCTGGGGCTGCACCCAGGTCTCCGGCCACAGCGCATCCAGCATTTCATCGTAGGTGATCAGCCGCCCGGCATGATCGACCAGGTACTGAAGCACCGCAAACGGCCTCGGAGAGAGCGCGATCTGCTCATCATCGCGCCAGAGGCACTCATTGACCGTATCCAGCCGAAATGATTCGAACTGCCGCATCTGCCCAATTGTCTCCCGAACAGCAGGTAATCAATATCGTGCAGCAATCGGCTGACCAAAGCTCCGGTTCGCCGGCCGCCCTGATTCCCCGGAAATCCAGCGCTGCGGCTGCGTCCGACTGTCCGGTCGTGGACAGTATGTCCGAAAATGATGACGATCCGGTTACGGCAATCGTTCGACGCTCCAAAGCGCGGCAGGGGAGCGGGGAACCGCCTGCCCGGTTCACGCGCTTCAGGAAATCTGCGGAGTCGCTGTCCCCGCACGCCGGATCCGCGCAATTTTCTCTTCCCATAGAGCGTCGAGTGGTGTTACGCTGTTTTCCATAGAGGTTCTAGGTGTGCCGCTGCACAGATCCGAGCGGCGCGCTTCGTGTCGGGAGGCCAGGTGGTTCACTCAAAAAAAGAGCAGGAGATGCTGCTGGGTACGCTCGATATGCTCATCCTGCGGACATTGATTACCGGGCCGGCTCATGGCCATACCATTGCGCACGTGATCGAACACACCTCGGAAGACGTGCTGCAGATTGAGCAGGGCTCGCTGTACCCGGCTCTGCACCGTCTCGAGGACCGAGGCTGGGTCTCGTCGTACTGGGGCGCCAGCGAGAACAACCGGCGAGCGCGCTTCTATCGCCTGACGCCGCTCGGCCGCAGGCAATTGCACGCGCAGACGCATCGCTGGCAGACGATGGTCGAGGCCATCGGCCGCGTCCTCGCCAACGCGGGAAGAGCCGCTTCGTAATACCGAAGGACAAGTCATGAGCCTCCGCCGCTTCTTTCGTCGCCGCCAGTGGGACGAGGAACGGGCGCGAGAGCTGGAGGCGCACCTCGCGCACGAGATCGACGACAACCGGGCGCGCGGAATGACTCCGCAGGAGGCGCAGCGCCAGGCTTATCTGAAACTCGGCAACCCGACTGCGATCCGCGAGGAGATCTGGAAGATGAACAGCCTTGTCAGCGTTGAAGACCTTGGCCGCGACGTGCGGTTCACGGCGCGGCAGATCGCGCGCAATCCGGGGTTTGCTGTCATCGCCATCGTCACGCTCGCGCTGGGGATTGGCGTGAACATTGCCATTTTCAGCATCGTGAACGGGCTCTTCTTCAGCTCCTTCCACATCCAGGACCAGAGCCGCGTGATCGAACTGGGCATGCGCCAGGCGGGGACGCCGTGGACGCCGGCGTTCTCCGATCCCGAATACCAGCAGATCGAGGCGCAGACACACAGCGTGTTCTCTTCGGTGATGGTGGGCGACCTGGGTCTGGACGGGCTGAGCATGGGGGAAAGCAAGCCGGCGCGCGTGTTTACGCAGTATGTTTCGGGCAATTATTTCGAGGCGCTTGGGGTGCATCCTCTGCTGGGACGGTTGTTCGCGCCGCTGGAAGGCGCGACGCCTGGCGACGATCCATACATGGTGCTGAGTTATCGCTACTGGAAAGAGCACTTCGCGGGCGATCCGAACATCGTGGGGCGGCAGGTGGCGCTGGATGGACATCCGGTGACGATTGTTGGGGTTGCGCCGCGGAATTTCGAAAGCCTGAGCAGCGTTCTGGACGTGCAGGGATGGCTTCCCCTCGGCATGATCGTTCCAATCGAAAATGAGCCGCTGGAGCAATTCAACGCGGAGGGCAACCGCTCGATGTTCCTCTACGCGCGGCTCCGGCCCGGCATCACCCAGCACCAGGCGGACGCGGCGCTGGCGCTGGTGGCCAAAAGAATGGCGGCGTCGCATCCTCGGGAGGAACATGGGACGGAGTTCCACGTGTTTTCGCTGACGGCGGGGCGGCTAAGCGGCGGGTTGGACCAGAACCACGCCTACGAAAACGTCTCGGCGATTTTTCTTGCGCTGGCGGGACTGGTTCTTCTGCTGGCGTGCGTGAACGTTGCGAATCTGCTGCTGGTGCGGGCGACGGTGCGCGAGCGCGAAATGGTGATTCGCTCCGCGCTGGGCGCGCAGCGCTTTCGCCTGATCCGGCAGATGCTGACGGAAAGCATCCTGCTGGCGCTGCTGGGCGGGGTGGGAGGGATTGCGCTGGGGATTGCGGGGACACATGCCATCACCTCGATCAATCTGAATACGGATCTGCCGATTGGGTTCAGTTTTCCGTTTGACTGGCACGTGACAGCCTTTGCCATCGCCGCGGCGGTGCTCGCCGGAGCTTTCGTCGGCATCGTGCCGGCGGTCAGGCTGGCCCGCGCCAATCTCAACCTCATTTTGCGCGAAGGCGGCCGCGGCATTGCCGGGCACGGCCATAAGTTTCGCGATGCTCTGGTCACCATTCAAATCAGCGCGGCACTGACGCTGCTGGTGGTCGCCGGACTCTTCATCCGGTCGCTGAACAAGAGCGAGCACGCGGACCTGGGCTTCAATCCGAACCACGTGCTGACGATGATGGTCGATCCCGGCGAGATCGGGTACGGCCTGACGCGCTCGGCAACGTTCTATCAGGCGCTGCTGCCGCGGCTGCGCGCGCTGCCGGGCGTCGCCTCGGCCACGGTCGCGCAGTCGGTTCCGATGAGCGATATCGACGCCGGCAACGACACGGTGACCATCGACGGCTATACGCCGCCGCCCGGCCAGTCTGCGCCCATCGTCTCCAACAATTTCATTGGAACGGACTACTTCCGCACCCTCGGCATTCCCATCCTCGACGGCCGCGCCTTCACCGATGCCGACAATGACAAGGGAGCGTACGTGGCGATCGTGAGCCAGGGCTTTGCGGAGAAATACTGGCCGCACCAGGATCCGATCGGCCGCACCTTCACCATGGGCGCCGACCCCACGCATCCCATGCGCGTTGTCGGCGTCGCCGGAAATGCTGTCTACGGCACGCTTGCGGGGAACGGGCCTGCCTATTTTTACGCTCCTTATTTCCAGCACGTCACGCTCAACTCGCTGCTGGCAATTGAGCTGCGCACCCGGGGGAGCGCCGCCGCCATGATTCCCTCCGTCGAGCAGACGATTCATAATGCCGCGCCGCTGCTGCCGGTCTTTGGGGTGACCACCCTCCATCAGGAGCTCTATTCGATCAACGGCCTGCTGCTGTATGAGATGGTGGCCGCGCTGGCGGGCGCGATGGGGCTGCTGGGACTGATTCTGGCGATTGTGGGGGTCTACGGCGTGCTCTCGTACGCGGTGAGCCTGAAGACCGGGGAGATCGGCGTGCGCATGGCGCTGGGCGCGCAGCGAGGGGACATTCTGCGAATGGTGTACCGGCAGGGACTGTGGATCGTGGGCATCGGACTCGCCGTCGGCCTCGCGGCCAGTTTTGGCGTGGGGCATCTGCTGCGCAGCCTGATTACGGTGAGCGCGACGGACCCGATGACGTATGTTCTGGTACCGGCGCTGCTGGCGACGGTGGCGCTGCTGGCGTGCTATGTTCCGGCGCGGCGCGCGACGCAGACGGAACCGGTGGAAGCTCTCCGAACTCAATGAGCCTCGATCGGGAAAAGCTGGGATGCCCGCCAGGACAATCCCAACCGTCGCAGCCTCCGGCGCCGGTTCATCTCGCTGAGTCGTAAGCAAGCCTTTCGTTCCCGATTCCGCCGATGCATGACGGCGAACGGCTACTCGCGGACCAACTTCGCATGAGCGAGCAGCACGACCGGCGGCGGCGTGGCGGGCACAACCGTCAGGTTGCGCACCGTCACCGTAGCATTGCTGATGCGCATTCCCAGATCGCCTTCCAGATGCACGTTGTTCAGGTAGAGCTTCGTGATGGGGCTTTCCGGAAGGCCGGCGATGATGCCCGTCTGCTTCGCGCCGGTCGCCGTGAGATTCGAGATGTGGATGTCGTGAAAGTGCGGCGTAAGTTGTGTCACCGGCCGCGCCGTATCGTACTCGGGGATGTGCGGGTAATACTCGGTGATCAGCAGCGGCGTTTTCACGTCCTCCATCCGGATGTTACTGAACCACAGATCGCTGATATCGGCTCCTCGGTCCCGAGAAGATTTGATACGCACGCCGTTATCGGTCCCGCGAAAAACCACGTTCGAGACGTGAACGTTCTGCACGCCTCCCGCGACTTCGCTGCCGATCGACATCCCGTGGCCGTGGGCGAACAGGCAGTTCGTCACTGTAATATCCGTGCTGGGCCTGTTCCCGGTCGTGCCCGGCAGTCCGGACTTGATGGCCACATTGTCGTCGCCGTCATCGATCTTCATATGATCGATGACGACATGGCTCGAAGAGAACGGATCGATGCCGTCGGTATTCGGCGAGTGCGCCGGCGCGTAAATCCTGCTGTAACGGATCGTCACATCGTCGGAGTAATACGGAACCACCTGCCACGACGGCGAATTCTCAATCGTCACATGGTCGACCAAAACGTGCCGACAGTGATCGAAGACCACCAGCCGCGGACGGAAGACAACATCTTCAACCACTCCCTGGTCCTTTTCCTTCCGCGCTTCTTCCCACCACGTTGCGCCGTTGCCGTCGATCGTTCCTCCACCGGTGATGGTCACATCTTCCGCGTCCCGAGCGCTCACCAGCGACTGCCGTCCTCTCGCGCCAAACACCGTCATCAGCGGGTACACGCTGTGATCGGCCGATCCCAGCAGCGTCGCACCTGTCTCGATGTCCAGCGTGATGCGGCTCTTGAGCACGATCGGGCCCGAGAGGAACGTTCCCCCGGCCAGCCGCACAATGCCGCCGCCCCTGGCGGCGCAGTCGTCAATCGCGGCCTGAATCGCACGCGCGTTGTTGGTCTTGCCGTCCGGCTTCGCTCCCTCATGCATTACGTCGCAGACGCGCAGCGGCGACGTCGCTGCGGCCGCCGGCAGAGACATCCAGGCCAGAACCATCCCGAAGAACAGAAAAACCGTGGCGCATCGGCAGCGAGAAGAATCGATCATGGCTTCGGAAACCTCAGAGAGTTTTGCAGCAATCCATGAGGTCAGACCTCCTCCGACCCCGGAAATCGAGCATAGCATCGAAGGCCCATTGATCGCTCAGCGCGGAGCACGGGCGTGATCCACCGGCACGTCCTCCGCCGAGTCAGCGACGCTGCTGTTCGTCGGGAACGGAATGAAACGGTGCGCGCAATCGAGCGGTGTCCCAGGCCGGCTCCCCGCCACGCGAGTTACGGTCACGCCATCGCCGCTCGGGATCAGATTCCCCACTCCGGGCCCCAGAGTGATCTGCGCATGCGCCGCACGAACTTCACCGGGACTCAGTCCATCCGCATACACATTGTCAAAAGTCAGCCCGAGCCGGTGATCCGCATCCAGCCCATCCAGCGTGATCCGCCCAGGCGTCGTCACACGCACGTTTCTGAAGACGATTCCCCGATACTCAGGCAGCAGATCGCCCGGGTGTGTCGTGTAGAGCGGCGTCAGCAGAATCGGGTTCTTCACGTCTCGCATGCACACGTCGTTATACGACACATCCTGCACCAGGCCGCCACGGCTGCGGTCCGACTTGATGCGGATGCCGTTATCTGCGCCCTCGATCGTCAGGTCCCGCACCAGGATGCCGCTCACGCCGCCATTCGTTTCGCTGCCGATGGACATGCCGTGACCGAAATAGAAGTGATCGTCGGCGATGGTCATGTGCGTGGCGGGGCCTGCACCGCCTGACTTAATCGCTACGTCGTCGTCTCCGTCGCTGATCCAGGAGTGCACGATCGAGACGTTCGTCGACGACGCGGGGTCGATCCCGTCCGTATTGCGTGCGGTGCGTGGGGTGTTGATCGTCACGGCCCACGCCGTAAATCCGTTGGTCTGCTCCACCAGTACGTGGAAGTTCGGCGAATTGCGCAGCGTGATCCCGTAAAGAACGAAATGATCCGAGTGCCGCACCACCACCAGCCGGAAGCAGCTCTGTTGCAGGTCGCGCACTTTCGCGATGTGCGCCAGATCCCACCAGGTGACTTTTTGCCCGAGCAGCGTCTCGCCGCCTCGGCCGTCGATCGCGCCGCCGCCCATGATGCCACTGCCGGGAGCGTGATCCGCCAGAATGAGCGGCTTGCACCCGTGGCCTCGCCGATTCACCACGCCGCAGCTTCCAGGCGTGAGGTCGTAGAGACGTGGATCACGTGAGGCAAACACGGCTGCACCCCTGTCCACCAGCAGCGTCACGCCGCTGCGCAGCTGCAGGGGCCCGCTCAGGAACACGTTATTAGGCCGCGACACGCGCAGCTCAACCGCGTGTCCGGGATTGCACGCATCAATCGCCGCCTGAATCCGCGATGTGTCCAGCCGCTGCTCGTCGACGCCGGCCAGCTTTCCCCCGGGCGCCGAGAGGCGCGCATTCAGGACCGCGCAGGTCGCGGGGAGCCGCGGCTCGGTTACGGCGCGGGTGTCCTGCGCGCAAACCGCTGAACCCATCAGCGCCATGGCAAACGCTGCTGCCAGGAGCCGGGCCGCAAGCCGGATCGGCATGAAAATCACCTCCTAAATCGATGTAGCGTATGTTCTGTGCGGACATGCCGCGCTGGCGTCACATGGATTAAGTGGTCAGACCTCAACGCCTCGTCGAATCGCCGGAACCCGCGAATCCGCCAGGAGTCCGCCGGGGCTCCGGCAAGAATTCCATTATGCATCCGGATGCTGCGTCTTGACAGGGGAACCTCCCTATGTGGACAATTCAGGCGCAGCAGATTTATTCCCAGGATTGCCCAAAAAAGGAAGACACAAAGTATGCGCACATTTGAGGGGATTGAGACGCCAGTGGTTAGACCACATGGGAGAACAAGCACGAACGAGGTCCGGTATCGCAGCAAGACAGGGTTCCAGCGGCAGCATCGCCTCGCCGCTTCGCTGATGGCTCTTCTGCTGGCCGGCCTTTGCACCTTCCTGCTCGCGCCTCAAGCCGCGCGCGCCCAGGAATTTCGCGCCACGATTTCCGGAACCGTAGCGGATCCGTCCGGCGCCGTCGTGCCTGGCGCGCAGATCACGGTACGGGAAACGAGCACCGGCGCCATCAACCGGGCGACCAGCGACAGCGCGGGGCAATACGTCGTGCCGTTTCTGCTTCCCGGCAGCTACACCATCACCGTCAAGGCCGGCGGCTTCCAGACGCTGGTGCGCGCGGGGATCCAGCTCCAGGCGCAGGAGCACCCGGTCATCGACCTGAAGCTCACCGTCGGCCAGACCACACAAACCGTGACTGTCACCGCGCAAACGCCGCTGCTGGACCAGGAAAATGGGTCGATCAGCACAGACATTTCCACCGGGTCGGTGGCCGACCTTCCTCTCAACGGGCGCGCCCCGGCCATGTTGACTGAGCTTGCCCCCGGAGTGATTACCGAAGCAGCACCTCAGATCTCCCACCCGTTCGACAACAACAACATGAACTCGTGGAGCATCGGCGGCACCCCGCTGCAAACCAGCGAAGTGCTGCTGGACGGCGCGCCAGACGAAACGCTGCTGGGCTCGCTGGCCTTCAGCCCATCCGAGGATTCGGTCAAGGAAGTCTCAGTTCAGCCCTTTGCGACCGATGCGTCGTTTGGCCACACCATCGGCGGCGTGCTCAACCAGGTCACAAAAAGCGGAACCAATCAGATCCACGGCACGCTGTACGAATTCAGCCAGGCGTCGGCCCTCGATGCCAATACCTATTTCGACGACCGGAACAGTCCGGTAACGCCGCTGCCGGTGACGCACTTCAACCAGTACGGCCTGACGGCGGGCGGGCCGGTCTGGATTCCCAAAGTCTACAACGGCAGGAATAAGCTGTTCTGGTTTTTCGCCTGGGAAGGACTGAAGGATTCCGCGCCCAGCACCACGACGCTGACGGTGCCGACCGCGGCGGAGCGCGAAGGCGATTTCTCGTCGCTGCTGGCGCTGGGATCCCAATATCAGCTCTACGAACCGGACACCGGAACTTCGACGAACGGCTCATTTACCCGCACACCGGTGCCGAACAACTGCCTGACCGCGCTGTCCAGTTATTGTTCGGGTGTGGCAAACGCGGGTTACAGCATCAATCCCATCGCGCTGAATTACCTCAAACTGTATCCGGTGCCGAATAATACGTCTGGGGTGGGAACGGACGGCACGGACAACTACATCAGCAACGCACCCAGCGTGGACGACTACACCGAAGAATTCGGGCGCATGGATTACAACGCCAGCGCGAGTGATCACGTGTTTTTCGATTTCCGCCACAATTTCCGTTCTCAGGTGAAGGAAGACTACTTTGGCAACAATACGCAGGGCTCAACGCTGATCCGCGAGAACTGGGGCAGCACGCTCGATAATGTTTACTCGCTGAGCCCGAGCACCGTATTCGACACCCGCCTGAACTGGACCTACTTTTACGAGGCACACGATTCGCCGGCGGCAGCTTACACGCCGACGGAGCTGGGATTTCCGGCCAGTATGGAGAGCGCGAGCCCCTACGTGGAAATGCCGGTGATTAAGTTCAACAGCGGGAGCTACGAGGACTTCAACAGCACAGCGGGACCCGGATTCGACCCGACCACCAGCTATCAGCTGTTTACCGACATGACGAAGCTGATCGGCAAGCACACGCTCAAGGTGGGCTTTGACGGGCGCAAATACCTGATGAGAATTATCAACTACGATGCCTCCGGCAGCCCCTCAGGGTTATTCAATTTTGGGAACAACTGGATGACCAGCGGGACGGGTGGGACAGCGCAGCCGTTCGGGGCCGATCTTGCATCCTTTGAGCTGGGGCTGGCGACAACCGGCGACGACAGCTTCGATCTGCAGTCGGAAGCCGATTATCACACCTACTATGTGGGAGCGTTTGTGCAGGACGACTGGCGGGTGACTCCACGCCTGGTGCTCAACCTGGGCCTGCGCTATGACGTTGACACGCCGTTCGGGGAGAAGTTCGGGCGCACCGAGAGCGGATTCAATCCGATGGCTCCCAACTCTGCTTCGGGGGCGACGTACAACCCCGCCGATACGGTAACGAAGAACAACACGACGGTGACCATCAATCCGTCCACCTTCAATACGCTGGGCGGCCTGACATTCCCCAACAAAAACGGGGGTGCGCCGTATCAGATTGCGGACAGCGCAGGTTTCTGGAGTCCGCGATTCGGATTCTCGTACAACCCTCCATGGCTGAATGGCCGGGAAGTCATCCGCGGCGGCTTCGGCGTCTTCACACAGCCGCAGACGCTGCTGAGCCTGGGCGCATCCGACAATCCCTCTTCCAACGCGCTCAACTTTGCTGCCGGGTACAGCGCCCAGACGAATTACACCTCCAGCACCAACAGCTATTTCAATAACTGCAGTGACGGCGAAACCACAACTCCCACCTGCCCGGCGGGAGATGCGGCGTTTTCCCTGAACAACCCTTACCCCGGCGGCCTGGTGGCCCCGGCTGGATCTTCGGCGGGAGCGAGCACGGACCTTGGCGATTCGATCAGCTTCCTGTCCCCGGTGCAGCACGACATGTACTCCGAGCGGTGGGATTTGGACGTGCAGCATGAGTTGACCCACAACACGATGGTGGAAGCCATCTATGTGGGCAACCACGCGCTGCATCTGGACGTCACCGAGCAGAACATCAACGCCACCGAGAAACAGTACCTCTCCACGAACCCGTATCTGGATGAGAACCTGGCATCGGCGATGGGCACGAGTGTGCCCAATCCATTCGCCGGTCTGCTGCCCCTGAACAAGAGCTTCAACGGCTCCACGACGACGCTGGGCAATCTGGCGGTGCCCTACCCGCAATTCGGCGACGAAGCGATCGACGAGTACAACGAAACGATCGGGCAATCGTGGTTCGAGAGCGGCATCCTGCACGTGGAGCAGCGCGCCAGCCACGGCCTTACGCTCACCGCGAATTATGACTTCTCGAAGCTCATCGAGCAGGACACGCGCCTGAACGATGAAGACAACTTCCTCGAAACTCGCATCTCGCCCTTCGACCACACCGACCATTTCACAGTGGGAGGGACCTACAAACTGCCATTCGGGAAAGGAGAGCACTTCGACTTCGGCGGCAGCCGGTTGTGGAGTGAACTGCTGGGCGGATACGTGATTAATGGAATCTACCAGTTCGAGAGCGGCGCCCCGATGTACTTCTCCGGAGATATTCCGCTGCAACCTGGCATGACGCTGCGGGACATCAAGCTGCAGCCCCGCAACACCAGCCCGGCCGGATCCGGAACTCCGGCGCTGGTCAATGCCCCCAACGTCTTCGTCACCGGATCCGGCAAGAGCTGCACGCCGAGTGCGTCACAGCCCTGCGACGGATCGGTGTACTTCGATGGGCAGTATTCCTTTCACTACCGCACGCTGCCGCAGACGCTCTCCTGGGTGCGGCAGGATGGGTACAACAACCTGGACGCCTCCATCCTGAAGAACTTTGCCATTACAGAGTCATCCTACTTCCAGATTCGCTTCGAGACCTTCAACACGCTGAACCACCCGGTCTTCGCGCCGCCGAATTTGACGCCGACCGCGAGCAATTTCGGATACATCACCTCCGCGACGTCCAATAGCCAGCCGAGACAGGTGCAGCTCGGCGGTCGCATCGTGTTCTAGGGCCTCCTGAAACTCCATTCGGGCGCGCGGCGAATCCGCAGCGCGCCCTTCCTCTTTGCGACGTATCTCCTGTCGTGTTTGCGCGAACCCATAGGACTGTGCGGCAGATTCCTCGCTCCTTGCTGCGACGATACGGGACAGGAATAGGCTCACCCTCGGGAATACCATCTCCGATAACGTTCCGGCACTTTCCAAAAGACGCAGACTTTGTACCGCGCAGCCTGTTGTCAACTACTCCACCGTGTAGACATAAACCGCTTCACCGGCACCAGAACCGGCACCAAAGACTGCACATTTCTCGAGGTAGAGGGTGCCATCCTTACAGCTGGGTTCGGCCCTCGCCCTACGGTAAGTCACCGGTGTTCGTTTGCCTGCGAAGGGACACCCCAACCGCAGCGACTCGTTGCTAAGGTCCGAATAGTCTCACTTGCCTGACAAAAGGGAGGGAGGCTCCATCTGCCTTCTGCCACGCTGTAAATGCCCTCCTCACACTCCCTCTTCGATCTACCCAGAACCGAATACGATTTCTGATGCCGCAGTAGCGGACGATATGGGCGGTCATCGCTGCACGAAAGCGGGAACGAACCGAAGCTTACGCAGCCTCCCCGATCGTTTCGCAGACCCGCTGGGCAATTTCACGCCGGAAGGCGCGTTTTCTGCGTGTCCTGGATTTATGACCGTTACCGATGAGTTCGATCGGCTTCTCCTGGAGCGGAAGGGGAAGCCAGCAGAAATCAGCGGAGACGCGAGTGGCGCCAAGCTGGAGAAACAAGTCGTCGTAAGCCTGCCTGAAGAGAGTCAGCGAACGCTCGTCGTCGCAGCGCTGACTGGAGATTTGGCTCCTGGCTGAGATACATGCCATCGCACGAATTCCCCAGGCTGCGGCGATTCCCTGGAGGACGGCGAGGAGGAGCAGCGGCGGAGCAATGTCGTTGAATGCCTTCGTCGCGGCATTAACCTGTTCGAAACATCCCTTGCTGCCTTGAATGCGCTGAAGGAAGATGACGTCTCGCTGCTCCGACTGCAGCACCCATCCAGGGATTATGGTGAATTGAAGGCAGTAGACGGGTACAGAATCCACCAACAACTGTAGTAAGGTTTCACCCTCCCAGATGTCTTTCTTGCCGGGCCGGCCCAGGGTCACCGAAAAGTTCCTGCCGTCGCTCCGTTGCTCCATTACCGGAAACCCCGGATTGCCCAATTCACGTAGGAGACGATCGGACATCCGGGAAAGGAGGAAGCGGTAATGGTGCAGCACGCAAGCGGTACGCTCATTCGGACCGAGCCCCCGAAAGAGAAAGTCCCGGGAGAGGTGCCGGAAGGAGAAGACCGGGTCGAGGAGAACGAGGCTGCGAAAAGGCGGTTGGGAGAAAATGCGGAATAACTCGAGGTGGGCGCGCAGATCGATGGCGAACGACCATGCCACGCGTCCCAGCCGCCGAGGCGCCCAGTTGGCTCTCTGCCGGGCCATCTGCGTCAAGGGTGCGAAGTACAAGGACGGGAATCCGCACTTCGTGGACAGGAGATTGTGATCAGACGAAGACGAATCGAGGAATCTGCCCATTGCCAACTGTTCCTCCCCAGGCGCAATACCGAACAAACAAACATCTTTTACCCTTCTGCGGGCTCCGGTCTGCCGTCGACTTGAGATGCAACCGGCGGCCAAAAGAACTGCCTTATAACGCAAGGACATGCCTCATCCCAGGCAGCAAACCGCGCAAGGGCCCTCTGCTAAAAGGCTAAAACTAGGGTTGAGCGCGAAAGGCTAAACCAATACCGCAACTCGCCGCCGGACGCTTCCGAAGGGATAGAGCCGCAGCCCTTGCCGGGCCGCCATCATTCTTTTCTGCAGCCGGAACGAGGTTATTGAGCGCGTAGAGCGTAAGCTCAACCCGGGTGGAAACCCCCAGCTTCTCGAAGATTCGGAATAGATTGTTCCGCACCGTATATTCGCTGAGCTTCAGTTCCTGTGCTATCTGCCGGTTGGTGAGGCCTTCCTCCACCAGCCGCACAATGTCTTCCTCACGGGGAGTCAACAGCCGCACTCCATGAGAATTGACGATTTGAACCGGAGCCCGCCGCGAGAAGGCGGCCAGCACTTCCCGGAGTTGTGCGCTTTTTGCCCAGATTTGACCGGCATGAACCTGCTCGACACACCGGCAAAGCATCCCAAAGCCATCCTCCGCCGGACAAAAAACGCCCCTGGCCCCGTTTCGAAACGCACTCACCATCAGGTTCGCTTCGGAAGCCTCAAACAGCATGATCGGCTTGACCTCGGCGTTTGCCCTGTAAATTCGCCGCAATGCCGCCAGTCCACTGAGGGGACCATCCTGCAGCGTGGTGCTAATGAGGGCAATGCTGACGGCCATAGACTCAACCGCCCGCACTGCATCGTCGACGGTGGCCACCCGCCCAACAACCTGAAAATATGAATGTTGACTCAGTGCCTGCGCATAAAGCTCGCAGGCAAGAACGTTCCCTGAGGTTATCAAGATCGAGACTTCCCGTCGCGTTGGCACCATCTGCCCTCAACTGAAGCACCACTGGGGTTTTGAATTCCATGCGCGTTGGCTCGCAGAAACGCTGCGGCGCCAGAACTCGTATATGAGGTCTGATCGCCAAAGGGCGGCCCACCTGAGTTACCGATGCATTCTTCCATGTAGGGCGGACGCCGAATATGTGTCAACCCATCTGCCAGTTAATTTCTTATTTCCTGCTATCAGCTTTGGCTACAGATAGTTACGGTCCATGGTTTCCCGATGGAAAACTTGAGGGCTGTCGCGATCTGCATCTAATTTGGTGAAGGATGCTAGCATCGATAACACCCCTTCCCCAATTCTGGACCCAGGCATGCGCACGGCACGGGCAACCGGTGGTGATGCAGGCGCTTGCCAGCAACTAAAGTGGCGGGCTGAATGTCTGCAACCAAGGCTGTTCTCGAAGGCTCCTCGGCCAAGGGCGTAATCCGGTTTGGCATCTTCGAGATCAACTTGGATTCGGGGGAACTGCGGCGCAAGGGCCTTCAGGTCAGACTCCAGGACAAACCGTTCCAGATCCTGGCCCTCTTGCTGCGGCGTCCTGGAGAGACGATTACGCGCGACGAGCTGCGGCACCAGCTATGGGGGGGCGATACCCATGTGGATTTCGACCGCAGTCTGAACATTGCTATCGCCAAGCTCCGCGCTGCGTTAGGGGACGATGCCGACGTTCCTCGCTACATTGAGACCCTCCCGCGTCGGGGCTACCGGTTCATCGGCCAGATCAGCGTCGACGAGAACGGCGGCGCGTCGCAGCCGGTTCCGTCGCTACCCCGGGAACGCGCGAGGCAAACGTCTCGAATTGGGATCGTGGCGGGTTCCGCAATGCTGGCCGTCGCTTTTCTATGTATTTTGGAGTTCCGCCCCCAGCCGAAGCCGCAATTGTTGGGAGTCACGCAGATCACCAACGACGGCTTGCCGAAGACAGCTGCCAACGCAGTGGACGGGTTCGCCGGAATCGCTGTCAACGGCTCGACCCTTTACTTCAAAGAAGTCCGAAAGGGCGGCCCCACCCTCGTCCAGGTATCAACCGCAGGAGGCAGGGTTGAACCTCTGCCCAGTCCTCTCAAGAATCCTGTGGTGGAGGACTTCAGTGCCGTCCGCTCGGAATTGCTGGCCATCGATCTTGTCGGACGCAACGGGGGTTCCCTTTGGGCTCTCAAGATGCCAGCGGGGGACGCCAGGGAAGTCGGAAACATCATGGCGGGCGCGGCTACATGGTCTCCCAACGGCAAAACCATCGCGTATTCCTCGGCTGATGGTATCTACTTATGCGATGCCGAAGGCGCTCACGTCCGTGAGCTCGCGCGCACGCCCGGAAGCGCGATGGACCTCGCCTGGTCTCCGGACGGCCGCGTTATTCGCTTTACCCTGAATGGTGCGGGGGATCGGCAATCGATCTGGCAGCTTGACCGCGACGGCAAAGACTTGCGCCCACTATTCCCCGACTGGAGAGAGTCCGGCGGCCAGATGCACGGAGAGTGGGTCGCAGGGGGCAAGTACTTTATCTTTCAAAACCTGAGCGAGGGTCGCTGGGGCATCGGGGCCGTTCGAGACCGCACCAGTTGGCTGCAGCGGAAAATAGGAAAGCCGATCCTGCTCGCGCAGGGCCTGATGGAACAAACGTCTCCGATTCCCAGTCCCGGAGGACGGGACATCTTTGTGATCGGCGTCCAGGCGCGCTCCGAAGTGGTGCGCTACGATGCGGGAAAGTCTCGCTTTGTGCCGTATCTTGCACCCATTTCCGCCCAGCAACTGGCTTTTTCACACGACGGCCGATGGCTGGCGTACGTTTCCTACCCGGGCGGCAGCCTCTGGCGGAGCCGGCTTGACGGTACTGATCCGGTGAAGCTCTCTCCGGCTTCCCTGACCGCCAGGGTGCCGGCCTGGTCGCCGGACGGCAAATGGATCGCGTTTATGGCGGAAGGAGCGAATCGCCAGGATGCCTGGCAGCTATACCTGATTCCCTCTTCCGGCGGCGAGCTGCGGCCCATCCCGCATACGCAGGGCGAGCAGGGCTTTCCCACCTGGTCTCCCGACGGTAAGTTTCTTGTGTTTGGCGATCTCTACCGCCCGGGGGTGTGGCCTGCCTCCCGCCTGACGATCCACTTGTACTCGATGGCGAGCGGGCAGGTTTCCACCGTGCCTGGCTCGCAAGGTCTCTGGAGCGCCCGATGGTCCCCCCAGGGGGACTACATCGCGGCTCTGACTGCCGACAACCGCACCGTGATGCTGTTCGATGTCGCTGCGGGCAAGTGGTCTCGCCTGGCGAAAACCAGCCCCATAGCAGATCTGGTATGGTCGCCAACTGGCGATGCTTTGTATTTCGTGGACTATTACCTCAAGGACGGTATCTTCCGGATCGTCCTGAAATCCCGCAAGATTGAAAAAGTCGCCAGTCTCGCCAGCTTCAGGTCAGGCCCGTCCGGGCGGCTCGCCATCGCACCGGATAAATCACTGCTGCTCATTCGAGATGCCAGCAGCCAGGAGATTTACTCGCTCCATTTCAAGCTACCCTGAGGCCCTGTTCGGGGGGCGCAGCCGGGTGCTCGAGAGAGACCCAATCTCGCTGCCTGTGCCGAAGGGGTGCCTTGAGGCAGCGAGATGATGTCGCTCCTGACCTCAGCCGCGAGCATTCTCGCTCTCAGGGGTGAAACTGATCGGGTAGCTCACCGAAGGACGCTTTCGAAGCGAAAGCGCCTCAGCCTTTGCCCGTCCGTCGTCATTCTCCGGGACTGCAGGAACGCAGTGGTTAAGCGCGTAGAGCGTAAGCTCAACGCGAGTGGAAACCCCCAGCTTCTCGAAGATGCGGAATAGATTGTTCCGCACCGTATATTCGCTGAGGATTAGTTCCCGCGCTATCTCCCGGTTGGTGAGGCCTTCCTCCACCAGCCGCACAACGTCCTCCTCGCGGGGAGTCAGCAGCGCGGCCCCATCTGAACCGACGATCCGCAACGGAGCGCGCCGCGAGAAGGCGGCCAGCACTTCCCGGAGTTGCGCGCTATTCGCCCAGATCTGGCCGGCATGAACCTGCTCGACACAGCGGCAAAGCATCTCAAAGCCATCCTCCGCAGGGCAGAAAACGCCCCGGGCGCCATCGCGAAACGCGGTCACAATCAGGTTTGTTTCGGTCGGCTCGAACAAGAGGATTGGCTTGCTCTCGGCATTCGCCTTACAGATCAGCCGCAATGTTGTCAGTCCGCTGAGGGGAGCATCCTGAAGGGTGGTGCTGATCAGGGCTATGTTGACAGCCATGGACGCAATTGCCCGCACTGCGTCATCGACGCCGGTCACGCAGCCGACAACCTGAAACCCTGGATGCTGACTAAGTGCCTTCGCATAAAGCTCGCAGGACAGAACATTCCCCGAGGCTATCAGGATGGTCACTCCCCGTCGATCTGGCACCATTCGCCCCCTTCGGCGCAACTCGCGACTCTCTGGGATGGCGGCCAGGTGAGGCCAGGGGAGCAGGAACCCACACGACGGACAGCCAAAGCTGCATGTACGCAGCCTCTCGAGAGCCATTCAGCAGGCGACAATCGATTAGGCGCAAGTGTGCAGCCCACCAGGGCAGATGTCAAGGGCATAAAGGGGTGCCCTTTGGTAATAGAACCCGCATTACGGAACTATGCACCACTTATCCCCTCGTGATTGTTCCAGCAAAGTTAAAGACCATCGCCAATGACATTCCTTAAATTGGTCTACCCCAGACAGAAACGGGGTACCGGCAAGCCGGTACCCCGCTAAGGAAGCCTGTGATGATTTTGAGTGGCGCCCGACCGCTGCGGCGTGAGATGCCGCGGCATGTCCAGCGCCAAATCGTTTCTCGTGAACCGATCACGAAACTGAGGACTGTTGCTGGTTTGTTTTCCTCAGGACGAGAATATGATCTACAGCATTAGGCTCCCTCTGAACGGGCCAAGGTTCCGGTTTGAGTCTCGCAGCCTACAAGCGGCGCGATTCGCGGGGGAACGAAAGCTCTGGCCTGCATTGCCGGCCGGCGAAGGTCCGATCCAGCCCGCTCTACGGAAACTGTGAGCCCATGAGCGGCGGGTCGCCCGATGCTGATGTAGGTAAACCCGAGCTCCAGCGGTACCTGTGGGGCGTAGAGATTTCTCCCGTCAACAATTATCGGGAAGTGCATAGTCTTCTTCAGCCGTGGCAAATCCAATTCCGCAAACTCCTGCCAGTCATTCAGGATCACCACCGCGTCCGCATCTCGCGCTGCCTCGTATGGATCGTCCATGTACCGCATCTGCGGTCCTGCGGGGATCATCTCGCTCGCTCGCGCCGCCGCCGCCGGATCGTACGCCCGCACCAGAGCCCCTTCGCGCAGCATCATCTCCACAATCTCCAGCGCCGGCGATTCGCGAATGTCATCCGTCCCGCCTTTGAAGGCCAGCCCCAGCGCCGCGATCTTCTTCCCCCGGAATGTCCATAGCGCCGACCGTACTTTCTGGAAGAACCGCCGCTTTTGCTCGGCGTTAATCTTCTCCACTTCTTCCAGCAGCCCGAAGTCCACGTTCATCTGCTCCGCTACGTGCCGGAATGCCGCCACATCCTTCGGAAAGCATGATCCGCCGTACCCAATCCCCGCACGCAGGAATTTCGGTCCGATGCGGCTGTCCAGCCCCATGCCACGCGCGACATCCTGCACGTCCGCACCCACCTCCTCGCATATGTTCGCCACCACGTTGATGAACGAAATCTTCGTCGCCAGAAACGCATTCGACGCGTGCTTGATGATCTCCGCCGCCTTAGTTGTGGTCAGCAGCACCGGCGGCGGATCGTCGCTGGTCCGCGGCCCCGGCACCGCATGGTCCACGCGGTAATACGCTCCGGAGGTCAGGGGCTCATAGATTGCCCGCAGCACCGCCGCCGCACGTTCAGTCTGCGCACCGAGCACAATCCGGTCCGGGTGCAGGAAATCCACTACCGCTGTTCCTTCGCGCAAAAACTCGGGGTTCGAGGCCACGTCGAACAGATCCTGCGGAACGCCGTTACGCTCCACGACCTTGCGAATCCACTCGTTCGTGTAGACGGGGACCGTGCTCTTCTCGACAATCACTTTATAGTCGCCGATCGAGCGGGCGATTTCGCTGGCGACGGCATCGACATACGACAAATCCGCGCTGCCGGTCTCGCTCTGTGGCGTTCCGACCGCGATAAAGATCGCCTGCGCCGCCCGCGCCGCCGATTTCAGGTCGCTCGTGAACTCCACCCGGTTCGCGCGGTGCCGGTTCAGCAGCTCGGGCAGATACTCCTCGTGGATCGGCACGCCGCCCTCGCGCAGCATTTGCACTTTGGCTTCGTCGTTGTCCACGCACACCACACGGTGCCCGATCTCAGCGAAGCACGCCGCCGCGACCAGGCCGACGTAGCCCGATCCAACAATATAGATTTGGATTTGGTCCTTCATATGAGCTCCTTAATTATCAGTAGGGGATGATGGAAACTTGCGCTTACGGCGAAACGAGCGTGACAATGAGGCCGCGTGCTACATTGCCGGGCTGACGCGGTCATCAAACCTTAGGACTCATGTCTTTTCCGCGACAGCAATGTCGGCAGCGACGTACACCTTGCACGCGATGGCGTGGTTGGCTATTCCACCGGCGGGAGACTCAGGATCTCTTCCGTCTCCATTGCGGAGCTGGTCGTCACCGTGCCTTTCAGCCCAAGGCGATGGGAACAGCACCATCCTTTGGGCGAGTGCCAATCGGGCTGGAGCCCTTGGTTGCAGGGCGAACAGGTGTCTCTTCGGCACCCAGGCACTTCCGAAAATAGTCCATCGAGAGCCTCAATCCAGCTTCCAGATCGATCTTTGGTTGCCAACACAACTTTTGCCAGGCTTTCGAGATGTCGGGGCAACGCTGCTTCGGATCGTCCACAGGCAATGGTTCAAAGACGATTCGGCTCCTGGACGAGGTGACCTTTAATACCAATTCAGCGCATTCCAGAATAGTGAACTCGCGAGGGTTGCCAATATTGGTAGGCAAGCGCTCATCTGAATGTGCCAAGCGCAGGATTCCATCAATTTCGTCGGAGACGTAGCAAAAGCTTCGCGTTTGCAGACCGTCTCCATAGACAGTCAGATCCTCCCCGCGCATTGCCTGGCGCATGAAATTGGAAATCACGCGTCCGTCAATCAGTTGCAGACGCGGACCATAGGTGTTGAAGATGCGGACAATGCGCGTGTCCACCTTGTGGTAACGCGCATACGCCATGGTGGCAGCTTCCGCGAAGCGTTTCGCCTCGTCGTATACCGAGCGCGGACCGATCGGATTCACGTGTCCCCAATAGGTTTCGCGCTGGGGATGTTCGAGCGGATCCCCGTAACACTCGGACGTGGAAGAGATCAGGAATCTGGCGTTGTATTTGCGTGCTACATCCAGGGCATTGAATACACCCAGCGAGCCAACTCTAAGAGTCTCGACTGGGTGTGTCATGTAATCGACAGGGCTCGCAGGTGATGCAAAGTCGAAGACATAGTCCACTTTGCCGTAGTCGAATGGCTCGCAGATGTCATGCAACTCGAACTTGAAGCGCGATTCGCATGCCAGGTGCTCCAAATTGCTCAGTCTGCCTGTTAGGAGATTGTCTACCGCAACGACGGTATGACCCTCCGCCAGCAATGCATCGCACAGGTGCGAACCAAGAAAGCCTGCGCCGCCCGTTACTAGGATCCGCATGTTTGTCCTTTTTCGGCCTTAGCTCATCCTTCTCACACCAGAAGACCTTCCACCTTTCCAAGATGGAATTGGCTGGACGATGCCAAAGGAGGTCTACGCATCGTGCCGAGAGGCGTCCGGGCGCCCAGCGAAACCAGAAGGTACGCACGGGCTCCCAGCAAGGTACTCTTGTGAGCCTGTAGGGTACTTCAGTAATCGCTCGTCCGTCCAATAGTCAATTTAGGGTCGACCAGAAAATGATCGGGATAATAAGGGAGAGATAGAGGTGTCTACAACGAATAGGTGACCTCCATGACCCCAAGGGGCCTGGTGGGCATCCCCCTTCAGCGGTAGCCTTACCTGGGCAATGCAAGATCCTCATCGGATAACTTTAGTAACGCCTTCTTATCGCGGCCACTTGCTGCTTTCCCGGCAGGCATGCGTTCACTCGGCGCGCCGCCGCAATGGCGACAAATCCACCTCAGTTCGTCGCGCTTTCTCGATCCACCGCTCCTTCAAGCTGCCACTGCTGGTCGTGCTGATCGGCTGGTTGTCATTATGCGTCTCCGGATGTGGAACGGTGCTCGTCGGAAAGACAGATGCGAGTACGGGGGCCAGTCCAAGCGGAGGCGGCTCTTCCGCTTCACTCGTCGTTTCCACGAGTTCGATAGCCTTCGGATCCGTTGCGGTTGGGCAGACGGCAACCGCGAGCGTGTTGGTGACGAACAACGGCTCCTCCGCTGTGCAGCTTTCAAGTCCACAAATTGCCGGGCAATACTTTTCACTGGTGCAACCGAGCAGCGGCACCGTATCCATAGCCGGAGGGAACAGCCAAAGCTTCGAACTGCAATTTGCACCTATGGTGCCGGGTACGCAGACAGGATCGATGACGCTGACCACGGGCAGCGATACCCTAACGGTAGTGCTGAGTGGAACGGGCGAGACGGCGCCAGGCGCGCTGAGCGGCCTGACGTGTATCAATGACTCGATGACGGGCGCGGGAACGGATAGCTGCACGGTGATCCTGACCGCTCCGGCGGGCTCGGGGGGACTGACAGTGGCGCTCTCGAGCAGCATCTCGGCGGTTTCGGTGCCGACCTCAGTCACAGTGGCCTCGGGAGCGACCAGCGCGAGCTTTATGTCGACCATATCGTCGGTAACGATTGCCCAGAAGGCTATTCTGACAGCGGCCGCCAGCGGAGCGACAGACACCTACACCATTGATCTCGGAGCCGCCGTTCCAGCTTTGACGCTGAGTGCCGCAAGCCTCAACTTTGGCAGCGTGACACTGAACACACGTGCATCCCAGTCGGTCATCCTCAGCTCCTCGGGCACAGCTCCGCTGACGATCAGTTCAGGAACGCTCACCGGAACGGGTTTCTCGATGTCGGCGGTGAGCTTCCCACTAACCCTGGACCCGGGTCAGACGGTTGCTCTTCAGGTAGGATTCGATCCGACAGATGTGGGATCGGTGAGCGGAGCGCTTGTGCTCGCCACGAATGCAGGGACCGAAACGATCAACCTGAGCGCTACAGGAGAAGCAGCCGCCGGGACCCTGAGCGGGCTTAGCTGCAGCAGCGGATCCGTCACCGGGGCTGCAACGGACGCCTGCACGGTATTGCTCACCGCCGCGGCGCCCAGCGGCGGGTTGATTGTACAACTGTCGAGCAGTAGTGCAGCCATCACGGTTCCCAGCATGGTGACAGTGCCTGCGGGTGCGGCCAGCGCTGGATTCAACGCCATGGTATCCTCAGCAGCCACCGCTCAAGCGGTGACGATCACTGCGAGCGTCGGCACCATGTTCACCAGCCTTACCCTGCGGCTAAACGCTGCCATCCTCGCGCTCAGCATCAACGCGACCAGCGTGGCGTTCGGCGACGTGGAAGTCAACACACAGGCAACGCAGCCTGTCACCCTAACCTCCACTGGAACTGTACCGGTCACGATTAACGGGGCGACGGTGACCGGCACGGGCTTTACCCTTTCAGGAGCCGGGTTTCCGGACACGTTGGCTCCTGGTCAGGCGACGACGCTATACGTGGAATTCGATCCCTCTGAGGTGGGCGCGGCCACAGGTCAACTGACAATTTCTAGTAATGCCTCGACAAACGCAACGGCGGTGGTCGACTTGACGGGCACGGGCACCGTGGTTGCCATTGCAGTGACTCCTGCCAACGCCACGGTTGCTACTGGAGCCGCCCAACAATTCGCCGCTTCAGTCACAGGAAGTTCAGAAAACGGAGTAACTTGGACGGTATCCGGATCCGGCTGCAGCGGAACGACCTGCGGCACGATGTCTTCTGCTGGACTCTATACTGCACCTGTGACGGTGCCCTCCCCTGCGACAGTGACCGTCACAGCAACCAGTATCTCCGATTCCACGACATCTGCGTCAGCATCGGTAGTAATTATACCAGCGCAGGTCTTTCGGGCAACCAGTCCGTGGAACACCCCGGCGGCGAACCTACCCGCTGTTTCCTATTCGCCGGTTGGCACAGCCATCAGTGGCTCAGTAACGAACCCAAGTATCTCTCCGTGGTCAAAAGCAGGCTGGGTGGCAATCTATTCCGCACAAGTAACTGACCCGACAGTTCAGCTATACTTCAATCCAAATACCTGGACGAACATCGCAAACGGAACATGGTTGAATTCGGGTAATTCTCCAGCCGTAGAAGCCACGATTCTGGCGAGTTCGAGCGCAGCGTGGCCAACCAGCTGGAACTACTATTCCACGACCGATGTGACCGGCAAGAGCCAGCTACCTCCAGCCAGCTACCACCTTCAGCAAAACTACTATTGGACGCCTACCCCCCGCCTGCCAGCCTCAGCATTACCTGCTGACGGTGCAGACGGTCATCTGGCCGTGTTTCAGCCGAACGGTTGGGTATTGGAAACCTTTGCAACAATTCGCCTCTCCAACGGCGACATCGTCTGCGGATATGCAAGTTACACGTGGTCACAGTCCGATGGCACAGGGTTTCAAGATGGTCGACGTGCCTCGATGATTCCGAACTATGCGGGCGTCATACGCAATGGCGAATTGACCTCCGGGATTATTCGACATGCACTTGCTTTGAGCCTCCCACAAAAGGCCATTGCACGAACGATTAACTGGCCAGCATACGCGGTTGATATGAATAACAGCTATTCCGGCAGTGCCATTCCATTCGGCGCATTACTAGTCATCCCCGCAAACATCACAAACGCTACCCTAGGTATAAAGACTCCGCTAGGCGTTGCCATCGCAAACGCAGTGAGGACATATGGCGCATACGTTGTGGATTCGACGTCCTCGGGCAGTATCATCTTCGACACGGAAGCCGGCGCCACCGACCTCCCTCCGTGGAGTTCTGCGGCGGAGGCCGACCTAAGATCTATCATCAATGCCTTGGAGCTCGCAAGTGTTAGGCCTGGCAGAGATTCTATCCCCGCCTCCGAGATAGGCGCGGATGCGGCTGCCCTTGCTGCACAGCGACACTGACATACGCATGTCGTGGACTCTCAACCGACACCGAAACCCGCAGCGGGGGCTTCTACACTCTCAGAGGACGGCACATGCTCATCAGCGTCAATACCAACTCCTGTCCGAGTCCATCCGCGCCGCGGGGAAGCGGGTGGTCTCTCCCAATTCCGGATAACCCGATAGAACAACCTCTCGGTCGCATCGGCGGTGACGTCCCAAGAATATGACTCACGCACAAATGCTTGCGCGAGTGATGCGACCTCAGTGTAATGCTCACGGTGTTCCACAACCCGAACGAATCGGCTTGCAAGTGTATCGATGTCCTTGCAGGGAAAGAACAGATCATAGCCCTTAATGGATCCGAGCAACTCTCGATGCGGAGGTATATCGCTCACTACGGCGGGTATACCACGCTCCATCGCCTCCAACAGTGACATCGGGAGGCCTTCCAGTTCTGATGCAAGGACAAATGCGGACGCTCGCTGGTACAATGTATTGAGTGCAAGGCCCCTCTGGTGGCCCGTAAATACAATACGGGAATCGCCTTCGGCAACACGGCTCAATCGCTCCATGTACCCCGGCTTGGATCCAGATTCACCGACGATTGCCAACTTGTAAGCGGTATTAACCCGACGGAACGCTACAATAACGTCCTCGATTCTCTTCTCAGGAACTAATCTGCCAACATAGCTAATGAACGACTGAGGAGTGAGATCAAATGTTCTCAACACCCCTTCATCTAAATCCGCAGCCGCAGATCTCTCGATGCCATTTGGGATATACGGAATATCTAGCGCGTATTGACGTAGGAAGTGGTTCTGTAGATCCCTCGAAATCGCAATGATCTCAGTAGCGTGCCGCGCGATCGATACTTCCGCTCTTCGTAAGACCCTCGACCCAAGTCCCTTCCATTTGGCCCGTTGCCAATCGAGGCCGTGAATGGTAACGACGGTCGGAACCCTCCACAGACGAGGCACGCGTGTAAACAGACCGGGGGCAAGTGCGTGCAGATGAATGATATCGTACCGCTCCACCATGACCGCATGTAGAAGGCCAGAAAATGAGGCAACAAGAGTTTCGAGGGATCGGCACTTGGGAACATAGTGATGTAGCAGGCGAATGCCGCGATAGTACTCGACTCGGGTTGCTTGGCTGTCGCTGCGGCAATACAGCGTAATTTGGTGTCCCCGCGCCGCGAGTCGGGCGTACAGGCTTTCACATGCACGCTCAATGCCGCTATAATTGCTCGGCATGCCGCGGGGGCCGATTACAGCTATCCGTAATGGCACCTGATTCATCGCACTCAAGCGCACCTCCGTAGCCGGCCAATGTTGCTTGAAATACGGTGCCTGCGGCTATGAAGACGAAACTCTACCGCGCTCGACCCGCTAGCCATCCGAACCACATTGTTAACGCATGAAAGTGTTGGAGGAAATAGGCCCGACCTGCGCCGTCATATAATCTGCTGCCATAGGCTGAACCGCGCCCACGGCGGGTGCTGTGTTTAATATCTTCTCATGCCAGTTCCCGTCACTTCCCTCTGTACGTAGCCAATACGCGATATCATCGATACCTCGCTCTAATGACCGCTTTGCGGTCCACTGAAACTTCCGGGTAGCTTTATCGCAATCCAAAATAATCGCAGGCACGTCTGCCTTCCTCGACGGCTCACGAGTAATTAGCGGCTCCGTATGCAGCCGAGATGAGATCAGACTTAGCAGGTCATTGATAGTGACTCCCACCCCGCTCCCAACGTTGAAGATGCCCACTGCATCTGAACGTATGGCGGTACAGAACAAGTCCGCAACATCCGTCACATGGACGAAATCTCTGACCGCGCTGCCGTCGCCCCACAGCGTAAGAGTCTTACCCTGCAGCATCCTTGCTGCAAAAACCGATATGATACCCTGAGCAGCATTGGGATCCTGCCGGATGCCGTAGGGGTTGGACAGCCTAAACACTAGGTACTTTAGACCGAAGAGATGGTAGTACAAATGCAAATACTTTTCTATGGCCAGCTTAACAATACCGTATGAGCAATATGGATCGGTCGGGTGATCTTCTGTGATCGGTAGAGAGCGAGGGACTCCATACACAGTTCCACCCGATGAGGCGAAAAGTACCTTATCGACCTTGTGCTTAACACATAGATCCAATACGGCAATAGTACCCAGCATGTTAGTCTGGACGTCGAGAAAGCGGTTTTGGTTGGACGTATGTGGGATTGTACTGGATGCAAGGAGAATGACCCGGTCACATCCGCCGGCAATTATCTCTTCGACGACGGTACGGTCACTCATGTCGCCCTGCACGAACGATATCTTTGGGTTAGGCGGCCTAAATTTCTCTCGGCGGTGATCTAGGACAACAATGTTCATGCCGTTGCATAAAAACGCATCTACGAGATGAGATCCGATAAAACCACTTCCACCAATCAAAAGAACGCGCATGTTAGGCTCTCCATTTCCAATGTGCCCGCTCACAAGGTACTGGCGGGCCGTGGGTGACGATATACCTATTCAGAATAGGAATCGCATTGCCGACGTCAGATAGTCAAGGAGCAGATACCCAGTCGGCAGCGGAAGTTGGCAGGTTTCAGGGCTCTGCACGGCGTGCCCTTATCCCGCAAAGCCATTTCACTGACGCATCTGGAATGGTGTTACTAAATGCGGAAGACTGATCCTACTTAAGGCATCCACAAAAGGGGGGTGTAGACCAGTATCGCTGCAGCCCATATTTTGCAGCAGTGTTATCCGGACGAAACGGCCGCCAGAGAACCGCACTAGCCAGTTTGCGCCACCAGCCGTAGGGTTGAAGAGGCGTTCGCTGGGACCCTACTGGCATTACTATCTCAACTCTGCCCGACACCTGATCACCTATAACATTCCAGCCCGTGGCGGGAATGGCGACCGTGTAACTTCTAATTTCGACCGGCAGCTTCCCGGGAGGGCCGGACCAGAAGACCGAAGTAGGCCTTTTGTAGAATGCTGCGATCAGTGAGCGGAGGCCCCAAAGGCAGCTTGCTGGACCGGAGTAGTTGTCGAGCACCCGGGCGTCAGGACCGCAGTATCCTTGGGTAATATTGCCATTCCGCAAGGCGCCATGTCGTATGAAGTATGTCCAAGTGACGTCTAGTGCGCGACGCGCGATGGCAGGGCTGATATCTCCACTCTTGTCGTCGGCACCAAATATCAACGGAGCGACGGCTGCAGTACGATAGCATATGCTTCGACCAAATATTGGGACGCCAGTCGTGCTGACAAGGTACTGGTAGTCAGTGACGAAGCAGTCTCGTGCAGTAGTAATGAAGCTGTTGTCCCATTGGGGGGCAACCTGTTGCAGCCAGTAGAGTTGGTAATGGAAGCTCCAGGCATTATAGTAGTCGAAGACGCGTCCGGGTCCATCGCTGAACCACCCATCTCCACGATAGAAGCTTTTTATGCGTTGATAGTTCGCTACCGCTCGGTCCATGTCGGCCGGAGCGCCCAACTTGCTGAGAACCACGTTTACAAAGGTAATAAATAGGCGCCAGTTATTGTCAGGCGTATGTTTGTTATTAACCTGATATAGCCAGCTCGCCACCTGCCGTCTCTGGGTAGGCGTGAAGTCTCGCCACACCGTACTACGGAACAACCAGAGGCTCAGCGCGATGTCGGACGCCTCCACAATGCGCTGGTTATCGAAATAGGGAATGGTGCCCCAGTATCCCGGTGAGTGTGGATTCGTGCCGCTAAGAATGCCTTCCCTGAACGACGCATTCAGATCGACAAGTTGTCCCCCGGGCAACCTGACCACCGAGGGCCGGCCGGAGGAAACCCACGCGCCCCACAATGGCGCGCTTCTGGCGAACCCCTCCATCCCATCAGCAATGCGGCCGTGGCGGCTGGGCAGGCCTGGATAAACGGCCATCGAGCCTGAAGGTACCCGGTAGCTCTCAAAGCCCTGCAAGAAGTATAAGAATAGGTCGTCATAAGCCCGTGCGTCGGGATGGTCGTTGATGCGAAAAGCTGCCAACAGGGACTCGTCTTTTGCAGGAAATGAAGCCACAGAGGGCTGGCGCTTGCAGCTCGACAAAGCAACAAATATGACGCAGACAGTGCCAACGAAGAGTCTACGGAGCATTGCACTTCTCCCTAGTTGCCATGTGCTGCTTCAACACGGTCGATGGGCGCCTCCCGACGTGAACGGAAGTCTCGCGCAAGACGGTCTAGTTGCCGGTGCAGTGGAGTGGGAAGGACGGTCCGGGTTGTCAGTGCTGCGGCGAGTAGCCACATGCGCCGATCAAAGAGGAGGTGAGCGCAGTCTCCGCGCCATGCTTTACAGAATAGGGCCCGGGACTCACCATACTGAGTGGTTTCGTATGCAATGTAGGCAAGATAGCGATAGAAGCCTGAGCGTGCCTTCATCTCAACCGCCGCAACTTCAGCCGGTGCCAAGCGCCGCATTTTGTCAATCAGCATGGTCCAGGATGCTTCCATTCGGCGCCAGTCCTTGGTAACCTGTCCCTCTCTCATCCGGTAAAACGTCAGAACTTGCGGAATACAACAGATGTTGTTGTGGCGCGCGAGCGCGACACGCAGCCATAGATCATGGTCAACCGCGGACGGTAGCGTGACGTCAAACCGGCCCGCCCTTTCGATGGCGTCCCTTCGCATGACAACTGCCGAGCCGTTATGGACGACATTTTCGATCAGAAGGCGTCGAAACGATATATAGCCATGTACAAGACGACTCACACGGCCGGTTGAGAGTCCGTTCTCGTCAATTACGTGCGAATGCGAAAACGTCAAATCGACCTCGGGATGGTCCTCGAGAAACTTGACGTGGCGGTCAAGCTTTTCCGGTGCCCACAGGTCGTCCCCATCAAGAAATGCGATATAGGGCCCTGTGGTCAGCTCAACGCCGACGTTCCGCGCCGCGGACGAGCCGGAGTGTGCCTGTTTGATAATACGGAGGCGATGGTCAGAAAAGGGCAGCAACATCTCGACGGTTTTATCGGTAGAGCCATCGTCAACTACCACTATCTCGAAGTCCGGGAACGTCTGCCCGAGAACTGATTCCACAGAACGCGTGATGAAGCGCTCTACATTGAAGGCAGGCATCACCACGCTGACAAGGGGGTCGCGTCTGGAAGTCTTCACGACGTTGCCCTCGCCATTAGTTCGGGGCGATCATACACCCATTCATATACGCATCCGGCGGCTACCGATAATATGGTCAAACCTCCGATTGCCCCCCAAACACCCTCCCAGCGAATCATGAAGAAAAGCAGAATAATGCCGACGGCACACTTCAATGACCCAAGTATTGTCGAGCTCGCGACTTGTCCTGACGCGCGGAACCCCTGATCGTACAAATTTATCTTGTATCGCCAAAATAGCGACGCCGACAACAGGCATACCATTCCGACAATGGCTGGCAGGTGATAAACCCAGATGGCTAACACCGTGCCGCCGGCCGCAAAGAGTACGCTCGCGATCATGGCAATTATACCTACCGCACGGCGCACGGAACCAAAGAAACGCCGACTGCCGTACACAAGATTAGGGTACTGTGATTGGACATAGGTCCATCCAGGTGTGTCACTTGCGTTCAGCATTTGCTGGCAGAGACGAAATAGGCCGAGCTCCGCGCGGCTGACACACAATTGCAATATAAAGGGCGCAGCCTGCTCCGAACATATTGCAATCGCATCCGGGGCAAGGTATCTAGCACTCTTTCGAAGCACATATATGAGACGACGACGTGACATCACTGACATCCGCATCCCAGCCCACACTACCAGTGCTCCGCCTACGCGCGACATCAGCATATATCCCGCGGCCGAATCTGGCGACGCTGCGCCACACGCCGTGATGAGAATAGCGACCGTCTCAATGAGCGGCGCGATCGCCGCAGGATAGAACCTCCGCAACATAATCGACAGCATCAGGCCAGTATTACAAACGCCGATTGCGACTCCGGACAATCCAACGAGAAAGATAATTCTCGCTTCCATTGCGCTTTGGGCAAACAGCCTAGAATATCCAAGCAGTACAGCCAAAATCACCGGGAGCACTGCCAGATGGAGCGCCATGCCGGCAAAGCATAGGCGGGCGTGCGGCTGTCGGACCCTTGGCAGGAAAGAAGGCAACCCGATCGGTGAAGCCGTAGATAGTATGGTGACGGCAATAAACCCGATTGCAAACGTACCTACCATTGTGAGGCCGAAGCGCCTGATCAGAACGATCGACCAGCCAAACGAATTCAGGAGTTGTATTGCTCGCCCTGCCAGCATGATTGCAGCACCGCGCTCGTATACCTGTCGGTACGCGCTGAGAAGGCGAGAGAACCAACGGGCGTGACTGAGTGTCACCTAGGGCTCCGTTCGTCCCATAGGGGCCCGTATAGTGCGGTCGAGCGGGAGATACACCACCCGCATAAGTATGCGTGTAAGGCTGTACACCGTCATTTGGCTGCGTTTCGGAAGCAGAAAAGACAGAAGGTGAATGCACAGCATCCCCATTGCTCGAATATCCATGACGGGCAGCCATGGACAATGGTGAAGGGCGTCCAGCAGCAACGCGCGGGAAAGCTGCACGTTGCCACTGGAGAGGGCCTTCCGGCTGGCGATTCGCAGGCTCTCTGCATAACATCGTGCCCCATCGCGCACCGAGATCTCAGGAAGATATTCCCTTATTTTGTCGATGGCAACCCGCGCTTGCCCTGTAAACGTATCATAGGAACTAGTCATGCTTCCCGGGCGCACGCGGTACCCCGTCAGCACCTCTGGAATCAACAGAAAGCCCCAATGCGTAACCGCCGCGATTCGAACCCACATCTCATAGTCCTCACAACTACGCAGATCTTCGTCGAAGAGGCCGGCCTCATCAAAGCACTTCCGCCGGATGATCGGATTGCTGCCATTGCCGATGTGGTTACGCAGGGCGAGATCCTTGGCGGTCGGATGCTTACATCGTGAGGTCAACAAGTGGCCAGATGGTGCTCCTCCTTCATCAAGATAAGCAGAGTAGGAGAACGTTACGCCAATTGATGGGTCACGGTCCATCGCACCCATTTGTCTTTCGGCTTTCTGCGGATACCAGATGTCATCAGCATCGAGAAACCCCACGTACCTCGCCCGAGATAGAAGAATTCCTGTGTTCCGGCAACCCGCGAGTCCCCGATTGGCCTGCGTGACAATTGTGACGCGTGGGTCCAGTATGCGGTTAAACGCATCCATGTAATTATCTGTCGATCCATCATCAATAATGATGATCTCGAGCCCGGCGACCGACTGAACAAGCAGCGAGTTGACAGCGTCCAATATATACCGAGCCGTATTGAAGCTCGGGATGACAACAGAGAGGTCAAGTGCTTCCTCCCGCACCGTCGCTTGTTTTACTAAAGTACATCCTCTTAGACTTGCTATCTCAAGTGTAGTGTGCACAATAGCACTCCAGTCGATCTGGCTCCACCAAGACCGTTCCTAGCCATAAAAATATAAATAACGTAGGGAATACCAAGCTTTCTAGTCCCTCATTAGTCGCGGTTAGCATAATTGCAACCACAACCGCACAGCCGTCTTTGGCCAGCGCAAAGCTGCATCTGCGTAGGAGTGATACGCCGAGCGACATCAAGGCGAGAATGAGTGCTCCAAAGGTGATCGCTCCACCTTTATACAGCAGGCCCGAAATAGTGGAGTGACTCCCCACGACCATGACATTGTCTTCTCCGTACACTGTGTCGTTGTTCTCTACGGAGTAACCGGGCCAACCGTGGCCGAGGAGTGGAGCTTCATAGACTCCGGCCCAGCTAGCCTTGTAAACTTCATCCCGGGCTTGGGAGGCACCGGGCCTTGTTTGTTCAAGCTCCTGTTCGAGAGCGGCCATAGCCTGCGCAGGAGATCCCGCGCACAGCCAAAGACCGCACAAAACGGAAGCAACCCCAAATGCTGTCGCCACCCGGACACGAGCAGGCCAAGTCAGCGCCCAACGAACCAGCAGGGAGACGGCCACTGCAACTAAGGCGGTGCGACTCAGACTAAAGCACACCATTCCTAAGCCGCAGAGGATGCCTAGAATGCGGCTTCGATAGTTAGGGCATTTCCAGAGGACAAAGATGGTGCATACACCGGCAAAGCCCAGTGCTGTAGGCCATGGGTAGAACAGGGCGATACGGGGCAGATGAATTCCTGCGATATGATCCCAATTGTAAAAGAACATTCCAAATGAAGTGGCACGCGACGGTAAAGATGCTGGCAACAGGCGCCCGACTGGTGTCAATACATAGAGATAATGCTGAGGCAGTGAGTACGCTACGCAAATGGTTGGTACCGCTAGGAGGGCTGTCCAGAGCGTCAGCCTCCCGATCGCATCAATGAGTCTGGCGGGTCGCACAAGGCCACTCGCCCCTAATCCAATTGCGGCGCCCAGTAAGAACCACCCGCTAACATAGCTGGCTAAAAGATGTTTCCCAATCATCCACCACGGTTGCATCGAATCGTCCCAATTAGCGACTACGGATGTAATCTGCATGACTCCGACGACAAACCAAGGCAGAGCGTGCAACCAGGCGAAGTGAGATCGCACGCGAAACAAAAACATCCCAAAGATCACAACAAACGCGACCGGCAGGTTTAAACCTACCGCCCAGAGAAGAGGTATCAGTACTATGTAACCGCACACGAGCTTCTCCGGTAGAGTCATGGCGGTTGTTGACGACCACCATGCCGTCGCCTCGCACCGCTCGACCTTCATGCGCAAACCGCTTCCTCAGGCACAGGGTCCCCGGCCGAGAATACGCATGTTACATGGAATTGTTCAGCCCACTCCAGTAGACAGAGCAGATTCCACAGCTTTGTGTGATAGGACACCGGTCCCCGCCGATGAGCGTCCAGCACTGCTATAAGGGCAGCCTTTGACAAGAAGCCTTGTCGTACAAGCTCGGAGGCACGAATCCTCTCCTCCAGCAATGTCCCAAATGAGCGCCGAAACCAGTCTGCTACTGGTGTGCTGAACCCCATCTTCGGACGGTTCAGTATCTCCCGTGGAAGCAAGTCCGCCACGGCCATCTTAAGCAAGTACTTTGGCTTGCCATGCGCGGCACGCACTGATCCCGGTAGCGCTAGCGCGTACCGAACCAAGTGACGGTTGAGAAAGGGTGCGCGTGTCTCAATCGAGTGCGCCATAGACATTTTGTCCACACGCATCAGTAACTTTTCGGCCATCCGCATTCGCACCTCAGCAAAGCTCATCTGAGCTAAAATGTCGCCGGTTAGTTGTGTCGCACCCGCGATGGTACGCCCTGTGACGTCTGCAGATGGCTGACCATGAACGAGTGTAACCAAAGTTCCGCCGACGATCGCCTCTTTATCGAGATCTGGGAAGAACGGCTCTGAGCTTAGAAATAGACCCTCCCCGGCGGCGGCCCTCCTGAAGAGGTCGCGATGAATAGCGCGCCCGAACGGCCCCAGCGCGGCCGCACCAATGGTGCATGCGACACCAAGCACACGCTTTGGAAGTCTATCCTTGAATCGCCACAAAGGCGCCATGCGACTATGGTTCAGATAGTATGGGTAGCCCAGGAACAGTTCGTCGGCACCTTCTCCGACGAGTGCGACGGGAATCCCCATTGAACGTAGCATTCGCGACCCAATATATGTGTTAACTGCCGCGGGATCAGCTATTGGTTCGTCCAAGTGCCTGACGCAGTCACTGAACGCGTCAAAAGCGTCCTCTTCCGTTACATTCACACAGTGCGATCTGGCGCCTAGTCGGCTCGCGGCTAGCGCCGCATAACGCGACTCATCTAACATAACGTGCTCGGGATGGCGAATTGTAACGGTCTCGATTGTGTGACCGGTAAGCCGCGACATCAGCGCAACAACGGCGCTGGAGTCTACCCCGCCACTCAGGAATGCTCCGACCGGTACGTCGCTGATCATGCAGGACGAAACCGCAGATTCCAGCAGATGACGTGTTTGTTTGATCTGCTCTTCAATCGGCTCTCTGCGAACACTGTCGCAATATACTTGCGGAGGCAGCTGCGAGCTATATAGTCGCCGTTCTATAATGCCACGACGATTGACGAGCAGGACTTCACCGGGACCCAGTTTCTGTATGCCGTGGAATAGCGTGCGTGGTGCCGGCACAAATCCGAATGTTAGATACTGATTGAGTGCTTCCGCGTTTACGCCGCGGGGAAGCTGTTCGTCCTCGAGGATCGCCTTTATCTCCGAAGCGAACCGGAGGGAACCTCCCAGTTGCGAAAAATAGAGTGGTTTCTCGCCGCATCTGTCTCGGGCAAGCAACAGTATTCCTCTGGCGTCGTCCCAGAGAGCAATTGCGAACATACCGTCAAGCTGATCGAGGAAGGACTCTCGGTATTCCTCGTAGAGATGAACCAAGACTTCGGTATCAGTGTGGGATCGAAATACGTGTCCGGCTTTCAGCATCGCTTCGCGCAGTGTCTGAAAGTTGTATATTTCACCGTTGAAGACCACATGGACATGTCCATCTTCGTTACCTAGAGGCATATGTCCTGCATGTGATAAGTCGATGATCGACAAGCGGCGGCTTCCGAGACCGGTGTGGCCGTCCGGTGAGACGAATGTACCCCGGTCATCCGGGCCACGGTGACTAATAGCGTCAACCATTCGGTCAAGTAACGGGCGGGGGACCCGCGTGGTACCGAATGTAAGTATGCCAGCGATTCCGCACATAAGTGGCTGCCTCCGCAACATGGTGAAACGGCGGACTTAGAGCCCGAGGCTGAGAATGTAAAACCCGTCTTTCATGAGCCGTAGAATTCGGTTCCCATCGACCCGAGACCGGGCATTGCGAGCGATCGAGGGCCGTGATACGGAGTAGCGAGGCGAGGTGCCTTCGAGATTGTCACGAGTCAGGTCTGCGTCGGCTGGTTTAGCGGTTGAGCAGTTTAGCGGCGTCAGTCAAGATTAGTAGGTTGTCATGCGGCTCCCGAACCTTTCACGACAGCAGGTATAGTTCTGGCGAGGATCTTCAGGTCGAGCCAAAGGGACCACTGATCGATGTAGTCCATGTCAAGACGCATCCACTGATCGAAGGTGATCGAACTGCGGCCGCTGACCTGCCAGAGGCATGTGATGCCCGGCCGGACGCTGAAGCGACGCCGCTGCCAATCCTGATTGAAGCCGTTATAGTCGCGCACGGGCAACGGGCGGGGACCGACAAGGCTCATTTCGCCCTTGAGCACGTTGAACAGCTGCGGCAACTCGTCGACGCTGGTCTTGCGCAAGATTCTCCCGACGCGGGTGATGCGCGGGTCCTTTGTGATCTTGAACACGGGGCCCTGGGCCTCGTTGCTCGATTCGAGGCGCGGCTGGAGCTTCTCCGCATTTGTGACCATCGTTCGGAATTTGTAAATGCGGAAGCGGCGCTTGTTCAGGCCGATGCGCTCCTGGGTGAAGATGGCCGGCCCATCGGAATCGAGCCTTACAATGAGGGCGGTACTCAACATGAGGGGACCGAGGATCAGGAGCAGAAGAGCGGACCCAATGATGTCCAGAACCCGTTTAGCGGCGAGCCATATGGTGTCAAGGGGAACGGACGAGAAGGTCACGACAGGTGCGCTGCCTACGTCATTCATATGGGATCTGGAGGTGTCTGAATCGAAGAGATCCGTAAGAACGCGAGCGATGACACCGTGTTCACGGCAGATTTGGAGCAGATAATCCTCCTCCTCGTAGAATGATTTGATCGGGAGAGCGATTACAACTTCGTCAATTACGTGATTGAGCAGATAAGGGCGGAAGCCGGCGATATCGGAAACAAGGGTCGCTGAGCTGTGCTGACTTGGGGGACCAACCCACGCGTTGTCGACGAAACCCGCGAGCCGGTATCCCAGTTCCGGCCTGGCAAGAATGCTGTCTGCGAATTCAACCGCTCGGGCATTGGTACCCACTACGACGAGATGTCGGAGATTGCGACCGCGGCGGCGTAGGACTCTCAGCAGTTGTCGGCCGATGATTCTGGAAACGATCAGAATACAGGCTGTAAGGAGAAGGAAGCGGAGCAACCCGATGAATGTTATGTTCTGAACATGAAGGACAACACTCACAATCGCCAAAGCACCGGTTGCGGCCACTGATCCTTTGAGGAGAATGGGAATCTCTGCGAATGCGGGAGCAAGCCGTTTCGAACGGTAGAAGCCCATCAGCGAGAAGGTGGCTTTCCACAGCACGAGCAGGAGAATGAGGGCGACGATAGTATGTACCTGAACCGTCCTGCGCGCCAGGATGGAAAATGGGACGATGGCCTCGCGCCAGACGACGGATACGTACAACGCCGTGGCAAGGAGGACCAGGTCGGACAGAGATAGCGCATTGACGAGCAACCTGCGCCGTGGACTTGTCATAGCTGTTCTTCTCCGGTGGGGCAGAGTACTTCCGCGCAAATGGCGGTGCAGCCCTATATCTGATCGAATCTGGGCGTGAAACTAAAGCTTCCGGTACAGTCGCTCGGGAATGGGAAAAGTGCGATTGTTCAGCACCGAACCGAGGATCCGGACATTCGCCGCTTCCAGAGATTGCTTGGCTTTCAGGGCCGCGGCTTTCCGCGTAGAGTTGGCTTCGATGACGAGGATGGTGCCGTCAGAAAGCTGTCCGAGGACCGAAGCGTCACCTGCGGCAGTAGGACCCGGAGCATCTATCAGGATGAAGTCAAAGCGCGCACGCAGGGCTGCGAGCCGCTCCCTTATCTGTTGAGCAGGTGGGAGGCCAGAACTCTTCTGCGCCCCACATGCATCGAGCTCCGCGAGCCACAGGTTCGGCTCTACGTTCCTGCAGAGCTCCTCATCCGGATCAGGGAGTGGGATCAGCCTGCCGGCATTCAGCAACTTCTCAAGGTGTGCAGGCCCCTGATTCGCATCGATCAGGCAAACGGGGCGAGCGCTGGATTTCGCGAGGGCGCGGCCGAGATTGATGCAGATTTCACTGCTTCCATTGTCGCGATCTACACCACAAAGAACGACTTCATGGGGCGAGTGCGCATCCCCGGAAAGAAAGATCGTTTGCGCCAGAGTAAGGAACTCCTCGCGGATTCCGTTGTGCCTGATTCGATCGCCGGCCTTCGCCGAAGCAGACGCGTCCCTGGTCACAGGAGTCTCGAAGGGAAATTCAGCTTCCAGTTGACTCAGCAGTTCGAAGTTACGACTCATGGCTTATTCCTCGCGGGCACATCCGATGTCGTTGTAGCTGCGCTCTCCGGCAGGCGAATGGTCCGACCGGTCTCGATATGGTTCGGATCCTTCAGACTGGGATTCAGCGCTCGAATCTGCTGCAGAACCGCCCCGTTGTACCCCCCCACGTTCTGCATTGCGAGGTTTACCAGTGTGTCTCCCGGGCCGACGGTAACGGTCTTGTATTCCGTCGCGTCATCCTTGTCGGTCACAACGGGGATGACGGTGTTGCTGCTCATAGCGATGGTGCTCGGAGCTGTTGCCATCGTTTGGGTATGGGTTGCGTCTGAGGCCGGGCTCGGTACCGGTGACGGTGCCGAAATCTCCGCCTTCGCTTTCGTGACGGGTGCATTCTGAATGTGCGAGAAACCAGCTGGGACGGGAAAGGGAAGATGCATGCGCGCCCCGGCACCCGACCAGAACACGCCGATGCCCCCAAGGCAAGCGGCCAGGAGAGCGGCGGTGATATATCGGGCGGTCTTGCCTGAGGAGACTCGGACTTCGGAGAACTCCGCGAAGGGCGTGACGACCGCAACTTTGTCGTCTGTTTGTTGGGTTGCCGGTATGGGCTGGGTCAGCGGCAGTTGGAGGTCGCGAATCGCTTCCTTCACCATGTCGTCATCAACGACTTTCGAGTCACGAGCGCGGCAGAGGCAAAGGGAATTGAAGCAGAGGGTATTGATGACTCTTGGTACCCCGCGGCTGGCATCCGCAACCAGGTCCAGCGCGCCGGAGGTGAAGAGTGGCTTTCCGGTGTGGCCTGCCACCTTCAGGCGGTGGTCAATGTAGGCAGCGGTGTCAGTGGGAGAAAACGGGACCAGCCTGCACATCGTTGAAACACGCTGCAGGAGCTGAGCGATTTCGGGACGCGCCAGCTTGTCGGCGAGCTGGGGCTGACCGGCAAGAACGATTTGCATCAGTTTTGATTGGGCGGTCTCGAAGTTTGTCAGCAGCCGTACTGCTTCGAGTGCCTCAGTCGAGAGGTTCTGCGCCTCGTCGACAACGAGTACGACAGGCCGACCGGATCGCGCCTCGGCAACGAGAACATCGTTCAGTTGCCGGTGCTTCTTGGCGAGAGTTGCTCCCGGTGAAACCCCGAGATCCTGCAGAATGAGCGAGAGGACATCCTTGGCTTCACACAGAGTATTGAAAAGGAACACCGTCTTCGCGCGGTCCCGAATATGGTCAAGAAACTCAAACAGCAGGGTCGTCTTGCCCATCCCCGGTTCCGCGGTCAGCACCGTAAAGCCGCGATTCCCATAAAACCCGGTGTATAGCGAGGCGAGCGCCTCACGATGCGAACCGGTCTGGAAAAGGAATCGAGGATCCGGGGTTGCACCGAACGGCTGTTCTGTCAGGTTGAAGTGTTCGATAAACATGCGCGTACCTATGCCTTTCCTTTGGGAAGCGAGCCCAGAACCGGCATATCCAGATATCCCACGACTTCATCAGGGGTCCGGAAGGATGGAGAGGCGTAATCCGTGGCGTATCCGGCTCCCAGACTCACAAAGAGACCCAGCAGAAATGTGAGCCCTGCGGTTTCGGTTCGAGAACGCACAGGAAGCGCCGGGACCACCGGTTGCTCGGCAACGGCAACGTTCAGGATTCCGCGTTGGTCGAGTGCGTTGCTGATGCGGGCTTCCTCGCGCTTCGTGAGGTACAGGAGGTAGTTGTTCTCCTGGGTTGTCGCGTTGCGCTGGAGATCTGTCTGCTGGAGCCCTTCCTGTTCCAGGCTCCGAGCAGTTTTCAGATATCGGGCGGCCGCGCTGGTGTCCGCCGCCGCCAGCGCGTTCAGGCCAGCCAGATCTGACTGTGCCTTTGCGAGTTCACTGCGCAGCATCTGGTAGGTTGGATCCTGGTCGGTCGTCTTCTGTTGGGGAGGCGCGCTTTCTGCCGAGGCGATCGCCTGGCGCGTATCAGCAATCTGCTGGTCGACTTCCTTGACAAGCCTGTAGGTGGGGTCGAACTTTGTCAGCAGTTCCGTGCGCTTCAACTCGAGGTTCAGTAGGGTCGACTTCAGGTCCTGCATCAACTGCGGGTTTTCCCCGGTCCTGATCTCGGTCGTTAGCCGTGGCTGCATGTCACGGAGTTCCGCCTGCAGAGAAAGGATTCGCTGTTCGGTCTCGGCTGCTGACGCCTGCGCCTGATGAGCGTTGGCATTGAAGGCGGACAGCTGCTGGAGGGCCAGGTCCCTCTCCATCTGTGCAGAAACCACGCCGGTCTTTTGCGTGAACTCCGCCAATTGTTTCTGAGCTGATTCGAGGCCATGATGGTAACGATCCGTCTGCTGCTCGAAGAACTGGAACTCGCCGGAAGGGCGGTGTACTTCCTGGTGCTTCTCGATATAGGCGCTTTCGACAGCGCGCAAGACGCGGGCTGCCAGCTCCGGGTTGCGGGACTCATAAGTGACCGCAATCACGTTCGTCTTTAGGATTGGATCGACCTTCAAATTCTTGCCGAGCGTGCGCACTGCAGAAGCAATGGCGACATCCTCATTCTCGTGGCCGAACAGCAATCGGGATTGCTTCTCAAGGCCGGTCGCCAGGACCACGCTACGCAGCACATCGTCGCTCTGCAGCAACTGGACCTCGGAATTCAGATCCTCTTCGCTCACCTCAGGCGTGACCTGGGATGGTGCGTTCGGCTGGGCAGTCACCATGGCATCCATCCGCTGACGTAACACCAGGATTTTCATCTGTGCCTGGTATTTCGTAGTCCACAGCCCGGAGAGCAACACCAGAAAGACAATCCCAAGGAAGGTGGCGAGGATAGTCCAGCGTTGTCGAAAGAGGACAGCGACCAGATCTCGCGCGGTTGGCAGAGGCCGGCGTTCGTAAGCTCGAAATTCCATCATCTGATTTGGCATAGCCGTGCACCTAATAGATTGCGGGGTTGTCGTAGACGCCCAGCCCCGTGGTTGGCAGATAGCGAGCAATCTTCGATATCCGGTTCTGCGGCACAAAGATCATGTCGCCCGGAAGGAGGTGAACATCCTCCTGCAGGTTGTGCGATCGCAGGAGCTTCTTCACATTGATCACGCGGACTTCGGTGAGACCGTTCGCTCCGGGGCGAAAGAGGACGACCTGCGAGTGCTTCGACGCCTCTGTAAATCCTCCCGCGAGGGCCACGCCTTCCGTCACCGTAAGGTCGCTGCGAAGGTCGTACTTCCCAGGCTTTGCGACCTGACCGGAGACGACGAAGTAAGGCTTGTCAAAATCCTTGAGGTCAATCGTGACCACCGGATCGTGCAGAATGCCGGCATAGGCATGTTCAATTGACTTCGTCAGTTCCGGGACAGTAAGGCCCGCGGCAATGATGGTGCCAACGGATTTCAGTGTGATATACCCGTCGGGCTGGACCTCCACGGTCTGATTGAACTCGGGCGTGAAGGCGAACTGCAACGCGAGGGAGTCGCTCTCCCGGATGTGATAACGCGGGGCGCGCTCGCTGAACCCAAGCTGCGTGTCCGTCGACACCTCGGAGACGCGAGGCTGCCCAGCAGGCACAGGAGACGACTCGGAGCTTTGCGCCAGCAGCATAGCGGGCGCCGCCAGAAGAACAGCGACGGCAAATGAAGGGAATCTCATTTCGATACCTCTGATAATCCACGGTGCTGATGGGGCGTGCAGACGCTGCTCCGGTTGGATCGCGTTAGTTCACCATCGCGCGCTCTCTGGAGACGGGCTCCAGTTCGTCAGCGCTCACTTCCACGGCCACACTTCGCATGATCTGGTCAAGGGTCAGAACAATGTGCAGGTTGTTCTTCTTGCGCACGATGACACCTTCAAGCCCTGCGAACACTCCGGACCGGACCTTGGCTCTCTCGCCGACGACCAGATAGGGATGTGGTTCCACCGTGCGAGTCTGAATTCCGCTGCGCAGAGCTTCGATCTCGAACTCCGGAAGCTCCCACGGCTCTTTGCCGCTACCGATGATCGAGAACACTCCGGGTGTCCCCAGAACGGCGGATCTTTGGCCACCGCCAATGCGGACAAACACGTAATTCGGGAACAACGGCATATCCAGAGTGACCGCCGCACGCTTCTTCCATTGGCGTCGAGTCTTATAAAGGGGAAGGAAGCATTCGACCTGGCGATCCGCCAGTTGCTCGTGGACGTGCTTCTCGTGGCGCGTCGCGGTGTACGCGGCAAACCACTTCGGAGCGGAGTGTAGATTGCCGCATTCAATGATCGCCGAATTATCACGAGCTTTGGGCATAGCTTCGCCATCCTTAGTCGGCCTCCCTGTTTTCCACAGGGCCAGTCAACAGTTGTCCAGAGCGAACCGCGCCCTTCGGCGTTAGTTCACTCTGGGAGTTCCAGCAGCCTCAGAGAGGATCTCTTCTGTCTGATCCGCAGTGGACCGCGCTTCGGGATAGAACTGCACAGAAGCCGCAAAAGCTTTGCTACGTTCGCCGGTCCCAGACTCCCGGTCGCCGCCTTCAACCCTGAGAACAACACCTTCCGCGTTCAGCGTCATACCACGACCGCTACCGTCACTCCGCCGGAGAATAACCGTCATCTGAACCAGTGCCCCCGCCGGAGGACAGTCACTTGCCATGACCAGAACGCCGCGGCCGCTGATATCAAGAGTGATTCCGTCAGCGGACTGAACCGATCCATCGGAACCGGGCCACCAAAACGTCACCGGAGCAGCTATGCCGTATCGCCGCTCGCGGCGTATATCCGCATTCGACATCTCCAGTGCCCTCATCCCGTATGTCTCTTCTGTCCGTACCGGTGGAATGAAAGGGAGATTAGAGCCGTCTCATGTGTGCCGCAAGGGAATGAAAGTACCTGGTACTTCTATACCGGGTTCGCCGCGTCGCGATGGGTACATCTGTACCTATTCGGCTAGGGGCGAATGTACCCAATGCGATAGTGACAAATGTACCTACAGGGGCAGCTAATGCTTGCCGGTGCAGGCTCGCATTGGGCTCGGCTGCCGGGGACTCAGGCGTCATCTTTCTTAAGAGCGCACAACTTCTCCACGGCCGCAAGTTCATGCGATTGTGAGAGATGCGCGTACCGAACAACCATCTGCAACGTCTTATGGCCAAGCAACTGCTGAAGTGTTCTAAGATCAACTCCGGCCATCACGGCCTTGGAGGCAAAATGGTGCCGGCGGTCATGCCAGTGGAAGTCATGGAGTCCGGCTGTTGCGATCACTGCCTCCCACCACTTCCTGTGAGCAATCACGGGGTGTGATCCCTCCGACGGGCCGAAAACATGCCCGCGTCGGCGCGAGCGCCGCGCAATGGCATTGAATGCTTCCATCGCGACGGAGTTCAGCGGGATGTGCCGATGTGAGCTTTCATTGATGCTCTTGAAAGAGCCTGGCGGGAGCGAAGCGATCTGACCGAGGGATCGGAGCGTGCCCAGCGGCTGCAATGGATAGGCAGCAAGCTGACCGTGCCGATCCGTTGATGTTCGAGAAGCCACGTTCAATCCTCGACCGGAAAGGAGAGTTAAGGGCTTGGGAATACCGATAGTGATCGGTGCCTACTGGAAATCAAGGGAGCAGTTTCACAGCGGTTTTGTATCATGCCACTGCTGGTGTGTTGGGTGGGCTGCTTTCAGGCCGCATCGATCGCTTGTGGGTTTGCAGCGACAGGTGATGCGACAATACGAAGGAAGCTTGACCACATCTTCCATGAACGGCAGGAATTTGGACGAGTTTCAAGAACGCAACCGGCACCAGAACCGGCACCAAGCCAAAAACGCGATTTTGATTTCCAGTTTTGTTGCTGTGTAAACTATTGTATATATGTAAGATAATCAAATGATGGGCCTGTAGCTCAAGGGTTAGAGCAGGGGACTCATAATCCCTTGGTTGGGGGTTCAAATCCCTCCGGGCCCACCAGCTCTCCGGCGCGAGGGAACGCCGTGCGTTTTCGCAGTTTCCTTTATCGTTGCCGCGCCAACACCAGCGTGATGTCGTCGGGCTGCTCCTGGTCCCCGATCCACGAGCGCAGGCTTTGCAGCACACGCTCCGATATCGCCTCCAGCGGCAGATGCCTGTGCTGCCGCACGACGTCCAGCAGCCGTTCTTCGCCGAATTCCCCGAAGTCGTTCTCCGGTTCCGTCACCCCATCGCTGTAGGCAATCAGGATGTCGCCGGGGGAGAACCGTTCCGTCCCCTGCTCCCAGCTGAGGTTGTCGAGCAGGCCAACCACCATGCCGCCGCAGTCGAGGCGAGTCACCGTGTCGTCGGTGCGCAGCAGCAGCGGAGGCAGATGGCCGCCATTCGAATACACCAGCCGCCGCGTCGGCCCGTCGTAGTGCGCCAGAAACAGCGTCGCGTACTTTTCCGGCTGTGTGCTCCGGTAAAGATGGCGGTTCAGCAGAGCCAGCATTCTCGCGGGCTCCTCAAACAACTCGCCACACTCCATCTCCTCTACGCCCGCCATACGGCTTCCCGGACGGGTCAGCGCCGCCGTTCCTTCGGCAATCAGCTCCTCTCCCGCAAAGCGATAGGCGCGTACGGCGGAGTAGAGCGTCGCCATCAGCAGCGCCGCGGAAATCCCCTTGCCGCTGATATCTCCCAGAGCCAGACCCAACCCGCCCGCGCCCGACACGAGGAAATCGTAGTAATCGCCGCTCACCGTTCGCGCCGGAACGCAGGTGCCGTGCAGTTCCAGCATGGGAAGGCTAATCTGCCCATGAGGAAACAGATTCGCCTGCACTTCCTGCGCAATGGCCAGCTCGCTTTGCAGACGCTGCTTTTCCCGCTGCTCGGCAATCAGCCGTTCCAGCGATGCGGCCATGTCGTTGAACGAGCGGCTCAGGGCCCCGAGCTGGTCCTTGCGCCGGACCGGAATCCTGTGAGCGAAGTTGCCCCCATCGATGGCCACGGTGCCGGTATACAGATTGTCCACGGACGAAGTAATCGTGCGGTTCAGCCGCACGGCGGCCAGAAACGCCAGCAGCTCCAGCACGCCGAACAGGACCGCGATCGTGATCAGCGCGATGCGCACGATATCGCGCATCACAAGCGACGTGATAAAGAGACGCTGGTACAGAAGCGAGGGTCTGGATGTGACGTAGGCATACACTCCGTCGGCCTGGGCGTCGTTCTTCCAGTTGATGGTGGTCAGCGGCTCAGGAAACGTGACGGGAATGTCGTAGAAATGCGTCGCTGCGGGGAGCGTCCCGCCCGTGATGGCGCTGGATTCTCCGTTGATTTCCACATTGGGGCTGCCTGGGGCAAATTGCATCTGCACGCGATCAGGCGACCGGTGAGCGGCAGCCGCTCCCAGCTCCTGAGTCGTGATGATGCTCACGCTGCCCAAACCACTGGCAATCGCCTGAACGTTTTCCTTTTCCAGCGGCACGCTGGTGATTACGACCGTGGTGTGGCCGTCCAGGGTCAGGCGGTTCGCCGCCCGCAGCCACAGCCGCCCCTGGTCGTACACGATGCTGCTGAAATTGGGCGGCAGCCATGCCGGGGCGATCGGGGGAGCGCCGGCCGTCAGCGAAGAGGGTGTCACCGTCACCGGCCGCCCGTCCTCGAATGCGGCGATCGAAAGACCTGTGTACTCGCGATCGGTGGGAACCGCTTCAGGCAATGCCACAGAAGTGGGTCGAGGACTGTGGTCCAGCAGATGCGCAATGCGCTCCGCCAGGCTCGCATTCACCGCGCCAATGTGCGTCAGTTCGCTGCCAATCACGCCGTTTGCAGCAAAAATGGCAAACTGGCCGGCGAAGACGTAGAGCAGGATCACCCCCAGCGTGACCAGCAGGACCACCGGCGCCAGCCCCATCAGCAGATAGGTCACAATCAGCCGGTTGCGTACTTTCCACAACAGGTAGACGAAGACGAAACGCCACACCAGCGGGACGCAGAACACGATCAGCGCAAAGAAATCCAGCTCCGCAGTCGCACGCAGCACCACGCCCGCCCGGCCGGGGAGGAAACCCAGCACCGCGAGCGCTACATAGGCGGCCAACAGCCAAAAGGCTGTGCGATGCACGAAACCCTGCGGTGGATCGCGCCGCAGCCGGCGGAACACCACTGTCTCGAATCTGCGCGCTTGTCCCATTGACGGCAGTGTAGAGCATCGGCGCCCGGCGCTCCAGGCAGGGTTCCCGCGCCGTCGATTTCGCTTTACGCAATCGCCCGGACGGTGCCGTCCAGCGGGTCGGCTTCCAGAGAGGGTTCTCCGGAGAGTTCGCCGGTGGTGGGCAGGAAGACGCGGAAGCAGGTGCAGGCGCCGGATCCCCCGCGCAGGCTGCGAAAAACGATTCGCCCTTCGTATTTCTGGACGATTCCCTTGCTGATCCAGAGCCCCAGCCCTGTGCCCTTGGCGGATTTCGTGGTGAAAAACGGCTGAAACAGCCGCTTGGCGTCCTCCGGACGGATGCCGCCTCCCGTGTCGATGATCGAGACTCCGATCCCCCGGCGGTGGGTCGGCCAGTCAGTCGCATCGCGCACTCGCAGGCGCAGAGTCCCGCCGGAGGGCATCGCCTGGATCGCGTTGCCAATCAGGTTCAGGAAGATCTGGCGCAGTTCCCCCGGAAAGCCGCGCACCAGTCCTCGCGATCCGTATTTCCGGTCGAGAACAATCCCGTTCATCATGATCGGCCGCTGCTGCAGCTCCACCACGTTGTCCAGCAGATCTGCAAGAGAAATTGCGGTGGACTGCTTCGATTCACGGTAGAAGCTGAGCGTCTGGCGCGTGATGTGCGAGACCCGCTGCAGTTCCTGCTCCGCCAGCGATGCGTAATAGCGCGCTTCCTCGTCCAGCGATGCGTGATTGCGCAGCAGGTAAAAGGCGTTCGTAATGGCTTCCAGCGGATTATTGATCTCGTGCGCAATGATGCCCGCGACCCGGCCCATTGCCGCCAGCTTTTCCGCCTCGCGCAGCGCCTCTTCCGCCTGCAGTTGCGCGGTAATGTCGCGCTGGATCTCGAGGATGGCATTGCCCTCCCGGTTCAGCACCTTCCGCGTGGCCATCACCAGTTCTCGTCCGTCGCGCGTGCGCGTGATCAGGTTCCCCTGCCACGACTTCACCGAAAGAAGCGTCCGTTCCGTTTCTTCCCTCGAATTGGGGAAGACCGTTCCCAGCAGGCCGTGTATTTCCTTTCCCTGGGCTTCCTCGCGGCTCCAGCCGTACAGCACCTCCGCGCCGGAGTTCCAGAAGCGAATGATTCCCTTCAGATCGCGCACGATTATGGCTTCCGTCGCCAGCTCCAGCAGTTCGGCGCGTTCCCGGTGATGCGCCTCGCTCTGCCGCAGTTCTTCGGTGCGTTCCTCCACGCGTTGTTCCAGATCCCGATTCAGCCGTTCCAGTTGCCGCGTCTTCCGGTGGAGTTCCACAAAGACGCCGATCTTCGCCCGCAGCACCTCCGGAATCACCGGTACCGAAATGTAATCCACCGCGCCGCGCCGATAACCGTTGATCTTGTCCGTATCCGTCAGGTGAACGCCGGAGATGAAGATGATTGCCGTGCGATTGAACCGCGGATGCTCCCGGATCATGTCAGCCAGCTCGAACCCGTCCAGGTCCGGCATGCTCACATCCATCAGCACCACCGCGATATCGGTCTTCAGCAGGATGTTCAGCGCCTCGCGGGCGGAAGTGGCCTTGATCAGATTTTCGTTCAGATCGGCGAGGATCACCTCATAGCTCAGCAGCTTCGCAGGCTGATCGTCGACCATCAGGATGTTGACTTTTTCGTCGACCGTCATCGTTTTCTCCGGGCCCATCCGAACTTCCTACCTGTGCAGCCACATGCGCAATGCGGAAAGCAGTTGCTCGGTGTTCACCGGCTTGGCAAGGTATTCTGAGGCGCCCGCTTCCAGACATTTCTCACGGTCCCCCTTCATGGCCTTGGCCGTCAGAGCGATGATCGGCAGACGCCGCAGCGAAGCATTCTGGCGGATAACCTGCATCGTTTCGTAGCCGTCCATCTCCGGCATCATGATATCCATCAGCACGATCGCCAGGTCCGGCGTGGACTCGATGGTCGCAATGGCTTCCCGCCCTGTCCCCGCAGTCAGCACCGACATGCCGCGCCGCTCCAGCACGCTCGACAAAGCAAAAATGTTGCGTACATCGTCGTCGACAATCAGCACCTTGCGCCCGAACAGCGCCTCATCGGAACTATGCAGCCGGTCCAGCATGCGCTGTTTGTCCGCCGGCAGCTTGCTCACCACCCGATGCAGGAACAGAGCCGTTTCGTCCAGCAGCCGTTCCGGCGATTCCACGTCTTTCACCACCACACTGCGCGCCAGCATGTGCAGCCGCGAGTCCTCCTCAGGGCTCAGTTCACGCCCGGTAAAGACCACAACCGGCAGATCGCGCAGCTGATTGTGATCGCGCAGCTGGTCCAGCACCTCGAACCCGGACATGTCCGGCAGGCGCAAATCCAGCACCGCACAATCATAGCTGCTCTCTTCCAGCTTCTCGAGGGCGTCAGCGCCCGACTCGACCGTATCGATGTCGATGTCGTCGTGACCAAGAAGCTCGCGAATGCTCAACTGCTCGGCAGGATTGTCCTCGATCACCAGCAGGCGCTTGCGCCGCGGCTGCGCGTAGTCGCGGATGCGCGCGAGCGCGGCTTCCAGGTCCTCCGTCGACGCGGGCTTGGTGACATACGCGAACGCTCCCCTTGCCAACCCGTGCCGCCGGTCGTCGTCCAGCGTCAGCATCTGCACCGGGATGTGCCTCGTCCGCGGATCCTGCTTCAGGTGGTTCAGCACGGTCCAGCCCAGCATGTCGGGCAGGAACACGTCCAGCGATACGGCCGCCGGACTGTACTCGCGTGCCAGAGCCAGTGCCTCAGCCCCGGTCCGGGCCGCGAGCACTTTGAATCCCTTGTCGTGCGATAAGTCAGCAATCACACGCGCGAAGTGCGGATCGTCCTCCACAATCAGCAGGACCGAATCGCCCTCCACGATATTCTCCCGATCGTCTTCAATCGAGAATTCCTGTTCAGAGACCACGGTGCTGGGCGCCGTCAGAAGCCCCGACGATGCGGAGGAGGAGCTCTTCTTCTCCGCAGCCGGAGCCGCCGCTCCCACGTAGGTTTGCGGCAGGTAGAGGGTGAACGTGCTGCCTTTGCCCGGCACGCTGCGCAATTGGATTTCTCCGCCCAGCAGGCTCGCCAGCTCGCGGCTGATCGCCAGGCCCAGTCCCGTGCCTCCGTACTTGCGGCTCGTTCCCGCATCCGCCTGCTGAAAGGCCTCGAAGATGATCCGCTGCTTCTCCGGCTGAATCCCGATGCCGGTATCGGACACCTCGAAGGCGACCACCGAACCGGCGCCCGACAGAATCGGATGATCCGGACTCCAGCCCGACATCGCGCTGGAAACCGTGAGCCGCACGCCGCCGTGCTCGGTGAACTTGAACGCGTTCGACAGCAGGTTCTTGAGCACCTGCTGCAAACGCCGCGGATCCGTTACCAGGCTGCGGCCAAGCTTCGGATCGCCCTTGACCTCGAAGAACAGTTTCCGGTTCTCCGCCTCGTGCCGGAACGGCCGCGAGACGGCTTCCAGCAGGCTCCCGAAGAACAGCTCTTCCGGCTCGACCGAAACCGTCCCAGACTCGATCTTCGACAGATCCAGAATGTCGCTGATCAGGTTCAGCAGGTCCGTTCCCGCTCCGTGAATCGTGCGCGCAAACTCGATCTGCCGCCCGCTCAGGTTGCCGTCCGGGTTCTCCGCCAGCTGCTGCCCCAGCACCAGAATGCTGTTCAGCGGCGTGCGCAGTTCGTGCGACATGTTCGCCAGGAATTCCGACTTGTACTTCGAAGTCAACGCCAGCTCGCGCGCCTTTTCTTCCAGCGCCCGGCGCGCCTGCTCGATTTCCTGGTTCTTGCGTTCCACTTCGGAGTTTTGCTCGGCAAGCTGCTGCGCCTTCTGCGCCAGCTGCTCGTTCGTCTGCTGCAGCTCTTTCTGCTGCGTCTGCAACTCGGTCGCCAACTGCTGCGATTGCTTCAGCAGCGCTTCGGTCTGCATCGTGGCTTCAATCGAGTTCAGCACGATGCCGATCGAAGCCGTCAGTTGCTCGAGGAAGGCCAGATGCGATGCCGTGAACACGCTCAGGCTGGCCAGCTCGATCACCGCTTTCACCCGATCCTCAAACAGCACCGGCAGCACGATTACATTTCGCGGTACCGCCTGGAACAGGCCGGAACGAATCGGAACCGCCGATTTCGGCAGCTCTGTAATCAGCATGCGGCGTTTCTCGGCCGCGCACTGCCCGATCAAACCCTCGCCAACCCCGATCTCCGGCTGGTATCCATCCTTTGAGTTGGCGAAGGCCGACAGCAGCACCAGCAGGCGCGGATCGTCGCTTTCGGTCTGGTAGATCACGCCCTGCTGCGCGTTCACCAGCGGCACCAGTTCCGAGAGCAGCATGCGTCCCACCGCTCCCAGGTCGCGCTGCCCCTGCAGCATGCCCGTGAATCGCGCCAGGTTCGTCTTCAGCCAGTCCTGCTCGGTGTTGCGATCCGTCGTCAGGCGCAGGTTGTCGATCATCGTGTTGATGTTGTCTTTCAGCTCCGCCACTTCGCCGCGGGCATCCACCTGAATCGACCGCGTCAGATCCCCCTTGGTCACCGCCGTCGCCACTTCGGCAATCGCGCGCACCTGATTCGTCAGGTTATCCGCCAGCAGGTTCACATTGTCCGTCAGATCCTTCCACGTTCCCGACGCGCCCGGCACATTCGCCTGCCCGCCCAGCCGCCCTTCCGTGCCTACCTCGCGCGCCACCGTGGTTACCTGATCCGCGAACGTGGCCAGAGTGCCCGTCATGTTGTTGATGGTCTCCGCCAGCGCGCCCACTTCGCCCTTGGCGTTCACGGTGAGCTTCTGCTTCAAATCGCCGTTGGCGACGGCGGTCACCACCTTCACGATGCCGCGCACCTGCTCGGTCAGGTTGGCGGCCATCACGTTCACGTTGTCCGTCAGGTCTTTCCAGATGCCGGCTACCCCCGGCACGTTCGCCTGTCCGCCCAGCCGTCCTTCCGTTCCCACTTCGCGCCCCACGCGCGTCACTTCGCCCGCAAACGCATTCAGCTGGTCCACCATCGTGTTGATGGTGTTCTTCAGTTCCAGAATTTCTCCCTTCACGTCCACTGCGATCTTGCGCGACAGATCGCCCCTTGCCACCGCCGTTGTTACCTCCGCGATGTTGCGCACCTGCGCGGTCAGGTTGCCGGCCATGGAGTTCACGTTGTCGGTCAGGTCCTTCCACGTTCCGGCCACGCCCGGCACGTTCGCCTGGCCGCCCAGCCGCCCTTCCGTCCCCACTTCGCGAGCCACGCGCGTCACCTCGCCGGCGAAGCGGTTCAGCTGGTCCACCATGGTGTTGATGGTTTCCTTCAGCCGCAGAATTTCGCCGCTCACATCCACCGTGATCTTGCGCGAAAGGTCGCCATTCGCAATGGCCGTCGCCACCTCGGCGATGTTGCGCACCTGCCCCGTCAGGTTGGCCGCCATGGAGTTCACGTTGTCGGTCAGATCCTTCCACGTCCCGGCCACGCCGGATACCACCGCCTGGCCGCCCAGCTTGCCTTCGGTGCCCACCTCGCGCGCCACGCGCGTCACCTCGCCGGCGAACGCATTCAGCTGATCCACCATCGTGTTGATGGTGTCCTTCAGCTCGAGAATTTCGCCCTTCACGTCCACCGTGACTTTGCGCGACAGATCGCCCCTCGCCACAGCCGTCGCCACTTCGGCAATGTTACGCACCTGCCCGGTCAGGTTCGCGGCCATGAAGTTCACGGAATCCGTGAGGTCCTTCCAGGTTCCGGCCACGCCCGGCACGGCCGCCTGGCCGCCCAGCTTGCCTTCTGTGCCCACTTCGCGCGCCACGCGCGTCACTTCTGCGGCGAATGCGTTCAGCTGGTCCACCATGGTGTTGATGGTGTTCTTGAGTTCCAGAATTTCGCCCTTCACGTCCACCGTGATCTTGCGCGACAGATCACCTCTGGCCACGGCCGTCGTCACCTCGGCGATGTTGCGCACCTGACCGGTCAGGTTGCCGGCCATGGAGTTCACGTTGTCGGTCAGGTCCTTCCATGTTCCGGCCACGCCCGGCACGTTTGCCTGGCCGCCCAGCTTGCCTTCCGTACCCACTTCGCGGGCCACGCGCGTCACTTCCGCGGCAAACGACCGCAGCTGATCCACCATCGTGTTCAGCGTTTCTTTCAGCTGCAAAATTTCGCCGCGCACGTCCACCGTGATCTTGCGCGACAAGTCGCCGTTTGCAATCGCCGTGGCTACCTCGGCAATGTTGCGCACCTGCCCCGTCAGGTTCGACGCCATGAAGTTGACGTTGTCGGTCAGGTCCTTCCACGTTCCGGCCACGCCGGTTACCTGCGCCTGGCCGCCCAGTTTGCCTTCTGTGCCCACTTCGCGCGCCACGCGGGTCACTTCGCCGGCGAACGCGTTCAGCTGGTCCACCATGGTGTTGATCGTGTCCTTGAGCTGCAGAATCTCCCCGCGCACGTCCACTGTGATTTTGCGCGACAGGTCGCCTCTGGCCACCGCCGTCGTCACTTCGGCGATGTTGCGCACCTGTGCCGTCAGGTTCCCGGCCATCGCGTTCACGCTGTCCGTCAGGTCCTTCCATGTTCCGGCCACGCCCGGCACCACGGCCTGGCCGCCCAGCTTGCCGTCCGTGCCCACCTCCCGGGCCACGCGCGTCACTTCCGAAGCGAACGACCGCAGCTGATCCACCATCGTGTTGATCGCTTCTTTCAGCTGCAGAATCTCGCCCCTCACGTCCACCGTAATCTTGCGCGAAAGATCGCCGCTGGCCACGGCCGTCGTCACTTCGGCGATGTTGCGCACCTGGCCGGTCAGGTTCCCGGCCATCGCGTTCACGCTGTCCGTCAGTTCCTTCCACGTTCCCGCGACGCCCGGCACGTTCGCCTGTCCGCCCAGCTTGCCTTCCGTGCCCACTTCGCGCGCCACGCGCGTCACTTCCGCCGTAAACACGCCCAGCTGCTGAATCATCGTGTTCACGATGTTCGCAGACCGCAGGAACTCGCCCTGCAGCGGCCGCCCGTCCACGTCCAGCCGCACCGTCTGTGTCAGATTTCCCTGGGCCACGGCCGCGATCGCCCGCGTCACCTCCGTCGTCGGCCGCATCAGATCCTCGATCAGCGTATTCACCGAGGTTTCCATGTCTCCCCACGATCCCCGATGCCGCGGCAGCACGCGGATACGCTCGCGGCTCTTGCCTTCCTTGCCGACCGCCTGCCCCACGCGCTGCAATTCCCGCGCCATCTGCTCGTTGGCCGCAATGATGTCGTTGAAATGATCGGCGATCTTGCCCGCCAGCCCTGTCCACTCTACCGGCAGCCGCGCGCTGAAGTCCCCTTCCTTCATGCTCTGCAGTCCCTGCAGGATCGGCGTCAAATAATCCGGCGCCGCGACTTCAGGGCCTTTGCCGTTGCTCTCTGATTGGTTTTTCTGCCCGCCTTTGGCTTTGGGAGTGGGTTGAACCGCTGTCGCCATAGAGGTCTCCTGCGTGGATTAAGGCCCTGAATTCCTCTTCCCGAATCCGCCCCAGCGGGCGAACTCCTGGAAATGGTTTGAAACGGAGCAATGGGTAGATGCCTCCGCCAGGGAAAAAGGTTGTCTGCAGGGGGATTTTCTCGAACGCCCCGCTCGTCGATCGCGACGCGCCGGCACTACTCTATTCCAAAAACGATTCCAGGGGACATAAGAACCTGACGTTCAGACCCCCTGCGCGCGCTCAATCGCCCGCACGACCGCTCGTGCTTTATTCAGGCTCTCCTGATACTCCATCTCCGGGACCGAGTCAGCCACAATACCTCCACCCGCCTGAATATATCCCTGCTTGCCCTCGACCAGCAGCGTCCGAATGGCGATGCACGACGTCAGGTTACCGGAGTAATCCGCGTACAGGACCGATCCACCGTAGATTCCTCTCCGCGTCGGTTCCAGTTCTTCGATAATCTCCATCGCCCGAATCTTCGGCGCGCCGCTCAGCGTTCCCGCGGGAAAACACGACCGCAGCGCATCCACCGCGCTCAGCTCCGGCTTCAGCCGCCCCTCTATCGCGCTCACCAGGTGCATCACATGCGAGTACCGTTCCACGAACATCAGTTCCTTCACCTTCACGGAGCCGTATTCGCTCACTCTTCCCACATCGTTGCGGCCCAGATCCACCAGCATCACATGCTCCGCGCGTTCCTTCTCGTCGGTCAACATCTCCTGCTCGGCTGCAAGGTCAGCGGCTTCCGTCGTTCCCCGAGGCCGTGTTCCGGCAATTGGCCGGTACTCAACCTTGCGCCCCTCGACGCGCACCAGCATTTCCGGCGACGACCCCACGATATGCGTGGTCTCTTCCTTCTTCTTGCCCGCAATACGGCGCCCAAAGCGCAGGAAGTACATATAGGGCGACGGATTCACAATCCGCAGCGCCCGGTAAACGGCAAAGGGATCGACGCCTGGCTCAACCTCGAACCTCTGCGAATACACCACCTGGAAAATATCGCCGGCCGCGATGTATTCCTTCGCCCGATCCACTGCTTTCAGATAGGTCGACTTCTTCGTACACGGGACGAAACGCAGCTTGACTGCTGCGTTGCGCGCGGACTGTTTCGGCAGCGGGCTCGCCAGCCTCCGCTCCAGCCGGTCCAGACGCTTCACCGCCTCGGCATAGGCGGCCTGCGGCTTGTGGCGGCGCAGATCGGCGGTCACCACCAGCAGAATCTCCTTCTTCACATGATCGAAGGCCAGCACTTCATCGAAGAACATCAGGCACGCATCCGGCAGCCCCAGATCGTCCTTTGTTTGCACGGGCAGCCGCTCGATCTGTCTGACTACATCGTAGGAAAGAAAGCCCACCGCCCCGGCCGTGAAGGGCGGCAGTCCCGCAACCCGCGCCGGCGTGTGCCCGCTCAGCGCGTCCCGCAGCAGCGCGAATACATCGCCCGTCAGCCGCCGCGTCTTCCCGTTTTCCGTGATCTCGACCTCGCGCCCGTGCGAGACGATTCGCCGGCTCGGCCGAATCCCAACGTACGTGTAGCGGCCGAGCCGCTCGCCGCCTTCGACTGATTCCAGCAGAAAGCACTCCGGCTCCGCGGCCGCCACGCGCAGAAAGGCCGATACCGGCGTTTCCAGGTCCGCCGTCAGCGTCCGGTAAAGCGGAACCAAAGTATGCGTCTTTGCCAGGCGCAGGAACGTCGCCCGATCGGGCAGGGAAGGCCTCATCCTGTTCATACTAACGGGTGCCCCACGAACGGGTGCCCCGCCCTTGTCGCCGTGGTTGCGACAGGGTGGGTCTGCCCGACTAGAAACCAGCAACTAGCTACTTTTCTCTTTATGTCCCCCAAACTCATACCGCATCGCCGACAGCAGCCGGTCCTCGTACTCTTCAGCGCCTCGCGAGGCGAACCGCGCGTAGAGCGCCGCGCTGATCACCGGCGCCGACACGCCTTCGTCAATGGCCGCCTGCACCGTCCAGCGTCCTTCGCCTGAATCCGACACGCGCCCCGCAAAATCCGACAACTGCGGATTCTCGGCCAGCGCTGCCGCCGTCAGGTCGAGCAGCCACGAGCCGATCACGCTGCCGCGCCGCCACACCTCGGCCACCTGTGCCATGTCAATGTCGTACTGATACAGCTCCGGGTGCCGCAGCGGCGTCGTTTCCGCGTCCACCTCCTGCTTCGTCTTTCCGGCATTCGCGTGATGGATGATGTTCATCCCTTCGGCGATTGCGGCCATCATCCCATACTCGATCCCGTTGTGGACCATCTTCACGAAATGTCCCGCGCCATTCGGCCCGCACCGCAGATAGCCGTTCTCCGCGGTCGATGGCTCGCCCGTCCTCTTCGGCGTTCTTGCCGCAGCGCTTACTCCTGGCGCCAGCGACTTGAAGATCGGGTCCAGATGCTGGACCACGTCTTCCTCGCCGCCGATCATCAGGCAATAACCGCGATCCAGCCCCCACACGCCCCCGCTCGTCCCGCAATCCACATAATGGATGCCCTTGGCCTTCAGTTCGGCCGCGCGCCGAATGTCATCGTGGTAATACGAATTCCCGCCATCAATAATGATGTCCCCGGCCGCCAGCACCTTCTTGAGCGACTCCAGCACCGAATCCACCACCGCCGCCGGCACCATCAGCCACACTGCCCGTGGCGCCTTCAGTTTCTTCGCAAAATCCTCCAGGCTCTGCGACGTGGTCGCGCCCTTCGACGCCAGCGCCTCCATGGCTTCAGCGTGCGCGTCGTAGACCACGCACTCGTGACCGGCCTTCAGCAGCCGCTGCACCATAAACGAACCCATTCTGCCCAGCCCGATCATTCCGAGTTGCATGTGTACTCTCCTCCGCGAAGTTTTGGGCCCGTTCCTGCGACACTTCCATTCTTTCCCGCGGGCGTCTTGTCCTGCAAACGCCGGCAGCTGGCCGCTCGCTGTGAGATGCATCACAGTCCTGCCGCAACCCGCGGCTAGAATTGGTGCAACGGCTCCAGTGTGCCGTAGTCCGCAGTCTCCGGATTCCATCGATGCCATCCGCGCTCCACCATCTCTTCAGCGACCGCGCCGATCACATGCGCGCCAAGGTCGGCGGCGTCTATGGCATCCTCCTCCTCTTCAATGCCGGCGCATGGCTCTGGGCCGTCGTGGCCTTCCATCGTTTCCCGGTCCTCCTCGGCACCGCATTCCTCGCCTACAGCTTCGGCCTCCGCCATGCGGTCGACGCTGACCACATCGCCGCCATCGACAACGTTACGCGCAAGCTCATGCAGGAGGGTAAGCGCCCCGTCGCCGTGGGATTCATGTTCTCGCTCGGCCACTCCACCATCGTCGTCGTCGGATCGCTCGCCATCGCCGCCGCGGCGCTCGGACTCCAGCAGCACCTCGTTCACGTCCGCACCATCGGCGGCGTCATCGGCACTTTGGTCTCTTCGGTCTTCCTCCTCGCCATCGCGCTCGTCAACCTCGTCATCCTGCGGTCGGTCTATCAGACCTTTGCCCGCGTTCGCCGCGGCGAGCCCTACGTCGACGAGGATTTCGACCTGCTCCTGGCCAATCGTGGATTCCTCGCCCGCATCTTCCGCCCCATCTTTGCCCTCATCCGCCGCAGCTGGCATATGTACCCGCTCGGCGTGCTCTTCGGGCTCGGCTTCGACACCGCCACCGAAATCGGCCTCCTCGGCATCTCCGCCGCGGAAGCCTCGCGCGGGCTCTCGCTCTGGTCGGTGCTCGTCTTCCCCGTTCTCTTCGCCGCGGGCATGTCGCTCATCGACACCACCGACAACATCCTCATGCTCGGCGCCTACGGCTGGGCCTACATCAAGCCGATCCGCAAGCTCTACTACAACCTCACCATCACCTCGGTCTCCGTCGTCGTCGCGCTCGCCGTCGGCGGCGTCGAAGCCCTCGGCCTCCTCGGCGGCCAGCTGCACCTCCAGGGAACGTTCTGGGGCCTCGTCGGTCGGCTCAACGAGAATTTCGGCGTCCTCGGCTACTGTATCGTCGCCCTCTTCGCCCTCAGCTGGATCGTGTCCATCGCGATCTACAAGCTCCGCCGCTTCGAAGACCTGGAACTTGAGCCGGAGCTGTGAACCCTGGGATTCGCCAATAGCCTGGGCGCCCCACATCCGCCTGATGCTGGCAGATGTGGGAGCGCACCCACCCAGAGCCGGGAAGACCACCCGCTATCATTTTCCAAGTGCCCGCAACCGCCCATCCCCGGCGCAAAACCGCGCCCCGCAGCGCTCGCTCCCAGCTCGGGAGCGCCCTCCGCTGGCTCGCCGTCGCGCTCGCTGCCCTCTGGTTGGCCTGCGCACTCTCCCTCGTCGCCTTTCGCTGGATCAATCCACCCACCACCGCCGTCCACGCCGAGCGCCGGCTCGAATCATGGTTCAGCAGCAAGCCCTACCGCGAGCGCTACGACTACGTTCCGCTGAGCCATATCTCGCCCAACCTCCAGCACGCGGTCATCGCCGCCGAGGATGCGCGCTTCTACCAGCACCACGGTTTTGACTGGCACCAGATCCGTCTCGACGCCGGCGAGGACATGGACGGTGGCCGCCTCCGCGGCGCCTCCACTCTCGATCAGCAACTCGTCAAAAATCTCTTCTTCGGCACCGGCCGTTCGGTCCTGCGCAAGGTCGCCGAGGCCTCGCTCGTCCCCGTCGCTGAGCTCGCCCTCGGCAAGCGCCGCATCCTCGAGCTCTACCTCAACGAAGTCGAATGGGGACCCGGCGTCTACGGCGCCCAGGCCGCGTGTGAATACTGGGACCGCACCGCAGCCCGCGCCATCGGCCGCGACGATGCCGCTCGCCTCGCCGCCATCCTTCCCGCGCCGCGCCGGTGGCATCCGCAGCGGATGGGCCGCTACAGCGCCATCATCGAATCCCGCATGGCGCAAATGGGCTGGTGAACGGATCCAGCCAGAGGAAAATCCAGACCATGAATGTCCGGATCGTCGAATTTCCCGAAACCAAAGTCGCCGCTGTCGAGCATTGTGGACCGCCCGAACTCGAGCAGGAAACTGCCCGCACGCTCATCGTCTGGAAACTCGAGCATCGGCTTCGCGATCCGCTGCGGTACCGCAGCTATGGCGTCCACTACACTGACCCGCACACGACGCCCCCATCGGCGCACCGCGTCGATTTCTGTCTGTCCTTCGAGGGAGAGATTGCGCCGAATTCCTTCGGCGTGATGAAGAAGGTCATCCCCGGCAACCGTTGTGCGCTCGCGACAGACATCGGTTCCCGTTACAACAACCAGGCGGCCGTCTGGCTCTATCGAGAATGGCTGCCGCAGAGCGGCGAGACACCCGGCGATTTCCCCATCTTCTTCCATTACGTGAACGTAGGTCCGAACCTGCGCGAGGAAGAGATGATCACCGACGTCTATCTGCCGCTCCGCTGACTGCGGTTACCGGTGATCGCCAAATTACTGGGGGCGCGGCCCGTGGTGCTTCCGCCACTTCCAGTACGCCTTGTGGTCGGCATCGCTGCGGGCGTTCCAGTCCCGGTGTTGCCGATGGTTTTCGTTTTCCCACTGCACGTAATACGTCTGCTCGCCCGGACCCCACACGTATGCTTGCCGGTGCGGAACGCATCCCGTCGCGGCCAGCAACGGAGAAGTGATTGCTGCAATCAGCAAAAGCCGTCCCAGTTTTCCCATATTTGATCCCTTCGGTCTCTGGAATTCCGACATCTTCTGCCAGGATGCGTCAGAAGCCTGGATGCGTTGCGCCTTCACCTCGAAATATTTCCATTCTCTTTCCCTACCGCACCCCCTTCATCGTTGAATCCGGACCGTCCATCCCCGGATGACTCACCTGGTTCGCGTTCGGCACCAGCTGCATGTAGACGCTCTGCGGCAGGCGCATCCGCCAATGCCCCGTCGCCCGCGCGGCGAACACCATCCCCAGGAAGAAAACCGCCAGCATCGCCGCCACGGCGCCCGGTCCCGCGATCCGCCCGCGCCACCGCTCCGCCACCGACGCCGATTTCCGCGGCAGCGCCGCAAACTGCAAACCATGCTCCACCGGGCATGCCGCCACGCACGCCATGCACGCGCTGCACTCCACGCTCCGGATCTGCACCAGCTTGTCCACCGCCAGATGCGACGGGCACACCCGCGCGCACTTTCCGCAGTCGATGCACGCCTCCGGATCGCGCCGGATCTTCAGCGGGCTCACCAGCGAAACCAGCCCCATCAGCGCGCCGTACGGACATAGATAGCGGCACCAGAAGTTCTCCACCAGCATCGACAGCAGCGCCAGCACACCCAGCACAATCGCGCCCGTCAGGCTGATGGTCCTGAAAAAGTTCAGCATCTTCACGTCGGCGACCATCCCGTACGGCGACAGCATGAACCCAGCCAGCGCCTCCGCCGACATGCTGGCGATGATGTACACGAAGAACCCCATCAGCAGGTACCGCAGCCCGCGCAGCGGAATATCCAGCCACCGCGGCGTCCGCAGATTCCGCCCGAACACCTTGCGCCCGAACTTCCACAGGTATTCCGACAACGTCCCCACCGGGCACAGCCACGCGCAGAAGGCCTTCTTCGCCAGCACGCTCATCAGCAGGAAAGCGATCAGCAGAAACATCGCCGCCGGGTGAATCGGGGGCACGTGCCCGGTCGCCAGGAAGTACTTCAGGTTCATCAGCCCGGCAATCGGCAGCCAGCCCTCGACGCCGGCGGGGCGTGCCACCTGCCAGCCCGCGCCGCCGCGCTCATACCAGCGCACCCAGAGGTAGAACTGGATCCCGATCCACGCATTCAGCGCCACAAAAATCCACTGCGCTGTGCGCCGGATGATCTGCGACCGGTCTGGCGTGGAACGCCGCACCACCGGCTTCTTCAGGGGACGTTGGGGGGCGGGTTCCAGAACCTGCGTGCTCATTCCGCTTCTCCTGCCTTGAAGCTAGTGCGCAGGAGCACTCGCCTCAGTGACTTTTATCACCGGGGGAGGATGGGGCGGTCGCCGAGGGTCATGTAAAATCATCAGTAGCGTCCTCCGGCCCGGCCGGAGCGGCTTCCCGCACAACTCCCTGCACAGTTCAGGCGAATTTTCGCGAGGCCCATACGCTGCGCGCCTCACCATTCAGCGCACAAGATCCTTCAGGAGCACCGCCATGGCAAAGATTGCCAAGACCGCTGACCGCAAGAAGATGATGGACACCACCAAGAGCACCGACTGCCCGAAGTGCTCCAAGCCGACGCGTATCGTGAAGCGCGTGAAGGACCGCGAGCGCGGCATCCCCGGCGGCGTTTACATCTCCTGCTCGGCCTGCGAATTCTACGAGAAGCTGTAGGGCGAACCCGTCATCCTGAGCGAACTTTGGCGCGCGAGCGCCAAACGAAGCCGAAGGACCTGCATTTCCTCTCTTCCCCAGGAACGAAGCTCCATCCCTGGGGCTCGTCCGCCGATGCAGCGTGCTCCGCCGGGTTCTACATCTCCTGCTGGGCGGTACGCCCCAGTGCGGCATTTTCGGTCACAGCCAGTGCCAGGATCACCGCCAGCGCGGCGACGGGAATCGCAAATCCCACGCGCAGTGACCCCGAGCCGGTGGAAACCAGCCCGGTAAGCCACGGCAGCACCGCGCCGCCGCCGGCGCACATCGCGAATACCCAGCCCGTCGGGCGATGGTCGCTCACCCGTGCCAGCATCCGCGACACGCCTAGCGGAAACACAGGCCCGAAGCCGGCTCCGGCCAGCGCCACCGCGACGAGCACCACCGCGGACCGGTGGGGCAGGATGAGCATCGCCACGGCAGCCAGCGCCAGCACCAGGCTTGAGAGCAGCACCACGCGGTCCGAAAGCGGACGCAGCGCCAGCGATCCCAGTCCGCGCCCAGTCAGCAGCGCCAGCCAGTAAACAGAAACCGTCAGGCTCGCCGCGGCCAGCGTCATCCCGCTGAACCGATGCGCGTACGTCGCAATCCACCCGCCAACCGCGTTCTCCACGCCGACATACAGAAACAGAAACACAGCAAAGTAAATCAGCGTTCCGGTCTGCGAAGCGGAGGCTGCCCGCGGCCGAGCTTCAACGGCGCGTGGTTCAGCGAAAAGCTGCGGCGCCAGAGCCGCGAACGTGCCTCCGGCAGCAGCGGCGAGCGCCGGCAGCAAAGTTCTCATCTCGCCCGCGCGCTCCGCGTTGGCGACCAGCCACGGGCAGACCACCGCGCCGATCCCCCACCACAGATTCACCACCGAAAGCCGGCTGGCTCGCGCGCGAGGGTCCGCGTTCAAAGCCACCGTTAGATTCGTCGCAGTGACGGAGAGCCCGATCCCCAATCCAACCAGCCCGAAAGCGGCCAGGGCCAGAGCGTGGCCGGTGGCCGCAGACCCATCGCCCATGGCCACGGCCAGCAGCGCAACTGCCGCCGCCATCAGGCCGAACCCAATCGGCAGGCTGCGCCGCAGGCGCCACGACGAAACGATGGCCCCTACCGTGGCCGCCGCAAACTGCACTGCGAAGAACGCTCCCGACTGCACATCGTGCAATTGCCAGCGCGCCGCCAGCACCGGCAGCAGCGGGCCGGGCAGCACGGTCACAATGCCGCACACCACGAAACCGAAACACAGCACGGAGAAGGACGGCTGACGTGTGCGCGCGGGGAACATCGACAGCCGATTGTATCGCCCGGCTCTCCGCTATCTTTTCCTGATTTTTGCGGACGCGGGCGGCAGCGTCGATTCGCGCACGATCAGCTCCGGAACGATGGGGATCTCGTCGGGCGACTGCCTGCCCCCGCGGATCCGTTCCAGCAGAATGCGCGCCGCGGTATTCCCCATGCTGTTCAGCGGCTGGCGGATCGTCGTCAGGCTCGGCGTGTGGAACGCTGCAGCCTGAATATCGTCAAAGCCGATCACCGACACGTCCTCGGGCACGCGCAGGCCATGGTCCCGAAACGAACGGATCGCGCCAATCGCCGAAATGTCGTTGTAAGAGACGACTGCGGTGAAAGGGCACTTCTGACTGAGAAGCCGGGCGGCGACCGGATAGCCGAGCTCGGGAGAGGAAAGATTCTGCTCCAGCTGAACGACCAGCTCCGGATGAACCGTCAGGCCCAGTTCGCGCGCTACCGCCATCAGGCCTCGCCAGCGCTCGTCGGAGTCGGAGCTGAACGGCTGCCCGCGCATAAACGCAATCTGCCGGTGGCCGAGCTGGTACAGATGGCGCAGCGTCAGCTCCGCCGCCCTGCGATGGTCCAGCACAATGCGCGTCACGCCCGGCAGCGGCTTGTGTCCGGCCACCGCCACCACCGGCAGCGGCAGGCTGTGCTGCAGCGCCGTGTCGATGGCCACGAATCCCTCCACCGAGCGCTCCATCAGCAACCCCGGATACTCCTCGATCAGATCCGCTTTCCGCCGATGGCTGGCTGTGAGATAGAAGTACCCCTCTTCGATCAGCACTTCCTCGATGCCGTTCATCACCAGCGTGGAGTAACCGTCGCTGAGCTCCGGAACCAGCACGCCAATCGAGAAACTCTGCCGCCGCCGCAGCGAACGCGCGAAAAAGCTCGGCCGGTAATCGAATTTCTTGGCCGCCGCCAGCACGCGCTCGCGGGTTTCCGGGGGGATGGACTTGACCCCAGGAGCGTTATTCAGCACCAGGGAGATCGTCGCCGGCGAAAGATCCAGGTAATCGCCCAGGGTGCGCAGGCTAATGGGGCGCGGGGGCAAAAACTGGCTCTTTTCTTCGTTTTCGCGGTGCGCTGCCCGCGAGGCGCCGCGCCCGCCCGCTGCGCGCCTCGCCGAATCGACCCTCTTTCCCGGCATCCACCCGTTGTACCGCTTTGGAGCCAGAATCATCAACTGAAAGTGCGCGGGAACCGCCCCAAATCGCGGTATCCTGTCAGCAGTCCACCCACCCAGAACTGCCCGCCTGGCACGACGCGGGCCCGGAGCAGCGCCAGCCGTGCTGAATCGCGAAGAGAAATTGCCGTCGGTCCGCCTCGCCGTCGTCCAGTATGTAATCGCGGCGGTGCTGGCGACGCTCGTCTTCGGCCTGTGGCGCCTGCAGGTGGTCGGCGGCCAGAACTACCACGCCCTGGCGGAAGCCAACCGCATCCGCAAAGTTCCCATCCTCGCCCCCCGTGGCAAGATCTTCGATCGCTACGGCCGCCTGATTGTCGACAACTATCCCTCCGTCTCCTGCTTCCTGGTCCGCGAGCAGGGCCACGACATCACCCCCGACCTCCCGCTGATCGCCCGCGGCCTGAACATGACCGTCGAGCAGATCCAGGCCATCCTGCGCAAGTACCGCTACGCGCCGCACTACCAGCCGCTGCCGCTCAAGCAGGACATCACCCCCGACGAAGAAGAGTTCATCGCCGCCCACAAAAACGAGCTGCCCGAACTGGACACCATCCAGGAAGAACGCCGCCTCTACCCCAGCGGCGGATTCGCCGCCAACCTCATCGGCTACGTCGGCGAGGTCTCGGAGCAGATGCTCGACAACGATCCCCGCTACGCCTGGTATCAGCCCGGCGACGTGGTCGGCGAGTCCGGCGTTGAAGCCTCCTACGATCGCATTCTGCGCGGCGTCGACGGCTCCCAGGATATTGCCGTCGACAGCCACGGCCGCGAAGTCGGCCGCCTGGGCATCGAACCGGCCACGCCCGGCCAGAGCCTCAAGCTCACCATCGATCTCGACCTGCAGAAGGCCGCCGAAGATGCCCTCGGCGATCGCGAAGGCGCGGTCGTTGCCATCGACCCGCACACCGGCGAAATCCTCGCCCTCGTCAGCCGCCCCGCCTTCGATCCCAACGAGTTCTCCGTGCACATCTCCCGCGCCGACTGGGACCAGCTCATCACCAATCCGGAGCACCCGCTGATGGATAAGGCCATCCAGGCGCAGCTTGCGCCCGGCTCAACCTTCAAGATCATCATGGCGCTGGCCGGCCTGCAGGAGAACATCGCCCAGACCCTCGACGTCGACTGCCAGGGCGGCGTCACGCTCTACGGCCACTTCTTTGCCTGCGATCGCCACCACGGCGAAGTCGATATCGAAAACGCCATCCCGTGGTCCTGCGACAGCTACTTCTACGTGCTGGCCACCAAACTCGGCATCGACACCATCGCCAAATACGCCCACTCCGTGGGCATCGGCGAACGCACCGGCGTGGACCTGCCCAACGAAGCCGCCGGCATTATGCCCTCGACCGAGTGGAAGCTCCAGACCCTCCATCAGAAGTGGTATCCAGGCGAGACGCCCTCGGTCGGCATCGGCCAGGGCGCGGTCGCCGTCACGCCCATCCAGATGGCGCGCGCCATCGGAGGCATCGCCTCCGGCGGCGTCCTCAAACGCCCGCACGTCGTCTTCCCCAGCGAGCTGAGCGACGACATGCGCCAGTACATTCTGGACACCTACCCCGGCTCCGGCGATGCGCGCATCCCGCTCACCACCGCCAACTGGGAACTCATCACCGACGCGATGTACAACACCATCAACGGGCCCGGCGGCACGGCGGTCGCGGCCCGGCTGGCGGGCATCGACTTCGGCGGCAAGACCGGCACGGCGGAGGTGGTCAGCCACAGCGCCGGCGCGCAGAGCCTGGGCACCGGCGCCCAGCGCGCCGACTCCTGGTTTGTCGGCATCGCGCCACGGCGCAATCCGGACATTGTGGTCGAGGTGCTGTGGCAGCACGGTGGCTGGGGCGCGTACTCCGCTCCCATCGCGGCCCGGGTCGTCGAAGCCTACATCGACGAGCAGCGCCGCCGCCACGACAACCTCGTCGCCCAGAACCAGAAGCAGGTCGAGGTCGGCGCCGTCTGGTCGAATCCCGCCGCCCCGAACGCCATGGGCGGCAAACCGCTGCCGGCCTCGGTCGCCGCAGGCAATCCGGAACTGGCCAGCGTCCGCGGCGGCCACTTCGATGTCAACGTGCCGCAGCAGTAACTGCTGGCTGCCAGCGGAGCTTTCACGAACATCGGCGCGCATCGCGCTCCTTCCGGGAGAACATTTTTTGAAGAGGTGGCCAAGTGGGAAGTCTTTGAATTCGCACCACTTCCGGGGTAATACCCTGAGGGTATTACCCTCGAAGTCCTCTGTGTCCGCATCGCGGATTGCGGCGCGCTTCGAGCTACCAATTACCAGCTACCAGCTTCCGGCTGCTGGCTACCCGCAGACTGCCGCCCTCCGTGCCGGTGCGGAGAAAATGTTTTTGAGGGTTAGGCCTCCTGTACTTACCTGCATTCACTGGACTTGCTGGGTAATACCCTGCGGGTATTACCCTCGAAGCCCTTTGTCTCCATCAAAGCGGCGAATGGCGGACTGCCGCGCGCTTCCAGCCCAAGCGAAAGGGCCGCTCGCGAGCGGCCCTTCGGAAGACACGTTTCCTGATTCGAGGATGGCACACGGCGGGAATTCGATCAAGGAAAAACCGGCGTCCGCGGAGTACGGAAGTAAGGGATGGGCCGGACAGCGCCGCTCACCACGGAGGACGCGGAGGGCAGAGGATTGGTGCGCGATCCGTCGGAGGGAGCGGCCAGCCCAGGCCGCGAGATCCAGGGGCCGTTGATACGACAACGACGGTCTTTCAACGGCAGATCGCTGGAGGGTAGTTCCCTCCCCGTCGCCTACCCAGGTTCAATGAGCGACTCGGCGATTGGGCGCCAACTGACGACGGGCCCATCTTTCGGGACCTATTCTGCATTTCTAAGGTCGTCCTGCGTGAGCCTGCATTCGCAGCACATGAATTGGCCCCCGCAGCGAGGACAGCGCTCCAGGTCGCATCCGTCCAGATGCAGCTCGCCCTGAATCACCCCACAATCGCCACAGGGGCGGGTAATTAGCTCTTCCCAGAGCGTTCGGAAATCGATCGGCGCGCCCTTCGGGATTGGCTCCTTGCCATATCGAATTCTTCTGTATTTTCTGCCGGAGAGCAGAACCGTCTTTTCATCCTGCGCTCTCCAATAGTCGTCAAGCCACTGGAAGAGGTAGTAGACTTCCTGCGCGATTTCCGTCACTTCTGAATCTGGGATCTCGCGTTCCAAGCGATGGAGCCCCTTTGTCCTCAAGGAGTGGACACGGTTGAAGAGTTTCCTGGCCTCCTTCGTCCGCAGGACGTCCTTTTGGCCGCACATCCCCACCAGCACGTTGAACTTTGGGCTTTGCTGACCTTTAGGGTGCTCAAGCTGTTGGAGCATGAATTCCGTCAGAAGATCGTCCAGATCGCGGACGAATTCATACGGGGTGATCATCTTCAGCTTGTGCTTTTGGAGCAGAATCTCGTATTGCTGCGCCGTGCCTTCAAGAAAAGCTCCCCCGGCCCAGTCCGGCGTTCCCTCCAGTAGGTGTTTCTGGATCTGCACTGGATAGGCAACGTCATACTGGGAGTGCAGCAGGCCCTCAATGATTGGCTTCACGATCAGCCGCGCTACATCTCTTCTGTTCGAAGCAGCGCAAAGGTAGTAGTAGAGGCCGTGCTGGAAAGTGATCTCCTGAAGAAAGGCGTCCAACCCGGCCGACTGATTGGCGGGTATCGACAGTCTGAACGTTCCGGCTGTGGAGATCGAGACGGTGACGGTAACTGAGTGCTTCTGAGCGGCTACCCGTAGGAACCTTAGAAACCTCCGAGCGTCCTGGTATAAGTAGGCAGGAGGAGTGAGCGTCAGTTCTGTGTCGGAGGGCATCATTGCGCTCCAAGTGTACTGCGAGCTGGTCCTCCGCCCTTGGTGGTCCGGCAGAGGTAGCTGAGATAGTCATTGTGGGCAGAAGCATTGCGCAACGTCCCGGGAGTTGCCCGTCGCCAAGGCGGCGAGCTTTCAGAAGCTCCTCTTGGGGCGGGAAGAAATCGCATTTTCCGGCGGCGCTACCCAAATCAATCTAGAATGGACCCGCAAGCGAGGCTCGTGTTATGCAAGAGGACCCATTCGAGTATTACCGAAACAAAAAGCCTGAGAAGACCTACGTGAGCCGAAGCGTCTCATCCGGCCCGTTCGTTCGAGGAGAATCCGGACGTCGCATTCGCATAGCGTCAAAGGTGATCGATGGCGCGGAGTCACACCAGTTTGTGCAGGAGCTCGGGAGCCAACGAATACGCATCACCGAAGGTGGCCGCTCGGAAATCGTAGCCAAGTTTTACGAGGACGACCGTCAGATCTTCACGCTTCAGATACAGCGGTATATCGTGCGGACCGGAACGCCGATCAGGGAGCATTTCTCTTTCCACGGCGATGAGGTTCTCCGCTTGATCGAATTCATTCTCAACATGAAGAGGCTCCACCTTGCCGACGATAATCGCCTAAATGTTGCGGACGATGAACTCCGCAAGTTGCTATTGTCGCCCGATCAAGCGCGATTGCTGATTTCGGAAAATCATGACTTAGTTATGGAGGCCCTGAAATCCGAGGTTACCACCTCGGATATAGTCGCCATCGGCTATCGAAAGAAGCAATTGGAGCGGTACAGAGAATTGCTCAACGAGTCCGATACGCCGGAGGCGGACTGGCAAGCTTTCTTTGAGCAAAACGTCTGGATCTTTGGCTACGGGCTAACGTATCTTTTCTTATCGAACTTAAACGAGCGGAAGCTGGAGCAGGCCGTGAGCGGAAGTGACCTCTGGCAGCGTGGTAAGCGCTCTGACGGGGTGCTAAAGTCACGAGGTGCTATCGAGGCCTTGTGCTTTGTCGAGATTAAGAAGCACTCCACTCCGCTGGTCCAATCATCCGAATACCGGCCGTCATGCTGGGCGCCTTCGAATGAGCTGGCGGGCGCAGTCGCACAATGCCAGGTCACGGTTGAGCAGGCGATACGCCGAGCCGTCGAGAAATTGGAACCGCAATACAAATCGGGAAATCCGACCGGTGAGGAGATATTCACCTATCAGCCTCGATCTTTTCTGGTCGTAGGTTCGCTAGACGCATTCGCCGGCAATAACGGAATCCACAAGGACCGTTACCGTTCGTTCGAGCTCTTCCGGAGAAACGTAGTTAAGCCTGAAATTGTGACGTTCGATGAACTGTACGAACGCGCGAAGTTCATCGTTGATCTTGCAGAGTCGTGACCTCACAGAGCGGCCACTTGACGCTGGCCCACATCGAGATCCATCCCGCCGCCCGCCTGCGCGCCCGGCGCGGTGACCTCGGCGATCTGTCGGTCCTGCTCGCGACGTGTCACCATAAGCAAGCGCCATGGATCTCGTCTCCCTGCTCAGGACCACCTTTGGCTTTCCCGGATTCCGGGAGAACCAGGAAGCCGTTTGCCGCGCGGTGGCCGGCGGCCGCGACGCGCTGCTGGTGATGCCCACCGGGGCGGGCAAGAGCACAAGAGCATCTGCTACCAGCTGCCGGCGGTGGCGCGCGGCGGTCCGGCGAGGCTTTTCTCCTGCCTGCCGCGCGGGGGATTCGTATCGTGACCGATGCGGCAACTTCCCGTTAGAAGATAACTGGCAAGCTACCCCATCAAACCTCGCTCTAACTTCCGGTAAGTCAGGCGAGTATACCATCTGGTTACGATAGGGGTGGGAGACCGATTTCGGGGCGGATGGCGGCCGCTTCGTGGTTGTTGCCGTTCGTCTCCTCGGAGACGATGTCCTCGACCGAGATGTGCATCAGCCGGCCCAGGTCCTTGAGCTTCTCCAGCCACTCCTCGGAGGGTGGCTCCTCACGCCGGTTGCGGTAGATGTCATACCAGAGGTTCTGGGCCTGCCAGAGGTTGAGGTCAAAGGGCAGCTCGGAGATGGTGCGGGCGACCAGCAGGGCGTTGTCGAGGGTGACCTCTTCGGGGCTCTCGTGCAGGTCGAGCATGGCCCGCTTCATGCGCAGGTCGACGAGGTAGCCGAGGGCGGGGCGGTCGAGGATGACCTGATCGGACTGGGCCAGGTTGAGCCAGATGCGGGCCTGGACCGCGTCGATGGGGTCGCTTTCGAGCGCGCGCCGGAGGCCGGCATTGATCGCGAAGGTGGCAGCCAGGGTGAGCGCCGGCGGCTGGGGCAGTCCGCTCTGGGTGAGGAAGTGGAGCAGCGAGGCCTGGTTCTCGTAGATCGTGGAGAGGCTGCTTTCCACCTCGGAGATGGTGCTGGTGAGCAGGATGTCGAGGATGCGTTTCTGCTCGTCGCGGAAGAGGGAGCGGATGGAGTAGGCCTGGGGGCCGAACTCGCGATCGAAGCAGCGGACGACCTGGGGGAAGTCGGCACGGCTGACAGCGTCTTTGGCGTCGGCGACGAACTGCTGCCAGGCGGCGATCTCTTTGGGATTCCACGGCTTGACGACGGCGGTGATGTTCTGGTCGCCGAAGTGAAAGACGGCGAAGGCGACGGTTTCGGAGGCTTCGGTGATGCGGGAGGAGACCTGAGCCTGGCCCATGACGAGGCGCACGCGGCCGGAGGAGACGGCTTCGTAGGACTGGCGGCGGACGGAGTAGCAGAAGAGGTCGGCCTCGTCGGGATAGCTGGTGAAGATGGAGCTGATGGCGTAGTGCGCGGCGACCTGCTCGAGCCCGACCCGCATGCGGAGGACGTAGCGGTTGTAGATGGCGGCGCCGTCCTTCTGGTCAGGGTCATTGCTTTTGGCGGCGGCGAGGCGGCGGACGAACTCGTCTTCGAGGCCGGCGGCGCGGTCGCCGAAGAGCTCCGCGGCCAACTGCAGGACACGGCTGGCGTAGGCGATGATCTGAATGGTCTCGATGCCGGAGATGTCGTCGAAGAACCAGCCGCAGCTGGTGTACATGAGCAGGGCGTGGCGTTCCAGCTCCATGAGCATGAAGGCGCGGACGCGCTCGCTGGTGGAGAGTTTGTGGGTGGCGTGGGCGGCCAGGAAGGCGTCGCGGGAGTCGCGCGAGCGATCGAGAATGACGGAGATGTAGCCGTTGCGGGCCTCGTCGTGGTCGGTGAAGAGCGGGGCTGAGGCTTCGCGAACGAGGGGAGCGACCGTGTCGCGGAGCCAGTCGAGGGCTTCGCGGAGGGGCGTGCGCCACTTCTGGTTCCAGCCGGGATGGCCGCTGGAGCAGCCGCAGTCGGAGCGCCAGCGCTCGACGCCGTGGGCGCAGGACCAGGAGGTGTCCTCGACGATGCGGGCCTCGAACTGGGGTGGATGGTTCGTGAGGAATTCGCTGTAGTTGGTGAGGTGGATGTCTTCCTGCTCGGGGCGGTGGTCCTCATCCTGGACAAAGTGGAGCATCCAGGCGAGGGCCATTTCGCCGTATTTGTGGTGATGGCCATAGCTCTCGCCGTCGGTGGCGACGTGGACGAGCTGGGCGTGGCCGGTGTCGGGGTGAAAGCCGCTCATGAGGCGCTGGGCGAAGGTTTCGCCGTTGTTGAGCAGCCCTTCGAAAGCAATGGCGCGGGAGCGGGGACCGTCGTAGAAGAAGACGGCGATGCTGCGGCCTTCTTTCAGGCGAATGAGGTAGGGGTGGGTGGTGTCGACGGTGGCGTCGGGGGTCTCGGTCCAGGCGGGCTCGGATTTGTCTTTGGGATGCGAGGAGGCTTTGAGGGTCGCGGCAGAGCGCGGCGAGGCAAGGGGCCGGATGGCGGCACACTGGTGCGGCGCGAGGAGAACGAAGCGGATGCCGTGCTTCGCGAGGAGGTCGAGGGAGCCGGAATCGACGGCGGTTTCAGGGAGCCACATGCCTTCGGGGAGGCGGCCGAAGCGGTGGCGGAAGTCGGCAATGCCCCAGCGGATCTGGGTGATGCGGTCGCGGGTGCTCGCGAGCGGCATGATGATGTGGTTGTAGACCTGGGCCATGGCCGAGCCGTGGCCGGAGAAGCGGGCCTGGCTGCGGCGGTCGGCATGGACGATGGCGGTATGGACGCGAGGCGCGTTTTCCAGGAGCCAGGAGAGGAGGGTGGGGCCGAAATTGAAGCTGATGCGGGCGTAGTTGTTGAGAATGCGGATGATCCGATTCTTGTTGTTGACGATGCGGGCGGCGCCGTTGGGCGCGTAGCACTCGGCGGTGATGCGGTCGTTCCAGTCATGCCAGGGAGCGGCGGACTCCTGCGCCTCAACGGTTTCCAGCCAGGGATTTTCCCGGGGCGGCTGATAGAAGTGGCCGTGGATGCAGATGGCGCGCTCGGGGGTGGTCATGGGCCTCCTGCCATCAGTGTAGTCGTGCATTCGAGCGGTCCCGCGTGGAGGATTCGACGGGCGCCGAACGTAATCTCATCGGCAAAAGGGTTCTGTGCGACAATAAAACGAGGAGCGAACCGCGCCAGGCCGCGCGATTTTCTCCGGGAGACTTTTGATGTTTGACAACCTGTTCAAACCCGAACACCTGCTGATCATCCTGGTCATTTGCCTGCTCATCTTTGGTCCCAGCAAACTGCCTGGGCTGGGTAAGGGATTGGGCGAGGCGTTTCGCGGCTTCAAGGATGGCATCAAGGGCGGCACGGAAACCCCCTCCGATGCTGCGCAGCGGCAGGACGCGGCCTCGAAGTCCGAGACGATTCCGCCGCCGATCAATCCGCGATAGCCGGATGCGGTCCGACGGGACCGAAGCAGCCCCGTGCTTTCCCCGGTCTGCGCCCTTCAGTCTTCAAAACATGAGGCCGGCCGATCTGCCGTTTTCACCTCAAGGCGTGTCCCGGCGCGGGCGCTTTTGCGCGCTGATGCGCTTCAGGGCCGGACTACGTGGGCCGCGATCGCATCGATATCGAAGCCGTCCGGCGGCAGGGGCACATTGTAAGCAGCTTTCAGAACAAAGCGCTGCTGGACCATATCCCCGTTATGCAGGCGGGTGATGGTGAATGGGGTGGCAATGCCGTCGATCTGATGGTAGTCGGCAAACTCTTCCACATCCGTATCCTTGTCGTGGTAGACGGGGTCGCGCCAGGACCAGGAACAGCTGAGCGGCAGGTGGGTATCCGCATCCATCTGGATGGTGATGGCGTCGTTGCCTTCGTCGATGAGCGTGACCTGTTCCGCGAGATGGCGCTCGGCGAGAGACTGGCCGTCATCGATGAGCAGGGTGTTGGGGTTCTTCATCCAGACGCGGATTGCCGTCTCGATGGAGTGATTGCGGCGGCGGATGGCGGAGTCGCAGACGTCTTTCGCCATCGCCTTTTTCCCCTGCCAGGTGATCTCCCAGCATTGGCGGCCGGTGTAGATCTGGATCCAGTTGAGCTTGTCGTGCGTTTTCTCGTTGAGGTCGATGCGCTCTTCGGAGGGCGTGCTCCACTGCCAGTAGCGGACGTTCACGCCGGTGGGTTTGCCTTCGTAGAAGGCGGCGATGGTGCCCTCGACGTAGCTGTCCTGGGCGGAGAGCCAGCGGTTGCCGCCAAGCGCCTGGACCATGGCGTTGAGAGCGGCTCGGGCCTTGTCGACATTGCTGCCGGTGGATCCAGCCGGTGTTTGCGCGGCGAGGGGCAGAGCGCAGGCGAGGAAAAGCAGGACGGGAAGTTTCTTCATATCAGCCGACGAGGACAGCGCCTCCATTGACATTGACGATTTCGCCGGTGATAAAGCCAGCAAGCGGCGTGCATAAAAAGAGGATGGGGCCGGCGATTTCGATGGGATCGGCGGGGCGGCCGAGGGGAATGGCCTGGAGGACGCGGTCGCGGGAGCCGGGGTTGTCGAGGGTGGAAGCGGACATGTCAGTGCGGACCCATCCGGGGGCGACGCAGTTGACCTGGATGCCGTGGGGAGCGAGCTCCGTTGCCAGGCCCTTGGTGAGCGAGATGAGAGCGCCCTTGCCGGCGGCGTAGTCGGCGTGGAAGGCTTCGCCGCGCTGGCCGGCGGTGGAACTGATTAAAACGACGTGGCCGGGGCTCGATTGCGCCTGGAACTGGGCGACCGCGGCCTGGATGAGGCCGTAGACGCTGTCGAGGTTGACGGCGAGGGTGGTGCGCCACTGGGATTCGGGCAGTTCCGCGATGGGGGCGTCATGGGGCGGCCAGACGCCGTGGTTGGCGACGAGGATGTCGAGTCGGCCGAAGGCTTCGATGGCGCTGCGGACGAGGGCGCGGCCGTCTTCGGGGCTGGCGAGATCGGCCTGGAAGGCGCGGCAGGCATCGGGACCGCCGCAGGAGGCGGCGAGGGATTCGGCCGTCTCGCGGGCGGAGCGGTAGCTGAAGGCGACGCGGGCTCCGGCCTCTCGAAAGAGGCGGACGGTGGCCGCGCCGATGCCGCGCGAGCCTCCGGTGATGAGGGCGACTTTGCCCTCCAGAGAGAGTGGGACAGGGGACATGGGATTAGGGTAGCGCGAGCGGGGGCGGGGGTGGAGTTGTGTGGAGGGTGCGGCGTGCTCGGCGATCGCGAGGGAGGGGTGATGGGTGGAGGAAAGCGTGTTTGACGGATACCAGTCGCATCGGGCATGCACAGGCCGGAGTAAATTGGCGATTTGAGCCGTTATCGTCGATCCAAGGTCATTCCTAGGCAGATCAGCGAACACTGAGGCTCAGAAAATGCTTCTTGGTGTTTTCAAGTAGCCCAGTATATTTCTCTCCGCTCACATCAAAGAAGGTGCTGTTCTGACTCTTTTCTGGACAGGCGTCGCTATCCTCCTTCCAAGCCAGCCAGTCTACTGGAACTCTCCACTCCCACGTTTTACCTGGCGCGACCCTGTCAGGATCGCCTGGTTCAAGCTTCTGGAACGGACCTTTTGCTACCCCTATGCCGATAATCCCGTGGCCCTTCGCGTACATAAGGATTGCATGCCCCTTTTTGACCCTTTCCATGTGGCTCCGGAAACGGAAGGGCTCCCATGCGGCTGCGTACCCCCGATTATGCATGCGCTTCTCATCCTCATGGGAATATTTGCGGTTCGTGTTGCATACGAAGAATTGATTTGCGGTCTCATAGAGACCAAGCATCTTCGTCGCTCGGCCAGGTGAAAGCGGCGGCTGTCCTTCGAGCTTCTTCCGTAAATCGGAATACTCAGTTCTTTCCGCCTTGGTCTCCCGCGACCATCTGGCCAAGGTTTCCAAGTCCAGCTCATCGGCCCTTTCCCACAACGAATCGAACCAGCCGATTAGTTGTGCTGCCGATGTGCCGGACAGGCGAACACCCACCTCAACGTTCTCGTCCAATGCTCTCCGGGTCAGATTGGCAGATGTTACGACCGCAGACTGATCGTCGAAGAGATAAACCTTGGCATGCAGCCGTGGCCGTCCGGAAGTGTAGCGACATTGCACGCCCGCATTAATAAGCGCGGCCAAGGATTCTAGCGAAGAGGCCCCTACAACGAGGTCCATTTTTGATATATGGGTCAGAAGGCGCACATCTCGATCCTTTATATCCGACAGAAGTTCTGTTTCGCTTACATAGGCGCTCGCGATACGCAAGGTGTATTTAGTCTGGCTCATGAAATCTTGGAGCTGTTTGCGATGTTGTCGCTCCGCACCTTTGACCTCTGCTATCAAAGTGAGCACGATGTCTCTCCCTCGCAATCGGTATGTGACGATACGCCGATATTTACACAATTTCCTGCACTACGGCATAAGGTGCCGAGAAGCGTCGACCCGGCCCAGAGGACCCTGACTTCACGCATGGTCGCTGAGTCGCTCATCGACCCAGGATCGGGAACGATAAGTCAGCTTGTGTGCAGCTATGATATGGCAGCCTGCGTGGTTGAGTCGCTGGGACACGGCCTTGCGGATCGCGCGCAGGTGTGTGGGGAGTTCTGACGCGGCTGCCGCCGCCTCCAAGGGCGTGTTTCAAAAATGAATCGACCGGTCAAGGGTCGAAGGGCTCAGGGGCTGGAGCCCTTTGTTTATCACCCTTTTCGGGACGACTGAAGAGCTTGCGGAAAAACTCCGGGTGAAGGAGCGAGGGACCCCGCAGCGGCTGAAGCCGGACTCATTTTGGGACCGTTTCGGCACGAGTGAACTCGTGCCCTGATACAAGGCCCCTGTCTCTATGTGTCTTTCCGCGGGCTGTGCAGTCGTGCCCGGATACAGGGCCTCTCCCTCAGGGAATTGTTCGCGGGGCGTGGAGTCGCGCCCGGATGCAGGGCCTGTCGCTCGGAGGATTGTCCGTGAGGCGTGGAGTCGTGCGGTGATACAGGGCGGCGATTGATGGGCGGATCGCGTCGTCCCTCCGGGACTCCTCCTTTTTTGTTGCTTTCCCAGCACTGAAGTGCTGGGCTGTTGCTGCGTTGCGCCTCCGGCGCGTGGTGTGTCGCGGACCTCCGCGTTCGCGCGCGAGGCTTGGGGATGCTGAAAATCGCAGGACCAAAAGCCCGGCGCCTCCGGCGCGCGCGGCTGCGGCGTGGGCTGGGGTCGCGGGTGATGGAAAGCGCCACAATGCAGGTCCTTCGACTGCGTGGACCGCGCCCGTGGCGCGCTCCACTGCGCTCAGGATGACGGATTGTTTGGGGGTGCGGGATTGGCGGGATGGCGTCATTTTCAGGAGCTGAAGCCCGGCCATTCCTGGACCGCTTGCGGCGCGAGTGAAGAGCTTGCGGAAAAACTCCGGGTGAGGGAGCGAGGGACCCCGCAGCGGCTGAAGCCGGACTCATTTTGGGACCGTTACGGCACGAGTGAACTCGTGCCCTGATACAAAGCCCCTGTCTCCATGTGTATTTCCGCAGGCTGTGCAGTCGTGCCCTGATACAAAGCCCCTGTCTCCATGCGTTTTTCCGCAGGTTGTGAAGCCGTGCCCTGATACAAGGCCCCTGTCTCCATGCGTTTTTCCGCAGGCTGTGCAGTCGTGCCCTGATACAAAGCCCCTGTCTCTATGTGTATTTCCGCGGCTGTGCAGCCGTGCCCTGATACAAGGCCCCTGTCTCCGCGGGCCGTGCAGCCGTGCCCTGATACAAAGCCCCTGTCTCGGTGTGTCTTTTCCGCAGGGGCTGCAGTCGTGCCCCGATACAAAACAGATTTGTGCAACGCACTCTACACTGAAGCCTATGCCTAAGTCGCGCGAGGCTGTTTACGGCAAGGGCCATCTGCATCTGGTGACGTGCGTGTGTTTCCGGAAGATGCCGAAGCTGGGGGAAGAGAAGCACAGGGACGTGTTTGTGCGGCTGGTTGAAGAAGTGCGGGTGAAGTTTCGCTTCGCCGTCGTTGGGTATGCGGTGATGCCGGACCATTTTCGGCTGCTGATGCGGGAGCCGGAGATCGATACGGCGGCGAATGCGGTGGAAACCATTCAGGCTCGGTATCGGCGGAGGTATAACAGCTCCGCGCGGCTGGATGAGCAGGTGTGGGAGAGCCGGTACTCGGACGCGCACGTGGTGGGTGGGGAGGCGGTTGCGGCGAGTCTGGCGCAGATGCACGCGGAGCCGGTGAAGGCGGGGCTGGCGGTGAGCGCCGAGGAATGGGCGTGGAGCAGCGCTCGGGCGTATGCGGGATTGCCGGAAGGCGTGGTGACGGTGGAACGGATTGGGACGGCGTGAGACTCGGGAATCTGCTTTTTGGAGGACGACCGCGATGTGGACAGGGACTTTGGAAGGGAGCAGAGGCAACCGCAGATTCTTTGCTCACAACCCCCGAACCTACCCCAAAGAGCGCGAACGCTCTTTGGGGCCCCTGGTGCGTTCGGGGCCCCGTTCGCTCAGAATGACAGGCATTCATCCTATGAAGTTTTGTTAGCCGATCGTGCCGGATGGAGGTTAGCCGGGAGGCCAGTGCATCTGGCGGCCACCAAGGAGGTGGACGTGCAGGTGGTCGACGACCTGTCCGCCCTCGGGGCCGGTGTTCATGACTACGCGATAGCCCTGGGAGAGGCCCTGCTCGCGGGCGATATCGGCGGCGGCTTCGAGCAGGCGGCCGAGAAGGGGCGCATCGCCGGGTTCCGCGTGGCCGAGCGAAGCGATGTGCTTTTTTGGGATGACGAGGATATGTGTGGGGGCCTTCGGGTCGATGTCGAAGAAGGCGACCAGTTGATCGTTCTCACGAACTTTCTTCGCGGGGATGCTGCCAGCCGCGATCTTGCAGAAGATGCAATCCATCGGAGCCTCGCAGGCTAGAAACGGAGATAGAGACCGGCCATCGGCTCCGAGGTCATGCGGAAAGCGCCGGTGGTGTATCGGGTCTGTTCGAAGTCGGGAGTCTTGTAATCGATGCCGCGATATTGCACGCGAAGGCCGAAATGGCTGCTGAGGAGGGGGACATTTACGCCGACGCCGAAGTTGATGCCGGGCCGCGCCTGCCATGCGGCGTTCTGGCCACCGTTCAGGGTTGGAGAAAAGATGACGGCACTCACACCGGCGGTAGCAAAGGGCTGAATGCCGAGAGCGCGGGGGCCGCGGACGTAATAGGAGCCCGCGATTTCATGCATGTTGGTCTGCACGCCGAAGATCTGGCCGGTGTAGTAGTTCGTGTAGCGGGTGTTGACGTACCCCGCCTGCCAGCCGAGCCACCAGTGGTAGCTGTGGCTGAGGAAGGCAGCGCCGCCGGCGGAGTGGGTGGCCGTAACGGAGATGCCGTCGCCGCTCGCAGTCGAGGTGGTCTGATAGAGGCCTTCCACGGCGACGTCGGTGTTCGCAAGAGATTTCGTGGTTTGGGCCGAACAGACGAGAGCCGACGCTGCAAACAGGATGGGCAGGCAAAACTTCTGGAAACGCATTCGAACGGGCATCCTCCACCACCATATTAAGGGAAGCAGATGGCGGGGGTGCTTTCACAGAGTGTGCTTTCCCACTTCTGCCAACTGCGGGCAGAAGTGGGGTACCAGGAGTGGGAGTACCCACCCTATCTTCCAAAAGCGGGGAGATAAGGGTGGGGCACCTGTGCTGATTTGGCCTACTGAACGGTGAAGGGCACCGACGCGCGGTGGTCCTCCCAGGCCAGAGTGAATCTGCCTTTGCCGTGCCCGGCCGGCGAGATGGTCCAGATGAGATCCTCAACCATGTGCGAGGGTTTGCTCATGTGCATCTGCACGCGGCCCAAATCGTCGGCGGCGTTGTACTTCAGGCCCCACTCGCCTGTGTCTTTGCTGACGATCATGGTCCACTGCTCCGGATTGGAGATGTCGACGAAGAGGGTGTAGGTGCCTTTCGGAACGGTCAGGTCGCCGATGGTGAGATCAGCGTCGGTTTTGAGGGTGGTGGCAGCATTGGCGCCGGCGCGCCAGACGGGATAATGAGGATCCTTGCTGATGAGGCCGCCCGATCCGAAGATGTGCCCTTCGCGGCCGCGAACGCGCGGAGAGGAATACATGATGGTGATGCCGTGGCCACCGATGGTCGCCGTGGCGATCTCAGGGGGGCTGAGAGGCGGCTTCTTCGGCTTCGACGAATTCATGCTCTGAGCGGAGAGCGGGAGGGCGAGAGCGACGAGGCCCATGCACAACAGGAAACGCTTCATGGCGGTAATTCTCCTTCGGGCAGAGGACAATCCTGCGCCCACGATTGTCGCACCGGCGGCGGAGGATGGGAAATGGACGGAATGAACGCTGGATCGCTTCGTGTTTCCTGGGCCGCAGGGGATCAAAGGAGGCAGTTTTCCGAGGCCGATTCGGAGACGGGGGCTGTCCCATTCGGGCACAGGTTTCGCCGCCCGGAGGCGGATTTTCGCCGTTCGGCCCCGTTTCGTTCCGCGTTGGCAGCGAGTTCATCTAAGTTGAGAGTGGCAAAGCCCGGCGGTGCAATGACTTATCTGATTCCTGGGCAACCCGTACGGTATTCCTGAATACAGGAGATTTCAGCGATGTCGAAAGCTGTGAAATACGCAGAGCGCGCGGTGACGATGGCGGCCCAGGGGGCCTGGACCGTATTCGAGAAAGTGAACAGCATCCGTCCGAACCCCTCGTTTACGCCGAAGTGGTCGGATAAGCCGCTGCTGAAATCGTGGCAGAAAGAGAAGCCGCCGCTGGGTTGGCCGCGGACCACGGATTCGTTGTGTCCGAAGTGCGTTCCGGAGATTCGCCAGCAGATTCTGGATGGCAAGCTTCCGCACGAGATCCTGCTGAACGAGAAGGTCGGAGAGATTAAGGCGCAAATTATTGAGCGCGACGGCAAAATCCTGATGGTGAAGGATTGCCCGAAGCATGGACACTTTGAAGACCTGATGTCGATCGACACGGCGTTCTTCAAGCACCTGGAAGAAGTCTTTCCCGGGCGGGATATCCGCGCGCACAACGATGACAAGCTGCACAATCACGGCACGTCGACGGTGACCCACGGACGCGGATCGGTGCTGACGATCGACCTGACGAACCGCTGCAACATGATGTGCGATCCGTGTTTCATGGACGCCAATCAGGTTGGGTTCGTGCACGAGCTGACGTGGGAAGAAATCAAGCAGATGCTGGACAACGCGATCACGATCAAGCCGCGGCGCCAGATGTCCGTGCAGTTCTCGGGCGGCGAGCCGACGTTGTCGCCGTACTTCCTGGACGCCGTGGCGTATGCGCGCAAGGTGGGCTACAACTCGGTGCAGGCGGCGACGAATGGCATCGAGTTTGCGAAGTCGAAGGAGCTGTGCCGCGCGGCTGCGGAGGCGGGCCTGCGCTATGCGTACCTGCAATTCGACGGCATCGGCAACGCGGCGAACTCGCACCGCAAGGTCGGCAATCTGTTCGATGTGAAGCTGCAGGCAATCCACAACCTGCACGAAGCAGGCGTGGACATCGTGCCCGTGACGACGATCATCAACGGCATCAACAATGAGCAGGTTGGCCATATCATCCAGTTCGCGCTGGACAATCCGAAGAAGATCAACTTCCTGAGCTTCCAGCCGGTGAGCTTTACGGGCCGCGACGAGGACATCACGGATGAGCGGCGCGCGGCGCAGCGTTACACGCTGAGCCACATGGCGCACGACATCAAGAACCAGACGGGACTGGGTGAGCCGACGCGGGACTGGTTCCCGATCAGCTTTATGAGCACGTTCTCGGACTGGGCGGACCTGGTGCACGGGCCGAACCACGACTGGGGGCAGCTCTCCTGCGGATGCCATCCGAACTGCGGGATCGGCATGGCGCTGATGATCGACAAGGAGACGAAGGAAGCGGTGCCGGTGACGGCGTTCCTGAACGCGGACCGGCTGGCGAAGGACGTGGCCAAGGTGAACGACGCGGCGCGCGGGAAGTTTCTGTCGATCCTGGGCGTCTCGCTGGCGCTGCTGCGGAATTACGATCCGACCAAGTCGCCGACACACTTCCGGATTCTCGACCTGCTGCAGAAGTTCGATAAGTGCTTCGGGGCGACGGGCCGGAACTACGGTAAAGTCACGGGCGACCGGACGATGGCGGACATCGAGAAACGGCGCGCGGACCGGTGGAATTTCCTGTTCATCGCGGGCATGTGGTTCCAGGATCTGTTCAACTACGATTTCCGGCGGACGGAGCAGTGCATTATTCCGTACGCGACGCAGGAAGGCGAGATCAGCTTCTGCGCGTATAACACGGGGATCGGCTGGCGGAACATTATCGAGAAGATGCACATGACCTCGACGCTGACGAAGTGGTACGAGGAGCATGGGCGGCACGAGATCTTCGCCGGCGGGAAGAAAGTGGGGATGGAGACGACGCAGCACACGCTGCTTCTGAACCAGGAGCATGTGGATGCCGCCGCCAACGACTCGCTGGACAAGCTGGGCATCGCCAAGAACGCGCGCGAAGAGAAGCTGCGGGCGCGCGAGGCGAAGCTGAAGCAGGACGCCGAGAACGCGAAGATGGCGAAGCTGTACCGCGAGCACATTCTGGGCGAGAAGCCGGTGGAGGGGCTGGTGTCGATCAATGGGATCGCGCCGGCGCCGAAGGCGGCTGAAAAAGCTGAGCCGGTGATGGGGGACTAGCCGTCCAGGCAATCGCCGCTTCGCGGCAATGACAGAAGGCCATCCGGAAACGGATGGCCTTTGCTTTGGCGGGGTGGAGCTATCGCCTCGTTGTGGTTTCTGCCTTGAGCAGGAGTGGCAGCATGAGGCGGGCGCGGGATCGCATCGCGAAGTCGGTGCTGTGGCGGGCGGCTTCGAGGAGGGTGAGGGCTTCGTCGCGGAGGCCGGGCTCGGCGGCGGCGAGATCGGCGAAGGCTTCGAGGGCCATGGCGCGGACGGCGATGCGGCCTTCTTCGAGACGGGCGCGGATGAGCGGGAGCAGGCGCATGCGCTGGGCCGAGGTCGTTGCGTTGAGAGCGGCGGCCACCAATATATATCCGCGGGATTGCCATTCTTCTTCAGGAAGCTCGGCGGCTACTTCAGCGAGCAGGTCGGCGTAAGCGGCCAGCAAGCCGGGTTGGCGGCGGCCGATGAGGCGGGCGACCTCGGCGGCGCAGCGATGCTGATAAGGGTCAGCGGAACAGAGGGCGCGGATCAAGTCTCGCGCGGCCCGAACGCGATGGCCAGAGAAGAACTCACGCGCGGCATCGGCGGCATCGGTGGATTTCCAGGGGCGGGGGCGGTTGGAAGCTTCCGCAGGACGGGCGCCGGAGAGGACGGTCCGGGCGGGGCGCCTCTGGCGCGGAGTGACTTTGGTGTGGGGCATGGGCCCTCGGATCGCGGACAGTATACGGCGAGCGAGGGCAACCCGGACCTACAATGAGGGCAACTGCCATGAACAGCCTTCTTTGCCGCATCGCATTGCCGGTAGCGGCGGCTGTGGCGCTGGCCACGCCGACCCCGGCGCAGTTTTCAAATCCGGAAACATCGACGACGCAGGTGCACAATACGGCGGCGCTGCGGCCTCCGGCGGGTGCGCGCGTGGCGATTGTGGAATGGGAAGATCTGGAGTGCCCCGACTGCGCGCGGGCGAACCCTCTGCTGGCTGAGGCGTCGGCAAGATACCACATTCCCTGGGTGCGGCATGATTTTCCGCTGCCGTTTCATGCGTGGAGTTTTCAGGCGGCCGTGGATGCGCGGTGGTTCGACACGCGATCGAAGCGGCTGGGAGATGCGTTTCGCGATGCGGTGTTTGCGGCGCAGGAGACGATCCAGAGCCAGGAAGATTTGCGACGCTTTGCGACGAGCTTCGCGCAAAAGCACGGCTTGCAGTTCCCGATGGTGGTCGATCCGCAGGGCAAATTGCGTGAACTGGTGAAGGCGGATTTCGAACTGGGAATGACCGTGGGCATCCAGCACACGCCGACGATCTGGGTGGTGACGAACCGAAAGAGCGGCACGCCCTTCGTGGAGGTCGTGGATCGCACACGGCTGTTCGCGATGATTGATGAAGCACTGAGCGAGACAGCGCCAGACAGGCGCTGATCAGCGGCGAAGTTCTCCTGCGTAACGAAGTGATGCGAACCGCTCGAGGGAAAGGGCGCTCGTTCCGCTGTTGACACATTCGTTATCTTTTCCACAAAAAAAATTTCGAGCGCGGGGCGAGTCTTGCCTATCGAGCATTTGAGTCGGTATAGTGCCTTTTACGCAGAAACTGTGATGCAGGTCACAATCGGGTGTGATTCAGGACACAATTCAAAACAGTCCAGTGCACAGGCCATGACCCGAGGGAAAAGCACTGTGCGTGGGCTCCAAAGCAGGGCGGCTCGCGGTGTGCCCGGCAGCCCATGATGACTGGGCAGCAGCGGCCGGCGCTGAGTCGGCGAAGTTAGGGCAAGCGCCCTGAAACTGTGGTGATTCACAGGAGAAGCGAACGCAGTCATGCCGCAGATTTTCGATCGCAGCTCAAATGCTCTGGCACGAATGAGCCTGATACTGACGGGGCTGCTGATCATCGCCCTGGGACTGACGCTGGACGCGCTGCAACGATCGCCGTGGGTGACGCGGCAGGGGCAGCGGGCCGACCAGCCGGTGCCGTTCAGCCATAAGCACCATGTGGAAGGACTGGGTCTGCAGTGCCAGTACTGCCACACGACGGTGGAGGAATCGAGCTATGCGGGCATTCCTCCGACGCACACGTGCATGAACTGCCACTCGCAGATCTGGACGGATGCGCAGATTCTGCAGCCTGTGCGGACGAGCTGGGAAACGGGCAAGTCGATCACGTGGACGCGGGTGCACGACCTGCCGGACTTCGTCTTTTTCAATCACGAGATTCATGTGAATAAGGGCATTGGGTGCTCGACGTGCCATGGGCGCGTGGACGAGATGCCTATTATGTACGCGCAGAACTCCCTGCAGATGGAGTGGTGCCTGAACTGCCACCGCAATCCGGCGAAGAACCTGCGGCCGACGAGCGAGATCTACAACATGGCGTGGACGGGGGCGTCCGAGCTGCATCCGGTGTGGTGCGCGTCCGAGACCGTGAATGAGGGCACGCCGACAGCGGAGAGCGTGACGTGTACGGAGACGCGACCCAAACAGGGCGTGCAGATGGCAGACCTGAGTCCTCCGCTCGCGGGATTTCACGCGCAGACGGTGGGAACAGCGCTGGACAGCCAGAACACGGCGCCTGTCGAGTTGCCAGCCGGTCTGCACTACACAAGATTCACAAGCCAGGAGGCGCTGGGTGTGTTCCTGATCCAGCACTACAAGATTCGTCCGCCGCGTGAGCTGACCAGTTGCGAGGTTTGTCATCGATGAGCACGAACGGGGGATCAGTGATCAGCGATCAGCAATCAGGCGAGACGGCCGGCACGCCGGAACGAAAGCTCACGCTCGAGGAAGTACGGGCGAAGCTGGCGAAGCAGAAGGGCAAGCGGTACTGGCGCTCGATCGACGAACTGGCCAATACTCCGGAGTTCCAGGAGGCGCTGGAGCGGGAGTTCCCACAACACGCTTCGGAGTGGCTGGACCCGGTTTCGCGCCGAGGGTTCCTGAAGGTCATGGGAGCGTCGCTGGCGCTAGCGGGGCTGGCAGGATGCACGAAGCAGCCCGATGAGCTGATTTATCCCTATGTGAATGCGCCGGAAGATCTGATTCTGGGCAAGCCCGTGTATTTCGCTTCGGCGTTTCCATTTGCCACGGGCGCAGTTCCGGTGCTCATCAAGAGCGACGCCTATCGCCCGATTAAGGTGGATGGGAATCCCGAGCATCCGTATAACCAGGGCGGATCGGATCCGATCACCCAGGCGACATTGCTGGACATGTACGATCCGGACCGGGCTCAGCACGTGCGGTACCGCGGGGAGACGCGGTCGTGGGTTGCGTTCGAGGCGGAGTTTCGCGCGATGCTGGCGGACAAGAAGGCATCCGGTGGTAAGGGATTGTATTTCCTGAGCTCGACGGTGACATCGCCGACGCTGGCTCGGCAATGGCAGGAAGGCCAGAAGAATTATCCGCAGGCGAAGTTCGTCCAGTACGATCCAGCGAACCGCGATGCGCATTACGTTGCGGCGAAGCAGGCCTTTGGCGATTATGTAGACGCGCAGTATCGCCTGGATCAGGCGGACGTGATTGTGTCGCTCGACGCGGATTTTCTGGGCGGCGCGCAGTTCCCGGGATTCCATCGTTTGGCGAAGGACTACGCGAGCCGGCGCAAGCTCCAGGGCAATACGGAGATGAACCGGCTGTACGTCGTTGAGGCGGTAACGACGGCGACAGGATTCAAAGCGGAGCATCGGCTGCAGGTGCGTCCGAGCCAGGTGGCGCCGTTCGCGCTGGATCTGGCGGCGGCTGTGGGCGCGGGCAATGGTGCTGTCGGATACAACTGGACATCGCACCAGGCGACTTATCTGCAGGGTTTGGCTGCCGACCTGAAGGCGAATGCCGGCAAATGCGTTGTGATTCCGGGGGAATATGCAGCTCCGGAAGTGCATTTGGCCGCCTTTGCGATGAACCAGGCGCTGGGGAATGTGGGAAAGACGGTGGTCTATACCGATCCCGTGAACCCGATGCCGTCGATCCAGATGGACGATCTGAAGTCGCTGGTGGCGGATATGAACGCCGGCAAGGTCGACTGGCTGGTGATCCTGAACGCCAACCCGGTGTATGCGACGCCGACGGATCTGGATTTCGTGGATGCGCTGAATCACGTGGGAACCATCGTTCAGCTCAGCTCACATTCGGACGAGACCAGCGAGGTCGCGCACTGGCACATCAACAATCAACATTATCTGGAGAAGTGGTCGGATGCGCGCGCGTATGACGGCACGGTGAGCGTGGTGCAGCCGATGATTGCACCTCTGTACGACGGGCACTCCGAGCACGAGATTCTGCAGTCGCTGCTGGATAATCCGGACGTATCGCCGTACGAGGCGGTGCGGACCACGTGGAAGGGTGTGGTTTCCGGGGGGAGTCCTGCACCGCAGAAAGCGAAGGGCGCGACCGCCGGAGCGGCTGCCGCTGCGGCCGATGCGGATTTCGCGTGGCGCAAGGTGCTGCATGACGGCTGGCTGGAGAACACTGCGTACACGCCGAAGAATGTCACAGCAAAGGTGACACTTCCGAAGGCGCCGGCGCCGGCGGGGAACGGGATCGAGGTCGTTTTCCGTCCCGACCTGCACACGTACGACGGGCGCTACGCGAACGTGGGCTGGCTGCAGGAGATTCCGCGGCCGGTGACCTATTTGTCGTGGGACAACGCGGTACAGATGAGCTACGCGACGCTGGAAAAGTTCGGGCTGGCGCAGAACGCTGCGGTGAAGGTCAGCCTGGGCGGCAAATATATCATCGGCGGGGCACTGCCGGTTCCCGGGCAGGCCGATGACGTGGTCGTGATCACGCTGGGGCAGGGGCGCAGCACAGGGCGCGTGGCTGGAGGCGTGGGGTACAACGGGTATCTGATCCAGCAGTCGGGCGGCCCATGGATGCAGCCGGGGGCAGGCGTGGAGAAGACCGGCGACATTTACGACCTGTGCGTGCCGAGGGAAGACTACATCGACCAGCGTTCGGTTTCGCATGGCGGGGACGGCAGCGGGACACATTCGCTGGAAGGGAACGAATCACTGGACCGCGGGATTATCCGCTACGCCTCGCTGACGGAATACAAGTCCGATCCTGGCTTCGCGAATCAAGGCGTGGGGCACTGGACGCCGGGGCCGAATGAAAGCATGTTCCCCGCGTACCGGTATGACAAGAACGCATGGGGGATGTCGATCGATCTGAACTCGTGCGTGGGATGCAACGCCTGCATTGCATCCTGCTACGCGGAGAACAACATCGCGGTGGTAGGGCGGCTGCAGACGAAGATCGGCCGCATCCTGCAGTGGATCCGGATCGACACGTATTTTGAGGGGGATCTGGCGGCACCGCGAGCGCATTTCCAGCCTATGACGTGCCATCAGTGCGAGAATGCGCCCTGCGAGCTGGTATGCCCGGTGGGCGCGACAGTGCATTCACCGGAAGGCATCAACCTGATGGTTTACAACCGGTGCGTAGGCACGCGGTTCTGCTCGAATAACTGTCCTTATAAGGTGCGGCGGTTCAATTTCCTTCTGTATTCGGATTGGGATACGCCGAGTCTGAAGCTGATGCGGAATCCGGACGTTTCGGTTCGCAGCCGTGGCGTGATGGAAAAGTGCACCTACTGTGTGCAGCGGATCGAGGCGGTGAAGATCGAGGCGGATAAGGATAACCGTCCGATATGCGATGGAGAAATCCGGACAGCATGCCAGCAGGCGTGCCCGACGAATGCGATCGTGTTCGGGAACATCAACGACAAGACCAGCGAAGTGGCGAAGCTGAAGGCGAACGCGAGAACGTATGGAGTGCTGGCGGACCTGAATACGCGGCCGCGGACGACGTATCTGGCGGAAGTGATCAACGTGAATGAGGACCTGGCGAAGGAGCTGGGGGAATACAGGGCGTAACAGGCGAGTGCGCAGGACAGCAAGTCAGCAGGTTAGCGAGGCAGCAAGTTAGCGGCAGACCAGGGGAATCGGAGCGAATGGCAACAAAGGACGCACCTGTAACGAATCCGATGATCGATCCCGTCACCGGCGAATACCGCGTGATCGCGCCGGGGCATACCTTCAAGTCGGTCACGGACAAGGTAAGCCGGATCGTGCTGACGACGCACACCCCGCTGGGGTGGTGGTTTGGGTTCCTGGTCGCCGGCGGTTTCGTGTGCATGCTGACCACGGCGGTCACGTGGCTCTTCGTGAAAGGCGTGGGCATCTGGGCCATCACGATTCCCGTGGCGTGGGGATTCGCGATCATCAACTTTGTCTGGTGGATCGGCATCGGCCATGCCGGGACGCTGATCTCAGCAATTCTGCTGCTGTTCAAGCAGGGATGGCGTAATTCCATCAACCGCTTTGCCGAGGCCATGACGATATTCGCGGTCATGTGCGCGGGCATGTTCCCGGTGCTGCATCTGGGGCGCCCATGGCTGGGGTACTGGCTGTTCCCTTATCCGAACTCGATGAATTACTGGCCGCAGTTCCGGTCGCCGCTGATGTGGGATGTGTTCGCGGTGTCGACGTACGCGACGATCTCGGTGGTGTTCTGGTACATGGGAATGATTCCGGATCTGGCGACGATGCGCGACCGGGCGCAGTCGAAGTTCGCGCAGTTCATGTACGGCCTGGTATCGCTGGGCTGGCGGGGATCGGTGCGGCACTGGGTGCGCTATGAGACGGCGTCGATCCTGCTGGCCGGACTGGCGACGCCGCTGGTGCTTTCAGTCCACAGCGTGATCAGCCTCGATTTCGCGGTGGCTTTCATGCCGGGCTGGCACACGACGATTTTCCCGCCGTACTTTGTGGCGGGCGCGATTTATTCCGGGTTCGCGATGGTGCTGACGCTGGCGATTCCGATCCGGAAGTTCTACCACCTCGAAGATCTGATCACGATCCGGCACATCGATAACTGCGCGAAGGTGATGCTGGCTACGGGCATGATCGTGGCTTACGGGTATTCGTCGGAAGTGTTCATGGCGTGGTATTCGGCCAGCCATTGGGAATACTTCATGATGTGGAACCGGATGTTCGGGCCGATGGGGTGGTCTTACTGGACGCTGATTACATGTAACATCGCGCTGCCGCAGCTGATGTGGGTCCGCAAGCTCCGGTCCAATATCGGATTCATGTTCCTGATGTCGCTGATTGTGAACACGGGCATGTGGTTCGAGCGCTTCGTGATTGTGGTAACCAGCCTGTCGCGCGACTTTCTGCCGTCGTCGTGGGGAACCTACCGCGCTACGCGGTGGGACTATATGACGTTCGCGGGCACACTGGGATTCTTTACGTTCATGTTCTTCCTGTTTATCCGCTTCCTGCCTATGATCCCGATGAGCGAGCTGCGGCTGATGTTACCGGGAGCGAAGGTGCGGGAGAAAGCCGAACCTCATTCGACGGGAACCCCGGTGCCGGAGGCCGGTGACTGATGCCTTTACCTGAAGGGGTCTATTGCCTGATGGCGGAATTCGAGACGCCCACCGCTTTGGTGCATGCGGCGCACGAGGCGCGCAAGGCGGGCTACCGGCGCATGGACTGCTATACGCCCTATCCGGTGGAAGAGGCGGCGGAGGCGATCGGTTTCCATCGGGATGAGGTTTCGCTGGTGTGCCTGATTGGCGGGCTGCTGGGACTGGCGGCGATGTTCGGGCTGGAAACGTGGATTGCGGTCTGGGCGTTTCCGCTGAATATCGCGGGGCGGCCTTATTTTTCATGGCCGGCCTTCTGTGTTCCGGCGTACGAATGGACGATTTTGTGGGCGGGGCTTTCGGCATGCTTTGGGATGCTGGCGCTGAACGGGCTGCCCAAGCCGTATCACCCGGTTTTCAACGCGCCGAACTTCCGTAACGGCGCGACGAGCGACAAATTCTTTCTGTGTCTGGAGGCGACCGATCCGAAGTTCGACGTCGCCGGATCGCGGAGCTTTCTGGAGGCGCAGTCGCCGCTTTCGGTGGTGGAGGTGGAGTATTAAGACAGCGATCAGGGAGCAGCGAACAGCGATCAGCCGGATATCCCCGCTCTCCTCGACCTGGATACGGCGGGGGGCGATGCTGGGAGCGGTCAGCGTGCTGATCCTGGCGGCGGGCTGCCGGCAGGACATGCAGAACCAGCCGAGAATGTTTCCGCAACGGGGCAGCTCGATGTTTGCATCGGGGCGGTCGGTGCGACCGCAGGTGCTTCATACCGTGGCGCGGGGCCAGCTTTACGAGAGCGACTACTTCTATACGGGGTTGATGAACGGCAAAGAGGCGAATCTGATGCCGTTTCCGGTGACGATGCAGGTGCTGGCGCGGGGCCAGGAGCGGTTCAACATCTACTGCACGCCGTGTCACTCGCGCGTAGGCAACGGAGCGGGAATGATCGTGGAGCGGGGCTACAAGCCGGCGGCGAATTTCCATGATCCGCGACATCTGAACCAACCGATCAGCCACTATTTTTATGTGATGACCAACGGCTATGGCGCTATGCCGGATTACAAGGCGCAGATTGCGCCGCAGGACCGGTGGGCGATTGCCGCATACATTCGCGCGCTGCAACTGAGCCAGGATGCAACGCTGAAAGATGTTCCGTCCGGGGTGCAGGTGCAGAGCCTGAAGACGATCGCGCAGGAGCAGGGATATCCGGAAAGCGATACGGGACCGTGGCCGATGCCGGCAACAGCGGTGTGGCCGACAAAACCGGTGGGAGAGTTCTCAGGCGCGCCGGGGCTGAATCCGGCGCCGCCACCGGTCCATGCGGCGAAACCGTCCACGAAAGGAACGACTGGCCGCGCGCCAGCGAAGCCATAAGGAGCGCAGGAGCGAATGGGCAACACATCGTTTTCCAAAGGATTGCCATCGACGCTGAACGCGCCGCCCTTTGTGGACAATTGGCGCAGGAAGGCGCTGATTGCCGGCGTTGTGTTCGCGGTGATCGCGGTGGTTCTGGCGTTTCTGGGGCAGGGACAGGATGCGCAACATCTGGGCTGGATCCATTTTTGGCGGGGCTGGCTGGACGGTTATGTGGCGTGTTTTGGGTTCTGCTTCGGCGGCATGGCGCTGCTGATGGTGCAGCATCTGTCGGGTGGCAAGTGGGGACTGATCGTACGGCGGCCACTGGAGGCGATGTGCCGCACATGGCCGATGATCGTGCTGATGTTCCTGCCGGTAGCGTGGGTGGGCGCAACGGACGGCAGGCTCTACATCTGGGCGCAGTATTCGAACTGGGCCGATGCGCTGAAGAAGGGGCTGATCGACAACGATCAGGCGCACGCCATCCGCTGGAAGCAGCCGATGCTGAACGTGCACAACTACTGGTGGTTCTCGCTGGCGTGCCTGGCGATTTTGTCGTTCTACTCGATCCTGCTGAACAAGTGGTCGCTGCAGCGGGATGCGGATCCTGAGCCGAACGTGGCGTACTGGCGGACGAAGTTCGAGAACCTGAGCGGGTTCGGCGTAGTGCTGTTCGCCATCCTGCTGTTCGGGCTGGTCATTTACTGGGTGATGTCAATCGACCCGACGTGGTACTCGACCATTTACGGGTTCCAATACCTGGTGGGCGAAGCCTTTATGGTGTTGCCGCTGGCGATTTTGACGCTGATCGGATTGAGCAAAGCTGAGCCGATTCGCAGCACATTCCGGGTGATCGAGCAGCACGATCTGGGCAAGCTGTGCTTCGCCCTGGTCATGCTGAACATCTACTTCGCGTTCGGCGCGTTCCTGATTATCTGGTCGGGGAATTCGCCGGAAGAGATTCCGTGGTATCTGGACCGGATTCGCGGGGGATGGGGTGTGATTGCGACGCTGGATGTGATCTTCCACTGGCTGATTCCGTTCAGTCTGCTGCTGTCGCGCGATCTGAAGCGAATCCAGAGCAAGCTCACCGTGGCGTGCTGCGTGATGATCTTCGCCGGGTTCTGGGATCTGTTCTGGCTGATCGAACCCAGTTATCGCGATGCGGCGCGGGATCTGCGGCTGAGCTGGGGGATTCTGGAGTACGTCGCGGTTCCGGCGGCTCTGTTCTGTTTCTGGCTGGTCTATTACTTCTGGCAGCTGACGCGGCGCCCGCTGATCCCGACCAACGATCCGCATCTTGCTGAGATATTGGAGCACGACTATGTCCATGCCTAGTCCCGGGAAGGATCCGAATCTGGACCCGAAGCAGCACCTGAGTGACGAGTCGGTTCGGGAAGGATACGAAGTCACCGATGCCAGCACCGGCGGCATCGTGGTGTTTCTGATTGGACTGGCGGTTTCGGTCGGAATCTTCTTCGCGGTTTGCTACGTTTTCGGGATCGTGATCAACAACGGAATGAACAAAGCGGACGGTCCGACCAACAAGTGGATGGCGCCTTACCAGGTGGCGCCGACGAAGGCGCTACGTTCGAATCCGCAACTGGAGCAGGAACAGCTGGCGAAGCTGACGAAGCAGTTTCCTTATCCGCAGGTGCAGATTGACAACGGAAATTCGGACCTGGCGACGCTGCATGATCGCGAAGATCTGCTGCTGAACTATTACAGCTGGGCAGATGAGAGCAAGGGAACGGTGCGGATTCCGATCGGGCGGGCGATGGAGCTGATTGCGCAGCAGGGATTGCCGGTGGCACCGGCGGAACAGCGGCAGCCGCTGATGACGGGCGACTCAACGCCGACCGTACAGATGCCGCTGACGGATGGGTTTGCGCCGACTGCTTACGACCAGCAGATGCAGGCGAACCGGGAAGCGGAGCTGGAACAGGAATCGGAAAAGCAGTAGTCGGTGGTCAGTGATCAGTCGTCACTGATCGGAGAAAAAGAGTTTGGGAATGCGAGAGACGGTGACAAGACGGAGCAGCACGAAAGGAGCAGGGCTGCTGCTGGCCTGCGCGCTGCTGGGCCTCTGCGTCCTCCCGGCGTGCCAGGGGCAAAGCTCGTGGTACGGCGAGAAGCACATTGGTCCGACGGCCGAACAGCAGCCATCGATGCTGAAAAAGATCACGATCGCACAGCGGCTGAATCAACAGATCCCGCTGGATCTGGCATTCCGCGACGAGACCGGCAAACTGGTGCATCTTGGCGATTATTTCGGCAAACGGCCCGTGATTCTGTCGCTGGTGTATTACCAGTGCAAGATCCTTTGCCCCGAAGAGATGGACGGGCTGGTGAGCGCGCTGGACATGGTCAAATTCAATGCCGGCCGGGACTTTAACGTGGTTTTTGTCAGCATCGATCCGACGGAGACGCCAGCGATGGCCGCGAAGGAGAAGGCGCTCTACGTGAGCCGTTACGGGCGGCCGGGAACGGCGAACGGATGGCACTTTCTCACCGGGCAGCAGCCGGCGATTGAGAAGCTGGCCAGAGCAGTGGGCTTTGGCTATGTGAAGGTACAGGGGCCGGACGGCAAGCTGTCGCAGTACGCGCATGCCAGTTCGATTGAGGTGCTGACGCCGCAGGGACGGCTGTCGCAGTATTACCTGGGCGTTGAATTCTCGCCGAAGGACCTGGACCTGGGGCTGGTTGAAGCGGGACAGGGAGCGATCGGATCGCCGGTCGACAATCTGCTGACCTATTGCTACCGCTACGATCCGGCGCTGAATCGGCACAGCCTGATCATTTCGCGGATCGTGCAGGCAGGGTGCCTGCTGACGATGCTGCTGCTGGGGGCCTACATGATCGTGAATTTCCGGCGCGATGTGCGGGAGGCACGGCTGTATCGGCTCACGGGGAACCAAGGACGGACCAACACTGTGGTGAACGGATAAAGGGCGATGCAGCATTTCATCAGTCCGGTACTGTGGCAGTTTCTGGTTAAGTGGCTTACGCACTTCGCGATCTTCCCGCCGGAAGCGTCGAGCATCGCGCCGTATGCGGATGCGCTGTATTTCTTCCTGATCTTCATCTCGGTGATCGGGCTGGGTGCGGTCGCGATTCTGGTGACATGGTTCTCGATCCGTTACCGGCAGAGCCGGAATCCGGTGGCGACGCAGATCGAGGGCTCGACGATTCTGGAAGCGACCTGGACGATCATTCCGCTGATCCTGTTCATGATCACGTTCGTGTGGGGCGCGCTGCTGTATTTCAGGATTTACAGCCCGCCGCCGAACGCGATGAACATCTACGTAGTCGGAAAACAGTGGATGTGGAAGATCGAGCATCCGGGCGGACAGCATGAAATCAACGCGCTGCATATCCCCATCAATCAGCCCATTCAGCTCACGCTGATTTCGCAGGATGTATTTCACAGCTTCTCGGTGCCGGCGTTCCGCGTGAAGCGCGAAGCGATTCCGGGCCGTTACACCACGGTGTGGTTCGAAGCCACCCGGCCGGGAGTCTACCACCTGTTCTGCACCCAGTACTGCGGGACGCTGCATTCGCAGATGATTGGCTGGGTGTATGCGATGAAACCTGACGATTACCAGGCGTGGGCGGCGGGGTCGACCAGCGGGCACTCGCTGGCGCAAAACGGTGAGCGTCTGTTTGCCAGCCTGGGATGCAATTCCTGCCACAACAGCACGCCCAACGCGCACGGGCCCAACCTTGCGAGCGTCTACGGATCGCACGTTCAACTGGCAAACGGGCAGTACACGACGGTGGACGATGCCTTCCTTCGCGACACGATTCTGAACCCAACGCTGCACGAAGTTGCCGGGTACGCCCCGATCATGCCGACCTATCAGGGTCAGGTGAGCGAGGACGGCCTGATCGACCTGGTGGAATACATCAAGCGGCTCAATTCGAATTACCGAATTGACCAGACCATTGACAACAGCGCAGGCCAGCCCGTGCAGACGGGCGCGACGCCGGCAGGGACAAGCGCTCCCCCGCTGGCGCCAGGAGCGGTGAAGCCATGAGCACAATCGTATCTTTGCCCGACCAGTCAACAGCGAGGCTGCCCAAGGTTTCGTATCTGAACAAAGAATACGGGCTGAAGAGCTGGCTCCTGACGGGAGACCACAAGCGGATCGCGGTTCTGTACATGATCTCGATCACGTTCTTCTTCTTTATCGGCGGCGCGATGGCGGCGCTGATCCGGCTGCAACTGCTGACTCCGTACGGAGACCTGCTGGCCGCTGACACCTATAACAAGGTGTTTACCGCCCACGGGCTCATCATGGTGTTCTTCTTTCTGGTGCCGTCGGTGCCGGCGACGATTGGGAACTTCTGCATTCCGATCATGGTAGGCGCCAAGGATCTGGCCTTCCCAAAGATCAACCTGCTGAGCTGGTATCTGTACGTGGCCGCCGGAATCATGATGATCTGCGTGCTGACCTTCGGCGGCGTAGATACAGGCTGGACCTTTACGACCCCGCTGAGCACGCACTATCTGAACACCAATGTGGTTACGGCGGGACTGGCGGTTTTTGTCGCGGGATTCAGTTCGATCTTTACCGGACTGAACTTCATCGTGACGATTCATCGCATGCGCGCGCCTGGGATGACGTGGTTCCGGCTGCCGCTGTTCGTTTGGTCCCATTACGCGGCGTCCATCCTGATGGTGCTGGGTACGCCGGTGCTGGCGATTACGCTGACGCTGGTGGTGCTGGAGCGGACGATCGGCATCGGAGTTTTCGATCCGACTCGAGGCGGCGATCCGCTGCTGTTCCAGCACTTGTTCTGGTTCTATTCGCATCCGGCCGTGTACATCATGATTCTGCCGGGGATGGGCGTTATATCCGAGGTGATCAGCACCTTCTCGCGCAAGAGGGTGTTCGGTTACACGGCGGTGGCGTTTTCTTCGGTCGCGATCGCAGTGTTCGGATTCTTCGTATGGGCGCACCACATGTTCATCATGGGCATCTCGAACTACTCGGCACTGGTGTTTTCGCTGCTGACGATGCTGGTGGCAGTGCCCTCTGCAATCAAGATTTTCAACTGGGCAGCGACGCTGTACAAGGGCTCGATCACGTTTGAGACGCCGATGCTGTACGCCTTCGGATTTCTGGGGCTGTTCACGATTGGCGGGCTCACGGGGGTGTTTCTCGGGTCGCTGGGCATGGACATTCACCTGACGGAAACGTACTTTATCGTGGCGCACTTCCACTTCGTGATGGTGGGCGGCATGCTGATGGCGTATTTGTCGGGGGTGCACTTCTGGTGGCCGAAGATCACGGGGCGCATGTATCCGGAGGGTGTGTCGCGGCTGGCGGCAGTCATTACCTTCGTAGGATTCATCCTCACGTTCTTCCCGCAATTTGTTCTCGGCTACCTCGGGATGCCGCGGCGGTATGCGGCGTATCCGCCTGAGTTCCAGGTGCTGAATGTATTCTCGAGCGCGGGCGCGAGCGTCCTGGGCATTGGGTATTTGCTGCCGCTGCTGTATCTGACGTGGTCGCTGAAATACGGCAAGATCGCGGGACCGAATCCCTGGCAGGCCACGGGGCTGGAGTGGCAGATCCAGTCGCCGCCGCTGACCGAGAATTTCGACAAGACGCCGATTGTGACGCACGAGGCTTACGACTACGACTGGTTGGCGAACAAGACCAGGAACGAGGTAACGACCGTTGGATAGCCACAGCATAGCCGCCCAGACCGCGGAGCCGGCCCATCTCGAGCACGAACATCCGGCGTTTCTGCGCCATCATTTCGAGAACGTCGCCCAGCAGCGAGAGGCGGCGACGTTCGGGATGTGGCTGTTCCTGCTGACGGAGATCATGTTCTTCGGCGGCCTGTTCTGCGCCTATCTGATCTTCCGCAACTGGTACTATCCGGCGTTCGTGGCGGGCAGCCATACGCTGCACATCTGGGCCGGCACGCTGAATACGACGCTGCTGATCATCTCCAGCTTTACGATGGCGATGGCGGTGCATGCTGCGGAGGTGCGGCATCGGGGACCGCTGCTTCGCTGGATGGTCCTGACGATCGTGCTGGGCTGCGGATTCCTGTGTGTGAAGGCGTATGAGTGGCACGACGAATGGGTGAACCACCACGTGCCGGGGCTGAACTTCAGCATTCAGGAGTTCACGCATACGAATCCGGCGTACCCCGGAGACAAGCCGCTGGCTCCGGACATGGCGGAGAAGACGCAGATTTACTATTCGCTGTACTTTGTGATGACGGGCATGCACGCGCTGCACATGATCATCGGCGTGAGCCTGCTGGCAATTCTGCTGATTCGGGCGCGGGGCGGAGCGTTTACAAACGGGCATATTGCGCCAGTGGAGAATTTTGGGCTGTACTGGCATTTCGTCGATATTGTGTGGATCTTTTTATTTCCGCTTTTGTATCTGATCAGTCGACACCAGTGAAGCAGTTGTTCGTTACCAGTTGCGAGTCGTCAGGAGCCGGGGAATGGAACAGCATCAGCACGAGCATCATCATCACCTGCCGCATCCGGAGCCGTCGGAACCGACGCATACTCCGTTTCGTATTGTGAGCCCGATGACCTATTTGGTGATTGGGGGCTGCCTGCTGGTGCTGACGGCGGCGACAACGGCCATCTCCTACGTGGAACTGGGAGTGTTTAATGCTGTGGTGGCCATCGCGATCGCATGCATCAAGGCATCGCTGGTAGTGCTGTTCTTCATGCACATCAAGTACAGCTCCAAGCTGACGAAGCTGACGGTGGCGTCGGGTATCTTTACCTTCCTGGTGCTGATCACAATGACCATGACGGACTACGCGAGCCGCGCGTGGGGGCGCTGGTAAGGCCTGATTTCATCCGGCTGCATTCCTTCAGCCTGAAGGCCTGTGCATGCGGCGGGTAAAATCCCGAGCATGAGCAGGGAAATCTTTGCGCACACGGATACCAGGCTGCTGCCGGTGCTGGACGAGCTGAAGCGTCGCGAGCCCATCTTTCATACCTCGGAATTCGGAAGATCGCGGGCGGAATTTGAGAAAGCCACCGCGCCGGATTATTGGGAAGTGGGCGCGTCGGGGCGGCGGTACAGCCGGGAATTTATTCTGGACGGGCTGGAGAAACGTCCGCCGGTGGATGCGGCTGCGGCGGGCTGGCAGAGCCGAGATCACGCGGTGCGGCAACTGAGTCCGGATACCTATCTGATGACCTACACGCTGCGGCAACTGGAGCGCGTCACGCGGCGCACGACGATCTGGCAGAAGACCGCGGACGGCTGGCGGATTCTCTATCACCAGGGGACGATGGTCGAGGCGGAAGAGGACGATGCGTTTCCAGCGAGCTGAGTTGAATCGCAGCCGTGGAGGCGGACAGGGAAGACGTGCGTGGCGATTCGTGGTGATCGTCATCCCCACCCTGTCGCCAACGACGGGCGACAAGGGTGGGCACCCGGTGGGGGTTCCTGGCTATGACAATCGAGGGTAGCTGGCGATGCGACGGATGCGATTGGGCGTGGTGATGGCGGGGTGGATGGCGTTGGCTGTTGCGGCGCAGGCGCAGGCTCATGGCAGGGCGCCGGAAGCACGGATCGACAGCGGGGTGGTGCGGGGAGTGCCTCTGACGGGGCTGCCGCAGGGCGGGGAGTTTCTGGGCATCCCGTACGCCGCGCAGCCGGTGGGCGCGCTGCGCTGGCGGGCGCCGGAGCCGGCTCCGCACTGGTCGGGTGTGCGCGCGGCGACCGTGTGGGGGCCGGCCTGCATGCAACGCCCAAGCACCTGGCTACCGGAGATGCTGGGCGTTCGGGAGATGCCGACCAGCGAGGCTTGCCTATATGTGAATGTGTGGACGCCGGAACTCGATCCGGCGAAGAAGCTGCCGGTACTGGTGTGGATTCATGGTGGCGGGAATGTGGAGGGGTCCGGGGAGTGGCCTGAAGGGTTAGGGCCGACCCTGGCGCAGACCGGGATTGTCGTCGTGAGTTTGAACTATCGGCTGGGGGCATTCGGATTTTTCGCAAGTCCGAGGCTGAATGGCGAGTCCCGCCATCAGGTTTCGGGGAATTACGGGAATCTGGACCAGATCGCGGCTTTGAAGTGGGTGCGGCGCAATGTTGCGGCGTTCGGGGGCGATGCGCAGAGGGTGACAATTGCGGGACAGTCGTCGGGATCGGAGGACGTTTGCCTCCTGATGGCATCGCCGCTGGCGCGAGGATTGTTCGAGGGCGCGATTCTGGAGAGCGGGACGTGCGTGGACTCGGTTTATCCGAAGCTGAAGGAGGAAGAGGCGAGCGACGGGCACTTGCTGGGGGACTTAGGCGTGACGGCGGGGCCGGATGCGCTCGAGAAGCTGCGGGCGATTCCCGCGGAGCGGATTCTGGAGACGGCGGCGAAGGACGGGAATCTCGACCTGGGGCCGACGATCGATGGATGGATGCTGCCGGAGCAGCCGGGGATCACGTTCGCCCGGGGTCAGCAGGCGCGGGTGGCGGTGATGGTGGGCACGAATGAGGAAGAAGTTTCCATCTTTGCCAGCCCCATCGTGGGCGCGACGGCATATCGGCCGAAGACTGTGGCGGAATACCATGCGTGGCTGCAGCGGGGGTTTGGGAGCGACGTTGCCGCAAGGGTGTTTGCGGCGTATCCGGCGCAGACAGATGGCGAGGTGCCAGGCGTGTTTCGGACGATGTTCAGCGATTACGACTTTGCCTTCAGCGCGTGGCTGCTGGCGCGAGACACGCCGCAGACGGGGAAGAGTGCCTACCTCTATCGCTTCACGTATGTGGGTGCGGGGCCGTTTGCAAAGCTGGGGGCGTTCCACTCGGAAGAGCTGATGTTTCTGAGCCGGCATTTCTGGACGACGTGGGTCCATCAGCCGGGTGACGCCGCATTGTCGCGGACGCTGGTGGGGTACTGGAGCGATTTCGTGAAGACGGGAGATCCGAACGGTGGGGGATTGCCGGAGTGGCCGGAGTTTCGGAGCAGCGAAAACGAATGCCAGGAGCTGGGAACGAGGGTCGGGCCGGAACGGGTGCCGCGGGTTGCGAAGATGGAGATCTTCTACAAATTTCTGCGAACGAGGTTGAAGGGACTACCGGAACTGTAAGTGTCAGACTCTACGGTTTGCGGTTCAGGAGTTACCAACCACCCTGTCGCAGCAACAGGGAAAGAAGATGCAGGTCCTTCGACTGCGTTCGCTCGCTGATGCGAGCTAACTTCGCTGCGGATGACATCTTGAAAATTCAGGCGTGTGGGGCGTTGGGAGCGGGGAACTGGTCGGGACGGGGGTCGGCCTGACGGGCGGCGATCGTCTGGCCGGCCTGGATGAGAGGCGGCGTCTCGCGGACCGGCGCAAGATGGCGCGTCTGCTGGTAGGTGTAGAGGACGCGGTGGATGACAGTGATGGTGGAGATGACGGCGAGGACCCAGAGGACGGGGGCCATGACGTCCCAGCGCTCGAAGAGGGCGCCGAGGATGATGAGGACGACGCGTTCGGGGCGCTCCATGAAACCGACCTTGCATTTGCCGATGAGGGCTTCCGCGCGGGCGCGGGTGTAGCTGACCATCAGCGAGGTGACCATGACGAACGCGGCGAGGAAGACGTAGAAGAGGCGGTTGCCGCGCGCGTAGAAGACGAGCAGTCCGAAGAACAGAACGACATCGGAATAGCGGTCGATGACGGAATCGAAGAACGCGCCGAAGACGGTGACCTGCTGCGTTTGACGGGCGACGCGGCCGTCGACCATATCGAAGATGCCGGCGCCGATGATGATGAGGCCGGCATAGAGGAACATGCGGACGTAGTTGTGGGGGTTGGCGAAGCCGAAGCAGACGGCGGCGCCGGTGTTGATGAGGAGGCCGATGAAGGTGAGCGCGTTGGGGGAAATGCGGGTGAGGGAGAGGCCATTCACGATGGCCTGGAGCAAAACGCCGCAGGCGCGCCCGAAGGCGCTGGTCCAGGTGATCGGCGTGTGTTGATCGCGGCCCATGTGGCGCTACTTTCCGGCTTCGGCCTGCTCTTCGTCGTGGATGGTGGCAAGCTTGAGGATTTCGAGATCACGCTTGCCATTGGGGGTGACGACTGTGGCCATGTCGCCGACCTGCTTACCGACAATCGCTTTACCGATGGGAGAGGTGGTGGAGATGAGGCCCTTACTCACGTCGGACTCCTCGCTGGTCACGAGCTTGTACTCGATTTTCTCATCCTTGGCGGTGTCGTAGACGAGCACGGTGGAGCCGAAAGCGGCGCGATCGCGGGGGATGTTCGCGAGATTGACGAGAGCGAGTTCGGCCATGCGTTTTTTGAGCTGGCCGAGGCGGGCGTTGACGAAATCCTGGCGCTGTTTCGCCATGTGGTACTCGGCGTTTTCGCTCAGATCGCCCATGGCGACGGCCTTTTTGATTTCGGCGGGCAGCTCGTGAGCCAGTTCATGCTCGAGCTGTCGAATTTCTTCCTGAAGCTTCTTTTTAATGTGTTCGGGCATGCAGTTTGTCGCTATCGATTCCGGTCCCCGATTGCGCGCTGAAGCAAAAACTACTGGCAGTCGCGGCGGACGTTGTCCGACGCGACGAAGGAGGAACGGATCACCGTGAAAATGGGAAACCCGGCAAACGAAGGCCGGGGTACTGTCTCTTTCTCGATTATACGATGCCGCCGGGGGGGCGCTGGGCATCGAGAAAGCTTTGCAAAATCAACACGGCAGCCACCTGGTCGACCACTTCGCGGTGGGTTTCGCGGGATCGGCCGGAGGCATCGAGATGGCGGTGAGCCTCGGCCGAGGTGAGACGCTCATCCCAGAGGTGCACGGGAAGGGCGAAGGATTCGCGGAGGGTTTCGGCGAAGGCCTGGGTTTTGGCGGCCTGGGGGCTCAGGTCGCCGGAAAGATACAGGGGATTCCCGAGAATAATGGCGGAACAGTCGAACCTGCGAAGGAGCCGGCCGAGAGACCTGAGGTCCTGGCGAAGGCTTTTGCGGGTGAGGGTGAGCACGGGCTGCGCGGTGAGGCCGAGCTGGTCAGAAACGGCCACGCCGATGCGGCGGGAGCCATAGTCGAGGCCGAGGAGGCGGGGCGGCACTCTTCATCGTAGCGCAAGCACGAGAGAAAGCCAGCATCTTACAATGAGTTAGAGAATCAAAGGGAACGGGTTGTCGGATTGGTGCGACGTTTCTTCCTTCTGCTGGTGGTGATAGCCGTGGCGGCGGCGGGCGCCGTCGTCTTCGCGGTGCTCGTGCCGGCTGGGCCGCAGACGGCGACTTTTGTGCAGATCGCCCCGGGAACGTCCACGGCCAGGATTGCGCGCGAGCTGAAGGAAGCGGGGCTGATCCGGAGCCGGTATGTTTTTGTTGTGCTGGCGCTGGTGCGGGGCCGCACGCTAAAGGCTGGGGAGTACCGCTTCGACCATCCGGCGCGGATGGAAGAGGTTTGGAGCCGGCTGGAACGCGGAGACGTCTACACAATCACCGTTACGATCCCGGAGGGGTCGAACATCTTCGATATAGGAGCGCGGCTGGAATCTGCGGGACTGGTGGCGAAGGGCGCTTTTCTGAGAGCCGCGAAGCAGGACACGGATCTTGTGGCAGATCTCGATCCGCAGGCTCCGAGTCTGGAGGGTTACCTGTTTCCTGATACGTATAAATTCAATCCGCAGGCGACACCTCGAGAGATTGTGGCTTCCATGGTGGGGCAATTTCGCAACGCGGCTGGGTCGATCGGATTGAAGTCGGACTATCACCGGGTTGTTACGCTGGCATCGCTGGTCGAGAAGGAAACGCCGATCGAATCGGAGCGTCCGCTGGTGGCGAGCGTTTTTGTGAATCGGCTCAGGAAGGACATGCCACTCATGACGGACCCGTCGGTGATCTACGCGGCGCTGCTGGAGGGGCGGTATCGGGGAGCGATTTACGAATCCGATCTCGAGTCTGCGTCGTCCTATAACACATATCAGCACACCGGTTTGCCTCCGGGGCCGATCTGCAATCCGGGTGTGCCATCGCTGGAAGCGGCGATGCACCCAGCGCAGACGGATTATCTGTATTTTGTAGCGGCGGGCGCGGATCCTTCCGGAACCTCGCGTTTTTCCGCGACACTGGATGAACACAGGAAAGACGTGCAGGCGTATCGCGAGGCGGTACGGCGAGCGGCGCGCAGCAAGGGTCAAGGGAACAGCGAGGAAAGGCCATAACTCCAGGATGCTGAATTGAACGACTGGCGGCGAATCCGAAAAGGAGTCTCTCTGGCGCTGATGCTGGCTCTGCCTGCACTGACCGGGTGCCTTTGGCACACGCGCCGGGTGCCCAAGGCGGTGATGCCGGTGAATGTGCTGACGGCGACGCCGCAGCAGCTGGTGCAGATCATCAACCAGCAATACGATGCGGTGAACTCGATGTTCGCGGCAGTCACCTTCACGGCGACGCAGGGCGGATCTCTGAAGGGGAGCGAGAAGACCATCGCTCCATTCAGCGGATACATATGGATTCAGAAGCCGGAATCGTTGCGGGTCATCGGCTACGTTCCGGTGGTGCATACGCAGGCGTTTGATATGGCCAGTGACGGGAAAACCTTCAAACTGTGGATTCCGCCGAAAAATGAAGCGGTGGAAGGGACAAATGCGGTTGGGGAGGAATCGTCGAATTCGTTCGAGAACATGCGGCCGTATATGTTCTTCGATTCGTTGCTGATACCAAAGATTGGGCCGGATGATCTGCTGACGGTGACGGGAGACAGCAACACTGTAGTGGACCCGAAGACGAAGAAGCTGGAGATTGAGCCGGAGTATCTGCTGACGGTGGAAAGCCGGCAGGGCGACAGCAGTCTGCTGCTGGTGCACCGTGTGATCCACTTCAGCCGGCTCAACCTGCGGCCGTCGGAGGAAGACGTTTACGACCAGAACGGTCAAATTCAGACACAGGCGCTCTACGGGCCGCTGCAGACTTATGGCACGGAGTTATTTCCGGGAACCATTACCCTGCGCTGGCCGCTGCAACAGCAACAGATTCTGATTACACTTGAGAAGCTAAAAGTCAATTTGCCGGTAACCAGCGACACGTTTACAGTGACGATCCCGAAGGGCGCAAATGTGCGCGTTCTGCATTAATCTGAACAAATATCTTTGCAGGACATGCGACGCGGAGTTATCGTAACGGCAGCCCTTCAGCGGTAACATGGTAAAGGATCAGGAAAAGAGGTAGATGGTGGTTTGATGGACTGGACCACATTGCCGGACCTGTGCGCGGTGGCGCTGCTGACCTGCGCATTCGGGTCTGTGGCGCGGCGCGGGCTTACGCGGGGAGCGCGGCTGTGGCTGACCGGCTGGTTGGCGATCGTGCTGCATTTTGCGGCATTTCTGTTTGACAATGCGCCTGGAGCGTGGGGCACGCTGGCATCGACAGTCGGGCTGGATGCCCTGGCGTGGGGCGGAATTCTGTTCATGTGGGCGTGCGTGCCCTACCGCCAGCGGCCGTCGAGCCGGTGGATGCTGATGGCACTGCTGGCCGGGAACACGTTGTACATCAGCCTGATGTCCACGGTTCCGCATACGGTGTGGGCGCTGACGGCAGCGGCGATCCTGCTGGGGGCGGTGCCGCTGACAATCGGATTGTGGACGATGCGCCGGGGATTCACGCACCCGCTGCGCTGGGTGCTGATGGCGCTGAATGTGGCACTGGCGGTGTTTCTGCTGGCGGTGCAGCAACGGACGCCGAACGGGACGGACCTTGCATTCGACGGCGTGATCTTCACGATTTACTTTGGCTGCTGCATTCACTTCTGGTATGCATTCCGGCGCGCGACGGCGGGCTCTTTTGTCACGATTGCGGGCTTCGCGGCGTGGGCGGCAGTGTTCGTCGTAAGCCCGATCATGGATTCGTATTTCCCGGGCATACACGTGCAGAGCGAAGTATGGAACCTGCCGAAATATGTGGTGGCTGTGGGCATGATCCTGCTGCTGCTGGAACAGCAGGTAGACCACAACAAGTACCTGGCACTGCACGACGAGCTAACCGGACTTCCGAACCGGCGGCTCTTCCACGACCGGATTGCGAGCGCGCTGGAACGGGCCCGGCGAAACGGGACGCGTGTGGCGCTGCTGCTGATCGACCTGGATCACTTCAAGAGGGTGAACGACACGGTTGGGCATCATATTGGCGATCTGCTGCTACAGCGGGTAAGCAGCCTATTTCTGGGCCGCGTACGACGCTCCGACACCGTGGCGCGGACGGGGGGGGATGAATTTTGCATTATCCTGGAAGATCCGACCAGCCGCGCGGACGCAGAGCGGGTAGGAGAGGCTCTGATCCGGCTGCTGGAAGAACCCATTGAGGTCGAGAAGCACACGGTGGCAGTGGGGGCGAGCGTTGGCATTGCGGTCTACCCCGACGACGCGGAGACGGCCGAAATGCTGCGCATTGCGGCGGATCGAAGCATGTACGCGGACAAGAACATCTCGCGGAACAAATAGCGTGGAGATGTACGGCCTGGCAGTTGCGCACAGCTTCAGGGCCTGCGTCAGAGGGGCCGGTCGGCGTAGAGGGTCTTATCGGAGAGCTCCTGAACCCTGAAGAGGCGTTTACCGAGCAACTGCTTCACATGGCGGTGGTACTTCTGCGGGACAAAGAGGAAGTGGAGCGGACCAGTCCCCCACAGGCGGAGCAGATCCTGATCGCTGAGGAAGATGTGGGGCGCGTCCGGATAGCAAGACCCCCAGATCATGGAGGAGCCGAAGAGTTCGCCATGGTCTTCCTTGCCAGGCTGGAAATACCAGGTCTTGCCATGGACGAGCAGAGCGGGGCGATGGGTGTAAAAAATGATTGAAGAGGCCTCGGACTGGTCGCCATAAATCATGAACTGGGCGTTGGCATTGCCCGGTTCCGCGGTGATGCGGTTGATGGTCTCGGCCATGGCTTTTGAGGACAGCATGGGCTGGAATCGGGCCAGGGCGATGTGAGCGGCGATGAGGATGGCCGCCATGGTAAGGGCGACGGTGACGGTGGCTTCGACGGGATGAGCGCGGCGGCGAAGGCGCCACGCGGCCAGAGGTCCCAGCAGAAACGTGACGGCAGCGATGACGGCGGGCAGGCGCAGCGCCGCGAAGGCATTGCCGGTGATGTCGAAGAAATGCGAGAGCGATAACGTATAGCCGCCGACATCGCGGTGAGCCATCAGCGTTCCGATATCGGCAATGTAGGGGAGATGGCGCGATTCCCAGAGGCCGTAGGATAACGCCGCGGCCGCCAGCAATCCGAGGACAACGAAGGCGATATGGGCCGCCTGTATCCACCGTGATGCGGATTGGTTCGTGTCGGAAGACTCCTCGACCATGGCGAGGCCGCCGGCAATCAGCATGATCACGGCCGGATAAATCGGCCAGGTGTAGTACTCCTGATTTGTGGAGATGGAGAAGAAGACGAGGATGAAGCCCGCATAGAGGGCCAGCAGCAGACTGGTGCGCGCGCGGAAGCGGAGGCGTGCAGCGAGCGTGGAGGATTCCGAGGCGGTGAGTTTCGGATCGAGAAACTGGATGGTGTTGGTCGAGGAGTAGCGCAGATCGGCCAGAAAGAGCCGGCGATTGCGCCATGCGCGGCGGAGAGCGACGGGGATGAACAGGCTCCAGGGAAAGATCCAGATGAGCTGGCCGAGCCAGAAGACAAACCAGGGCTGGCGGTTATAGTCATCCGGATAGCGCCTGCCGAGGAAGCGGAGGAAGTGCTCGTTGATGAAATAGAAGTAGAAGAATCCGTGAACGTTGCCGGGGTGGGGAACGTTGCCGACCGGGTGGCCATGGTCGGGATTGGCGAGGCCGCAGAGGATGTGCCAGGGAGCGCCGATGGCGAGGAAGACAAGCAGGCCGGTGAAGAGGCGGAATTCGCGCCAGCGGCGCCACTCGCCGGTGATGATGAGCCAGGGCACCAGGGCAGCGACGAAGAAGACGGGCGCAATGAGCCCTTTCGCGAGGAGTGCCACGGCGACGGCTGCATACGCGAAGCAGAGGCGAAGCGGCTTGCGATCTTCGAGCCCGGTGAGAAAACACCAGAGGGCGAGGATCTCGAAAAAAGTCAGAACCGATTCCGGGATAAAGAATCGCGTGAAAAGGAAGACACCGACAGATGTGAACAGGCCGAGAGCGGCGTAAAAGGCAGCGCGATCGCCCCAGGCGCGGCGCGTCCAGAACCAGATGAGGATGGCGCAGCCGAGCACGCCAAGGGCCATGGGCAAGTGTGTGGCGAAGACATTCTGGCCAAAGATGGTGTAGTCGACGGCGGCCATCCAGTAGGGCAGAGGCGGCTTTTCGAGGTAGCGAATGCCGTCGACGTACATCGTGACCCAGTCGCCGCTGGAGAGGATGTGCTGCGCCGCCTGGGCGTGCGATGCATCGGCATCGTCGAGCAGGGCCGGCGAGAAGAGCGCGGCGAAATAAACGGCAATGAAAACGAGAAGCAGCAGCGTCCAGGCCTTGCGGGGCGTGGAGAAAAGCGCAGTCTGCGAGGGAGCCGCCGCATCGTGGGGGGGACGGCGAAGGGTTGTTTGGTCAGGGCCAGCCACAAAGTTCAGAATAACAGTGAGCGGGATAGGAGCAGGCAGCCGGGGCGAAGGATGAACGATCTCCAACACGTACGGACGCTGGCCGGAGAGCTGAGGGAGAATTTGGCGAAGTGCGCGGGCGATCCGGACGTGGACCCCGTCCACGATTCGAGGACGGGAACGCGGCGGCTACAGGCGACGATCGAGAGCCTGGTTCGAGAGATGCCGGAGCGTGGCTGCGGCGCCGCGGTGCGAGAAGCCGGTGCGGCGATGATACGAATGCTGAAGAGGATTCGTCGCGCGGCGGGGCCGGTGCGGGATCTGGATGTGCATCGGAAGCTGCTGAGCAAGCTGACGAAGCGAGCGGTGAATCCTGAAAAAGCACGGAAGCACCCTGGGGACGAGGCAGTGCCGGATGCAGTTGCCGCCGGGCCAGCGCTGGAGACACCCCGGGCTGGGCGGCGCGTGACGCCGCTGGCGCAGCAGGCGGATGAGCTGGACGCATGGCTGAAGCGCCGGAGAGAGTCGCTGGCTCAGGAGTTGAAAGCGAAGGCTGCCGTGACGTTGCCTAAATTTGACAAGCGTGTAGCGGCTCTGCAGGCGGCGCTGCGATCGCGGGGTTTGCGGCGCAGGAAGGCGAAGCCGCCGGCGGTGATGGCTCTCGAGAGGTTTGCGCGTCTGGCGACGGAGATGCAGGCGCTGCATGCGGGGAATCTGCACGATTTTCGCAAGGGAGCGAAAAAGGCGCGCTATGTCGCCGAATTGGCCGCCAGCGGGGACGGCGAAGCGGGACGTGTGGGCGAGACGCTGAAGAAGCTGCAGGACGAGATCGGGGACTGGCACGACTGGCTGGTGCTGGCTGATGAGGCTCATACTGCGGGGGGCGCCGGCGCGATAGAGCTTATCGCATTGATCGAGGCGGAACGGGACCGGCATTTTGCGGCGGCGATACAAATGGCGGGGAAGCTGAGAGGGCGTCTGATGGGGGAGTGGCTGGCGGTCAATCAGGTAAAAGGCGGTCAGCTAAGGGCCGGTCAGCTAAGAAGCGGGCAGCTAAAAGGCGGTCAGCGGGGAACCGGCCGGCGGAGAACCGGACAGCGGAAAAGCGCTCAGGCGAAAGGTGATTCGCGAGGAGCTGGTCAACAACGAGGCGCGCAGCGCGGATGAGCACGGTGCGTTTCATGTATGGTGCTGAGTGAATCTGTGAAGAGAGGGATTGCTGGCTGAAGATGCAGACCTATGCGGCCATCGATATCGGATCGAACTCCTGCCGGCTGAAGATCGGCAGGGTAGTGCAGCACCGGCTGCGTACGGTCCATGAGGATCGCGAGGTTACGCGGCTGGGCGCGAGCGTTTTTGAGTCGGGCATTGTTTCTCCGGAAGCGATGGCGGCGACGCTGAAGACGCTGAAGCGATTCAATCGCGCAGTGCAGACGCATGGAACGGACAAGGTACGCGTGGTAGCCACCTCGGCGATGCGCGACGCACGGAATTCGCGGGCGTTTCTGGCGTGGGTGCATGACGAGACCGGGTGGGATGTGGAGATCATCTCGGGGCTGGAAGAGGCGAGGCTGATCCATCGGGGGGTGGTGGAGAATGAGCCGGGGGCGGGCGGACGGTGCCTTCTGATTGACCTGGGCGGCGGCAGCTGCGAGGTGACGCTGTCGGAGCACAAGCGGATTCGGGAGACGATCAGCCTGCCGCTGGGCGCGGTGCGGCTGACGCAGGATTTTCTGCGCAGCGATGTTCCGGGTAAGGAGGACGTCGCGCGGCTGCGGCAGTTCATCGCGCGCGAGCTGCGGCGAGCGCGAAGGCGCGTGGACGCCGCGGGCGTACGGCTGACGATTGCGACTTCCGGCACGGCTGCGGCGCTGGCGGATGCGAGCCGGGCGCTGGGCAAGGGCAAAGGGCGGCGAGGCGGCCGCGATGCGGCTCCGGCAGCGACGGTACGGCGGCTGGCAAGGAAGCTGACGAAGATGAAGAACGCCGAGCGCGCGCTGGTTCCGGGAATTGGGCCGCGGCGCTCGGAGATCATTGTGGCCGGAGCACACGTATACGCCGATTTGCTGGAATGCTTTGGGCTCTCTGGCTTTCGATACTCACCGCTGGGGCTTCGCGACGGGATGCTGGCCCAGATGCTGGCGGAACAGGATCCGCGGGCGGTGGTGCACCGGGAGTTCGAGCGCGAGCGCTGGAAGGCGGTCGAGGAAACGTGCCGGCGGTACGGGATCGATCCTCGGCAGGCGGAGCCGGTACGGCATCATGCAGCACAGCTGTTTCGGGATCTGGAAAGCGTGCATAAGCTGCCCGAGGAGTACCAGACGTGGCTGGAAGCCGCAGCGATGTTGCGGGATGTGGGGAAATTCCTGAACCACCAGGGGTATCACCGGCATGCGCAGTACATCGTCGCCAACTCGGAGCTGTACGGATTCACGCCGCAACAGCGGGTGATCACGTCGGCGATTGCGCGCTACCTGGGGAAGAGCCGCCCGGAGCGCGAGGGGCGAACGATGCGGCAGGTTCCTGCCGTGGAGTACGAGCAGGTGCGGCGGGCGGTGGTGCTGCTGCGGCTGGCGGTAGCGCTGAATCAGGATCGCGCGAGCGATGTACTGCAGGTACGAGTGCGTGTCTACCCGAAGCGGGTGGTGCTGGAACTGGAACCGGGGCGGACAGGCGCAGAACTGGAGCTGTGGTCGCTGCGCAAGGAAGCGAACTACTTTCGCGAGGTCTTCGAGCGCGATCTCTTCGTGGCTTTGGAGTAAATACCGCGGAGGATGCGAGGATCGACCAGCCAGTGGAGGGTGCCAGGCAGGCGGTCGCAGTCGATGCGGGCGACGGCGCCCTTGCGCAGGCGGATGCTCATGCGGCCGGCGGGGGCGATGAGCGAGCCCAGAAAGACGGGCAGATTGGGATTGTGGCCGACGACGAGAACGTTGTCGTATCTCTGCAGCGCGCGAATGAGCTCCTGGAATTTGGTGACGGAAGCCTCGGGCAGGAGGGCCTCGCTGATCTCGATTTTGCTGTCGTAGCCGGTTTCGTTGCTGACGAGAGAGGCAGTTTGCAGGGCGCGTTTGAGCGGACTTGAGACGACTCGATCGAACTGCACGTTGAGCGCGGAGAGGCAGCTGCCGACGACGAGACACTGCTGCTTGCCTTCCTTATCGATGGGGCGCTTGAGGTCGAGTTTGGGATTGGCCCGGCGGGTCCCGGCACTGGCATGACGAAGGATGTAGAGATTCATGGGCGGACGGCAGTCAGGGGCCCGTGGACGGGCTTTAACCGGATTGTAACAATCGGATCAGTCAGCGAATGTTAATTTCGCAGGGCCCACGGGGAGCGTTTACCACGGAGGGTACATAGGAGGCAGAGAAGAGCGGGGGGCAAAAAGGCGCCGGGTCTAATGGCCGATGGGGACTTGAGCACAGAGGTCCGGCGAGTTGTTGCGGACGTTGCCAACGGCGGGGCTGACCTTCCAGGAGGTCATGAGGCCGGCGTCATAGGGGCGGAGGAGGTCGACGGGAAGGCGGGCGGGATCGGCGGGCGCCATCCAGCGGTCATAATCCCGGGGCGCGAGGATGACCGGCATGCGGTTGTGGAGCTTCGCGGTGAGTTCGTTGGGCTCCGTGGTGATGATGGTGTAGGTCTCGAGGGGCTGGCCGGTGGTCTTGTCCTTCCAGGTATCCCAAAGGCCGGCGAAGGCCAGAGGTGAGCCATCCCTGAGGGAGATGGCCCAGGGTTGCTTTGTCCTGGAGTCGAGGGTCTGCCACTCGTAGAAGCCGTCGGCGGGTACGAGGCAGCGGCGGCGCTGGAGCGCCTCGCGGAAAGTGGGGCTGGTGGTCAATGTTTCCGCTTTGGCGTTGATGGTGCTGTAGCCAATCTTTGCGTCCTTTGCCCACCAGGGGATGAGGCCCCAGCGCAGCAGGGCGAGTTCGCGCTGATGGGTTTCCGCATCGAGGCGGACGATGGGCTGGAAGGTCTGCGGAGCGATGTTGTAGGAGGGCAGGATGTCAAAAGAGGGCGGGACGCCGATGCGGAAGGCGTCGGCGATGCGCTGCTTGTCGGATCGGCGATAGTAGCGGCCGCACATGGGAGTCGAAGCAGGAGCATTGTCCCATATCTGCGAAGCTCCCAGCCTGCGGCGCAAGGGCGCGCGGCGAGTGTAAGGCACCCGGAAGGACTTCTGGACATGTCTCGCTGAGACAGATGCTGTGGTGCTCAGGTGACGGGCTGGGGCGCCGGAATAGGGCCCGGGTAAGGCTCCGGGTCGGGCTCAGGGGGCGGACCGGGAGCCGGTACAGGCTCCGGTGGCCGGGGAATAGCGGGAGCGGGTTCCGGTCCCGGATCGATGCCAGGAAGCGGGCCGGGTGTGGCGAAGAAATTGAACACTGCTGATTGGGATCACGACGGGCTGAAAGCGGTTGCCTGCTGCAACTGCCAGAGTTCTGAGACGAGCAGGCCGCCGAGGTGGGAGCGAGAGGCCATGCGGACGAAGCCGGCGCGCATGAGCGATTCGCGCCATGGCGGGATTTGGCAGACGCGCAGGCCGGTGAGGACACGGAAGGCAGCGTAAAGCCCCGCAATGATGAAGCGACAGACGGCGGCACGCAAAGGACCGGCGCCGGAAATTTCGAATTCGGAGACGACCCAGGCGGTTCCGGGAGCGAGATGCGGACGCAGGCGGGTGACGAGAGCGTCGGTTTCGCCCGGGGTGAGGCAATCGAAGAAGAAGTGGCTGGCGACGAGATCGCAGGCTCCGCTGAAACCGCGCGCCGGAGGCCTGAAGGTGCGAATGTCGGCGGAGGTTGTGGTAAGACGTGCAGCGGCGCCGGCGCGCGTGACGCGGGCGCGGAGACGCCGCAGCATGGCGGGACTGGCGTCGACAGCGTGAGCGTGAAGTCCGGGCGCAGCTGCCAGCAGGCGGGCGAGAAAGCGGCCATCGCCATCGCCGAGGATAAGAGCGCGGCGAGAGGCGGCGAGTTCGGGTATGAACCAGAAGCGGCAGCGCTCGAGGAGCGGGCCAAAAGAGAGGTATTCTCCGGTCTGGTAGATGGCGGCGACGCGATCGAATTGTGGAAGGTCACTCGACGTCCCCCTGGCCGTGGTGGAGACAGGGGCGGGATACCCAGCGGATGCGGTTCGGGTGTCGGCAGGGATGCAGCTGAAATCGACCATGGGCGCGTAGCTTTATCTCCTGTGCGTATGCCAGGGAAGCAGAAGAACGAGGGGGGTCAGCAGGACGGCATCGGCCAAAATGCGGAGTGCGAGCGGGGAAAGACCCTCCTGAGAAGAGTCTGAGCGGTGGGCGCGGGTGAAGTCGCGATCGAGAGCGAAGAGGAGCAGGGCGGAGGCGACCATCGATCCCAGCAGAAAGAAGACGTACGGGTGAGCGCGGGCGGCGGTCATGAGGATCGCCGTGAGGGCGGCGAACGCGAGGGCGCAGGTTGAGACCAGCGACCAGCGGCGGGGGGGCTGCGCGCGCTCCCAGGCATGGATAGAGGCACAGTTGAGCCAACAAAGTGCAGCGAAGAGGCCAGCGATCCAGACGAGGTCGACGTGCGCCGCATCAGAGGCAGACCAGGCGGGAACTGCGGAAGCGCAGGCGAAGATGACGGCGACCGCCAAGCTGCCCGGAAAGCGAAGACGGCGCAGGATCGGGGGATAGGGCAGATGGATGGCTGCGAAATAGAGCAGGGCGGCGCCGAAGAGGCAGGCGTTCTCCAGGCGGGCGGCGGCGGGCATGATGACGAGGAGCCATCCCAGCGGGGCGAGCGCGACCAGGCCGGCGATGAGGAAGGCGCGGCGATGGCGGGCGTGAAAGATGTGTCGCTCGCGGAGCTCGACATGCGTACCGGGGCGGCCGTCGAGAAGCCGGTCGGCAATGTAGAGGAGCCAGGTGCCCAGGCCGAGCACGGCGAGGGCGCTTGAGGATTGGGGAGCATGAACCGCGCGGGCGAAGCTCCACGCCCACAGCACGGCGACCGTCGGTGCGTCGAGGCTGAGGAGATGCCAGTAGACGGGAAGGGAGCGCGGGCTGAGCAAGCGCCGTTCCTCCGTTGCGGCATCGGGTGGTGATGGTGCTGGGGCAACCAGAGCCACAGCACCATTCTAGAAGTGAAAACGGTTAGAAGTGAAAGCGATAACGGAGCTGTCCATAGATTTGACGGGGATCATTCTCGTGGAAGCCGCCGAAGGTGAGACTGTTATCGAGCAGGACGCGGGTGTTGGCGATGTTGGTGGCATCGGCGCTAAGGGACCAGTTTTCGCCGATGTCCTTGCCGGCGGAGAGATCGCAGGTGATGTGGCCGGGCAGATACGCTCCGGAGTAGGGTGAGGGCGGGCTGGTGTAGCCGTTGGAGAAGCCTGAGCCGTAATAGACGTTGAAGGAGGCAAAGGCGCGGCGGGGCAAATGGCCGTCGAAGCCAACGTTGAGCGTATTGCGCTGATCGTGATCGAGCGCCGAGTAGCCGGGGACGACGGTGCCGGCGCAGTAGCCCGGATTGGAGGGGTCATAGCAGATGAGACCGCCAGTGGTGGGGCCAATCTGCTGAGCAAGCTGGTTGGAGTACGCGAGGTGCGCCTGGCCGTAGCGCCAGAGCTCGGGCGAGCGGATGGTCAGTTCCCAGGCATTGATTTTCGCGCCCTGGACGGTGATGGGGATGAAGACATCGGATTCGCCGATGTTGTTGTGGTCGAGAAAATTGGTGGCGAGGGTTTCAAAGGTGTCGGCGTCGAGGAGCCAGCCGCGCCAGGGAATCTGCAGGCCGAACTGGTGCTCCTCGTCGCGCTCGCCTTTGAGAGGGACGAAGCTGGTGTTGGCGGATTGCGCGTACTGGAGCAGCGGACCGGAGATGCTGGTGAGCGGCGGCGGCTGATAGAAGTGGCCGTAGAAGCCGCGCAGAACCCAGCCGAGTTTGGGGATGAGCACGGCGGCGCCGATGCGAGGATAGATGGCGTTCTCCGTGACGGTGCCGGTGAAGTGCGACTGGCGCTCGCCGCCAATGAGGGTGAGCCAGCGGGTGGGATGGTAATGATCCTCGATAAAGGCTTCCTCGACGCCGGCGTTGACGATGGAATTGTAAGAAAAGGGCTTTGAGCTGCCGTCGTTGAAGACAACGCCGAAGAGGTCGTTCTCATGCTGGTCGTAGCCGTAGAGGCCGGCCTTGAAGGAGTTGCGCGCGATGCTGGATGAGAAGTAAGCCTGCGCCCCGGTGTACTGGCCGGTCTGGCGGGCGGTGGTAGCGGCCGGGTAATCGTTGGGCGACGGCTGATAGAGGGCTTCGTTGTAGTGATAGAACGGGGAAACCTCAGTGAGCGTAGTGGGGCTGAAGGTGTGAATCCAGGAGAAGGTGGAGAAGCCATCGGTTTCGTGATCGCCATCGCGGAGGGAATAGGTGTTGTAAAGCTGGTTTTCCCAGTCGTTGGGGTAGGGGTCGTAAGGGACCTGGTAGTAGTCGGTGCGGAGCTGCGAGTCCAGGCGAAGCTGATCGTGGGGATCGCGGTTATAGATGAGCGAAGTGAAGCCGCCATATCCGTTCTCAGCGTCGTGGACGGACTTTTCGATGGGCGCCATGAGGCCGAGGTTCGAGCGATTACCATTGGCGGCGACGAACCATGCGAAACGCTCGGAGTGATTGCCGAGGCTGAGCTGATCATCGGTCTGGTCGGCGCTGCCGAGGGTGGTGACGAGCGAACCCTCGCGGTACATCTCGAAGCCGGTGCGGGGGATGACGTTGAACATGCCGTAGGTGCGGTCGCCGAGATCGGCGGAGTAGCTGCCGCGGTCGATCTCGATGGTGTCGATGTCGCGGGGATCGATCTGGGGACCGACGTTGGCGGCGATATTGGTGTTGGGGATGGGGACGCCGTCGATCATCCAGTTGAGCTCATGGCCGCCGCGCATGTGGAGCATGTCGTGGGTCATGTAAGCGCCGGGAGTGAAGTCGGTGATCATGGCCATGGAATTGGTGAGGTCGGCGCCTGGAGTTTGCTGGATTGCAGTGCGGGTGACGACGGTAGTAGGGGTAACGGAATTGGGGTTGGCGGTGTTCTGCTCGGCGTGGACGACGGCGGTTTCGTGGGCGGCGGCGACGGCGAGCGGGAAGTGGAGAACCGGCGAGCCCGAGGAAGTGACCAGGAGGGTCTGCCGGACGGTGGCGAATCCCTGGCTGGAGACTGCGATGGTGTAGACGCCGGGAGGGACATTGGGGATGGAGAAATAACCGCTGGCATCGCTGGACGCGGAGAATGCGAGTGCGGAATGCACCGCGTGGAGGGCGATGCGAGCGCCCTGGATGGGGCGATGCTGAGGATCATGGACGATTCCCTGCACCTGGCCGGGAAGCGAGGCGTGGGCGAGCGATCCCGGGAGCAGGCAAAAGAGCGCCAGCGCGGGCAGAAGCCGTCGCAGCATATCAAGACTCCTTACGTCGTGCTTATGGAACAGTCATCGACACAAACAGGCGGGGATGCGCCGGGGCGCGTCCTTGCCGGTCCTGCTTGCCTGGGGAATGACTAGATGGCTGCGAGGCGGGGAGGGCCGCGCTTCTGGCGGGAACGGGAGAAGGAGATGCGGTAGCCGGCTTCCGCCTGACGAATCCGAGGGGCGCGCACAGCAGAGTGAGCGATGGCGGGAGGGCGATCGTGGCCGAAGTATCCGTGGAAAAGAAGGATGGAAAGATGGGCGAAGGGCGAGTAGGGGCACTTGTCCTCGACCGTGCGATACGGCCAGGGGACCCGGCCCATCGCCATCCAGTACATCATGCAGTGGTGCTTGCCATTGCGGCGGCAGCAGGCGGGAAGATTCGCCTCATTGATGGAGGCGGTAAAGACAGGGGCGATGAGCGGGCCGGAAAAGGCGAGAACCAGCACGGCCGCCATCACGCGTCGCATGAGGCATGATAGCAGCCGGGCGACGCGACTTACGAATCGGCGCGAAACGATGAATGCCGGATGAGCCGGTTCCGCAGTGTGGTTGGATTGTGCTTTCCCATATCTGCCAAAGCCGGGCAGATATGGGGCACCCGGCGGCGCACGCCGGATTATTGCGGGCCGGTGGTGAGGCCGGTCTGCATGATGGCCCAGACGTTCTTCTTGTCGGTGGTCAGCGAAAGGCGATGATAGCTCAGGTCCGCCGTCTTGGCGTCGGGCTTCCAGGTGATGAGGTAGGAGTGCTGGAGGAGAGCAAGAATCCGGTTGTATGCGTCATCGGCCTTGTCGCGCTTCCCCTCGACCATGTAGCCGCCGGTAGCATTGCAGAGTTGCTCGAGGATTCGCTTGCCGTCGATGTGCGGCCTCTCCGATTCGGGTTGGCGCTGCTGGCGGCCGCCGCCGGGATAGCCGCCGCCGGGGTAGCCCCCGCCACCGGGATAGCCGCCGCCAGGATAACCCATGCCGCCGTGATGGCCCATGCCCTGATTGGGATTCCTCTCCTGCTCTTCTTCGCCCCGGAAGTAGACGGCGAAAATGGCGGCGTTCGCGTTCTGCGCGGCAGCGATCGCATCATCCAGAGATTCCTTACTGCCATGATCAACGCCGTCAGTGAAGAGGATGAGGACATGACGGCCGGGCTCCCTGCCGATGACTTCGCGGGAGGCCAGGTAGATGGCGTCGTAGAGGGTGCCACCGCCCTCAGAGCCGGAACTGCCGGAGGTCCCGCCGAACTGCGGTGAGCCGATCTGATTGGTACCGTCATGGAGGGTGTTGGCGGCAGGCGTGGGGTTCGTCAGCAGGTCGACTTCCGTATCGTACTGGACGATGAAGCCGCGGTCGGAGACGCCGGGCAGCGTGTGGTCGATGAAGTGGACCGTGGCGAGGCGCTCGTCGCCGAGTTCAGCACGCACGGAATCGCCGGCCTGGGCGATGATGCCGAAAGTGAGTTGGCGATTGGGGTCCGGTCCGAAGGACTGGATGGTTTGCCTGACGTCGCTGTCGGTCAGGGTGAGGTCGGAGGCCGTGAAGTTCTTTACCGGATTGCCGTGATCGTCCACCACCGTAACAGGCAGGCTGATGGTGCCGATGGCGGAGGAAACAACAGGACCGGTGCCGGAAGTCTGCTGGGCGGGCGCGGCGGCGAAGAGCAGGGGGAGGAGCGCAGCGGAAGCGGATCGTGCGATGCGAGAGGGGCGAACATTCATAGGTGTGCCTGAGTGTTCCTGAATCAGCAGTTAGACGCACCGACACCCTGAGGGGTTTCGTGGCGGCGGGACAGATGCCATGGAATCCTCACGATTTGCGCCGGCGAAATACCAGATAATCGACCGAGAAGCGGCCGGCCCCGAAAATGAAGACGATCATCGAAGCGATGAGAAAGGTATAAGCGGCATCGCTGTAGAAGTTGTCGGGATTGCTGAGGATGGTGGCCAGGGCGTGAATATCCGTGGTTAGGTAGGCCACAAACATGTCGGCGGCGAGCAGGAAGCCGATGACGCGGGTACCGAGGCCGAGGATAAGCAAAATGCCGCCGACGAATTCCAACAGCGAAACGAAGAAGGCGGAGGGGCCTGGCAGCGGGAGGTGGAGGCTCGTAAAAAAAATCGTGACGTGAGAGAGGTTGTGGAGCTTTGCCCAGCCGGTTTGGGCGAACTGCCATCCCCAATACAGCCGGATGAGGAGCAGAAAAGGTGACTGCAGTGCCGCCGAGCCGTGCTGGAAGGCATTGTAGGCGGTTCTGATGCGGCAGAAGAGGGTTGGCCGGGAGGCTACGGCGGGAGTCGTGGGCGTGCTCATGTCAGGAATCCGAAATCAGGAATCAGGAGTCAACGATTCTATCGCGTGCAGTGGGTCTGGCTGAGTAAACCATCCCAGCATAGCCCAGTTGGCGAAGGCGGCCTGAAGAAAAGAGGGGCGGGCTTCTTCGGAGAGAGAGCCGCCGGCAAAAGCGGCGTCGATGGCCTGGCCGAGAGTTTGCCCGGCGAGGAGCGCGGAGAGCAGGCGAAATTCCTCCTCCGCAATGGGCTTGTACCAGACGGTGTTTTCGAGGCGATGGACGGCGAGCCAGATGGGTTTCGGCTGGAGCGCGGCGAAGCGGCGGACATGTTTCCGTTTGCGGGCGACGCTGGCGTTATTTGCGGAAGAGGCGGAACTGCCGTCTTCGTTGCGGACCTGAAGGAGCAGATCCTCGACCGGATACGAGAGGGCGAGCAGGCGCAGACAGGGCTGGAGGGAAAGCGTGGAATTTTCGTCGATCGCAGCGAGATCTTCAGCGGCAAGTCGTGGCCTTTCCTCTGAATCGAAGGCTTCGATGTGCGCCCACTCGAGGCGGACCATATCGAGGGCAAGCGTGGAGTGGGGCTGGATAAGCTCGGGATGCCCGGTGAGCCACGATTCGAGGCGGGAGCCGAGATTGCGGAGGGTGAAGGACTGCGAAGGGCAGTCGGTGAGATAGGCGCGCATGAGGGCGTCGAATCTGGCGCGGCCTACGATGGCCTGAAGGCCGGGAAAATCCTCTTCAAGACAGCCGTAGAGACGGAACCAGTACTGGCGGTTGTAAATTTCGAGGCGCTCGAATGAGGTGAGCCGGTCGTTGGGTTGGATGATTGCTTCGGCCTCAGCGATATTGGAGGCGCCGTCGCGACGGCGGCGCGGCATCGTCTCGGCACGAGTGAGGGGATGCATGACCGCAGCGGCCATGCGGCGCTGAATGTCGAGGAGCTGGCTCATCGGGTAGCTCCAACTTCCGCAAGATGCAGGTCCTTCGACTTCGTCCCGCTGCGCGGGACTTCGCTCAGGATGACAGCATTTTCATTTGAGGAAGACTCGATGCCGGCGAGGCCGGCAGATGCGGCGGATTTCAGGAATTTCGTGGCTTTGAGAGCTTCGGCGTGGACTTCGTCGAAGGTGGGGATGTTGTCGTCCCACTCGAGGAGGGTTGCGGTGGGGCCACAGCGCTCGATAGCGCGGGCATAGAGGCGCCAGACGGCGGGAAGCACGGGGTGGTCGTGGGTGTCGAGGATGTACTTCTCGAATTTGCTGTGGCCGGCGATGTGAATCTGGGCGACGCGGTGCGCGGGGACGAAGTTCAGGTAGGTGAAGGGGTCGAAGGTGTGGTTCTTCGAGGAGACGTAGATGTTGTTGACGTCGAGCAGCATGCCGCAGTCGGCGCGCTCAACGACCTCGGTGAGGAACTCCCACTCGGTCATCTCGGAGACGTGGAATTCGGCATAGCTGGAGACGTTCTCGACGACGACAGGGACCTCGACAAAGTCCTGGACCTGACGGATCTTCTGCGCGGTGATTTCGACAGCCTCCCAGGTGTAGGGCATGGGGAGCAGATCGTGCGTATAACGGCCGTCGACGGAGCCCCAGCAGAGATGGTCGGAGAGCCAGCGCGTGCCGGTGCGGCGGACGAGAGATTTGAGGCGCTTCAGGTGCTCGCGGTTGAGCGGATCGGCGGAGCCGAAGTACATGGAGACCCCGTGCTGGATGACGCGGTACTGCTCGAGAATCTGGTCGAGGATTTCGAGGGGGCGGCCGCCGTCGACCATGTAGTTTTCAGAAATAATCTCGAACCAGTCGACGACCGGCTTGCGGCTGAGGATGTGCTGATAGTGGGGAATGCGCAGACCGATGCCCACGCCGTAATCGGTGAATCCGTTGAAGCGATTCGGGGGCATGCGGACCTCAGGGGAACTGAATGCGGATGGGCCGCGCAACCGGCGGCCCACCGCGGGTGAATCCTGACCGGGCGGTCTAGCCAGGCATCTTGGAGCCGTCGGTTGCGCAGCCCCCCTTGCCCTTGCAGCTGTTCTTGCCCTTGCAGCCGTTGTCGCCGCTCTTGCAGCCACCCTGGCCCTTACAGTTGTTTTTGCCCTTGCAGGAGTGCTTGTGGACATGGGCGAGCAGGCTGCTGGTGAACGACGCGGAGCCGGCGTTCAGCATGGGAGCGGTGCCAGATGGGGAGCTGGTGACGGACGCAAGAGCGGTAGCGCCGCTCATGAGCCCGGATACAGCAGCGGCAGCGAGCAAAGCCTTCATCGATTGCTTCATGTGTGCTTCCTCCTCGGATTTCCGCAGACAGGTTCAGGCCGGGCACGATTCCAGGGAGTCGGGGAATGCCGGGCGGGAAACCCTGCGGTGCGGATTAGACTACATAATCTATACGTTCGCTGTCACCGGATCGGATGATTTTTCGCAGGCGATGACAAAGGCTTTGCCGCAGTTTCGCTGCGGGCGGAGCAACGGGATCACCAGGATACGGTCTAAAAGAGATTGATGGATTCCCCAAAAACCCGCGAGAACCGCTTTGGAAGCCATGCGCTGCGGTTTGTGCTGATGATCGGCGTGGTGAGCCTGTTTGCCGACTTCACGTACGAGGGCTCCCGCAGCGTGACGGGGCCGTTCCTGGCGACACTGGGAGCGAGCGGCGCCGTGGTCGGGGTGGTGGCCGGGCTGGGAGAACTGCTGGGGTATGCGCTGCGATTCTTTTCCGGCAAGGTGAGCGAGAAGACAAAACAGCTGTGGCCGATGACGATCTTCGGCTATCTGGTGCAAATGGTGAGCGTTCCGGCTCTTGCGCTGACGGGGACGTGGCAGGCAGCTTCAGTGCTGATTGTGACGGAGAGGATCGGGAAGGCGATCCGGAATCCTCCGCGGGACGTCATGTTGTCGCACGCGGGGAAGGAGATTGGGCTGGGCTGGGCGTTCGGGCTGAAGGAGGGGTTGGACCAGGCGGGAGCCCTGATCGGCCCGCTGCTGATGGCGCTGTTTCTGGCCTGGCACTTGAAGTTCCAGATGGCCTTCGCCACGCTGGCGGTTCCGGCGGCGATCACGATGGCGCTGATTGTGGCGACGCGACTGATGTATCCGCGGCCGGAGGATCTGGAGCGGAAGACGACGGAGCTGCACGCGGCGGGAATGGGCAAGGGGTTTTGGATTTACCTGGCGGGCGCGTCGCTTGTGGCTGCGGGCTTTGCGGATTATCAGCTAATCGCGTTTCACCTGCAGAAGCAGGGGATCGCGCCGCTGGTGTGGATCCCGATCTTTTACTCCGTGGCGATGGCGACGGGCGGGGCGGGATCGATGCTGTTCGGCAAGTGGTTCGACCGGTATGGGGTGGGAGTGCTGATTCCGCTGACGTTCCTCTCGATTTTGTCGGCGCCGCTGGTGTTTTTGGGCGGATTCTACATGGCGCTGGTGGGGGCGGCGGTTTGGGGGCTGGGAATGGGCGTTCATGAGTCCATCATTCCGGCGGCGGTCGCGGGGATGGTGGCGCCGGAGCGGCGGCCCTCGGCGTATGGGTTGTTTACGGCGGCGTACGGGATTTCCTGGTTCGCCGGCAGCGCGGCGATTGGGTTCCTGTATGACGTGTCGGTGCGGGATGCGGTGGGGTTCTGCGTGGCCGCGGGGTTGGCGTCGCTGCCGTTTTTCTTCGCGGTGCGGAAGAGGATGGCTGTGTCATGAGCCTCAGCGATCAGTGAGCTCGAGGCCGGGACGAACGTGTTCGTGCCCATAGCGGAGGTATCCGAGGCCAACGCGCATGTGGTGATTGATGGAGTTTGGCACGCAGAAGGCAAGGCACATGCCGAGCAGCGCATGGGCGACGGCAATGGAGTAGAGATTGCGATATCTGAGGTAGAGCCAGCAACTGATCGCAGCCCAGATGAGAGCTGCCGGGACCAGCACGGGGTTGGGGATATGCGCGGCGGCAAACATCAGCGCCGCGATGGCGATGGCTGGAACGCGGCGCATTCCCAGGCGCAGCAGACGCAGCAGCACGTACACCTGCAGAATGAATTGCTGCATGAGGGACCAGAGCGAGTATTCGGCCACGTGCTGGATGACGGGCAACGGACCATAGAGTTCGTGCAGGGTGTGGACGCGATCGGCGATGCCGATACCGATCAGGAAAAGGACGATGGCTGCGGGGATGATCCAGAGGGAGGGCCAGAGGCCATGGACTCCGAGGCCGATGGGGCGGGTCTGGCTGCGGCGCAGCCACGCGGTGATGACGATCCAGGCGAAAGCCGTCCAGTAGAGGACGCGCTGCTCGACGCCGGGCGTCCAGATGACGGCGAGGATGAGGCTGTAGGCGACCAGGAGCTCGAAGATGTCGAACCAACGGAAAGAGACGAAGAAGCGCACAACGTTAGGTTAAGCCTGAGCTGCAGGACGGTACTTTCGAGAGGTGGGATGCTTCGATGTGCATTGAAAATTGAGCGGCCAGGGAATTTGCTTCTTGCTATGGGGTGAACCTGGCCGGCGCCGCTCGCGCAGGTAAGGGCGGGAAGGCGGCTACTCGGCATTGTTTCTAAAACAGGAAGGCCCCCTTGCTGGGGGCCTTCGGCTGGAAATGGCGTGCACCTTATTGCAGCAGCGTCCCGTTCTCCGGCTCCGTGGCTTTTTCTTCCGGCGGAATCACCACGGCTGCGGCTACCTTATCACCGTCTTCGATGTTGAGCAGCTTGACGCCCTGCGTGGAGCGGCCGGCAGCGCGGACGGTGGTCGTATCGATGCGGATGATCTTGCCGTACTGGCTGATGACGATCAACTCCGACGTTTCATCGACGAGCTGGATGGCGACGACCTTGCCGTTTTTCGTGGTGGTTTTAACGTTGATGACGCCCTTGCCGCCGCGTGTCTGGAGACGATACTCTTCGACATCGGTGCGCTTGCCGAAGCCGTTCTCGGTGACCGAAAGGATGCGGTGAACGTCGCCGTTTTTCTTTGGCGTGACGGCCATGCCGACGAGGTAGTCGTTCTTGCCGATTTCGATGCCGCGGACGCCGTAGGCGGGACGGCCCATAGAGCGGACGTCTTCCTCAGAGAAGCGGATGGCCATGCCTTCATGGGTGGCAAGGAAAACGATCTGGTTGCCGTCGGTGAGGGCCACCTTGACGAGTTCGTCGTCTTCATCAATGCCGATAGCGATGATGCCGCGAGCCATGACGTTGCAGAAGTCTTTGAGCGGGGTCTTCTTCACGGTGCCCTTTCGCGTGGCGAAGAAGATGAATTTACCCTCTTCTTCCAGGTCGCGGGCGGGCAGGATGGTGCGGACGGTCTCGCCGGGCTGGAGATTGAGGAGGCTGGCGATGGATTTGCCCTTGCCAGCAGCGCCCACGTCCGGGATCTCGTAGACCTTGAGCCAGTAGACGCGGCCCTTGTTGGTGAAGCAGAGCAGCCAGGCGTGCGTGGAGTCGACGATGAGCTGCGAGACGAAGTCTTCCTCGCGGGTCTTCATCCCAAGGCGCCCCTGGCCGCCTCGCCGCTGCTGGCGGTAAGTGGAAATGGGCGTCCGCTTCAGGTAGCCGGAATGGGAAACCGTGACCGCGACCTGCTCGTCGGCGATGAGGTCTTCGAGCTGGAGCTCGGCGGTTTCGTCGAGGATCTGGGTGCGGCGCTCGTCGCCGTATTCCTTGCGGACGGCTTCGAGTTCCTTCACGATCACGCCGCGCAGCTTCTTCTCCGAGGCGAGGATGGATTCGTATTCGGCGATGTTTTCGCGGACTTCGGCCAGCTCCTTCAGGAGTTCGTCGATGGAGAGCTGGGTGAGGCGATAGAGCTGCAGTTCGAGGATGGCATCGATCTGGCGATAGCTCAGGGTCAGCGTCGGCGCGATCATCGTCGCGGGATCGACCGCGTACTTCTTCGGATCCAGCTTGACGCCGTCGAACTTCTGGTTGCGCACCGTGATGGTGCGGCCGGAGAAGAACTGGAAGAGGTTCTCGCGGGCGTCGGCGCGGGAAGACGATCCGCGAATGATCCTGATGACGTTATCGAGGTGATCGAGCGCGATCTGGTAGCCGAGCAGGATGTGCTCGCGCTCGCGCGCTTTGCGCAGCAGGAAGGCGGTGCGACGGCGCACCACGTCCATGCGGTGATCGATGAAGACGCGGATGGCCTCGGGCAGAGGCAGCTCGCGGGGCTGGCCGTTGACGACGGCCAGGAAGATCATGGAGAAGCTTTCCTGCATCTGGGTGTGCTTGTAGAGCTGGTTGAGAACGATCTGGGCCTCGGCGCCGCGCTTGAGCTCGATGACGATGCGCATGCCGTCGCGGTCGCTCTCGTCGCGCACATCGCCGATGTCGTCGACGGTCTTGTCGTTGACCAGTTCGGCGATTCGCTTGATGAGGGTGTTCTTGTTGACCTGGTAGGGAATTTCGCTGACGATGATCGCCTGGCGTCCGCCGGTGATGTTCTCAGTCGCGCATTTTGCGCGCATCAGGAAGCGGCCGCGCCCCGTCTTGTACGCCTGGGCGATGCCGCCACGCCCGTAGATGAAGCCACCGGTAGGGAAGTCCGGTCCCTGCACGTGCTTCAGCACTTCGGCCAGGCCGGCATGGGGATTGTTCACCATCTCGATGGCGGCGTTCACGATCTCGGTGAGGTTGTGCGGGGGGATGTTGGTCGCCATGCCGACGGCGATGCCGTTGGAACCGTTGACGATGAGATTGGGAATGCGCGAGGGCAGAACGGAGGGTTCGGGCGTGGATTCGTCGTAGTTGAGCCCGAAGTCCACCGTCTCCATCTCGATGTCGGCGAGGACTTCGCCGGCGATGCGCGTCATGCGGCACTCGGTGTACCGCATGGCCGCGGGCGGATCGCCGTCAACGGAGCCGAAGTTGCCCTGGCCGTCGACGAGCGGATAGCGCATGGAGAACGGCTGAGCCATTCGGACGAGAGCGTCGTAGATGGCGGAGTCGCCGTGGGGGTGGTAGACACCCATCGCCTGGCCGACGACCTTGGCGCACTTGGTGTACTTCTTGTTGGCCTGCAGGCCCATCTCATACATGGTGTAGAGAATGCGGCGGTGGACGGGCTTGAGGCCGTCACGGGCGTCGGGCAGGGCGCGCCCGATGATGACCGACATTGAGTAGTCGAGATACGAGCGGCGCATCTCCTCTTCAATGTTGATGGGGACCAGGTTGGCTGCGCCGGGACCGATGGATCCGTCGCCCGAGTTGCCGCCAAGGGGAAGCTGTGGGTTCTGATCGTCTGCCATAGAGTTTTGCCGGACCGAAGGTCAACCTAGAGTGGCGGTGGGAAAGCTGCGCCGGGATAGCCGACCGAAGGACTATCTCTATGATACGGGAAGAGTTAGCGTTCGACAACCCCGGTTAGGCCTCTGGAATCAGGAGCTTGAGAGGGGCCGTCGAGGCAGGTGCCTTCGGGAGGGCCCAAGTTACGTTTCAGCGGGGCCGTCCGCGCTGCTTTGGGCTGCTCGCCAGACGCGGGAAATGCAGCGAAGGACGGCACGAGAGGGGATTTTATTTTCGGCATCGGCGAAGACAATTTCGCCGGTGCGCTTTGTGAGCGGACGGTAGAACCAGCGGGCGAAGAGGCAGAGGAAGTCGGAGAGGTCAGCCGATGAGACGCGCTGACTGGGGCGACCGGGGGCCGGATTCAGATGGGCAAGCGCGGCGTCGAGACGTTGCTCGAGCTCGTCGCGCGACGCGAGCGTGACGGCGGGCGCGTCGAGGGGGACGGCTTCCATGGCGGCAACCGGTTGCGCGAAGAGTGAGGTGGATCCGGCGGCTTCGTTGGGATGGCGCATGCCGGCGACGGAGTAGAAGGCGGGACCGCAGAGTATGCCCTGGGCGAGACGGAAGAGGGCGACAGACTCAGCTTGTGTTGCGGGCTGGATGATGACGGCGTCGAGATGCGCGAGGGGGCGCATGGCTTCGGGAGCTTCGGCGGCGACCGCTTCGGCGCGGGTGAGACGCGCGTGGAGCTCGGCGGCCTTCTCGAATTCGAGGAGAGCAGAGGCGGCTTCGCGCTCGTGGCGGAGAGAGTCGGCCAGGCTGGCGCCGCGGGTGCGGAGAAAAGCGCGGACGGCTGCGGCTTCCTCGGCATAGCGCTCGTCCGTGCAGCCCTGGAAACAGGGCGCGAGGCATTTCTTCATCTCCGAATAAACGCAGCCTGGGAAGGCGGGGTCGGGGTGCAGTTCCTCATGGCAGCGACGGAGCTTGAAGAGGTCGAGCATGTCCTCAAGGAATTTTTCTGCGGTGGCGCGGGAGGGGAATGGGCCGTAGAGGTCATCGAGGGCGGATTTTGTGACGTGATTCGTTACGTATACGCGCGGGTAGGGGTTTTCAACCATCATGCGCACCAACGGGGGCTGATGCAGGTGCAGGCGCTTGCGGGCTCGCTCGCCGAAGAAATGGCGGGTGACCAGGTAGAGGCGCAGCAGCGATTCGAAATCGGAGGCGGTGAGGGCATACTCGACGCGGGCGACGCGTCCGGCGAGCTGGAGGCGTTTGCTCTGATCGGGCCGAGGATCGAGCAGGCGGCGCAGGCGGCGGCGGAGATTGGGCGTGCGGCTGATGTAGGGCTCCGCGCGCGCGTCGGCAGCATACAGTGCGAAAACGCCGGGTGCGGCGGGAATCGCGTCCCATGCCGAGTGGGCGGGGTCGAACGGGATGGAGTGGGGCAACATGTTGCGCTGACGCAGGCTTCCCGCTTTGATCTTACCTGGCCGCTACTCGCCCGCGATGGTCATGCCGTCGATGCGGAGGGTCGGCGCGGCGGTGGCGGAGCGGAATTCCAGATCGCTGCCGATGGCGGTGATGCTGCGGAGCATGTCTTTCAGGTTGCCGGCGATCGTGATCTCCTGCACGGGGAAGGTGAACTCGCCATTCTCGATCCAGAGGCCGGTCGCGCCACGCGAGTAGTCGCCCGTGACGAGATTGACGCCCTGTCCCATGAGGCGGGTGACATAGAGCCCGCGATCGACGGAGCGAATGATGTCGTCGGCGGATGCCTTTCCGGGTTCAAGAAAAAGATTGCCGGAGTCGAGGAAGGGATTGCCGGCGAGGCCGCGGCCGGCGTTGCCGGTGCTCTTCATGCCGAGCTTGCGCGCGGCGTAGGTGTTGAGAATGTAGCTGCGCAGGACGCCCTGCTCGACGATGACGGTGCGGCGGCTGGGCAGGCCTTCGGCGTCGAAGGGCGAGGTGCCGAAGCCGCCAGGAATGGTTCCGTCATCGATGACGGTGACCGAGGGCGCGGCAACCGTTTCGCCGAGCTTGCCGGCGAAGATGGAGGCGCCGCGGTAGATGGCGTCGCCGGCGGCGGCATCGAAGATGGCGCCGACGATGCCGCGAGCGACTTCGGGAGCAAAGACAATGGGCGCCTGCTGCGTGGGGACGCGGCGCGCGCCGAGAAGGCGCAGCGTGCGGCGGGCGGCCTCCTGACCGACGGATTCGGGGGATTCGAGATCGCGGAAGGCGCGGGCCTGGGACCACCAGGAATCGCGCTGCATCTCGCCGCTCGCGTCCTGTGCGATGGGGCTGGCGGCGATGGAGCAGTACGAGGAGCGGTATTCGCCGAGGAAACCGCGGGAGTTGGCGAAGACGCGCCGGCCGGTGGCGGCGTCGAAGCCCGCGCCGTCACTGTTGACGAGGCGCGCATCGACAGCCATGGCAGCGGCTTCGGCGCGGCGGGCCCAGGCGATACGTTGCTCAGTGGGCAGAGAGTAGACGTCGTCGTGATAGAGGCAGAGATCACCGGAGAGCTGGCCGAACTCGCCGAGCTCGGCCAGGCCGGCAAAAGGGTCGACGGAGGGGAGACGCGCGAGCGCGACGGCCCCGCGCACGAGGTGCTCGATGCCGTCCGGGGTGAAGTCGCTGGAGGAGGTGCTGGCGACGCGGTAGCCGTTGTCGGCCTGGAGCAGGACGCGCAGACCGACGCCGCGCGAGCCGGATTCCTTCAGGGTCTCAACTTCGCCGAGGCGGACGCTGGTGGAGAACTCGTCGCCTTCGCGGATGGTGACTTCGGCATCGGAAGCGCCGGCACGGAGAGCGCGGTCCACAATGCTGGAGGCGATGTTCTGCAGGTCGATGCGCGTTTCTGCTGCTGTCGCCACGTCTTTGCTCGGTCTCCTGATTGAAATGCGCGGCGCCGATGCGGTCCGGCTAGGACCGCGTCCCGCCGACGGTCATGCGGTCGAGTTTGACGGTGGGCATGCCGACGCCGACGGGGACGCTCTGGCCGTCTTTGCCGCAGGTGCCGATGCCCTCGTCGAGGGCGAGATCGTTGCCGACCATGGAGACGTGCTTGAGCGCCTCGGGGCCGTTGCCGATGAGGGTCGCATCGCGCACCGGCGCGGTGACTTTCCCGTCCTCGATCAAGTAGGCCTCGGAAGCGGAGAAGACAAACTTGCCGCTGGTGATGTCGACCTGGCCGCCGCCAAAGTTGACAGCGTAGAGGCCCCGCTTGACGCTGCGCAGGATGTCTTCGGGCGCATCGTCGCCGGGGAGCATGTAGGTGTTCGTCATGCGCGGCATGGGGATCTGCTGATAGCTTTCGCGGCGGCCATTGCCGGTGGAAGGGATGCCCATGACGCGCGCAGAGAGCTTATCGCTGAGATAGCCCTTGAGGATGCCGCCTTCGATGAGGACGGTTTCCTGGGTGGCGGAGCCTTCGTCGTCGACATTGAGCGAGCCGCGACGGAGGGCCATGCGGCCGTTGTCGACGACTGTCACCTTTGAGCTGGCAACGGGACGGCCGATGAGGCCGGCAAAGGCAGAGGTCTTCTTGCGATTGAAGTCGGCTTCGAGGCCGTGGCCGACGGCTTCGTGGAGCAGGACGCCGGGCCAGCCGGGGCCGAGGATGACCTCCATTTCGCCGGCGGGAGCAGCGATCGCGCCAAGCTGAAGCACCGCGGTGCGGGCGGCTTCCGTGGCAAAGAACTCCGGACCTTTGGCGCCGGTGAAGTAGCCGATCTCAACGCGGCCGCCGCCGCCGGAGCTGCCGCGGGCAGTGCGTTCGTTCTCTTTGGCGAGAACGAAGACGCTCATGCGCGCAAGGGGCTGGGTGTCGCTGGCGAAGGTGCCATCGGAGGCAGCGATGAGGATGCGGCGGAGTTCGTCCGCATAGCTGGCGCGGACCTGAGTGACGCGCTGATCGTAGCGGCGAGCGGCGCGATCGGCGCGCATCAGAAGATCGAGCTTGGGGGAAAGATCGCTGTCGAGGTCGGCGGCGGGTGCCGGATAAAGGCTGGGTACGCTGGTCTCGGTAAATCCCTGAACAGGCTGCTTCGCGGGGCCGCTGGCGATGAGTGCAGCGGTGCGGGCGGCGCGGAGGAGGCGATCGGCGCTAAGGTCGTCTGTGTAGGCGTAGCCGGTGCGCTCGCCCGAGACAACGCGGATGCCGCAGCCGGCGCTGACCCCCTGGCTTGCGGACTTGATGATGGACTCGTCGAGGCCGAGCGAGGTGGAAGCCACGGATTCGAAGTAGAGATCTGCGTAATCGCCGCCGGCGGAGAGAGCCTCGCCGAGGCAGCGCTCCAGCAGGCGCTCGGTGACGCCGAATTTTTCAAAGAAATACCGCTTGTGATCCACGCGCGTCTCCAGATGGGGATGGCCCTGAAGTGTTAGATGATACTCCTCGGAATTCCGGACCTGGGACCGGGAAAGTGTGAAAGGATCGGGAAGGATGCGAAGGACTTTCCTGCTTCCGTTGGCTTTGCTGCTGGCCGCGCCGGTGTTTGGCGTGCACGTGCCGAAGCATCATCCACACCCGGTGGCGCGGCACGCGAAGAACCCGCAATACCCGAAGAAGCGCGAGAAGAACCCCCAATTCCAGCAGTCCCAGGTGCGCAAAGAGCGGCACAAGCTGGCGCAAAACCACCCGAAGAATTCGAATTTGCCGAAGCAGAAGAAGCCGAAGCGAAGCAAAAAGCACCGCCTGTAACCGTCCATCGCCGGCACCTGGCGATTCTTGACCCGCAAAGCGTCTTCGCGTATCCCTTGATGCATGAGCGCCACAGCCAATCCTCAAACTGAGATTGATCCTCGCTATCCAGTCGGGAAGTTTCGCCGCGCCGAGGCGAACGTGACCGATCATGGGGCGGCGATTGCCATCATCGCCGCGCTGCCGGAGAAGCTGCGAGCCGCGGTGGACGGCCTGAGCGCAGCGCAACTCGACACGCCCTACCGCGAGGGCGGCTGGACGATACGGCAACTGGTGCATCACGTGGCGGACAGCCATATGAATTCGTACGTTCGTATGCGGCTGGCGCTGACCGAAGACTGGCCGACGATTCAGCCCTACGACGAGAAGCTGTGGGCGCAGCTTTCGGACGCAAGTACCGCTCCGGTCGAGGTCTCGCTGAATCTGCTGATGGCGCTGCACGAGCGCTGGGTGCTGCTGCTCGGCTCACTGACGGAACAACAGTGGCGGCGGGGCTATGTGCATCCGGACAACGGACGCCAAACCCTCGCCGAGGCTGCGGCGCTCTACGCGTGGCACTCGCGCCACCACGTGGCCCATATTACCGAGTTACGAAAGCGTAAGAGCTGGTAGGGTTTTTGTTGCCCCGGGCCTCGGGGACGCGGAAGATCGGGTCAGATGCCTGCCGTTTCCGCAGCCGCCGACCCGAGCGCACTGGCACGTGCACTGGAGAATTTCTTCGCCGCATGGCCAGCCATCGCTGTCTTTGAGGATGGTCGGCTGCTCTTCGACCTGCGCCTGGCGCGCTGCTCGGTGACTGCGGAGCACGGGCGCTGCCTGCTGCATCTGTGGTCCGACGAGCGGAACATGGTGCGCACGGTTACAGCGATTACACCGCGGCGCGAGACGCTGCGCGTGGAGACGCGGCGTTTCGGGCAGACCAGGCCGCAGATCCTGACGCTCCAGCCGGATGCGGATTGCCGGACGCCGACGGCGCGGGATACGGAGCGCAAGAGATATCAACGCGGACTGGAGCGGGCACTCGGTGTTGCGTTCCCGGAGTGGCGGCTGCAGAGCTTCCGCTCGGCGATGGATCTGGAGAACAGCTTTGGGCCGGCGTATGCGCGCGGGATGCTGGTACGCGGACAGGCGGCGTGGGCTGTGCTGGGAGTGGGGCCGGAAGAGCCGCCGGCGACGATCGAAGGCGCGCTGACGCTGGGAATCCTGTGGCTGGCGCACTGCCGACAACATCTGGACGGGCGGCAGGTGTTTCACGGACTAAGGCTGGTGGTGCCCCGCGGATGCGCGTCTGTCGCGCAGAACCGCATGAGCTGGCTGGATCGCGCCGCCGCGCAGTGGGAGCTTTACGAGTTGGATCCCGCGAGTGGGGATCTGGGTGCGCGCTGTGTGGCCGACACCGGAAACCTGGCCATCGATTTGCCTCACGCATTTGATCCGCAGGCCGGTTTCGAGCGGTGTGCTGTCGGGGTGGATCAACTGCGGGGGATGCTGCCCGCGGACCTGCTGGAGGCGACGGAGATCCGCGCCCGCAGCGCGAACGAAATTGCATTTGCGCTGCACGGGCTGGAGTATGCACGGGTACGCCAGAAGTGGGCGCCCCGCTCGTTCGCTCGCCAGACGGAAATTGTCTTTGGTGCCGGGCCCAGCGAGACGGCCCTGGATGATACGACCGAAGACCTTTTTCTGGATCTGATGGATCGGCTGTTTCGCGGGCGCCACGCTGAAGGATCCGCCTGTGATCCGCTCTACCGGTTGCAGCCGGAGCGCTGGCTGGAGTCGAGGCTGCGGCGAGATCTTTCCCTGCTCGATCCGGCGCTCGGGGCAGGGCCGGTGTATTCGCAGGTTCCGGCGTTTGCCTCGGCCAGCCGGTCCCTGCTCGATCTGCTGACGGTGACGCGGCAGGGGCGGCTGGCGGTGCTGGAACTGAAGGCCGACGACGATCTGCATTTGCCGCTGCAGGCGCTGGATTACTGGGCGCGGGTTAGGGAGCTGCATCGAGGAGGCGAACTGGCGCGGCAGGGATATTTCGCGGGGGTGGAACTGGCGGAGGACGATCCGCTGCTGCTGTTGGTAGCGCCGGCGCTGCATATTCATCCCGCGAATGAGATCGTGTTACGACAGCTGGCGCCCTCAGTGCCATGGGAGCTGATTGCGCTCGACGAGCACTGGCGGGAGCAGGTTCGCGTGGTTCTGCGCAAGCGGAGTGCGATCCGGTAACATGGCCGTACTTCCCCTATGATCCGTTCCGGCATTCTGCTTGCCTTCTGCCTGGGATCGCTGGCGTGGTTTGTCCGCAACGACCGGGCCGAGTATCGAGCGTTTAAGCTTCTGACCGAAACCGCCGAGCGCCAGCGATGCTACCGAGCGTGGTTGGTGAAGGCATTTCTGCTTTTCACGTGCACAGCAGTGGCAGCGTTGGCGATTTTGGGCCGGCTGAGGGCGCTCAGGGCGTTGCCGCCGGAGTTCCGGCCCCTCTTTCTGGATCTGAATCCTCACGCTGAGGGGGCTTCCACGTTCAACGGGGGCGTGGTCGGCGTCTTTGTGGGCGCCCTGGCAGGCGGGTTGATGGCCGGACTCCTGCTTCCGCGGCTGCTGCGCAGGCGGCCCAAGCCGGTGCAGGTGGGGGACATTGCGGCTCTATTGCCGCGCAACGGCGCCGAGACGATGTGGACGGCGCTGCTCTCGCTGAATGCCGGGATCGGCGAAGAGTTCTATTTCCGATTGCTCCTGCCGCTGTTGCTCGTGCCGGTTTGCGGGAACGCGCTCGCAGCATTTGTCATTGCGGGGCTGATTTTCGGGGCCGTGCATTTCTATCAGGGGATTGCCGGCATTGTGGGGACGACGATCCTTGGGGGACTTTTAGCGGCGATGTACCTGTGGACCGGCAGTTTGTGGATTGCCATCGGAGCGCACGCTCTGCTGGATCTGGTGGGATTGGTCATCCGCCCGACGTTGCAGCGATGGACGGCGGCTCGTGGCGCAGTCCGAGGGTAGATCTTCAAGCGGCAAGGAAAAGGCGGGACACGGAAAGGTCCGTGTCCCGCTGCGATAGTGGCTGAACTTACTGCGGTTGGACGACCAGGTAGATCGTCATGCCATTGCGGTAGATGAGCAGCAGAACCGGCTGATCGCCAATACCGGAAGCGGCGGCCTGATACGCGTCCATGTTCTGCACGGGCTTGTGGTTGACTTCCTCGATCACATCCCCCTGCTGGACGCCGGCGACAGCGGCCGGGCTGTTGGGGTCGATGTTGCTGACTACGACTCCCGCGACGCCGGAGGGCAGGTTGAGCTGCTGCCGGATATCGGGAGTGAGGGACTGCACGGCGAGGCCTTTGAGAGCGGCACCGGGTTCCATGCCGTTGGCGGATTCACCCTTGCCCATGGTGGGCAGGGTGCCCAGCGTCACGTCCTTCTGCAGCGTCTGGCCGTTGCGGAAGACGGTGAGATGGGCGACGGTCCCTGGAGTCATTTCGGAGATCTCGACGCTCAGTTGTTCGCTGTCGAGGATCGTGTGACCGTTGAGGTCTTCGATGATATCGCCACGCTCGATGCCGGCCTTCGCCGCGGGCCCGTCGGGGCTGACATCGGCAACCAGCGCACCGCCGCCATGGGTCAGGCCAAAGGATTTGGCCATCTGCGGAGTGACGAGCTGGACATGGACGCCGAGATAGCCGCGCACGACTTTGCCGGTTTCGACGATCTGATTCATGATGTTGACGGCCATGTTGATGGGGATAGCGAAACCGATGCCCTCATTCCCGCCGCCCTGTTCGCCGGCAATGATCGCGGTGTTGATGCCGATGAGGTCGCCGTGCAGGTCGATCAAGGCTCCGCCGGAGTTACCAGGGTTGATGGCAGCGTCGGTCTGGATAAAGTTTTCGTAATGCTCGATTCCGCCGGGTGCGCGGTTGGTGGCGCTCACAATGCCCGACGTGGCAGTCTGGCCAATGCCGAAGGGGTCGCCGATGGCAAAGACCATGTCGCCCACCTTCAAATTGTTCGAGTCGCCCAGCGTCACCGTCGGCAGATTTGTGGCATCGATTTTGAGAACGGCGATATCGGTTTGCGGATCGGTACCGATCAGCTTCGCCGTGTATTCCTGGCGGTTTTGTGTAAAGACCTGAATGTTCTGGGCGCCATCGATCACGTGGTTATTGGTGATGATGTAGCCGTTGGAATTTACGATGACGCCTGATCCGAGGCTCTCTTCACGCTCGGATTGCGGCTGTTGCTGGGGCTGCATCTGCTGCCCGAAAAACTGCTGGAAAAAGGGCTGATTGAAGAAGCCGGGGTAATTGTTCTGCT
>JASHNS010000097.1 GCA_030041515.1 Acidobacteriaceae bacterium | reverse complement strand
TGCATGAACTTGGGACCCTTGTCGAAGAAGGCAGTGTCGTACTCGTCGCCTTCAATGATGAACGGCCGGCCCGGGCGCAGCTGAAAGCTCGCGCCGAAGTTTTCCGCGATGCCCCCAATGAGGAAAGAAGGGGCAAGTTGGGGCTGGCGGCGCGCGGCGACCTCGTAGATCCATGCCAGCATGCTGGTGGTCGTCGTTTTGCCGTGGGTTCCGGCGATGACCAGCGACTCATGGCCGATGATGAATTCCTCGTGGACGATGCTGGCCAGGGAGGTAAACGGAATGCTTCGGTCGAGGACTGTTTCCAGCTCTGCATTCCCGCGCGAAATAGCATTGCCGACGATGACGAGATCCGGCTGGGGATGGAGATTCCCGGGCGAGAATGGCTCGGCAATGGGAATGTTCAGCGAGCGGAGGAGATCGGACATGGGTGGATACGCCGCCTGATCGGAACCAGTAACGCGATACCCTTTCAGTTGCAGCATCCCGGCGAGCGAAGCCATGGCGGTGCCGCAAATACCAATCAGATGGATGTGCTTTTTATCCTGCATGGGGAGACCCGGTGACAGCCGGCTCCAGATATCGTAGCAGCGGGTCGGCGCGATCCAGAATCAGTTCCGCTTCAATGCCGAGGGGCAGGGTGACATTGCCGCCGGAAACATGGCCGGAACGAAGGCCGATGGCGATGGGGACATCGAAGTCACGCAGGACGTCGAGGACGACGCGCTCCAGAAGCCTGGGGTCGGCATCGTCGGATGAGCAACCGAGCATCTCGCCGAAAACGAATCCGCGCACGCCCTCGAATTTACCGGCAAGGATCATTTGCCGCAGCATGCGGTCGATACGGTATGGCTTCTCGGCCTGATCTTCGAGGAAGAGCAACTTCCCTTCCATCCGCGGCGCATAGGGCGTGCCCAGCGCGGAGGCCAGAAGGCTGAGGCAGCCGCCATAGACCACGCCGCGGGCGTGCCCCGGGCGAAGGACGCGGATTCCCTGCTCCGCGCCGACCTGCACCAGGCCGCCCATGAGAGCGGCGTGGAAGGTTGGCAGGTGGACGCCATTCTCGATGGCAAAGTCCGCAGCCGCCATGGGGCCATGAAAGGCGACCAGTCCTGGCTGATCAAGAAGCCAGGTTTGCAGGACGGTCATGTCGCTGTAAGCGAAGAAGGGTTTCGGGTGAGAGCGGATCAGTTGGAGATCGAGCCCCGCGAGAAGGTAATTCGATCCGTAACCGCCTCGGGCACAAATAATCGCCGCGACGGAAGGATCCGCAAAGGCACGGTGCAGATCGGCAAGTCGTTCCTCTGAAGTGCCAGAGAAATAGGGTGGAAGCTTGTTGTAGAGATGATTCGCCGCGACGGCATCATAGCCGAACGCGCGAAGAGCCTCAATGCCTCGCGTGATGCGCTGCGGATCGGCGCTGCTGGCGGGCGCAAGGACCGCGATGCGGGCGCCGGCGGCGACGGCTGGCGGTTTCAGGGCTTCACTCGCCAAGGAGCGTCTCTCCTGCAGCGATCAGGTCGGCGGGGCCGGTGAGAATCATTTCCGCTCCTGGACCGGACCAGTCGACGCGCTGCGTGCCGCCAGGTGCATGGACGGTGAGCGGCGATTTTCCACCGCAGAACGCGATCACGGCGGCCGCGCAGGAGCAGGTCCCCGTGCCCGAGGAGGTGGTGGGACCGACGCCGCGCTCGAAGATGCGAATCTCTATCTCGTCCGCCCGAATCATGCGGAAAAACAGCACGTTGATCTGTTGCGGATACTGCGGGTGCAGGCAGATTTCGCGGCCCAGCTCATTCCAGCCCCGGCTGTGCGCGCGAAAATTCGCATCATCGACGACGATGACGAAATTCGGATTCCCCATGGACACCCACGTTCCACGCACGAGGGTCTTGTCAGACAGCGTAACCTGGGCCGGCTCAATCTTTGGGACGCCCATCCCGGCGGCAATGAGGAAATGGCTGCCGGCAGCTTCGACGATACGGCAGGTGCGCGGGCCTGCATCTGTATCGAGCGTGATCTCCTCACCCGGGCGGACACCTTCGGAGTGCGCTACCCACGCGGCCGCGCAACGCGTGCCGTTGCCGGAAATTTCCGCGATGGACCCATCGGCGTTCGCAAGCCGAATGTGTCCAGCGCGCGGGCCGGTGCGCTTGAGAAATTCGACGCCATCGGCGCCGATGCCGGTGTGCCGATCGCAGAGCCTTTTGGCCAGCTGCGGGTCGCAGGGACCTTCCGCAATCAGGAAGTCGTTGCTGCAGGCCTGCGCCTTGGCAAAACGCATCACTTTCCTCCCAAGACAGGGTACAGGAGAGCGAATCCAGCGGAGAATTGAATCTTTGACGAAAGGAGCTGCAATGTCTACGATGCCGTGGTGTCCAGAACTCGAGTGAAACCCTCCTCTCCGGGGATCCTGGTGCGCTTTGCGTGCGCCGCTCTCCTGCTTCTCGGCTTTGCAGGAACGTTGTTCGCGCAGAGCCGAGACGCCGCCTCGACGCCATTCGACATCGTCATTACGAACGGCCACATCATCGACGGCACCGGCTCGCCCTGGTACTCGGGCGATGTGGGCATTCGGAACGGGCATATCGCGGCCATCGGCATGCTGGACCGCGCGCCACGCCGCGAGACGATCGACCCGCACGGCATGGTGGTCGCGCCGGGATTCATCGACATGCTCGGGCAGTCGGACCTGAGCATCCTTGTTGATCCTCGACTGCCCTCGAAAATCTATCAGGGCATCACGACCGAGATCACCGGCGAGGGCGAATCGGTGGCACCCCTGAATGCGCGAATCGTTGCCGCCGATCACGACGAGTATGCGCACTACAGGATTACCCCCGACTGGACGACGCTCCGCCAGTACTTCGCCCGGCTGGAGCGCCAGGGAATGGGGATCAACCTGGCCAGTTACGTGGGTGCTGCAACCGTACGCCGCATCGTGCTGGGCGATGGCGATGTACAGCCAGCGGCCGCGCAACTCGCGCAGATGCAGGCGCTGGTGCGCCAGGCGATGCTGGACGGCGCGGTGGGCGTTTCTACGGCGCTGCAGTATGCCCCGGCTCCCTATGCGAAAACCGACGAGCTGATCGCTCTGGCTCGCGTGGCCGCGCAATATGGAGGCATCTACGCGACGCACATGCGGAGCGAGGGAGATACGGAGCCGCAAGCTCTCGATGAAGCCATCCGCATTGGACGCGAAGCGCACATTCCGGTCGAAATCTGGCACCTGAAAACCGCGGGCGTGCGCAACTGGGGCAAGATGCCGCAGATCGTTGCGCAGATTGACGCCGCTCGCGCATCCGGTGTGGACATCAGCGCGAATACCTACGCGTACACGGCGTGGTTCAACACCTTTTCCGCATTCATTCCGCCGTGGGCGCACGATGGGGGCGACGCGGCGCTGCTCCGACGGCTGAAGGACCCCGTTACACGCGCGCGCATTCGCGCTGACATGCTGCACCCCACGGGGGACTGGGAGGACGAATGGCTGGAGATCCCAGGGCCCGAGGCTGTGGAGATTGCGGTGGTGCAAAACCCGGCCCTGCGGCAGTATCAGGGCAAGCGTTTGTCAGAGATCGCAGCGGCGTGGCACGAAGACCCGATCGACACGCTCTGCGATTTCCTCATCAAGGACAATGCCTTCACATCGGTGGCCGTCTTCGGCATGAGCGAGTCCGACGTGGAATTTGCGCTCAAGCAGCCCTGGGTTTCCATCGACAACGACTCGCAGGGCACTTCGCCGCGGGGATTGCTGGGCGAAGAACATCCTCATCCGCGCGCCTATGGGACATTTCCACGTATTCTGCGCAAATATGTGCGCGAACAGCATCTGCTCACGCTGCCGGACGCCATTCGCAAGTTCTCGGCGCTGCCCGCGCAGCGCATGCGGCTGACGGACCGCGGCGTTCTGAAGAAGGGCATGTGGGCGGATATCGTCGTCTTCGATCCGGCGACCATCCGCGACCTTGCGACATATGAGGATCCGAATCAGCTCTCCCAGGGAATGCACTATGTGCTTGTCAATGGAGTTCCGGTGATCGCGGCCGGCAAAATGACAGGCGCGCTTCCTGGAAAAGTGCTGCGCGGTCCTGGATACATTCCCTAGACGCGGGCGGAACGAAGCTGAGCCTTAAGAACCTTTTGTGTACTCAGCGGCGCGCTGGGCCTCGAAGTATGTGTGGAGCGATTCCTCGAGAAAGCCCTGGACCGCTTCGCCGATGCGCATGATGTCGGTAACCAGGAAGCTGATGTCGGCGCTGAGCAGGTTTTCCTGGACGATGAAACAGAGGACGCCGTGGAGAATGTGTGCCTCGCGGATCATGGCAACAACGCTACAGCCCTGCTGAAAGCGCATGAGTCCGTGACGGCGGGCGGCGGTCAGAGCTCCCGGCGACAACGTGAGATCACTTGAAGCCGTGATGATCTCGTCGATCAGGGTTGTCAAATGCTCCGACAACTGCGCGTTGGATAATCCGGGGGACTTGATCTTCTCATCTGCTTTTGCGGAGTCCATCCATCGAGAGAAGATTTCGAGCTTGTGTTCCTGGAGGATCTTGGGGAGACGTCTGGCGGGGATGCCATGGCGCTCGGAAGGCGGCCCGCTGAGCTTGGCGAGGATTCGGCTCACCAGAGCTTCAACATCGGCGGGCTTCACGAAATAGTCGTCGACCTGCTGGCGGATGGCTTCGAGAGCGGACTCGAAGGCAGGATAGCCCGTGAGAATGAAGGTCGCTGCGTCGGGATGGGTTCTCCGCATCGCGCTGACCACGGTGAAGCCGTCGCCGGCCTCGCCGATGTTCAGGTCAGAGATCAGGACGTCGAAACTTCGGGTGGCAATCAGATTCAGCGCTTCAGAGACGGAGGCTGCCACGGTCACTTCAAAGCCATGCCGGGTAAGCACCGCCGGCATCAGTGCACGAATACTCGATTCATCGTCGACAAAAAGTAACTGAGGCCGCGATTCCAATGCCTTCCTCCCTGTCTTGTCGATCCGCGTCCTGGCCCAGCCAGCTCAAGCCAGCCGCTCTGCAACCTGTGCGGCTGTCTTCAGGATGGAATTCTCCGCATGGACCAGCGAAGTGTTCGACGCGGCGGAGTCGTTCCTGCAGCGGTGAAGATCCTGAATCGTTCGGTAAAATCGGGCCGCGCACCAGGGTGGGGGCTCAGGCCAGACCCGACCTCCGCTCGAAAGCCCCGGTAATCAGCCGTTAGTGATGGACCGCGAGGTTAGAGCGATAAAAGCGCACGCAGGGTTGGCCGGTGGAGCAAACGATATTAATGAGTGTGAGGCCCTGGGGATGAGCCGCGACGGCCTGGGCGACGGCGTCGTGATCGGCGGCGATGATAAATGCAGCCGATTGCGCGGGATGCCGGAGGGCGGGCATCCAGCGGTAATAGTCGGTTTCGTTGATGGTGCGACGCAGAGGAATTCCGGCACGCTCAAAGGCGCCAGGGTGGTCAGAGGTCCACACCAGAATTTTTCCGTCGGGGGGAAGCGCATCGAGGGCGCGCGCGTAGGCGGCTTCAAAGGGAACGCGGGTGCGCGCATTCGCGATGGCTTCGCCGAGAACCAGGGGTGTGGAATGAATGAGGAAGGCCGAATCCGCAAGGATGAGCACAATGCACGCAAGCAGGATGAGTTGGGCGTGGCGATCCCAGCGGACCTCCGCGCGGTCGATGAGCCAGGCGACGAGAAAACCGAGGCCGAGCGCGAAACCGGGCAGCATCTCCATGCCGTAGCGGGTGTTGTACCAGGAGTGCGGGAACCAGAGCGGAAAGAAAATCGGCACCCAGCCATACGACACCGCATAGGCATAGAACGGAACCGGCATCCAGAACAGAAGCAAAGGAAGGATGGACTGGCCGCGCCAGCGGAGGAGAGCGAGAATCGTACCGGCAAGGGCGAGGACGAGAACCACGTCGGTGAAGAGATGGGGCGCGACGCCAAGTTCCGCGACTTTGAGGAAATAGAGGAAGGCGACCCAGGGCCTGTGAAAACCGGGCCAGTGGTAGGCGCCGGGTGGCGTGGTGCGGATGGCGATGGCCTTCGCGGAGTAAGGACCGCGCAGAAAATCGAGCCAGTCGCCATACTGCCGCGCGTTCCAGGCAAACCAGACGAGGGGCGAGGCGCCGAGCATGGCAGTAAACAGGACGAATGCGCCGCCTGCGCGGGATCTCCAGGCGCGTGCCTTCCACAAGCGGCGCAGAGCGATCAGCCAGACCAGGCAGGTGAGAATCCAGCCGTCGTATCGGGTGTAAACGGCGGTGACGAGGACCAGGCCACAGGCGATGAGGGCGCGGGCCGCAGGGCGCGACTTCCCTGCCTCCATCTGGCGCAGGAATGCGACCAGGAAGAGAGTGCTCCAGACCATCTGGCAAAGGAACAGCGGCTCTGTCATCGCGGTAGTCTGCATGTAAAGCAGTCCGGGATTCAGCGCGAAGAACAGAACGGCGACAACAGCTCCCGCCGGGCGCAGCCAGTAGCGCGCCAGCCTCCACAACCCGGCGACGCTGAGGACATAGCAGGCCATCGAGGGGAATGCGCCCGCGATGCCGCTTTGCCACCAGGACATTTTGGCGGCAAAGGGCATCATGAGCAGATGCGGGAACGGCAGCCACACGGAGCCGATTTGGCGGATGCCGGGGCTGGTGGAATCGAGAATGCGACGGGCAATGGCGAGGTGCGCCACCGCGTCGCCATAGAGCAGCAGCAGATTGTTCCGGTAGCAGTAACCGAAGGCGAGGATGGAGGCAAAAGCGGCGATCAGGCCAGCGAATATGGCCTCATGCCGCAGAGAGCGGCGGGCCAGCTCGGCTTCACTTTCAGCCGCCCTGCGGTTGCTAATCGAGGTGCGAGAGCTGCCGGAAGAGCGCAAAGCGATCCTCGATTTCCTTTCGGTCGAGCTGCTGGAGACGCTCGGTGCCGAAGCGTTCGACGGCAAAGGATCCCATCACACCACCGTAGAACATGGCGCGGCGGAAGACAGCCGGCGTGAGCCGCGGCTGCGAGGCGATGTAACCAAAGAAGCCGCCGGCAAACGAATCGCCTGCGCCGGTGGGATCGACAACTTCGGCCAGCGGCAGCGCCGGCGCGCGAAAGGGCGTACTGGCTTGCTCCCCGAAGAACGCATGATCGCCGAAAAACGAAGTCGCTCCGAATTCGCCATGTTTGACTACGAGAGCTTTCGGACCCATGGCAAGAATCCTGCGCGCCGCGCGCACGAGATTATTGTCGCCGGCGAGCATCTTTGCCTCACCGTCGTTGATCAGCAGGGCGTCGAGGTGCTCAAGGACACGCGCCAGGTTCTCGGCGTGATCTTTGATCCAGTAATTCATCGTGTCGCCGCAGACCATCCTGACGCTGGACATTTTGCGGCGCACATCGGCCTGGAGAACAGGATCGATATTGGCAAGGAAGAGGTATTCGCTGTCTTCGTATTCGACAGGGATCTTGGGCGAGAAGCTCTGGAAGACGTTCAGCTCGGTGTTGAGCGTCTGAGCCTCGTTGAGGTTCTTCATGTATGAGCCGCTCCAGAAGAAGCTCTTGCCGGAAACGTGCTCGATGCCGCGCGTGTCGATGCCGCGCCGGGTGAAGACGGCCTCCTCGGCCACGCCAAAATCCTCGCCCACGACGCCAATGACGCGCACCGGCGTGAAATAGCTGGCGGCGAGAGCAAAATAGGTCGCGGCGCCGCCGAGGCAGCGGTCGCGGCGCCCCGAGGGGGTTTCAATCGCGTCGAATGCAACGCTGCCGACTACAAGAATGGCCATGCGGTGGGTTTCCTCGCTTACGATTTACCTGAGATACTTGCCGACGAGCAGGTCCAGTTTCGCCCGGGTGGCCGCGGGGACGGCAGCGGGACTGGTGAGCAGAGCGTATTGGAGCGCGGTGGCACACGCGCAGTTGCGCTCCCGCGGCAGGGCCGCCACGGCTGCACGGATGACCTTGCAGGCATTGGCGGCATTCTGGTTGAGAACCGCAACGATCTGGTCAACCGTGACGGAATCGTGTTCCGGATGCCAGCAGTCGTAGTCCGTGACCATGGCGGCCGTCGCGTAGCAGATCTCCGCCTCGCGAGCCAGCTTGGCTTCCTGCAGATTGGTCATGCCGATGACGTTGGCTCCCCAGCTGCGGTAGAGGTTCGATTCGGCGCGCGTCGAGAACTGCGGGCCCTCCATGCAGACGTAGGTTCCACCGGAACTGGCGGTGACCCCCTCTGAACCGCAGGCCGCTGCGAGGGCGCCGGCAACGGTGGCGCAAACGGGATCGCCGAATGAGACGTGGCCGACGAGGCCTTCGCCAAAAAATGTGGAGACGCGGTGGAACGTGCGGTCGATGAACTGATCAGGAATGAGAAAATCGCCAGGCTTGTGCTCTTCCCTGAGCGAGCCAACCGCGGAGAGGGAAAGAATCCGTTCCACGCCGAGCTTTTTGAAGGCGTAGATATTGGCGCGAAAGTTCAGTTCGGAGGGCAGGATGCGATGGCCGCGGCCGTGGCGAGCCAGAAATGCGACCCTGCGGCCTTCGAGCTCTCCCAGGATGAAGGCGTCGCTCGGATCGCCAAAGGGGGTCGTGACACGCTCTTCATGAACTGCGGTAAGGCCGGGCATGGAGTAGAGCCCGCTGCCGCCAATGATGCCGATCTCTGCTTGTTGCAAGAACACTCCCTGCCCGGAGATTTGCCGGGAAGCCTCCGGAGAAATCTAATCGCTTAGCGCAAGTTACCAGTATAACCGGGTGTTTCAGTGAATCAGGGCGGCCTTCATGAGGCCGCATCCGGCCATGAAGCGAACGAGATTGCCTGTGAGGTCGGGCCAGGGCGAGGAATCCGCCTCCGATCGCCCCGGGGAGATTGGGTTCCGAGGGCGCGGCCCGGATGCGATCTGTGCGCCACTCTGGTCCTGCGCACTGACCATGAAGAACTCGAGCTTACGCGCCAGGGCGAGCGGAAAACTCTCACTGACGAAGACGTCCTTGCCTTTGGTGACAATCAGGACCGGCCCCTGATTCGTCTGATAGATCTGCTCCGATGGATCGGATTCGTCCTGCGTGTCGCGGGTCACCTGGGAGAATTGCTGCCCCAGCTCATGGGTGTACATTCTGGCGAAGTCCGCGGCAACGTCCTCCGAGGTCCACTGCGAAAGATAGAAAAGCGCGACAGAATCGGTAGAAGTTTTGTCCGGCGCGTCTTTGCGCTGCGCCGCATAATAAATGCCACCATCCCAGGCGGGCGTGAATTCCTTCACCGCATCCGGACCGCCAAAAAGCTCGGAAAGGATGCGCACGTCCAGCTCGCCCATCACGCCGATGTCATACGGGTTGTAGTCGGCATCGATGACGGAGTGGATATCGGGCATGGTGAGCAACGGCACCGTGACGTGACGCTCGTACTCGTGCGGATTCATGACCTCGTAGCTGCTGGCCGGAGGACGCGCGAGAACGCCGGCGAAAGGGGCCGACGGATCCTTGTCGTCGGCGATCAGGTCGCCCTCGAACTTCAGGCCGTATTTGTAGGGGAACAGCAGGGACTCCTGGAGCAGCAACGGAGCACGCGCGAGGACGGGGTCGCGCGAGCTGTCGTCGCCCGTCATCTGCTCAATGAGCGGTTCCAGCAGCTCCGGTGAACTACGCAGATTGCGGCCAATCGGCTTCAGGCTGTAGTCCACGAAGACGGCCATGGCCTGGCCTTCAACAACGGCTTCGCGGGCGGTGTCGTCTTCATCGGTCGCCACATGCTGTTGGTCCTGTTTGTACGTGCGCGAGATATCATCGCTGCCGGGGCTCTCCCACTTATCCAGATTGACGTCCTGGTCCTGCAGCGCATGGGTTAGCTCGTGCGCCAGCACGGGCTTTTGCTGCTCGGGGGCGATCCAGTCCAGCAGATTCACCGTTTTGGTTTTGCTGTCGTAATATGCGGCGATCTGCTCATCGAGCAGCTTGACGAGGAAGGGGCGCAGCTGGAAGTCGGGGTCGATGAGCCCGAACTTCTTCAGGACAATTTCCTCGCGCTCCATCCGCTTCGCATCTTTGTCATCGTTCATTTTGGAGACGAGGTATTTCTCGACCTCCGCGCGAGTGATCAGCCGGGACTTGACGGTGTGCCTGATGGGAAACCTCGTATCTGTCGAGACGAACTGGAGAATCTGTCCCACGTCGGCGAACAGCTCCCTGGCCTGTGCGGGGGTCATCCGGGTTTCCTGCCGGGACGGGGCGGTCGGCGCGGGCTTTTGAGCCGGATTGGCGGCGGGCGCGCTCTGCGCAGAGGCAGCGGGGGCCGGCTGCGCTCGAGCTACCGGGGCTGTAGCCAATACCAGAATCACCGCCCATCCAGCCAACAACGGTACCGGATTGCCTCTCTTTTTCTGCATCTGTGATCCTTTCACCGCATTCGGCCTGTTCGTGCCCGCAAACGAGCAGTTCATTCCCGAGACTATAATTTTTTTGAGGGCCTTGCATGAGCCAGGCGGTTCAGATCCCTAATCCCGCGGTTTCCGATACGCCCCTGACGGCTGCCGTCGCCGCATCGGAACGTGCCATGCACTGCGGCGCGATTACGCCGCTTCGTTTTGCTGGGAAGTCGGCGGAACCGCGGGGTTTGTTGCGTAGCGCCGGAGTGTTTGACCTGGGTTACAGGGCCCTCGTGCGCGTCAGCGGCAAAGACCGGGTTCGATGGCTGAATGGCATGGTGACCCAGGCGGTCAAGTTCATGACGCCCGGGCAGATGGCCTACACACTGGTGCTGAACGCGCAAGGACGTATTCAGGGCGACGCCGATCTCTACTGTTATGAGGATGTTCTTCTCCTGGAGACGGACCGGTCGCAGGTGGAACGGCTCCTCACGCACCTGCGGCGCTTCATCATTATGGATGATGTAAAACTTGAGGAACCACCCTCATCTGAAACAATAATTGGTGTTGCAGGTCAGCTAGCACCGGAGGTTTTCGGTCGACTGGGAGCGACGGCGCCGGAAAGTGGTCAGTTTGTCAGCGCGCAGCTGGCTGGTGAGGATGTGATGGTGGGGCACGGGTACAGCCCCGTGGTTCCCCGATTTGAAATCCACGTGCCCGCGAACCGGGTTCTCCTGCTCTGGAAGGCGCTGGAAGCTGCGGGGGCGATTCCCTGCGGCCTGGAAGCCATGGAAGATTTGCGCGTTCTCGAAGGTGTACCGCTCTACGGCGTCGATTTCAGCGACAAAAACCTGCCCCAGGAGACAAACCTGGCGCGGGCGCTGAATTTCACGAAGGGTTGTTACATCGGACAGGAGATTGTGGAGCGGATTCGGGCGCGCGCGACCGTGCATCGAGCTCTCCGCCAGTTCGAGCTCAGCACAGAAGTACAGAGGCTGGCGCCGGGAGAAAAGGTGGAACTACGGGCTGCCGGTGCGGCTGCGGGCGAGCTGACCAGCACGGCGGCGATTCAGCTTCCGGAGATGACGAGGAATCTGGGCCTCGGCGTGGCACGCGTGGAGGCGCTGGAACAGAACGAGACCCTGGAGTACGACGGAGGAAGGGCTACACCGGTACCGGTCCCTTCTCAACTTTGAGTTTTCCTGGAGAATTTCCAATATGGATGAGAAACAGCCCGCGTTTACCGTAACGGACCGCCGCAAATACACCCCGGAGGGGGAACTGCGCGAGGGAGCTCGCACAGAGACGGAAGAGCGAGCGCAGGACTCGGCCGCTGCCTCAGAAAAAGTCGTGACCATGCCGACGCCGCCGGGGCGCGAACCAACGGCGAAGGAAGAACCAGCGGAAGAGCCGGAATTGCAACAATTCAGCGCGCGGGAAACATCGGAACAGAACGAAGCTTACCGGGAGTCCTCGCGGCAGATCGACGACATGCTGCGCCACGCGAATCCAGAAATGGGCGCGACGGGAGCCATCACTTTTGAGCACGTCATTCAGTCCTTTTACGTGTCCGCGATGATCGCGATGGGCGCGGGCGCGGAGCCTGGTCAAAAGGCGCGCATCGATATCCTGGGAGCGCGCCAGAGCATCGATATGCTGGCGCTGCTGCAGGAGAAGACCAGGGGCAATCTGACGCAGCGGGAAGAGGCGACCATGCAGAATGTGCTTTTTGAGTTGCGCATGATGTTCCTGGAAATCACCAACGCTATTGCGCAGTCGGCACAGCGTCCCGCCGACGGAAAGAAGTAAGCCCGCCCGGCGCATGAACGCGGAAATTGTCTTTCTTGGCAGCGGAACCTCGATGGGCGTGCCTACGCTGGGGTGCACGTGCGCTGTGTGCACGTCAACGGACCCGCGCAATCGGCGGACGCGTCCATCGATCGCCATCGAGTGGAAGGACGAGGACGACGGGCATACCGTGGTTATCGATACGGGGCCGGACTTTCGCGAGCAGGCGCTGCGTGAGAAGATCCGGCACATTGACGCGGTGTTGTATACGCACGCGCATGCGGATCACATCCTGGGGATGGACGATCTGCGGCCGCTGAGCTTCCAACATAAGCCGGGTTCGCTGCCCCTCTACGCGGACGACAGGACAGCCAGGATCCTGCGGCGCATCTTCGACTACACCTTCGCGGAGGGCTCGACTTATAGTTTGCGAGCGCGAGTGGAACTGCGCGTGCTGGACGGCACCGAGTCGGCCGGGATCGCGGGCGCGTCGTTCCAGCGCGTGCCTGTAATGCACGGCGAGATGCCGATCGCAGGGTTCCGATTTGGCAAGGCTGCATATCTCACGGATATGAGCAGCATTCCGGATGCCAGCGAACGGCTGCTGGAGGACCTGGACGTGCTGATTCTCGATGCCCTTCGCCCGCAGCCGCACCCCAGCCACGCGAACCTGGAGCAGGCTCTGGCGTGGGTGGAGCGTGTTCGCCCGAAGCGGGCGTGGTTCACGCACATGTCGCATGAAGTGGATCATGCGGCAACGGAAGCGGCATTTCCCCGACACGTGCGGCTTTCATACGACGGGCTGCGAATTCCCTTCGACCTCTAAACCATGCAGATCTTCCGCTCCATTCAGGAATTGCCGCCGGGCTGGCCGCGGAGCGTTGCGGCGATCGGCAACTTTGACGGCGTGCATCGTGGGCATCAGGAGATCATTGCTCGGGTGCTCGATCGGGCGAGGATTCTCAAAGCGCGCGCGATTGCGGTCACCTTCGATCCGCATCCCGTGGCACTGCTGCACCCGGAGCGCGCGCCCAACCTGATTACGCCGATGCCGCACCGCCTGCGGCTGCTGGAACTCACCGGGTTAGAGGCGACTCTGGTGCTTCCCTTCACGCACGACTTCTCGATGCTTTCGGCGGGAGAATTTGCCGAAGGCGTGCTGTGCCGCGCCCTGCGCGCCGCAGAGGTGCATGAGGGCGATACCTTCCGCTTCGGACACGATGCGGCGGCCGGCATCGAGGATTTGAAAAGACTGGGTGCGGAGCTGGGCTTTGGCGTAATCTCACACGGCGCGCTGCGCGTGCGCGGCGTGCCAGTGTCCAGCAGCGAGGTACGCCGGCGTGTGACCTTGGGACAAATGGGGATGGCGCGTGCCATGCTGGGACGGCCGTTCTCGATTCAATCGACTCCAGAGCCGGGCCGTGGCGTGGGGACGAAGCTTGCGGCGCCTACGATCAATCTGGCTCCTTACTCCGGGCTGCTTCCGCCCCACGGGGTCTATGTCACGCGGTTGCGAATCGGCGAGGGGCCGGACGCACCCGCTCTTCCAGCCGTGAGCAATGTTGGCGTACGGCCCACCTTCGCCGACGCTGGATTCGCCATCGAAACACATCTGCTGCAGGGGCCGCCGAGCGTCGATGTTGCGGAGACCACACCGCTGGAACTTTGCTTTCTGAAGCGGCTGCGCGACGAGCGCCGATTCCCTTCCCCGGATGCGCTGAAGACGCAGATTCTGCGCGACGTGGAACAGGCGCAGCGGTATTTCCGCCGCTTCCCCAGTGCGGCTGCGCGCTGAGGTTCCCCTGACTATTTCTGCAGGCTATACGTGCTGGCCGGGGGCTGGCTGCCGGCCTGCGCCGGCGTGGGCAACTGGCTAAGGCTCCAGCCGCCGCCGAGCGCCTGAACCAGTTCGACGGCGGACATCATGTCGGAAACCTGGAGCGTGTTGAGGGCCTGCTGATTGGACAGAAGGGTAGTCTGCGCGATGGTCACATCGATGTAGGGATCCACACCGGTCTGGTATCGCTGCATCTCCATATCGAGATACTGTTGCGAGTCCTGAACGGCCTGCTGCTGGGTGAGAATCTGCTGGGAATCATTCCGCGTGGCGACGAGGGCATCCTCCACCTGCTGAAAAGCATTCAGGCTCGTCTGCCGGTAGGAGGCAAGGTCGGCGTTGTAGGCGGCTTCGTACTGGTGGAGTTCAGCTCGATAGAGCCCGGCATCAAAGATGACCTGCGAAGCCGAAGCTCCCAATGACCAGAATCGGCTGGGCCAGTCGGCGATGTGCGCGATATTGGAAGTCTGCGTGCCGCCCGCCGCGGAGAGCGTGAGCTGAGGGAAAAAGGCGCCGTAGCCGATGCCGATGGTGGCATTGGCCTCGGCGAGCGTTCGCTCCGCCGCGGCAACGTCCGGACGGCGCTCGAGTAATTCCGAAGGAACGCCGGTGGGGATGGCCGGCGGGATGTAGGTCATCGGTCGTACTGGAATGGAAAAGTCCGTGGCAACTTTGCCGAGGAGCACGGCGATGGCGTGCTCGTACTGGGCGCGAGCCACGCCGACAGCTGTGGCGGCGGATTGTGCGGAGTCGAGCGTGGTGCGTGACTGGACGACGGCGATGTAGTCACCTGTGCCGGCGTCGTAAGCTCCCTGGGTTGCGCTGAGGGCGGCCTTGTCGGCCGCAACGGTCTTATTCAGAATGACCTGCAGTTCATCCTGGCCGCGAATTTCAAAATAGTACTCGGCCAACGAAGCCTGCTCGGTCAGCTTTTCGCCAGCGAGGTCGGCGGCGCTCACCTGGGCCGCATATTCCGCAGACTGAACTTCGCGGCGAATCTTGCCCCACAGATCGGGACTCCAGGACGCATCGAGCGGCGCTTCCCAAATAGTGCTCGTTGCGCCCGTGTTGGCGTAAGTGGACGAGCGCAGGTTGCCGGAAGTGCGTTGGCGGTTCCAGGCAGGTGAAAAGGTGAGAGTGGGCCAGAATTGGGAGCGCGCCTCGGCGACGAGGGCGCGAGCTTCCATGTACTGGTTGAAGTATTGCTTAATCGTCTGATTGTTGATGTTCAGCTGATCTTCAAGAGCGTTCAGCTCGGGCTCGTGGAAGACTTCCCACCAGTTGCCCTGCAGCATGGGAGCATTCGGATTGGCAACCTTCCAGCCCGGCTGGTTCTGGAAATTGACGGTGGATTCCTTGTAATTCTGCGCGGCGATCCGGGGCGGAGCGGGCGGATGGTATTTCGGTCCGACCATGCAACCGGCCAGGGAGAGTACACAGAGCGCGGAGCTCAGCAGGAATACAGCGCGAAGGGCAGAACCCCCGCGATAAAGCGAAATGAGCGATGTCGTTGAGAATTTCGTGTTCATGATTCAGCTCCCTGAATTTCAGGGCGGAAGGTGTCGTGGGACTTCCCCATCACCCACAGGCGGAAGCGGTCGAGCGTGAGATAAACAACCGGCGTTGTGTACAGCGTAATCAACTGGCTCATGAGCAACCCGCCGACGATGGTGATGCCCAGGGGACGGCGCAGCTCAGAGCCCATGCCGGTACCGAACGCCAGAGGGAGTGCGCCGCAGATCGCGGCCATGGTAGTCATCATGATGGGGCGAAAGCGCAGCATGCAGGCTTCGAAGATGGCGTCATAGGTGTTTTTTTGCTCTTCGCGCTCCGCCATCAGGGCGAAGTCGATCATCATGATGGCATTCTTCTTGACAATGCCGATGAGCAGGATGATGCCGATGATGGAAATGACGTTGAGGTCAATGTGGAAGATCATCAGCGCGAGCATCGCGCCGATGGAGGCAGACGGGAGCGTGGAAAGAATGGTGATGGGATGCACCAGACTCTCGTAGAGAATCCCGAGCACGATATAGACGGCCAAAATAGCCGTAATCACCAGATATTTCTCTGTCGCCAGAGACTGCTGGTACGCCTGAGCAGTTCCGGCGAAGGAGCCGCGCACCGTGGCCGGCATCCCGAGGCTCGTTTCCATCTGGTCGACCTCGCGGACGGCATCGCTGAGCGACATGCCTTTGGCCATATTGAATGAGACCGTGACGGACGGAAAGAGCCCGGTGTGGTTGACCTGCAGCGGCGTGGTATTGGCCTGTGCCGTCATGACCGTAGACAGCGGAGACATGGTGCTGATGCCGGTACCGTTGGAGGAAGCTCCGGAATTGAACCAGATATCCTTCAAGCCGGCCGGCGATTGCCAGTATTGGGGTGCGACTTCCATCACCACGTAATACTGGTTGAGCGGCGTGTAGATCACGGAGACTTCGGACTGACCGAAAGCGCTGTAGAGGGCACTGTCCAGTGTCGTCGGCGTCTGGCCCAGGCGCGCGGCGGTGACGCGGTTGTAGTCCAGCATCTCCTCCAGGCCGCCGTTCTGCTGGTCGGTATTCACATCCTGCAGCCCTGGGAGCTTTTTCATGTGCTGGAGCAGGATTTGACCCCAATGGGCAAGGTCGGGGATGTTGTCGGTCTGAATCGTGTATTGATAGAGTGCGCTGCTCGCTCGGCCGCCAATGCGCAGGTCCTGAACAGGCTGCAGGAATACCGAGGCGCCGGCAAGCCGATTGAGCTTCGGACGCAGCCGGTTGACGACATCCATAGCGCTGGCAGAGCGTTCGCCCTTGCCGTGGCCCAGGGGCTTCAGCGCGATGTAGACGAACCCGCCGTTGCTGGACCCATTGCCACCGGTGTAAGCGTTCACATGAGCGACGGCCGGGTCCTGCTGGATCACCTTCACGATCTGCTGCACGGAATACTTCATGAACGGGAAGGACGCGTCCTGCGGTCCCTGCACTCCGCCGACGAGAGCCCCCGTATCCTGTTGCGGGAAGAAACCTTTAGGGATGCGGACGATGGCCAGCACGTTCAGCCCGATCGTAACCGCCAGAACAATCAGGATCAGGACGGGATTGTCGAGCGCCCAGGTGAGCGAGCTGCGGTAGATCGAAAGCAACCCCGAGAAGAAGTTCTCGCTGGCGCGATAGAAGATATTGTGATGGCCCTCCTTGTGTTCCGGGCCCTTCAGCAGGTGCGCGCACATGGTGGGAGTGGTGGTCAGCGAGATCACCATGGAGACGACAATCGCCGTCGAGAGGGTAACAGCGAACTCGCGAAAGAGCCGCCCGACAATGCCGCCCATCATAAGAATGGGGATAAAAACGGCAATCAGCGACATGCTGATGGAAAAGACCGTGAAGCCGATTTCTCGCGCGCCGACCAGCGCCGCATTGAAGGGGGGCATGCCACTCTCGAGGTGGCGAGTAATGTTTTCCATCACCACAATGGCGTCATCGACGACGAAGCCGGTGGAGATGGTCAGCGCCATGAGCGAGAGATTGTCGATGCTGTAGCCGAGCAGATACATTACGGCAAAGGTGCCGATGAGGGAGACGGGCACAGCCACGACGGGAATCAGCGTGGCGCGCGGGCTGCGCAGGAAGAAGAACACCACCAGGACCACCAGGATGACGGCGCCGGCGAGCGTCTCTTCGACGTCGCGGACCGAAGCGCGGATGGTGGTGGTGCGATCCAGCACAATTGTCGTGTTGATGCCCTGCGGCAGGACGGCTTCGAGCGCCGGCAATTGCTGGCGTACGCGATCGACAGTCTGGATGATATTGGCGCCGGGCTGGCGGAAGATGATCAGGAAGACGGCTCTCTGGCCGTCCATATAGCCCGCGGTGCGGATGTTCTGCGTGGAATCATAGACGCCGGCAACATCGGAAAGTTGAACGGCCTGTCCATTGTGGTAACCGATGATGAGCGGCTTGTACTGATCTGCTTCTGAGATCTGGTCGTTGTCGATAATGTCCGCTCTCATGACCCCGTTGGATAACTGGCCGAGGGGCATATCGGAGTTCTGAAGGCTCAGTAGGGAGCGGACACTGGAAAGCGTCAGTCCATAGCTCTCCAGTTTGGTGGGATCGACTTCAACACGCACGGAAGGCGTAGCGGCTCCGCCGACAAAGATCTGGCCGATACCCTGCACCTGCGAGAGGCGCTGCTCGAGGACTGTGGAGGCCAGATCGTAAACTTTGGTGACGTCGTATTTCTTCGATGTAAGGCCGATGATCAGGATGGGGGCGTCGGCGGGATTCGACTCCCAGTAATGCGGATTGGAAGGCAGATTGGCCGGCAGATACGTGCGGGCCGCATTAATAGCCGCCTGGACGTCACGCGCGGCGCCGTTGATATTCCTGCTCAGATCGAACTGCAGGGTAATCTGCGTGCTGCCCAGCGAGCTGGACGAAGTCATCTCTGTGAGCCCGGCAATGTGACCCAGCTGGCGCTCCAGCGGCGTGGCAACGGAGGAAGCCATGACCTGCGCACTGGCTCCCGGCAGGCCAGTATTGACGTTGATGGTCGGAAAATCCACCTGGGGCAGCGGTGCAACCGGCAGAACCATATAGCCGACGATCCCGGCGATGAACACAGCGATGGTGAGCAGCGTGGTGGCAATAGGCCGCCGGATGAAGGTCCAGGAGAGGCTCACGGTTGCATCTCCTCCGCGCTGGGCATGGAAGTGCCGGCAGCGAGCGAGGGCCGCCGGCCCGTGACTCGCTGGGCCAACTTGTCGAAGAAGATGTAGATCACCGGAGTGGTGTAGAGGGTAAGGATCTGGCTGAGGAGCAGGCCGCCGACCATAGCGATGCCCAGCGGGCGGCGCAGCTCCGACCCGAGCCCGCGGCCCAGCGCCAGGGGCAGACCGCCGAGCAGCGCAGCCAGAGTGGTCATCATGATGGGGCGAAAGCGCAGCATGCTGGCTTCAAAGATGGCGTCGGTGGAGTTCTTGCCGTGCTCGCGCTCTGCTTCCAGGGCAAAGTCCACGATCATGATGCCGTTCTTCTTCACGATGCCGATGAGCAGGATGATGCCGATGATCGCGACCACGCTGAGCGACTGGCCAAACAGCATGAGTGCCAGCAGCGCGCCCACTCCGGCTGAGGGCAGGGTGGAGAGAATGGTGATGGGGTGAATGAAGCTCTCGTAAAGAACGCCCAGAACAATGTAGACCACCACCAGTGCGGCGAGAATCAGCAGCGCTTCGTTGGAAAGCGAATTCTCAAAGGCAGCCGCTGTTCCCTGGAAAGAAGCCTGGAGGCTGGCCGGAAAATGCAGGTTGTTCGCGACTTTATTGACGTCGTCGATAGCCGTCCCGAGAGAAGTGCCGGACGAGAGGTTGAAGGAGACGGTGACGGACGGAAACTGATTCTGATGGTTGATGGACAGCGGTTCAGTCGTGGTGGATTCGGTAGTAAAGGCGCCAAGCGGAATTTCACTGGCCCCGGCCGACGTGGTCGTCGTATTGGGCGTCGTTCCGGCCGTTGTGCCCGTGGAAGGCGACGAGGCGCCCTGCGCGCTGCTGGTTGGGGGCAGCACCGTGGATGGCGCCGTCAGCGCGCCCGAGGAAGGCGAATAGAGGACGCTTGTGGTGAGGGCGCTGGAACCCGCCGCCGGCGCTGCCGATGCGGAGTAGGTCGTAGATGCAGAGGCGCCGCTGGCCCCGTTGGACGCGCCATTCTGCAGATACAGGTCCTGGAGATTCGCAGGGTTCTGCTGCCATTGCGGTGAAGTTTCAAGGACAACATGGTACTGGTTCAGCTGCGTGTACAGTGTGTTGATCTGCCGCTGGCCATAGGCGTCGTAGAGCGTGTTATCGATGGTGGTGGGCGCAATGCCGAGCCGTGATGCCGTCACGCGGTCGATCATGAGAGAGACTGCACGGCCGTCTGTCTGCTGGTCGGTAGCTACATCTTCCAGCTCGGGCAGCTTTTTCAGCTGGGCCACGAATTTTGCGGTCCATTCGTTCAATTCATCCGTATCGGGATCTTCCAGCGTGTACTGATACTCGGTGCGGCTTACGCGGTCGTCGACTGTAATATCCTGCACCGGCTGCATATAAAGGTGAACGCCCTGCACCTGCTGCAGACTGTTCTGGAGCCGGCGAATCACGTCGGAGGCGCTGATGTAAGCAGGAACGCGCTGCGGCAGCGGCTTCAGGTTGATGGAGATGCGGCCGCTGTTCAGCGTGGTGTTGGTTCCGTCCACGCCGATGAAGGAGGAGAGGCTCTCCACGGCGGGATCCTGGAGGATGACCTTCTCGAGCGCCTGCTGCTGCGTTTGCATCGCGGTGAAGGAAACCGCCTGAGGCGCCTGGGAGATTGCCTGAATCACACCCGTGTCCTGCACCGGAAAGAAGCCTTTGGGAATGACGATATACAGCCAAATGGTGAGGACCAGCGTCGAGGCGGCGATGAGGAGGGTAAGGGTCTGAAAGCGCAGGACCACGCGCAGGGTTCTGCCGTAGAACGCAATCATCCGCTCAAAGACATGCTCGGACCAGCGGTAAAAGCGGGTCTGCTGCGATTCCGGGTTATGGCGAAGGATGCGGGAGCACATCATCGGCGTCAGCGTCAGCGAGACGACCGCGGAAATCACGATGGTGACGGCCAGGGTGACGGCGAATTCGCGGAATAGCCGCCCGACGACGTCGCCCATGAAGAGCAGCGGGATGAGCACGGCGATGAGCGAGACGGTCAGCGAAACGATGGTGAATCCGATTTGGCCGGCTCCGGTGAGCGCCGCTTCCATGGGCGCCATGCCCTCTTCCAGATAGCGCGAGATGTTCTCGATCATGACGATCGCGTCATCGACTACGAAGCCGGTGGCGATTGTGAGAGCCATCATCGACAGATTGTCCAGGCTGTAGCCGAGCAGGTACATCACGGCAAGCGTGCCGACCAGGGAAACCGGCATCGCCACGCTGGGAATAATGGTGGCGTACAGGCTGCGCAGAAAAAGAAAGATGACCAGCACCACCAGGCCGATGGTGAGCAGCAGCTCAAATTCAACATCGTTCACCGACGCCTGAATCGAAGTGGTCATGTCGGTCATGGTGTGGATCTGGACCGAGGCCGGCAGGTCGGCTTCGAGGGTGGGCAGGATTTTCTGGATTGCCTGGACGACCTTAATGGTATTGGCGCCAGGCTGGCGCTGAATATTCAGGATGATTGCCGGCGTGATGGCGGCCCGTCGATTGCCCATGGATGCCCAGCCCATCCATGCCGCTTCGTCGTTGTTTTCGACACCATTGACGACGTTGGCGACGTTCTTTACGAAGATAGGCGCGCCATTTTGATACGAAACGACGACGTCCTTGTACTGGTCAGCACTGGTGAGCTGGTCGTTGGAGTCGATCTGATAGTCCTGGCGCGGGCCGTCGAAATTTCCCTCGGCAGAGTTCGCGCTGGCATCCACCAGCGCGGTGCGCAGGTTCTCCATCGTCAATCCGTAGGAGGCGAGTTCCGCGGGGTTAGCCTGGATGCGGACTGCAGGCTTCTGGCCTCCGCTGAGGCTCACCAGGCCTACGCCCGCGATTTGAGAGAGTTTGGGCGCCAGACGGGTGTCCACCAGGTCTTCGACCTGGGAGAGCGGCATGGTATTCGACGTGACCGCCAGGGTGAGAATCGGCGCATCGGCCGGGTTCGTCTTGCTGTAGACCGGCGGCGTGGGCAGGTCTGAGGGAAGGTAGGACTGCGCGTTGTTGATGGCCGACTGGACTTCCTGTTCAGCGACGTCGATGGAGAGCGAGAGGTTGAACTGGAGAACGATGACGGAGACGCCGCTGGCGCTCGTTGAGGTCATCTGGCTCAGGCCCGGCATTTCGCCCATCTGCCGCTCCAGCGGAGCGGTGATGGTGGTTGCGGTGACGTTCGGGTTGGCGCCGGGATAGAAGGTCACCACCTGGATGGTCGGGTAATCGACCTCAGGCAGAGCCGAAATCGGCAACTGGAAATAGGCAACAATGCCCGCCAGCAGGATGGCCGCCATGAGCAGCGAGGTGGCGACCGGCCGCAGGATGAATGGGCGGGACGGACTCACGGCGCTTCGCTCTCTCCGCTGATGGTGGTCTGCTGAATGTTCAGCTTCATCTTCGAGAGCGTGACGGTGGAACCATCGACCAGCTTCTCAAAGCCGCTGTCCGCGACGACGTCTCCAGGCTGGATGCCCTGAACGCCGGTCATATTGTTGTCCGTGATGCCGGTTTTCACCGTGGTCATCACAACGTGATACTGCGGGGTCTTCGATTGTGCCGGAGAAGCCGCAGGGGCCGGATTGGAGGCGCCCGCCGGGGGTGGTCCCTGCTGTGTTCCTGCGCCGGGCTTCACGACAAACACAAAAGCGGTGGAACCGTTGTGCTGGATGGCCGAGGAGGGGACGAGGGTCTGGTTCTGGAGGGTCGTCACCAGCAGCTTCGTATTCACGAACTGGTTGGGAAACAGCATGCCGTTCGAGTTTGGGAACTGCGCCCGCATCTGCAGCGTGCCGGTGGTGGTGTTGATCAGGTTGGCGGTGCTGAACAGCTTGCCAACGCCCAATTCGTGGGCGTTGTTGTCGTCCCAGGCCTGAACCTGCAACTGTTTGCCCTCGTGCATCTGCTGGAGGACCCTGGGCAAATCGCCTTCAGCCACTGTGAAGATGACGGTGATGGGCTGCATCTGAGTCACCACCACCAGGGTTGTCGTGGAGTTGGCAGTTACCAGATTGCCGGGGTCCACGAGGCGCAGGCCGACGCGGCCTGTGATGGGCGAGGTGATGTGGCAAAAGCCGACCTCAACCTTGTCATACTGCACGGTGCCCTCGTCGTTCTGCACCGTGCCCTGGTCCTGCAACACCACCTTCTCCTGATCGTCGAGAGTCTGGCGCGGAATCGCGTTCTTCGACCAGGCGACCTGGTAGCGGGCCAGATCCATCTTCGCCTCCGCCAGCAATGCCTGATCGCGCTCGAGCGCTCCCTGGGCCTGCGTCAACTGAGCGGCATAGGGAGCTGGATCGATGTCGATGAGAGGATCACCTTTGCGAACGTACTGCCCTTCGCGATAGTGCACGGCCTGAATGACGCCGGTCACTTCGGCGTTAATGGAGTCGGTGTAGACCGGAGTGACCGTACCGATCGCGGTGAGGTATACACCGAGGCTCCCGCGCGTGGCAGTGGCCGGGATGACGGGCACAGGACCGGCAAAGGCGTGGCGTCCGCCAGCCGACGCAGCAGGCGCGCTGCGATAGCCATAGATCCAGTAAAAGAGCAGGCCGAAGAGGATCAGGATGACCAGCCAGATCCACCAGCGGTGCTTGCGCGGCCGATTGTCGGCTACGGACGAGGGCAGCTGGTGGTCGGGCGGAGCGGCAGATGCAGATAGGGACGGTTCTGGGATCATTTGGGTCTTGTCAATCAGTCGTTCAGGATGGACGTCTGAGAGGCGCCCCAGGAGCCGATGCGCCGAGACGGCCGACGATGAAAAGCTGCGTCAAATCTGAAGTTTATCACCGCAGATGAGCCTTTCCGGCAGCGAAAAAACAGAGATCGCTCCCGTAGGCAGCCCTTCTGCGGGCGAATGGATAAGGGACGGATGAACGGTACATATTGTCGCAACAAAAAGTCAGAAAGGGGCGTGGGCGGGGCCGGATTGCTCCGGAGCCCAAGCGGATTACTGCGCTCGGGCGATGCGCCGCAACTCCGGCAGGACTGCTCCCAGTTCTGCGGCTGGTGCATGCGCGCTTCCCAGGCTGAAATACAGCTTGCGCCACAGAGGGAAAATCCGGTCGTACACCGCCGCTGCGTGAGGATCCGGCTGGATGGTCCGATTGGGCAGGCAGAGCTGCGCCTGCGCGGCCTCGATGGACGGGAACGCTCGCGCGGCAAGCATGGCCATGATGCCCGAGCCCAGGCTGGTGGGTACGCCGTCGGGCACGACTACCGGCATGTTGAGGACATTCGCGTAGACCTGGTTCAGAACTGCATTGCGCTGGGGCACGCCACCGGCGTTGATCACTCGTTCGACCGGCACTCCGTGCTCGGCCATGCGCTCCAGGATGACACGGGTGTGGAACGCGGTGCCCTCGATCGCAGCGAAGAGTTCATCCTGCGCTGTGTGGACCAGGTTCCAGCCAAGCGTGACGCCGCCGAGTTCGGGATTCACCAGCACGGTGCGGTCGCCGTTATCCCAGGTCAGCCGGAGCAGCCCGGTTTGACCGGCGCGGTATAGTTCCAGCCCTTCAGAAAGAGCCGCCACGCTGGTCCCGGCGCGACGGGCGATCGCGTCAAAGATGTCGCCGGTTGCGGACAGGCCTGCCTCGATTCCGGTGAACTGCGGGTGGACGCTGCCGGGCACCACGCCACAGACCCCAGGCACAAGCTGTGTGCGGCTCGACATGGCAATGATGCAGGTGGAAGTGCCGACCACGTTGACAACGTCTCCTTCGCGAATGCCGGAACCGAGTGCATCCCAGTGGGCATCGAAAGCTCCGACGGGAATGGGAATGCCCGCGCGCAACCCCAGTTCCGCGGCCCAGTTTCCACAGAGATGACCGGCGATGTGATCCGATGTGAGATATTCGCCCTGAAGCCGGTCGCGCACCCCGGCCAGCAACGGATCCACTTTCACCAGGAACCACTCCGGGGGCAGCCCCCCCCATTTCGGGTTCCACATCCACTTGTGGCCCATCGCGCAGACGCTGCGTTTGGCCATGCGTGGATCCATGATGCCGGCGAGCGTGGCCGCGACCATGTCGCAATGCTCGAACGCGCTCGAGAAGAGGGCGCGCTTTTGCGGATTGTGCCGCAGCCAGTGAAGCAGCTTAGCGAATCCCCACTCGTGGGAGTAGACGCCGCCGCACCACTCGATCGCTTCGAGGCCTTCGCGGTGCGCCAGCTCGGTGATCTCCCGGGCCTCGGCGTGGGCGCGATGGTCGCACCAGAGGTAGTAGTCATCGAGGGGCTGCATGCGGGAATCGACGGGAACGACACTGGAACCTGTCGTGTCGAGGGCGATAGCCGCGACCTGTTCGCCGGCCAGGCCCGTGTTACGCAGCACGGCCCGGGTCGCGGCCACCAGGGCCCTCATCTGATCGGCGTGGGCCTGCGTGGCAAAGTCGGGATCGTCACGCCGCCTGTGCAGCGGGTATTCGGCGGACGCCGTATCCATACATCCGCGGTCGCTGTCGAGGAGAGTGACGCGCACGCTGAGAGTTCCGAAGTCGACGCCGGCAACAAGGGTCATAAGGAGCGAGCCTGCGAACTTTCCGCTGGGGGCGGGGTGGGTAAACCTTTACCCAGTCCGCCCCTCCATTCAAATCCAATCCGCCCGAGTTGTCCAGCGCCCCCTCCCCTGGCTCTTTTCTCCGGAACAACTTACGCTTTGTGCTGCGGCATCCAAAGGACTACCCCGGCGTGTTCAGCCCGCATCCTTATGTGTGCGTGGCCTGCCAACACTCCGCTTCTCGCCATGAGCGGCAAAGGAAATACAGGATCCCAACACGCCTGGGGAGACCGGGTTCGCGCCCTGCGCAACACTCCTCCCGTTCTGAAGATGATGTGGACCGCGGGCCGCAGCGTCGTGGTCTGGGGACTGGCGCTGCGCGTGGCGCAGCCGCTGCTGACGCTGGGCATCGGCTATGTTGCCGCGGCCATTATTCAGGCCGTCTCTCTCGCGATCGAAGGCCGATCGCTGATGCAGCACTTCTGGTGGCTGGTGGGCGCCGAAATCGGGCTGGCGCTGCTCAATGGCATTCTGAACCGGGGAATGGATTATACCGATCAGATTCTGGCTGATCGATATACCAATTACGTCAGCGTGCGGGTGATGGAGCAAGCGGCCCGGCTCGACCTGACGACGTACGAAGACCCGAACTACTATGATCGGCTGGAGCGGGCGCGGGTGCAGGCGACCGACAGGCTGGCCATGATCCAGATGATGGGCCGCCTCTTCCAGCAGACGATTCTGACCCTGATCTGGAGTGGCGTGCTCATCTATTACTCGCCGCTGATGATCGTGCCGCTGATTATTGGCGTACTCCCTTCGTTTGTGGGCGAGACGCACTTCGCGTTCCTGGGCTACGAGAAGAATTTCAACCAGACGCCACGCAAGCGGATCATGGATTACCTGCGCCAGGTGGGCGGCAGTAAGGAGTCGGCCAAGGAACTGAAGCTGTTCAACCTGAGCGGATATCTGACGGAACGGTTTCGGGGATTGGCACGTGGAATTTACGACGAGAATGTCGAACTGGCAAACAAGAAACTCGTCTGGGGCGGGCTGCTCTCACTGATCAGTACCATCGGCTACTACGGGGCGTATGTCTATGCGATCTACCTCGCCATTCACGGACGATATCCGAGCCTGAAAGCATTTGTATTTGTCACGCAGGCCATCCAGCAGGCCAGCTCGAACTTCCAGCAGGCATTCTCGACGGCTTCCGGGATTGCGGACCAGGCGCTGTTTCTCACCGACCTGATCGAATTCTTTGCCATCAAGCCTACAGTGCAGAACAAGCCCAATGCCCTGCCCGCGCCGCGGCCTGTTCAGCGCGGATTCGAGTTCCGCAACGTTTCCTTTGCGTATCCCGGCACGGAGCGGAAGGTGCTGAAGAACTTCAATTTCACGATTGAACCGGGCCAGCGCATTGCTCTGATTGGCGAAAACGGCCAGGGCAAGACCACGGTGGTGAAGCTGATCACGCGGCTGTATGACCCGAGCGAAGGAGAAATCCTGCTGGACGGCGTGGACCTGCGCGAGTACTCCATCGAAGATCTGCATCGCGAGATGGGCGTCATCTTCCAGGACTTCATGCGCTACGAGATGACCGTGCGGGAAAACATCGGAGTGGGCCGGGTGGATGTGCCGCACGCCGAAGAAGAGATTCAGATGGCGGCGCAGAAGAGCCTGGCCGCCGATGTTGTCGCCAGGCTCTCCGGCGGCTACGACCAGATGCTGGGACGCCGCTTCGTGAGCGGGGTCGATCTTTCGGGCGGCGAGTGGCAGCGGATCGCACTGGCGCGGGCTTATCTGCGGGATGCGCAACTGCTGATTCTGGATGAGCCGACCGCGGCTCTGGACGCGAAGAGTGAACTTGAGGTTTTCGAGCGATTCGCGGAGCTGACCGCCGGAAAAATGGCGTTGTTGATTTCGCACCGATTCTCGACGGTGCGCATGGCCGACCGCATCGTAGTACTGGCAGATGGGCGGCTTGTGGAAGAAGGAGACCACCAGCAATTGATGGCTCTGGGCGGCCGCTACGCGGAGATGTTCGAGATGCAGGCGGCGAGTTACAGGTAACCGGCGATGGCGGAACAGGTGGTCATGATCGACGAGCAAAGGATGCGGGAAGCCGGGCTTTCCGCGGAGCGGCTGCGAGCGGCAGCCCACGAGGACGTCCATCGCTGGAGCACACTCCGTACGGCCGAAGGGATGCGCAGCTTTATGGCGCGGGCAGAAACTGCCCGGCAAAAGCTGGACACGCTGCTTGCCGCGCTGGATCAGCTGCCGACCGAGGGCTGGCCAGGGCCCGAGCCGTTGCTGGAGATTCGCGAGAACCCGCGCCTGATGCGCTCCGCGCTCGCCGAACTGAACTCGGTACGCCGGAAGGTTCGGCGCCTGCCGTTCGCGGCGACCGCTCATGAGGTGGAACCTCGCACCGCGGCGGTCGCCTGCGGCTATCTGGCAGCCAGCAATTCCATATGGAACGCGGATGCGCTGCGAATTTATCTGGCGGAATTGCAGCGCCCTGAACCGTTGCTGCTGGCAGAACTGTGGGTGCTGCCGGTGATGCTGCGCTTCGCTCTGCTCGAAGATGCGCTGGATGATGCAGAACAGCGGCTGGCAGCGCTGCGCTGGAACGGGGGAACACCTGTCTTCGACGGCCCTGGGGGCGATCCGGCCACAGGCGCCCGCATCACCGCGCGACTGCTGGCTCTGCGCGAGATCGCCTATGTGGACTGGTACTTCGTCATGGAGCCGCTGGTGGTATTCGACGCGATCCTGCGCGAAGACCCGGCCGAGGCTTATCCCCGGATGGATTTCGACAGCCGCGAAGTCTATCGCAAGCAGGTGGCGCGCATCGCGCGGTTCTCCGCGTGTTCGGAAACCGAGGTCGCGAAGGAGGCCATCAAACTGGCTCGCGAAGCGCAGCAGCAGCCGGTCGTCGACCCGCGGGTCTATCTGCGCCGCGCTCACGTTGGGTATTACCTCATCGAGCGCGGGTTTGAAGATCTGAAAGCGCGGATCGGCTACAGTCCCAGCCTGATCGACCGTACGAGGGCCGGAGTGCGGCGCCATGCGGACGATTTGTTCGTCGGATCGATCGAGGTTCTGACGATCATCTTGATGGCAGCCATTCTTGCTCCCCTGGTTCCGAATCATCCACTGATCGGCGGACTGACGCTGGCTTTTCTGCTGCTGCTGATTCCGGCGACACAGGGCGCAATCGACCTGGTGAACAACACCGTCTCGTCGCTGTTTCGGCCCATGCCGCTGCCCAAGCTCGACTTCAGCAAAGGGATCCCCGTGGAGTACACCACGATGGTGGCGGTTCCCACGCTGCTCCTGAATGAAAAGGAGGTACGGGAGCTGGTGCAGGAGCTGGAGGTGCGCTGTCTGGCGAACCCCGATCCCAATCTGCACTTCGCGCTACTGACCGACCTGCCGGATTCCGTCAGCCGGCCGCGCGAAAACGACAGCGATCCGAATGTGGATCTTGCGGTCCGGCTGATCGACGAGCTGAACGCGCGCTACGCAGGCCAAAAGAAATATGGACGGTTTCTGCTGCTGCATCGGCACCGCATCTTTAACGCGCGCCAGGGCGTGTGGATGGGCTGGGAGCGCAAACGCGGCAAGTTGCTGGACCTGAACAAACTGCTGAAGGGCGAGTTCGACGCATTTCCGGTCAAGGCGGGCGACACAAGCGTCCTTCGGCGCGTGCAGTACATCATCACCCTCGACTCGGACACCCAGTTGCCACGCGGGACGGCGCATTCGCTGGTAGGCGCGATGGCACATCCGCTCAACCGCGCGATCATCGATCCGCGCCTGCGTATCGTTCGCGAAGGATACGGAATCCTGCAGCCGCGAGTCGGCGTCAGCGTACATTCGGCGACGCGTTCCCGCATGGCCTCCATCTATTCCGGCCAGACAGGGTTCGACATTTACACGCGAGCGATTTCCGATGTCTATCAGGATCTGTACGGCGAGGGCAGCTTCACGGGCAAGGGCATTTACGAAGTGAATGCGCTGCACACCGTGCTGGAGCGTCGCTTCCCGCGCGATTCCCTGCTCAGCCACGATCTGATTGAAGGCGCTTACGCGCGCGCCGGCCTGGCGACGGACGTCGAGGTCATCGACGATTACCCGTCGCATTACAGCGCCTACACGCGGCGCAGGCATCGCTGGGTGCGCGGCGACTGGCAGATCGCCCAATGGCTCCTGACGCGGGTGCCGGACGAAACCGGGCGCTACGTGCGCAATCCTATTTCGACCATCTCCCGCTGGAAGATCCTGGACAATCTGCGCCGCTCGCTGGTGGAACCGATGACCATGGTTCTGCTGGTGGCGGGCTGGCTGGG
>JASHNS010000096.1 GCA_030041515.1 Acidobacteriaceae bacterium | reverse complement strand
GGCATGAGCATCGGCATGATGCTGATCTCCATTGAACTGCTGATGATGTTCTTCATTATCCTGGCCGTTCCAGGGGATTACGCCGGACCCTGCTTTATCGGTTTCGCAATCGGCGAATCGCTGGGCGCCGCGACGCTGCGCCTGGCCGGCGGCATCTTCACCAAGATCGCCGACATCGGCGCCGACCTGATGAAGATTGTCTTCCACGTGAAGGAAGACGATGCCCGCAACCCCGGCGTGATTGCCGACTGCACAGGCGACAATGCAGGCGACTCGGTCGGTCCGACGGCCGACGGCTTCGAGACCTACGGTGTGGTCCAGGTGGCGCTGATTGCTTTCATCATCCTCGGCAAGAAAAGCGACCTGGTGGGCGTGCAGCTGCTGGTATGGCTGTTTGCGGTGCGCGTGGCCATGCTGGTGGCCGCAGTCGTGGGCTATTACCTGAACGGCATCATCGCCAAAGCGAAGTATGGCAAGGCGCGCAGCTTCAACTTTGAATCGCCGCTGACTTCGCTGGTGTGGATCACGTCCATCGTCACCATCGCCGTCACGTATCCCGTGACCTATCTTTTGCTCGGCTCTTCTGCCAACGTTCTCGGCGGCGATCCCACCCTCTGGTGGAAGCTGGCGACGATCACCTCCTGCGGGACCATCGCGGGCGCGCTGATTCCGGAACTCGTCAAGGTGTTTACTTCGACCGAGGCGCGGCACGTGAAAGAAGTCGTGGCATCGGCGAGAGAGGGAGGATCGGCCCTCGGGCTGCTCTCCGGTTTCGTTGCCGGTAACTTCTCCGCTTACTATCTGGGACTTGCGGTCGTCATCCTGATGGGGATCGGATACGGCGTCAGCACGATGGGATTCGACAATATCATCCTGGCGTCGCCGATGTTCGCCTTCGGCCTGGTGGCCTTCGGTTTCCTGGGCATGGGGCCGGTGACCATCGCTGTCGACTCCTTTGGACCGGTGACCGACAACGCTCAGTCGATCTACGAGTTGTCGCTGATTGAAAACGAGCCGGGTGTGGCCGCGGACGTGAAGAAGCAGTTCGGCGTCGAAGTGGACTTTGAGCACGCCAAGCAGATGCTGGAAGCTGCGGATGGCGCCGGCAATACGTTCAAGGCGAGCGCCAAGCCGGTGCTGATCGGCACGGCGGTGGTGGGTGCGACCACCCTGATCTTCGCGACGATCATGGCACTGACCAACTCGCTGACGCGAAACGTGGACAAGCTGTCGCTCTTGCACGCTCCCTTCCTGCTGGGCATGATCACCGGCGGCGCGGTGATCTTCTGGTTCAGCGGAGCGGCCACGCAGGCCGTGACCACCGGCGCTTATCGCGCTGTGGCCTTCATCAAGCGCAACATGAACATCGAGAACGCCACGAAAGCGTCGACCGAGGACAGCAAGAAGGTGGTGGCCATTTGCACCCGCTACGCGCAAAGCGGCATGCTGACCATCTTCATGTCGCTGTTCTTTGCGGCGCTGGCTTTTGCTTTCCTCGATCCCTACTTCTTCATCGGATATCTGATTTCAATCTCCATGTTCGGCCTCTACCAGGCCATCTTTATGGCCAATGCGGGCGGAGCCTGGGATAACGCGAAGAAGATCGTGGAAGTGGAGCTGCACGAAAAGGGCACGCCTCTGCACGAAGCCACTGTGGTGGGCGACCTGGTCGGCGATCCGTTTAAGGACACGGCCTCCGTCGCGATGAACCCGGTGATCAAATTCACCACGCTGTTCGGCCTGCTGGCCGTCGAGCTGGCGGTGCAGCTGTCGTCCACCAGGCCAACATTGACTTATGTGCTGGCGGCAGTCTTCTTCCTCCTGTCCTTCTTCTTCGTCTACCGCTCGTTCTATGGCATGAGCATCCGCAACGACGAGCCGTCGGGAAGATCTGAGGGCAAGCGGCAACCGGATTACACGGCGGCTGACTGAACCACTCCAAGACTGAGTACGAGGCGGGGCGGCTGATGACACGGCTTCCCCGCCTTCCTTCTTTCCGGGGCAATATCCCCGGAGGTTGAAGTCCTGGACGGCAGTCCCCTGATACCCTCAGATCATGATCAAAGGGATCACCTGGATTCGGCCGGTAGGCTCGGCGGCGCAGTTTGATCGCCTTGTAAGTTTTTTTTCGGCGCTGGGTTTTGCACAGGGGCGGAGCTGGGATCAGCCCGCCGAGCGGCCGGGTGTCGCCGGCCGTGGTCGCCCATTCCTGGCGCCGCTGGGCAACCTGGAACTGATCGACGGCGAGCCGCCAACGATGAAAACGCATTTGCTGGTGGAAGTGACCGAGGTGGATGCTGTGCATGAAGTCGCGCACCGCTGGCTGAAGCAGCACGAGGCCGAGGATCGCATCAGCACCGTCGCAGAGACGCACTGGAAATCGCGCCTTTTCACGGCGGAGCCGGTTCCGGGATTCACCGTTGCTTTCTGGGCGTGGAGCGAACCCCTGCGCGGCAAGCCCGTTGCGCTGGAAGGCGATCTGAGTGCTGAGGGCATGCGCTTCGCCCTTGTGGTGGCGCGCTGGAACGCTGTGATCACGGAACGGTTGCTGGCCGGCGCGCTCGATGCGCTGCTGCGCAGCGGCGCGCGACGCGAGCAGATCGAGATTGCGCGCGTGCCGGGTTCGTGGGAGATTCCGGCGGCGGCGCGCAAACTGGCGGCGACCGGTGCGTTCGACGCGGTGATTGCGCTGGGTTGCCTGCTGCGCGGGGAGACCGCGCACTATGAAGCCATCTACAACGAAGTGGCGCGCGGCATTGGGCAGTCGCAGCAGGAGACGGGGGTGCCGCACTCCTTTGGCGTGCTCACGTGCGAGACGCTGGAGCAGGCGCTGGACCGCGCAGGCCTGAAAGGCGGCAATAAGGGATTCGAGTCGGCCGCGGCGGCAATCGAAATGGTTTCGCTCTCGCGCAAGATCGAAGAGAAGGCTCAAGGCGGGATGGCCGCACACGCATGACCCTCGTAGGCAAACGCCGTAAATCCCGCGAGCTGGCGATGCAGATGCTGTTCCAGGCGGACATGGGACGGCAGAATCCGGATGAGGTGCGCAAGACCTTTTGGCAGGCGCGCGAGACGGTGGACGACAGCACGCGTGGATTTGCCGAAGATCTGTTCCGGGTCGCCACGACCCGCGAGGCGGAGATTGACGCGCTTATCGAGCAGCACTCGAAAAACTGGCGGCTGATCCGGATGCCAGCGGTCGACCGCAACCTGCTGCGGATGGCCGTGGCGGAGCTTGTGGGCTTCCCTGGCAATCCGGCGCCCATCGTCATTGACGAAGCGCTGGAGATCGCGCGCCGTTACTCGGCTCCCGAGTCGGTGGACTTCCTGAACGGTGTGCTGGATGCAATCGCAAAAAGCCGTTTCTGAAGCCGCAGCGCTGCTCGGCTATTCTGGTTGGTTGCCATGAAACTTCTGGCCTGGCTTACGGAAGGATTCATCACCGTCTTCGGTATCACGCGCCCCCGGCCCGAACAGGAGCGGGTCGTGCAGCTCGTGATTGGAGGCTTCCTGCTGGCGTTCCTCCTTGTGATCGCATCCCTGGTCACGTACCTTGCGATCGAAGCACGCCTCCCACCGCACTAGACCAGGATTTACGCGGAGAGGGCGGCTCCGCCTAATCCAGTTCGGAATAGGCGGAGGTGGTCAAAAAGTCCTGGAACTGTCCCGTACTCAGCTCCTTCAGGATCTCAGCGGCCGGGCCAAACTTCGCTGCCGCCCAGTTCTTGCTGCTCATCTGCGATCGCAACGGGGCCAGCACCTCCGCCAGCAGCGATTCGACCATTTCGAGCGTGACGGCGCGGCCATCATCGAAACGCGCCTTGTGGTGGATCCACTGCCAGATCTGGGCGCGAGAGATTTCCGCGGTTGCCGCATCCTCCATGAGGTTATAGATCGGGACACAGCCGTTGCCGCGCAACCAGGACTCGATGTACTGCAGGGCGACATCGATGTTGCGCCGCAGGCCGGCTTCGGTAATCCTGCCTTCCGGGATCTGCACCAGATCCGCCGCGGTGATGGCCGAGCGTTCCTCCCTGTGAGTGCTGAGCTGATTCTTGCCGGCCATGTGCTGATCGAAGACTTCGCGCGCGACCGGCACCAGGCCGGGATGGGCGACCCAGGTACCGTCGTGACCGGCGCGGACTTCGCGCAATTTATCCTGTTGAACGCGCTGCATTGCCTCATCATTGGCCTTTTCATCGTTGCGGATCGGAATTTGCGCCGCCATTCCGCCCATCGCATGCACGCCGCGCCGATGGCACGTGTGGATCAACAGCTCCACATACGAGCGCAAAAACGGCTGCTCCATGGTCACCGTGCCGCGATCGGGCAGCACAAATTCCGGCCGGCTGCGGAACTTCTTGATGAAGCTGAAAATATAATCCCAGCGCCCGCAGTTCAGGCCGGCTGAATGCTGCCGCAGCTCGTACAGAATCTCGTCCATCTCAAATGCCGCGGGAATGGTTTCGATCAGCACCGTTGCGCGAACGGTCCCGGCGGGAATCCCGACGTATTCCTGCGCGAACAGGAACACGTCGTTCCATAACCGCGCCTCCAGATGGCTCTCCATTTTCGGCAAATAGAAATACGGCGCTGAACCCCGCTTCAGCAGGATCTTGCAGTTGTGGAAGAAATAAAGGCCGAAGTCAAAGAGCGAAGCGGACATCGGGTGGCCAGATGGGCAGAAATGCTTTTCCACCATGTGCCAGCCGCGCGGGCGCACAAATAACACCGCCGGCGTCCGGCCCAGCTTGTAGATTTTTCCCTCGGCCGAGCACCAGCTAATGGTGCGGAGGTTCGCATCGCGCAGGTTCCGCTGCCCCTCGATGCAGTTCCTCCATGTGGGCGCATTGGCGTCTTCGAAATCGGCCATGAAGACATTCGCGCCGGAATTCAGCGCGTTGATCACCATCTTCCGGTCCGTCGGCCCTGTGATCTCCACGCGACGATCGAGCAGTTCCGCCGGGATCGAAGCACCAGCCCAGTCGCCGCGGCGAATCTCTTCTGTTTCAGGCAGGAATGTGGGCAGCATTCCGCGATCGAACTGCTCCTGGCGCGCACGGCGCGCCTCCAGCAACTGAACGCGACGCGAATCGAAGCGCCGATCGAGTTCGCTCAGGAACTCTACCGCATCCGGACTGAGAATTTCGTGATTGAGCTCATCGATCAACATCGTGCCTTCTACGTTGAGAGGCGGAATTGCCGCCGTCATCTCTATTTTCGCAACCGAGCTGGCCATATTTCTCCTTTTCAGGTTCGTTTAGGTCCCGGACGTAATGGCGGTCGCAAACAGCCAGGGGCCAGACCACTGGGCATGCCCACACCCCGGCCAGGGCGGAGCCCCCTCGGGTCTACCCGTAAGAAGCCAGTAAAGCGGAAGACGAACAGACCTGGGAAGGCCGACTGGTCCGAATCGGACGAGTGGACGAAACCACCTCGGACGCATCATACTTTCTCCCACATGCGGGATTTGAATCATTCAGAGGCTGCCGGCCGTGAGAAGAGACAACGGTCCGGCGCGTTCGCCAGATCTCGAGAATATAAAAGGTCATCCGATTCGGATCGCTCGCTGGAAAACGCCGCGGCGGAACTGGCTGACCGGCTCACCCAGTCGCTCCAGTCGGGCCGTATCGCCTCGGGCAAAGAGTTGTTGCGCGGCGCCGAGGGCTTAACGGCGCAGCTTGGGCCGAGGGTTCGCCACGCAGCACGCCTGCTGCTCCTGGTAGCGCAATGGGTCGATGTCGGCTACCGCGACCACTCACTTCTCGATTCCCTGCTCCATCATTTCCCGGCCGCCAGCCGCCGACGCCTCCCCGTAGATGACTACCTGCGGCTTCGCATGGTCGATGCGTTCCGGGCTCTTTCGGTGGAGGATGTCGACCTCGCCATCGAATCGCTCGACCTGGTGTTGAAAGCCGAGACCGATTTGCCGGATGCTGCCATGGCCGCGCTGGCGCACTTCTGGAAGGGACGGTCCCATCGCCGCCGAGGCGAATATCAAACGTCGCTTCAGCATACGGTCCGCGCGAGAGAGATTGCCCAGAAGGTGCACGACGATGTGCTGACTGCAGTCATTCAGATTCATGAGAGCTGGCTGCTGTTCCAGGAGGGTCACCGGCGCGAGGCTCTGCGGCTGCTCGCGCATGCCGAACATGTTCTGAAAGATACCGACCACTTCATTGCACTGGGCAATATCGAATCGGCTCGGGGCCGGATCGTGAGGCGCTCCGGCGAATATGCGCGAGCCCTGGAACATTTTGAGCGGGCAAACGCTCTGTACGCGCAGGGCGATCCCGACCATCTGAACATGGCCCGTACGCTGGTGAATGCCGCATACGTCCGCCGACTGCTGGCCCTGCAAATCCAGAGAAAGATCGACAGCCGCAGCCAGGGTCCGGGAATTGCTTCCGGTTCGGGAAGCGCCAACCTGCGGGCCCGGTACCAGCAGCTTTCCGAAGCCGCAATCGCGGACCTGAAGCGCGCGCGCCAGATCTACGCGCTGCACTCCCATACTGGGGGTATCGGCAATGTTCTGTTCAATCTCGGCCTCCTGTACCTGGACCGCGGGGATATCGATCACGCTGCGCGTCAGGCTCAGGAAGCATACTGCTTAGGCCTCGAAAAGAACGATCACATCCTCATGGCGCGTGCCCGCATTCTGCAGTCGGGAGCGGAAAATGCGCGCGTGGAAGAACAGCTTGGCGAGGACGTGGATATTGCGGTCTACGCGAACCGCGCCCGAGAGGAGAGCGAAGAGGCACTGACGCTCGCGCGCGGCACGCAGAATCGGCGCCTGACGGCTGGCGCGTGGATCGCGCGCGGCTTTATCGCGGCCAACGATTTTTTCCAGGACTGGGATCTGGCTCGCCGATGCGCCAGCGAGGCTGCCGGGCTGATCGGCCCAGGCGAAAACGATCACCTCACCGAGGATCTTGCCGCGCTGAAATCGAAGATCGTGCAGGCTTCGGGTATCAGCGACACGCTGCGCTGCTGGTCAGAGGGGATGGTCGGTGACAAGACCTTCCAGCAAATCACCGAGGAGTTCGCGGAGATCGTCATTCCCAAGGTATGGCTGCGCGAGAATCGCAAGGTATCCCGCGTGGCCGAGCGGCTTTCCATCTCGCCCAAGAAAGTGCGGCGCATTCTGCAAAATGCCGGTCTCCGCCCCCGGGGCTGAGGGACACGATCTGACCCAGCGAAAGAGCGTCCATTCACGCAGATCCACGCGTTGCCGAACTGTCGCTTTCTTCCAGGGCACTCAGTCCGCCACGGAGACGGAAACATGCGGGTGCGAACGGTGCATGAGAAAAGCGAGCGGGATCACGGCCAGGAAGAGGATGCCCATAATGTGAAACACATCCACATAACTCAGCAGCGACGCCTGCTGTTCCAGCATGCGGTACAGCAGAGCATACGATTTGTGGTCGGCCGTCACGCGATCCGCTCCCGCCGCCTGCAGGAAAGCGGCAGTGCCGGCTGCCATCTGCTGCGCGGCAAGATTCGTCGCGCCCAGGTGCGCCGCCAGAATTGTCTGGTGGAATTGCGAACGGCGCGTGATCCACGTCGTTACGAATGAGACGCCCATGCTGGAGCCGATGTTGCGCGTAACGCTGTAGAGGCTGGTTGCGTAGCCGGTCTCCTCCTGTGGGATCGGCCCCATGGTCAGGGTGGTGAGCGGCACAAAGAGGAAGGCCATACCCACGCCCTGGATGATCTGGTAGCCGAAGATGTCCCACGTGCCCGAATCCAGCGTCATGTGCGAGTAACCGAAGAATGCGAGGCCCGCGGTGGCAAAGCCGGCCACCAGCATCCAGCGCCCGTCGAAGCGTTTGCCCAGCAGGAACCCGACCAGGGGCATGCAGAGAGCGGTTCCGATGCCCCGCGGACTGGTCCACAGGCCAGCGGTAGTTGCTGTCCAGTTCAGGAGCGTCTGCATGAACAGCGGCAACACGATCAGGCTCCCATACAAGACGAAGCCCATCACTGCGGCCAGGGAGACGCCGGTCGCAAAGGTCCTGAGGCGCAACAGCGAAAAGTGAACGACGGGATCTTTGGCCATCAGCTCGCGGATGATGAAGGCGGTGAGAAAAACGAGGGCCAGCACTGCGAGCGTCCGAATAAGGTCCGAGCCGAACCAGTCTTTCTCCTGGCCTTTGTCCAGCATGATTTGGAGTGCGCCCATGCCGATGGCCAGCATGCCGAGCCCCCACAGATCGGCACGCAGGGCGCCGCGGCGTATCCACGGTGGATCGTGAATAAACCAATAGATCAGGACGAGGCTGAGCAGGCCAATGGGGACATTGATGTAGAAGACCCATCGCCAGGAGTAAGAATCGGTGATCCAGCCGCCCAGAGTGGGCCCCAGAATCGGAGCGGCGATGATACCGAGGCTCCAGAAGGCCATGGCCTTGCCGCGTTCGTGCCCGGGAAACTCCTCCAGCAGCACAGCCTGTGAAAGCGGCTGCAGCCCTCCGCCCGTGGTTCCCTGGAGAACCCGGAAGAAGATCAGCGCGGGCAGGCTCGGAGCCAGCCCGCAAAGCACACTTGACACGGTGAAGCCGGTCACGACCATCATGAGGAGCCGCTTGCGTCCGATGTAGTTCGCCAGCCACCCCGTAATGGGAAGAATGATTGCGTTCGCGACAATATAAGAGGTGAGGACCCACGTCGCCTCCTCCACGCTGGAGGAAAGCGAGCCAGCAATGTGCGGCAGGCTCACGTTCACCACGGAGGTGTCGATGACCTCCATGATGGCGCTGGACATCACGGCGATGGAGACAATCCATCGTCTCCGGGAAGCATAGCCCGGAGAGATCGACGGGTGCCCAAGCGGAGCGGAGATCCGTTCGGGCGCGGCGATCGTTGAAACCATACATCAGGATTCGCACGTTCCCCACCCGCCCGCGGTGTCTGCCATCACAAGCAAGGGCCGCAAATCGGAGAAGTGGCTGTTTGGCGGATGCGCACCGTGACCACGCGGCGCAGCAGGCATAATATGGCAATAATCGCCAATTCCTGAGGGCCCCATGGATCGGCGCACGACGATCAAACTCCTGTCTCTTTCCGCAGCTTCCGCAGCCATCGTCGGAGGCGAGCAACTGGTGATCAGGCGCCCGAAGCACGCGCCCGCGCCTCCCGCGTTTGCCCTCGATCAGGCTGGCTATTTGCCGGGCATTCAAAAAGTTGCCACCGTACCGGCAGATCAGGCGGGCAAGCCTTTCGAGCTTCTGGATACAGCGACAGGAGAAACTGTCTTTCGCGGGGATGTGGGACCAGCAATGCATGACGAGTGTTCGGGTGATCGTGTGGCACTCGCAAATTACTCCGCCTTCCAAATCCCTGGCCGGTATCGGTTGGCCACATCGGATGGTCAGAGCGGATCGTTTCCGGTTGGAGCAGACGCATGGCGTGAGCCGCTGCGCCAGGCCATGCGCGGATACTACGGTCAACGCTGCGGATGCGCGGTCGATCTCGGCGGAGGATACAGGCATCCCGCGTGCCATCTGAGCGGCGCGTACCATCCGACCTCGGGCCGCAGCGGCGATGTGCCGAGCCATGGCGGCTGGCATGATGCCGGCGATTACGGCCGCTACATCGTGAACAGTGGCATCAGCGTCGGTACCCTGCTGTGGGCGTGGGAGCTCTTTCCGCAGGCGCTGCGCGGTCTGAATCTGAATATTCCGGAGTCAGGCGGAAACCTTCCCGATTTCCTTGCCGAAGTGCGATGGAACCTGGAGTGGATGCTGTCACTCCAGGATGCCGACGGCGGCGTGTGGCACAAGCAGACGAGTGAACGATTCTGCGCATTCATCATGCCGCAGGACGACACGATGGTGAGCTACATCATCGGGACGGGCTCGCCGCCATACAAGAGCACCTGTGCGACCGCCGACCTGGCATCCGCGGCCGCCATTGCGGCGCGCTGCTATAGCGCATACGATCCGGTGTTTGCGCAGCGCTGCCTGGCGGCAGCCCGCCGCGCATGGTCCTGGGCCCTCGCGCATCCTGACGTGATGTTCGATAACCCGCCGGGGATCGGCACCGGCTCCTACGCCGACCGTGATGGCCGCGACGAGATTCTGTGGGCTTCGGGCGAACTGTGGCGAACGACCGGCGAGTCTGCGTATCGCGATGCATTCCTGGCGCAGGCGGTGGCGCTGCCGGCAGAGAGCTATGTTTGGGCGCCCTCGTGGCCGGAGGTAGCGCCGCTTGGGTACTGGACGGTCGTGATGTCGGGGCGGCCGGGGTCTGAGGCTGTCCGCGGCCGCGTGCTTGCGAAAACTGCGCAGGGTGCGGAATACCTGATGCAGCGCGCTCGCCAGAGCGGATACGGACAAACGCTCGGACCGCTGGACTACATCTGGGGGTCGAATGGCGTGGCCGCGAATCAGTCGCTGCTGATGATGATCGCCGATCATTTCCAGTCCAACCCTGAAGCTCGCGAGGCGGCGCTCGGCAATCTCCACTACATTCTGGGGCGGAACTGCTTCGGCGTTTCGTGGGTCACGCAGGTGGGATACAACGCCTTCCAGCATCCGCACCACAGGCCCAGCGCCGCGGATGGCATCGCGGCGCCGTGGCCGGGCCTCATGTCCGGCGGACCGAATGCAGCCAGCGTGACCGGGGCTGTGCTCCATGAGGCGCCGATGCGCGCCTGGGCGGACGAGCAGGCCGCTTACTGGATGAACGAAATCTGCATCAACTGGAACGCCGCCCTGGTGTTTCTTCTCGCCGGCGCGAATGCGTGGGCGCTGGCTGCCTGAGGCCTTCGCGCAGCAGAAGGCTCAGGACTGGCATGGATCACACGGCTTTGGTGTTCACCTTCCAGTAGACGCTGTAACGCTCGTCCATTACCTGATAAAGAGGCTTCAACTGCATCGGAGTCGGCTGGCCGACTGTCTCAAAGCGCAGATCGTCGCCTGGAACTCGCCGCACGGCATCGCTACCCTGCCCGGAAGCGGTGATCAGTTCGGGCATCGGGTACTTTCGATGGTCATCCCACGGGCCGTTGGGTCCGTAAATGCGAGCCTCGTCAAGTCCCTCGCGCCCCATGCCGGTGGCCAACACCAGAGGACCGTACATCACCGCCTGCATCGTCGGGGCATCGGGAATTGGGCACACGTGCAGCAACATGGGCAGGCTTACCTCGACTTTGTCCCCGTTGCGCCACGTGCGGTGCAGCGTGGCATAGCTCTCCGGCCGCGCCCTGACGTTGTGCAGCCTGCCATTCACGCGGAAGGTGACGCCGCGCTTTGCCCAATACGGGATCCGGATCTTCAGGCCGAGTTCCGTTGGCTGATCCGCCCTGACGGTGAGTGTCGTACCCTCCTCCAGCGGAAAATTCGTCTCCTGCACGAGCGTGAGGCCTTTCTCCTGCCATTGCACTTCAGAAGCCGCGAAAAGGTTGACGTAAAGATTGTGATCGTCGTGGAAGTAAAGGGAGTCGTTGACCTTTGAATACTCTTCCACGCCCGTCCCGGTGCAGCACCAGAAGGAATCAAACGGCGTGCCGAAGGTCTTCCAGTAGCCCGGGCTCAGCGTGACGAAATACATCAGCATACCCTTCGGGTCCTGCGTACCGACGCGCACGTTGTACATCAGGCGCTCGTAGTAGTCGAAGATCCGGGGATCGCCGGTCCAACCATACAAATGGCGAGAGAGCTTCATCATGTTGTAGCTGCAGCAGCACTCTTCGGTGGCGGGGCCGAGATGCGTTGACAGCGTGCCGACGGCGTGCCAGTATTCGCCGTCGCTGGTGCCGCCTGTCGCATAGGCGTGATCCTCGGTGACCGCGTGCCAGAAGAAGTCCGCGATGGTGTGGTAGCGATGGTCATCCGCCATCTCATACCCGCGCGCCGCGCCAATCACTTTGGGGATATTCGTGTTCGCGTGGTTGCCCCCCAGCTTGTCTTCGCGATCCGCCAGGAAATCGAAGATGAGCTTGTGCTCGAAGCGGAAGCCCAAATCGCGGTACTCGGGCTTACCCGTCACTGCGTAGAGATTGAAGGAGACTTCATTCATGCCGCCCTGCTCCACCAGCAGCATGCGCTGCCACTGATCGTCAGGGATGGGGTTGGTGTAGTTGATCGCCCAGTCAGCCATGCGCTGGCACGTATGCAGGGCCTGCTCGTTGCCGGCGTGGACATACATGTCCAGATGGCCAGCCATGATCTTGTGGTAGGTGTAGAAGGGCGCCCATACCTTTTGGTAATGGCGCAGCCGATCGAAAAACTCGACAGGAAACGCGCTCAGATAGCCGTCGGGCTGCTGGCATTTGGCCAGTTCCGCCACCAGAGCATCGGCCTTGGCCTTCAGCTGCTCGTCGCCGGTCGAGGCGTACATCAGCGCGCACGCGGACAGGTAATGCCCGCCGGCAAAATGCCCCCGCAATTCGATGTCCGGAGCTTCCCATCCGCCCAGAGGCTCGGCCGTCGACGGCAAACCTGCGGTCAGGCGAAAGGTATGGAGCAGCCGGTCGTTGGGCAGCAGGTTCAGATACTGGAGATTAATCTCCATCGCGTTCTTCAGCAGGCCGTCCCGCATGCGCACCTGAGTCATGGGGAAATCCTTGTAGCGCCACAGCACCTTCTCGTAGCCGATGTGGTTGGCGCTCACGGGAATGTCCATCACGGCGTCCTGCAGAGCCCGGAGGTGGCGCGGCAGCATGAACAGCCCGCCAAAGGCGGTGGCTGATCCCAGAAAGTGTCTGCGGGAAAGCGGATGGTCGGTGCACATGGGGGTTCTCTCCTGGGTTCGATCGTGCAGGTTACGGAACGTTACGGTTGATGGGTCGCTGAAGCCGAATCCACCGCTTTCAGGGTAATCTCAGCAGGCGTCGCCTGTAACGGAACGGCGTAGGCGCCACGCACGCGAACCAGTTGGCCCTCGGGACGGAAGCGGCCGACAGCGGAAATCGTCGCGGGTTGTGTAATCCGCAGGAGCGCCTGATTCGTAAACTGCGTGCTCGGATCGAGCGTCAGGCGTACTGTCTGCGTTGTTGGATTGAAACTCACCTCGCGAAACTTGCCGGCGTCCAGCGTGAGCCACAGGCCATAGGGCGCCAGATACACTCGGCTGCGGAAAGCGTCCAGCGGCGTCACATCGATGGTGTTCCCGGTTTGCGCAAGATTGCCACCAAAAGCGAGCCAGCCGAAGTCCAGGCTGTGCGCTACGTAGGTAGCGGTATCCAGTGCCACGCCGAAGAAGTTCGGCCCGTAATCCCCGGAATATGGGTCGAAGGCCAGCATGTCCGGAAAGGCATGAAAGGCCTCCGACGCGAACCCGTCGCGATCAATGTTGGTGAGCGGCCCCATGGTTCCGCCATAGCCCACGCGCAACAAATACAAATCGTCCGGATGTTGGCGATACTCGGCGAGAAGTGGGATCGCGTTGATGCCCGAACCATAGTGGTGAAGCTGCCGCTCCAGCCGCGCCACCTTGCCGGCGAAAAGGAAATCCCAGTAGCGCCGCGCGCTGCCGTTATAGCCCCACGAAGGAATCGACGGATCGTAGCCGAGAATGGCGTTGAGCGTGACCTGCTCCTTCTGATGGAAGCCGAAGTAGCGCGTCCACGCATACACTTCTTCCTGTCCGGTCGAATCCCACGGCATCTCGCTGCCGAAGGGATATGCCTCCTGATTCCAGTGTGCCGCTCGCCCACGCATCACGGCTTCGAGCGCGTTCGCCTGCTCGGTCCACCCTTCTCGCTGCATATCCTCGAGGATGCGCACGAACACGTCGCCTTCCATCTGGCCGAACTTCGAATAGTATGGCGCGAACTTCACCATCGCCATCGAGGTCTGATACGCGTGATCCAAATACCACTCCCAGGGATGGTTCGTCACCAGTCCCTGGTGATCCCGCGCCAGCCGATACATCACCCAGTAGGCGGCAGCCACGTGGGGATAATTGAACGACCGGTCCACCGCCTCGGATGCCTTCTTGTTCCAGGCCGCCCATGAATGCCAGTCATATTGGTCGCTATAGAACCCGGCAGGAAACTGATTGGGCTCGTAATAGAAGAGGCTCTTGCGCACGCCGTACTGCAGCGGTCCGCTGCTGTATTGGATCCCGCCCCACAGCACGTGATCCACGAACTGCTCGTATTGGCGAATCTCATCGGGATTCGGTTCGCCGAATTCCTTCATGGCAGCCGCCAACCACGAACCCGCGCCGGCCTCATCGCTCAGGCCGGCGATCCACACGCGTCCTTCCTGCGTCACCTGCTGATTCGCCTGCCGGTCGTATGTGATGACGGAGGGGTTGCGGTGAAACGGATCCTTTGGATCGTCAAACCATTGCTTCGTAAAGAGGAAATGTCCAAGATCCGCTGCGGCCTGCTGCTCGGGTTTGGTGACGAAGTAACTGATCGTTTGCAGCGTTCCGTCGCGATAGACGACGGAGACGCGCGCCCGTCCCCACGTCCTGCCCTGCAGCGCGTAACGCATCCAGCCAGTCGATGTGTTGGACTCAGCTGTGATGTCGATCGCACCGGCCGGATTGACGGTGATCGATTGAATCGGCTCATGGTAATCGAGAAAGAGCTGCGCGCGGAGATCCTGCGGCAGGACGTAACCGGGGATTCCCACCGCTACCGGCCGAAATTGGGCGATCAGCGTCTCCTGGATATGAGGAATTGAATCCGCCAGCAAAAAGATGAGGCCGAAGCTGCGCGATTCACCGGGCTGCAGGGTGAGCGTCGTCGCCTGGTTCCACGGCTGAGCATGTTTCCACTCATTCTCCTGATAAGCCCCGCTCAGGACCATCCACTCGTAAAAACCTTCAAAGGTAATGCTGCGCGGGGTGGGATCGGTGAAGATCCGGGGCTTTCCGCGCGGCGGCCAGTGATTGAGAATCGGTCGCCACGCCTCCAGCGGCGTCTGCCGCTCCGGCACGATCACCAGCGCGGGCCCATGCCCGTTCAGCCGCGTCACCTGGACATAGCCCGCGTCCTCGCCAATGTATGGATCGTCGAAGCTGCACTCGGTGGAAGCCTGCGCCAGCGTACGCCCCGTGAGGATGTTGTTGAAGACGAGAGGAATGCCGAGCGAGCCAATCGTCACCGGTTGCGTCGATTTGTTCGTAACCTTGAAGTGCAGCGCGAGGTGTTCGCCGTCGATCCTCCAGGTTCGCACGATGTCGAGAGGAATATCAGCCGGCAAAGTCGGAGCCAGATCCGCAGAGGCCAGTTCATCGCCATGGATCGGCAGTGCTTCGACCGGCTCGCGGCGGTAGGCGGTCGAGTAGCCGCGCCAAGCGCCCGTTGATCCCGTGCGGAGGCGCAGGTCGATATCGCCGAGATGGTAGTAGCCATCCGTGGAACGGCGGGTGAGCCAGTCGCCCGGCGTGAAATCAAAGCCGCCGGTGCCCTTCGGCTTCAGCGCGGCCACGGTTTGCGACGAGCGGACAAGATCGAGGTCGAAGTCGAGGGACTCGAGATGTGCAATCCCCTGCTGCAGCATCGGACCGGGCTGCGGAGCAGGTCTGCCCGTCTGGGCGGCGGCGAGAGCAGCCAGGGAGGAAATCACCGCAAATGCAGCGAGCATGCGGAACATGCGGATCCCTGGGGCCGTTTCGCGACCGCAGGCGATCTTCGTAAATGTTTTCCAGTTCATCGATCGAGTTGCCATTGTGGAGAGCAGGCCGCGCATGCTCCATCGAAGCGCAATGCATCCCGCGTCGAAAGCATTTCCGGTCTTGACAGTAGCATACACGGTTGCATACATTGTTGAACACTACCCGGCGACGGATGAGGGCCTTTGGGTAATCGTTTTCCACTTCCCACGGTGGTTCTTCAGGAAAAATACGACACTCATCCCGGGCAGATTGGAGAGACCTTATGACGTGTGAAATCTCAATCGGGAAAAAGACCGGAGCTGTCCTCGCCGGCTGCATCCTGGCACTGTCGGCAACTCTGCACTTCGCCATCGCGCAGAATCTCTCGACGGGATCGCTGAACGTCACGGTCCGGGATCAGGCCGGCGCCGTGATCAACAACGCTCAGCTCGTGCTGACGGATCTCGCAACCAACGACGTGCACAAAGTGGTCACGTCCGGCGCCGGCACCGCGGTGATTCCGTACCTGAACCCTGCCCAGTACAAGCTCGAGGTGTCCCGCAACGGGTTTTCTACCAGGCTCTATCCGAGCATCGTGATTCAGACCAATCAGGTCACAGACCTGGTTGTCACCATGCAGGTAGGCGCCACCACGCAAACGGTTACCGTCTCCGGCTCGTCCACGCCGCTTCTCCAGACCACGAACGACACCCTTTCCACCACCGTGGATTTGAAGGAAGTGCAGGACCTGCCTGTCTATGGACGCGATGCGTTCAACTTTGCGTTTATGGTTCCCGGGGCAGCGGGGAATAACTTCAACAACCTGCCCGGTGGAGCGCTCGATGTTGGTGCAAATGGCTTTTCCACCGAGACCAATCGGTTCAAGAGCGCTGGCTTTGACTACGGTCAGGGTTCCGTTACCACTAACAATATTGAGACCGTGCAGGAGATGACGGTGCAGACCAGCCAGCTCGGCGCATCGCACGGCGGAACCTCCACGATGGACATCAGCTTCCTCACGAAGCGCGGCACCAACCACTTTCACGGCCAGCTGTTCGAGGATTACCGCAGCGACGCCATGAATGCGAATACCTGGACAAACAATGCCGAACACCTGCCTCGCGGCAAGCTCATTATCAACGACTTTGGCGGAACCCTCGGTGGTCCCATTTTCAAAGACAAGCTCTTTTTCTTTGCGGCTCTCTCCAACTTTCGGCAGCCCTTCACGTTCACGCAGAGTTCCGTTATCGGAACTCCTACTCTTCTCTCTGGAATCTACACGTATATCCCGAACGGCTCCTCGACGCCGCAGACGGACAATGTGCTTGCGGCGGGCGCCAGCGCGGGCTGTGCAACCTGCACGGCAACGATCAATCCGATCATTGCCGCGGAGATCGCGAATATTCAATCGGCTGCGTCGCAGCCGGGGGTGACGATAACTCCGCTCAACCTCAATGAGAATAATCTGAACTTCGAAAATCACGGATATACGGTCAACAAATATCCCACTCTGCGCCTCGATTACGATATCACCCCGAACTTTCGGTGGACTGGCCTGGTGACCGAATCGAACAGCTACAACAAGAACGTGGGTGCCGCTCCCTTCCCGGGCCCGCTCTTTTCCAATCAGGCCTACAGCAACTTCACGCGCGCATACCAGGTGGTGACGGGTTTCGACTGGAATATTCGTCCCGCGCTGGTGAACGCATTCCGTGTCGGCTATCTGTATTCCATGTTCATTTATGATTCTCAGGGCCTGAACGCGCCGACCCCCACCATGGTGCAGGAAGGCGACCAGGCCTGGGGCATGAACCTGAACAGCGGCATCGACTATTTCAATGCACTTAAGGGAGGATCGTACTATCCTGTTCTCTCCCTCAAGGACGACGCCACGTGGCAGCACGGTCGGCATACAGTGGAATTCGGCATGTCCGCCTCCACCGAGGTAGATCACTATTACAACAACCAGTTCGTGCCTTATATCGGAGTGAACTACATCGCGACGGGCGACCCGGTGGCTACCTCGCTCGACAACTCCCTGAGTCCCAATGCCCCCTCCTCTGCACCCAGTGACGTGGAAGGTCTCTACGCCACGCTGAACGGGCGCATGACCTATTACTCCCTGGGGCAGTTCGTGAATGCCGCAACCAAGCAGTTCCAGCCGGGAATCTCCTTCAACCTACACGAGCGGCTCACCCAGTCGGCCGTTTACGTCCAGGATTCCTGGCGGATGAGACCATCTCTGACCCTGAACTACGGCCTGCGCTGGGACTTTACCGGAGCCTCAAAGGATGAAACCGGCTTTTACACACACCCAACGGTTGCCGATCTGTGGGGCCCGACCCCTGTGGGCGCTCTCTTCGACCCGGGCAATCTGGGTGGCGTCCAGAATCCGGTCGAGACGCCATCCCCGACGGCATACGCTCCTACCTACGTCCATCCGGAACCGAATGTCGGCGTGGCCTGGAATCCGCGAGGCTCGGGCGATTCCTGGATGGACAAAATGCTCGGCAATGGCAAAACGGTGATCCGCGCCAGCTATTCGTTGACCAATTACACCGAGGGCGCACAAAACTTCTGGAACTTCGGCTCCAACAATGGCGCAAACTTCAACACCTACTTTTATGCGAATCCAGTAGCCCCAAGCAACACGCCGCCGGGAGCCGGCTTTTACAATGCGGGCTCTCAGATCCTGGGCCAGCCGCTTCCGGCGCTCGCATCCACTTCGCCCGACCCGTTCCAGTCCACCATCACGGAGGCAAGTCAGGGGTTCAGTGGGACCCAGTTCCTCACTTTCGATCCGCACATCAAGCAGCCCTATGTCGAATCCTGGACAGTCGGCATCCAGCGCGCATTGGGCCCCAACAACGTGCTGGAGGTGCGCTATGTGGGTAATGACTCCAAGGATCAATGGCTGGGCGTGAACTATAACGAGGTCAATATCTTCGAAAACGGCTTCCTGACAAACTTCAAAGCCGCACAGGCAAATCTGGCTGCTTCGGGAGGCACGACATTCCAGGGCCCGAATCCGACACCTCTCTTCGATCAGGCCTTTGCCGCCACCGGCGCTTCCGCCGGGTATACCAATGGGCAATTCATCACCTGGCTCCAGCAGGGTCAGGCGGGCGCATTTGCCAACTCTCTGGCCGGCAACGCCAGTTACCTCTGCTCGATGATCAACGCGGCGAGTTTCACTCCGTGTGGAGCGGCTGGGGCGTCGGGGACCGGCAGTTATCCAATTAATGTATTCCAGGTGAATCCCTATGCCGCCGGAACCGGCATCTACGAGCTGACCAACGACGGCTACTCGAACTACAACGCGCTGCAAATTGATTTCCGCCAGCGGACGTGGCACGGCATGCAGTTCGACGCGAATTACACGCTCTCCCACTCACTGGACAACAACGTACAGGGAGACATCACTCCTGGCTACTACGGCGGGACCGGAAACCAACAGCCTCTGGGGACCTACACTAATGGTCCCGGCGTGTCAAGCAATGCCGCGCCTGGGTTCTACACGCTGCGCGACAAGCACCTCAACTACTTCCCCAGCGCCTACGACATGCGCCACGTACTGCACGTGAGCGGAGTCTACGACCTGCCCTTCGGCAACGGTCAGCCCCTGTTCGATCACAATCGGGTTGCAAACAGCATCATTGGAGGCTGGACGATTGGGACAATTCTCTCCTATGAAAGTGGGGAACCATACCTGTTCACAGGCGGAACGGAAACGTTCAACCAAAATGACGGCGGCATTACTCTGAATGGCATCAACTATTCGACGCTCAAGCATGCGGTCGGAATCTATCGCGCGGCGCCAGGCGATGCATGGGTGAATGTTCTGCCGCAAAAGTATTACAGCGCGTCGGGGCAGGCCAACACCCAATACATCAGTCCAAACTTCACGCCGGGAACTATCGGCACGCTGCTGTGGCTGCATGGGCCGAAGTGGATCAACACCGACATGGCTTTGACCAAAGTGATCCCAATCCACGAGCGGATGAACTTCCAGCTGCAGGGCGAGTTCCTGAACGCCTTCAACCACCCGGCCTGGACGTATATGGATACGGGAGTGCAGGATTACACATTCGGCACGACAAGCCAGACGGTTAACTATCCCAGAAACGTTGAGGTCCGCGGCACGTTCAATTTCTAATCTGCAGGCCGACGCAGCCATCGTTCAACCCAGCGATGGCTGCGCACGCCGCCAGCCCTCCTTCATGCACCGAATCTGGCGGGTGCGCTCTTCCACCATTCAGGCTGACCGCGCTTCAAAGCAGGCTGTATTTCTCCCGGAGTTCTTTGCCACATACAGCGCCGTGTCCGCGCGACTGAGGACATCGCGCACCGTTGGCTCATCGTGGTTCGGGCGAAAGACCGCAACGCCCGCACTGCAGGTCAGGTTCAGTTCCACATTCTCTCTTTCCACCCGGAACGGCTCCGAGCGGACCGCATCCAGCAGTTCCTCGATGCGCTGCGTACCGTCACCCGGATTCCATCCGGGGAAGAGAATCAGAAATTCCTCGCCTCCGTACCGCCCTACCACGTCATAGCTTCGTATGGCCGCGCGGAAACGCGCTGCCACTTCGCGCAGAACGTCGTCGCCGCACAGGTGCCCATACTGGTCGTTCACCGTCTTGAAATGGTCCAGGTCAGCAAGAATCACGCCGAGAGGCTCGCCGTCTCTCGCGGCGCGGGAGACTTCGCGTTCCAGGTGCTCCAGGATTGCTGCACGGTTGAACAGCCCCGTCAGTGAGTCATGGGTTGCCTGCACCTGCAGTTCGCGGCGTGCCGCCTCCAGCGAGGACTTTTCCGTCTCCAGTTGAATGGTGCGATCGGCTACAAGGTGAGCCAGTTCCTGCTGGCGTCGCACCAGGCTCCTCGTCCGGAAAGCCATCACGCTCCACGCCACCAGGATGGCGAAAAGGGCATACAACAGGTAGGCGAGATTCGTTTCCCTGAATGGCGGCCGCAGCACAAAGCTGAACCCTGCACCCGAAGGGCTCCACTCTCCACCGGGGTTTCTGGCCTGGACCTCGAAGCGATAGTTGCCCGCGGGCAAGTTCGTATAGCGGGCGCTGCGGCTGTCGGCCAGGACCCAATCCTGATCGAAACCATAAAGCCGGTATCGGAAGCGCACCATTTGAGGGGCAACGAATGTGGGCGCTGAGAACGATACATCCAGGTTCACGGGGCTCGGCCCGAGACGGATTCCATCGCTCATCGTTACCGGCTTTGCATTGACCGCTACGCGCTCCATGACCACTGGAGGCGGCGGTGGTATGGCCGGCAGGTGCGCCGGATCCACGACCGCCGCTCCGCCAATGGTGGCAAACCATAGCCGCCCGTCTCGTGCTTTCCATGCAGCGGGCATACTTGCGTATACGGTCTCTGATATGCGAAGACCCTGGGCGTGTCCGAAAACCCTGGCGTGTACCCTGTCCTTGCCTGACCGTGACGTCCGGAGCAATTCCCGTTTCGCCACGCGGAAGATCCCGTCGTTTCCGCCCATCCAGAAGTTCCCGAAATTATCCTCAAGGATCGAGCCGATAGCCGTGTCCGGAATCCCCTGCGCGGGCGTCCAGGTGGTAATCTTCCCGGCTTCGATCCTGCTCACATTCCCGCTGGCCAAGCCCACCCAAACGCTGCCATCCCGGTCGGGATACACGTAAAGAGGATGGTCGTTGGGAAGCCCATTCGCGGAGGAATACTGCGTGATGGTTCCCTGGAGATAACGCAATACCCCTTGCCCGTCCACAGCCACCCACAGAGCTCCATCGGGTGACTGAGCGATACACTCCACACGGCCTTTCGTGGTGACGTGGTGAAAGACTCCGTCCTCGAAGTAGGCCAGCCCTGTGGGCTCAAAGCCGACCCAGATTCGCCCGTCTCTGTCCTCGAACAGCGAGAACACACCCGATTGCGCATCCGCGGGCGAATGCCAAACTGTAACGCGCCCATGATCCATACGGGCCAAAGTTCCATGCCCGTACCCGATCCATAAGCTGCCATCGCGCGCGATCATCAGGGAATAGACTGCCTGTTCCGGCAATCCCATGCGGTGATCGAGGACCTGTACGTGCCCGTCCGGATACAGCCGGTTCACACCGAAGATGTCCATCCCGAAATACATGCTGTCGTCCGGTCCCTGCACGACTTCGCCCACATAATTGCTGGAGAGCCCTTCCCGCTTACCGTAAACGGTAAAGCCGCCATCGCGAAGCTGCACGACACCGGCGTCGCCCGTGCCCACCCAGATGCTGCCTTCGCGATCTTCAAACAGGGCGGTTGACCCAAGATCGCTCGGCAACCCCTGTGCTGCTCCGTAGAGGTCCAGCTCGCCACCGTACAGTTTCCCGATACCGTGCCGATCGAAGACCATCCAGAGGGCGCCGTCGCGATCGACCAGAAGAGCGTCGATGTCCCGCCACGGCAAGTGAACAGGAGGTGTCGTGATCCGTCCTTCATGGATCCGGGCGATGCCATTATTTTGCGTGCCCACCCAAAGCGACCCGTCCGGCGCAGCAGCCAGCGCCGTCACATTGTCGCCCGGCAGACCATCGCGCGTGGTGAGTGGGAGGAACCGCTCTCCCGCCAGGCGTGCGAGTCCACCGGCTGTACCCACCCACAGAGTTCCCCGCGCGTCAGCAACAATAGCATTCACCTGACCTGGGGGAACGCCGCGATCACGGGTCCAGTCCTCAACTTTGCCGTTGAAGATCCGGTTCAGGCCCTGAGTGGTTCCCACCCACAGCGCTCCCTCGCTGTCCAGGGCAAGAGCCTGCACCATATTTCCTGAGAGACCATCCTTAGAAGTCAGCGTGATAAATGTACCGCGTTGTCCCCAACTTTTGCCTGGCACATAGTGGCTGAGTCCGCTGTCCGTTCCGATCCACAAACTGCCATCACGGCTGGCCGCCAGCGCCAGGATATAGTCAGACGCCAGGCCCGGTGAATTATGGAACGTGTAGGTGACGAACCGGACACCATCAAACCGGGTCAGTCCCTCTTCAGTTCCGAGCCACAGATATCCATCAGTCGTTTGGGCGATTGCGTGAACCGAGTTCTCGGGGAGCCCCCACTCGCTGTTCCAGACCGTCTGCACATATTGAGTGATCGCCTTCTGGGGATCGAGTGCGCAGGCAGGACGCAAGGCTACCAAAAACATGACCGCAACCTGGGCGGCCACAAACAGCCTGTAAACCCCTCGGATTAATTGGACCTTCTTGTTCAACCCAGTCTCTCGCCGTGGCTATTGTGCTTCTCCAGCAGACTCCCGGCAGTGCAGGCGGGATTTTCAGCCGGCGCCATGATTGCATGCCCCAGCCATGGTTGCAATGCATCTTTCGCTTCAGTCGTTACCGAGGCAAAGGCCCCGGCCGATGCCGCCTGACGTTTATTAAACGTTTACCGGAGCAGCATGGACGGAGCCGGTCGACCCGCGTGGAGAGGTTATTTCCGGGGGCAGATCACAGGCCTCCACGGCAGCTGTCGGGGCCGGTTAGAGAATTACCCAGGCCATCGGGTCTTTCCGCCTGTCACTCCGTCACACTGCTGTTCGCGTCGTACATCTCCCGCTCAGCTCGTCGTCGGCGCTGTAGCTGAAGCTGCCGGAATTGATGCCCTGGAGCGACGATGTCTCGGTCAGCCGGTTGCCCACCGGAGCGAGCGTGTAGCCCACGGTGCCATTTTCCTTCTGCGAGTCGCCGGTGATCGTCTCGCCGGTCAGCCGGTAGATGCCGTCGAAGTTCCACGTTACCGATCGCCCGCTCTGCTCCGTCGCCCCGGTTTTGATCCCCGTCGGGCCCTCCGTGTACAGGTAGCCCGCCGTTGTCCCACTGGTCGTCCCCGTCAGCCGGTTCTCCTGGTCGTACCGGAACGTCGCCTGCTGCCCGTTCGGATACGTCACCGTGGCCACGTTGCTGGCATTGTCGTATGTGTAGGTCGTCGTGCCGTTCGAGTCCGTCAACGCGCTCAGCCGGTTCTGGCTGTCCCAGGTGTAGCTAACGTTCACGATTCCATCCGCCGACGCCATCGATGCCAGGTTCCCCGCCGCGTCGTACGCGTAGTTCAGCGTGCCCTCGGGCGTCGCCTTCTGCACGAGCCCGTCCTGTAATTTTCCGGGGCGACATTCCCAACGAAAGCGTCGGTTCGGGAAACCATACAGCAGTCGAGCGGAGATCGCGAATCCAGGCCGTGACTGCTTTCTAACCCCGGCGATGAATTCACCAAATCGAACTTCGCAGGCGAAGCCGCCGGCTCGCGGAACACGACGAATGCTACCCTGTTGATACCGTATGCCGCTTGTTTTCATGCGGGCGGTCGTGTTCCGACTGCGGACCGAACGAGCTAGGTAATCACGGTGGTTGCAGGTGAGTTGAAGATTTCTGGCGCCGTCCGTAAAATACTGATTCTAAACGTGGCCCCGTAGCTCAGGTGGATAGAGCAGCAGTTTCCTAAACTGCGTGTCGGAAGTTCGAGTCTTCCCGGGGTCACCATTTAAATCAATGACTTACACGACTGCCCCGACGGCGCTGGTGGCCGTTCTAGTGGCTGTTGCTCCCCGAGAATTCAGCCAAACGACTCTAAAATCAACGGGTTGAATGCCGTCGGAAGAGGCTGCTGGACCCCGACAGTCGCCAGAACGTGGCGACTGTTACCGCTTTGTCATCAGTGACTTAGAAGTCAGCCGGACCCAACATTGTTGCATCGAAACAGCGCAACCTTCAGACCGATCTGGCCTCCAACACGCAGTTGTCCACACTGCACGTTACAATTCACGATTATCAGTTGGGACGGAGGCAATCGAGGGAACGGCTGACTCGGACTGGTACGCGGCCAACACCGCGACGACTGGTGTGGGTTCGACTTTCCGCCGCTGCGTAATCTCATGTTGAAGAAGATCGTGGCAATCAGGAATGTCGGTCGCTTTAGGAACTCAGCTTCAGGCGGTAACACACAATTCGGAAAAATCACGCTGATTAACGGCGCGAACGGGTATGGCAAGAGCACCATTTGCGCCATACTCCGGTCGCTCAGAACAGGCAAACCCGAATACATCCTTGGCCGCGCTGCCTTGGGAGCTGCCGACCACCCGGAGGTGCAGCTTCTCACCGAGCGTGGGCCTTTGCATTTCGATGGAACCACCTGGAGTGGTGCGTGTCCGCATTTGGCGATATTCGATGGTGTTTTCGTAGCGGAAACTGTCTACGTTGGCGATGTCGTTGACGTCGAGCAGAGACGCGGTCTCTACCGTGTCATCGTCGGTGAACAGGGCAGAGCCTTCGCCGATGAAGAATCCGCGTTAGCCACCCAAAGTCGGGCGCAGACAGGCGCCATCAGTGCTGCAGAGAAAGCATTGAGAACTCACGTGCCGACGGGCATGACACTCGATACGTTCATCGGCCTGCCCGCACTCGACGACGTGGATGCCCTAATCGAAATGCAAGAAGACAAGCTGCGGTTAGTGAGCCAAGCTGCGACGATTAAGGAACGGGCATTACTTAAGGGACTGGCCATCACCTCCTTACCAGAGAATCTCACTGCGATTTTTGCGACGACCATTGAAAACATCGCAGAAGACGCGGAGCGGACGGTTGCCGCACACATAGCCGCGCATCAGATGGGCGAAAAGGGTACCTCTTGGCTGCAAGAAGGCTTGGAATACGCGCAAACGCCCGATTGCCCTTTCTGTGGACAATCCCTTGACGGCGTTCCGCTGGTCGGAGCTTATCGAGCCATCTTCGGAGATCGATATAGGGAACTACTGCGAGACGTCAACTCAGCAAGACAGCAGATCAATTCTTCGTTTAACGAAACATCGATTGCCAATTTGAACGTCATTGCCGAGCAATATCGCAATAGCGTCGAATTCTGGTCTAAGTGCGGGATTACAGGTTTGCCGGAGTTCCCACTTGAGCTGGGCGCGATTTTTGAAAGGGTGCATTCTGCGCTCACGGCAATGCTCGACAGGAAAGCCAGTGCGCCCTTGGAACCATTAGAACTGGATGCAGCTTCCGTCGCTGCAATAGATGACTTGGTTCACGCCCAAGAGAAGGTAAGGTCATTCAATTCCGCTGTGGCACTGGCGAACGAGGCGATCAAGGCCAAGAAAACAGAGGTCGGCGATGGAAACACAACGCCGGTGAAACAGGAGATAACGCGCCTGAAAGCAGCAAAGATCCGTCATACCCGAGCGGTTGCATCGCTCTGCGACGAACGCGCTGCTGCGGCTGACGAGAAGAGGCAGATCGATGAGAAGAAGGCAGAGGTTCGAGAGCGGCTCAGCCTCTACTTACGTGAGGTGCTGGAACCCTATCAGAAGCGGATTAACGAAATCCTTGATGATTTCAATGCCGGGTTCACTATCGGAAATACCGAACACAGTTTTCCTGCAGGTGTGGCGTCTTCGAGCTACGAGATCATCATCAACAAAAAGGCGGTCAATCTGGGCGGGGCATCCACTCCTGAAGACGTTCCGAGCTTCCGAAACACCCTGAGCGCAGGAGATCGATCTGCATTGGCGCTTGCCTTCTTCATTGCTCACGTCGAACGTGATGCCAGTCTCTCTCAGAGCATCATCGTTTTTGACGATCCCTTCAGCAGCCAGGATTCGTTCCGCCGTCTCCAAACGGTTCACGAAATCCTCAAGATGGGCAACCGATGCGCTCAGGTGATCGTGCTTTCGCACGACTCCTCGTTTCTACGGCAAATTTGGGACAAGGTGGCGGCATCCGACAGAGCCTGCCTCGGCATTGTCGATCACGGGGAACTGGGTTCCAAGGTCTTGGAATTCGACATTGAGAAGGCGTGTCGCGGGCGCACACGAACCGACATCGACGACTTGGTGGCCTTTTATCGCACCCGTGTCGGCCAGCCGGTGGACATCGTACGCAAAATGCGGACGGTCTTGGAGGCGCACCTGAGCACTACCTACCTGACCTGCTTTCAGGAAGCACAGTGGCTCGGAGACATGATCAAAGAGATTCGAGAGGTCGGTCCAAGCCATCCCGCATACCCTCTTTATGAAGACTTGGATCTGATAAACGAAACTGCACCGTATCACCACGGAGAAGATCTGTTAAACGCCAGAGCAGACAGTCTGGATCTTACGGAACTCAACGGCCTAGTGAAGAAAACGCTGCGCATCGTAAACGCTCTCCAAGCCTGATCACCAGCAGCTTTGGGTGGCTGTTTTGGTGGCTGTTGCTACCCGATAATCGCAAATCCTTGACTGTCAAGGGATTCAGTGCGGCACCACGTATTTTCGGCCATTTTCTGGGAAACTAAGTCTCACAGAATGTGTGGACAGTCACAGTGTTTGCACCTTCCTAAACTGCGTGTCGGAAGTTCGAGTCTTCCCGGGGTCACCACTCGTCAGCCTTCGCAACGACCGGTCACGACTCGCTGAAATCGATCATCTTTGGCGCCCTGCGGAAGAAACTCGTGGTGGCAGCCAGATAGGCGGCTCCAATCAGGAACCAAATTCCGCCCACAATCTTCGCCAGGATATTCAGGTTCCACCAGATCGACGCGCAGAACACGAATCCGATCAGCGGCAGGATCAGGTCCCGCATTAACTTCTTTTCTCTGCCGCGCCGCAACAGAGAAAAGTGCCAGAACGTGGAGAGGTTGACGCCCATAAACGCAAGGAAGGCCCCGAAGTTCAGCAGTTCACCGGCATGCTCATAGGCGCTGCCCACGTAGTTGAGCGCAACGGCGCCAACCCAGGCCACAAGACCGATCAGCAGGATGTTCCAGCTTGGCGTGTTGGTCTTCGGACTCAGATGTGCGAAGATGCGCCGCGGCAGCACGCCATCGCGGCCCATGCCGAAAAGCAGGCGCGCCGCGCCCAGGCCTCCGGTAAGCGCGCTGCCCAGGGCCGCCAGCATCAGGACCACTCCCATCGATTCGAAGAGGACGGGTCCGCCGACACGGCTGCACACGTCCATAAATGCAGTTTCCAGGTTTGGAAATGTATGCCAGTTCGGCCAGATCCGCTGACCGAGATAGATTTCAGCGCCACCGAGGATTCCGGTAAAGACGCAGACCAGCACGGTGGCGAGCAGCACGTTGCGGCGGGGATTCTCCACATCCTCAGACAGCGTGGTGATGCCATCAAATCCGATATAGGTGAGAGCCGCGAACGATGTCGCGCCCCAGATGCGCCGCATGTCGAACGTCTTCGGATCATAGAAGGGCGAGATGGAAAAGAGCGCGGACCAGTGTCCGCGATGAAAGAGGTAATGCACGCCGAGAACAAAGAACGCCGCGATCACGACGCACATCGCCGCGAGCAGCAACTTGTTGGCGCGTGCCGAGGAGCGAATGCCGATCAGATTGAGCGCCGTAACGAACGCGGTGACAGCGAGCGCGGTGATGGGAAATGGGATTTCGGTAATATAGCGGCTGTTCAGGGCCACCGAGATCCAGACAACGTTGATCAGCGGCTGCAGGATGTAGTCCAGCAGCATCGCCCAGCCGATCAGAAAGCCGAGATGCGGATTGATCGTCCGGCCCACATACGTGTACGCCGACCCCGCGGCCGGGTAGACCGCAGCCATACGGCCGTAGCTCACAGCGGTAATCACCATGGCAAACATAGCGACCAGAATGGTGGTGACCGTGTGCCCGTTGGAAAGCTTCTGAGCCACACCAAACAGCGGGATACCAGCCGTCGGCTGGATCAGCACCATCCCGTAGAAAATCAGGTCCCAGAGGCCGAGGACTTTTCTCAGCCGGAGATCCGAACCTGGCTGCGTCGTTTCTGGCATATTGTGCTTCTTGCTTCTGTCCCGTGCAGTTATTGTGTGTTCGCGACGGATGCCCCGACGTGCGGCGTCAGGGTTTGTGGCGCAACGTTCCAGCCATCGACATGGATCATCGGCGATTCCGGAGCGTCTTTCGGCAACAGCGCAGTCAGGGTCCTTGATTCTCCGGGATCCAGTTCGATCCAGTTGTCGGACCACAAAACCGGCGCAACCAGCCCGTCCGACGAAGTCCGAACCGCGGCTCGAATCTGGAACGCAAGGTTCGAGGAGCTGTTATCGAGATGCAACCGGATCTCCCGGCCGCGCGGGGTATCGACTACGTCGGCGTGTTCAGTCAACGTCGCCGGCGGCAGATGCGTCAGCGCGGTCATGTCCGGGTAATACATTGCGGGCGTGTACGTATACTGCGTCCCATCCCAATCGAATGTCGTCGGGGTATAGGGAACCCAGTAGAAATTCCGGCTGAGGATGCGCCCAGCACTATCCTTCAGAGTCAGATCGATGAAGAAAATCCTTTCCATGCCGTTGAACAGCGATTCCGGAAGCGTGATCACCTGCTGGGAGCTGTCGGCAGGCGCGTTCACCACCCTCTCTGCGCTGTACAGTTCATTCCAGCTGATTCCGCGAACGTCCACGCTGGCATGCAGCCCATCCGCCCGCCTGTAACTGCTGTTCACCACTGCGATGGTCTGGTCGTCGTAGGAGTACTGGATGTGCAGCAGCTCGCACGCCTTTTTCGCGCCGAAGTACCCGGAATCCGCCTCGAGATTGTAATCGTAAAGGTGCCATATCATTGACGGCCAGGCGTTATTCAGCATCCACTGAATGACGCCCGTGGAGTAGTACTTATTGCGCGAGTATGCTTCGAACATCGCCCTCTCCGACGCATACTCCATTGTGTCCGCCATACGGTCGAATTGGGCTGCAGAGGACGGCTTTGCATACATGGCGTCCATCGCCGACAAAAGATCGTTGAGATTCTTAAAGTCTCCGCTCCCCATGTGGTAGCTCCAGTCCTCCGATGGCGGCCAGGCATCGGGATCGGGCAGGAACTGCGCGCGGCTCGCGCGCGACGGGATATCCGGCCCAGGACTGGTTTCTGTGTTGTAACCGAATGCGCCGCCAAAGCGCTTATCCACATACCAGTAACTCGGCTCCACGTAGTTATACGGGCCGGTCATCTTCACGCCACCCCGGCCCGTCACCGTGGTAATTTCGTTCCCTGCCGAGGAAAGCGTGGGATTCGGCCAGTGCGTCTCCGCTTCAACGTTCAGATACGCGGTTTCCACATTCGCCGGCGGCGCATTATCGCTGCCATTCAGCCACACCAGCAGGCTTGGAAAGTGCCGCAGCCGCAGCATCTGCGACCGCAGGGAGGCCGTGGCGATGCTCAGGTCCTGCGGCGTCCAGCTCGCCCATCTTTCCCAGTGATCGCAGCAGCACCAGCCTGCCATAACAAGAATTCCGTTCTTGTCGGCCTGGCGGAAGAAGTCGTCTGTGTCCAGCTTTCCTTCCAGGCGAATCGTGTTCAGGCCGATGTCACGCACCAGCTGGAACTGTTCGCGCAGCCGTTCGTGGTTCGTGCGGAGCATCATGTCCTGCGACCATCCGCCGCCGCGGATCAGAATCGGTTTGCCGTTCACGCGGAAGAGCCGGCTGCCGGTACCGTTGATCTCCGAAGTGATCTCGCGAATCCCGAATTCCACCGTCTTTTCATCGCTCACCTGCCCCTGCACGCGCACGCTCATCTGAAGATGCTCCAGGTGCGGATCGCCCATCTGCCAGGGCCACCAGATCTTCGGATCGTGAATGCGCAGTTGCGGGAACTGTTCCGGCGTGAACACCACGGTGCGCTGCTGGTGCGGGGCCAGGGAAACCGTCTGCTGGAAATTTGCGCCCGAAGCCGTGCCGGACACCACGCTCTGCACCGTCTGATTTGTCGCGTTCTCCACTTCCGCGTAAACGGTCAGGTCTGCAACACTCAGGTCGTCGCTCGGGAAATGCGTGGTGACTGTCGGCGCCCGCAGTGCTACGGGGCCCGTGCTCACCAGATCCACCGCGCCCCAGAGGCCCATGTCCTTATCCGGCGGCGCAGGACTCCAGTCCACCCAGTTGATGCCCAAATCCATCGGCGTGGGAGCGAACGTTTCCACGGCGAGCATATTCGTGCCGCCCGGCTTAAGGTATTTGGTCACATCCAGGTTATAAATCCGATACGCACCAGCGATTTGCGACGAGTCAGCAATTTTATGGCCGTTCAGCCAGATATCGGCGCGGTAGTTGATGCCGTCGAAGTGCAGCCAATAGTGCGCGCCCGCCAGCGCCGCCGCGGGAGCGGCAAACTGGTCGCGATACCACCAGCCGCAGTGGTACGGACTGTCCGCAGGCATGGGCAGGTTTTCAAAATTTGCGCCGATCGGGTACGACGTGCCCGGAATCTTGCGGAGGTTGTCGCCGAAATACGGATCGGGATAGATGCCTGCAGCCACCTGCGCGGCGAGCACGGTGCTGGGCACGGTCGCGCTGATCCATCCCTCCGTCGAGAAGCCCGCCGCGGAGATCGCTTCGCCTGTCGCGCTCAGCTTACACGCCGATTGCAGCCGCCAGCCATCGTGCAAAGGAGAGACGCTCGCTGCGGGCGACGACGGCACCAGAAACACGGACACGAAAAGAAAAAAGCCGATGACTCGATTCATTGCCAGATGACCTTCCCCGCTCTGGATTTCGAGCGCCCTTCAGAATTCCTGCTGCGGGCCCAACGACAACTTCTCCCCTGGACCGATGCCTCTGGACCGATGCCCAACCCGTCGTGCGCGGTCAGTGGCGCGCTCCCCGGCCGTTCGAGCCTGAGCGCGCCGCGGCGATCGACGAAGAATTCCGCACAACCAGTTCCGGCTCCAGCATGTGCAGCCCTGCCTTCCGGAGCCCGCTCGCACTTGTCTCATCAAGAGCTTTCAGCATACGCTGCGTGGCCAGCAGACCCATTTCGCGCAGCGGCTGGCGGATCGTCGTCAGGCCGGGAGTCGAAAGAGCAGCGGGCAGAATATCGTCGAAGCCAACCACCGAACAATCCTCGGGCACGCGCAGGCCGGCATCCGAAAGCCCCCTGACGACGCCAAGCGCGGTCAGATCGTCAAAGGCAAGAACAGCCGTGAAATCGCGGCCCACTGCCAGCATGTCCCGCGTCAACTGCAGCCCGCCGTCAAATCCGGACCGTGGATCGACCCGATTCGGCAGCTGAAACACCAGTCGGGAATCCAGCCTGATCCCGGTTTCCGTGGCCGCGCGTTGAATGCCCGTCCACCGCGGTTCACTGTCAAACATTTCGTCGGGGCCGCGGATCACCGCGATCCGCCGATGCCCCAGCGCGTGCAGATGCCGCAGAGCCAGCGCGCCTCCGGCCTCATTGTCGACCAGCACCGAAGGAATCCTGCGCGCCGTCAGATCGCGTCCTACGATTACGATGGGCACGTGATTTTTCTCGATGTCCGCAAGCAGATTGGCCTCCTCAAAAACCCAGCTCGCAATGACGATCACGCCCTCGGCGCGGCGCTCCAGGATCATCCTCAGATAGCTGTCGAACAGCTTGCGCTGCGTCTGCGCGTTGACCAGCAGTGAAAAATAATTTGCAGGCTGCAGAGCATCCTCGATGCCACGAATGACGGGGATACAGAAGGGGTCGGACATGTCGAATGCCAGTACGCCGATCGTCTGGGTGCGCCGCCGGCGCAGCGAACGGGCGTAGGCATCCGGGTGGTACCCCATTCGGCGCGCCATCGTGCGAATGCGCTGGCGTGTGCTCTCGGCGACATGCCGCGAAAGGGGCGCCTCGCTGAGCACGATCGAAACCGTCGAGACGGAGAGCTCACAGGCGCGCGCCACATCCGACAATGTCACATGTCCCGATTCGCGCCTGGCCACGACACTCTCCTCGACCCGCCTGCCCGCTGAAAACTACCTTACGCGCAGCTTTTTCGCGACCGGCAAGGTGACTTTGCACAGCGCCGTTCGCCTGGCCCCTTGACAGCGGCGCCAAATGTTCCTACATTCATATACCATTCAAACGTTTGAAGTCCAGCAATTCCGGAGGCTGTTCATGAAACCAGGGGGAATCGCCGGGACCCGCACTCTTCTTTGCGCCACGGTGCTGATGCTTGCCGCCTGTGTCGCTGCATTCGCACAGGCCGGGCGCGGCACCGTCAATGGGACCATTACCGATCCCAGCGGGGCTGTCGTCCCGGATGCCACCGTCAAGCTGCTGGATACCGCAACGGGCGTAACTCGGACAACAACCTCCACCAGCGCCGGCTTCTATACCTTCATCTCCCTCAACCCTGGCGTGTACGAAGTCACTGCGAGCCGCAGCGGCTTCGCCACCGTGGCGCGCAGGGGCATTACGGTTTCTGTCGACCAGACAACTATTGTCAACGTGGCCCTTAAAGTCGGCCAGGTGCAGCAGGTCGTCACCGTCACCCAGGGAGAAAGCCTGATCGAACCGAGTAACTCCACCGTCGGCCAATTGATCTCCGCCGCCACCATGGACCGCGTCCCCATGCTCAATCGCGACGTGTACGACCTGGTGCAGCTCAGCCCTGGCGTTTCGCCCTCGAACGGCACCCCCAACTCCTCGAATTCCGCGGCGACGGTCAACATCGCCAGCGGCCGGCCCGGCATCGACGTCTCCTCCTATACGTTTAATGGAGCAGTCGTCGGTTCCGTGTACTTCATGGTCGATGGCAGTCCCATTGGAATTGCCGAAAACAATTCTGCATCGATCATGCCCGCTATGATGATCCCCCAGGATGACGTGGACGAAGAGCGGATGGAGACCCAGAACACCCCGGCCTCCTACCAGAGCGGCGGCGCGGGCGTCATCAGCCTCGCCACCAAATCCGGCACCAATCGATTCCACGGCGACGCCTTCGGTGTCTTCCGCCCTGACATTCTGGCCGGCAACGACTACTTCAACAAGCAGAGTCAGCTCTCCAGCGGCGAGCCCAACACGCCCCCGTCCTTCTACCGCTATCAGGAAGGCGGATCCATTGGCGGACCCATCGTGCACCAGAAATTTTTCTTCTTCGGGGACTACGAGGATACCCAGCAGGCTCTTTTCGACGGCTCCAATATTTTTACTGTGCCCACTACCGCCGAGCGCACCGGCAATTTCTCGGCGGACACCTATACCATTTACGATCCGCTGCTGCCGGACAATCCCGACGGCACACGCCAGCCGTACCCGGGCAACATCATCACGAACCCCAATCCCACGGCGGTCAAGTTCCTCTCCGAAATGCCGAAATGCAATTTGCCCAACCCAAGCACCTGCGACTCAGTGACGACAGGTGCGGTGAACAATCTCTACGTTCCCGGCACGGACCCCACCAACTGGCACAAGTTCGATGTTCGCCTGGACTGGGCCAAAAGCGAGAAGCAGCATATCTTCGGCCGCTACTCCTGGAACCATCTCTACAACTCGCTGGTGAACGCCTTCAACAACGCCTGGGATCCGTTCTATGCCCAAAACGTCACCCACGAGCAAAACATCCTGCTGGCTGACGATTACACCATCAATTCCGATACGGCGCTGCAGTTGCGTTACTCCTTTACCCGCCATTTTGAGAACCAGACCGGCGACCCCGCTCAAAGCTCGGTCGACAATCTCGCGTCCCTTGGTTTCACAACGCCTACCGCGGCCGATGAAAACTACCAGACGCTCCCATGGGTGATCTTCAGCGATGTGGGAGGCGGCGTGGGCGGCACCTACGACAGCGACACTTTTCTGTTCGCCAGCGAGAACAGTGACGCCAGCGCCACCCTGTCGAAGGTGATGGGCAAGCACGAACTGAGCGCAGGCTTCGAATACATGGAGCGGTTCCTGAACGCCGGACAGCCCCCCGAGCCCTCCGGCGGCTATTACTTCGACGAGAGCGCCACCGATCAATCGACAGCGAACGGCGGAGGGGGCAGCGACTTTGCTTCTTTCCTGATCGGCATGGGCGAAGCGCCCGGCAACGAAACCGAAAACTTCAGCAAAGATTTGTTTGCAGCCGAGGCCAGCCCCTATTACGCGGCCTTCGTCCAGGACACGTACCACCCGACACTCAAGCTGAGCGTCACCGCCGGCCTTCGCTGGGATATCTTCGGCGGACGCACCGAGCGCCACAATCGCCTCGAATACTTCAATCCCACAATCAACTCCACCGTGAACGGCGTCAGCTACACCGGCGCCGAGGTTTACATGAACAGCGGCAACCGATCGCCCTTCAAGACCAATCTTGGAGACGTGGGCCCGCGCCTGGGCTTCGCCTTCCAGCCAATGTCCAGTCTCCTCTTCACCGGAGGCGCGGGCTTCTATTACGGTCCCAGCCCCGAAATGGTGGCCAACGCATTCCAGGACAGCGACGGCTATGAGGCCTATACGAACTGGAACGCCACCTGCTACAACGCCGACAGCAATACCGTGTTCAACGGCACCTCAGCCTGTCCCGGAGCTGCGCCGGGCAGCCCGGCGCAAAGCTACACTGGCATCAATTCATTCACCGACCCATTTCCCAATGGAGTGGTGGCGCAGCTAAGTTCTCCTTCCGGCTATGGCAATAATCTGGGCACGCTCCTGAACACTGTGCTGCGCTCGCAGCGTACTCCCACCACCTACGACTTCAATTTCGGCTACGAGTGGGAAATGCCCAACCAGATGGTCCTCAGCATGGCTTATGTCGGCAGCCGCGGTCTCTTCGTTCCCTACGGGGGCGTCGATGTGAACACCCTCAGTCTGGCGACCATCCAGAAATACGGCGCTGCGCTCTGCGTGGACCCATCGAATCCCGCCTGCGAGATGGTACCCAATACGTGGGCGCCCATCCAGCCGATCACGAACGGGCTCTACGGTTCTACCACCGTACCCCTGTGGGTGTCTTTACAGGAGTACCCTCAGTTCGGCGATGGGAATTACGGCTCCGGCAACGGCGTCAACGTAAACGGCTATCCCGGCGGCGACTCAGAATATAGCTCGCTGCAGGTCAAGCTGCAGAAGCGGCTGACCCACCATTTCACCACGCTGGACGGCTTCACCTGGGCGAAGCTGATCACCGACGACAGCCTTCCACCGCTCAGTTTCGTCGGCAATCACCTCGGCGCCCCCCAGGACACGAAGGACATGCAGTATGAGCACTCCCTGAGCCCGCAGGACGTGAAGCTTCTGTTCACCGGCGAGGTTTCGTACGATCTTCCCATCGGCGAAGGCCGCGCTGTCAATCTGCACGGCGTCGGCAATGCCGTGCTCGGTGGCTGGACCACCAACGCGATCGCCTACCTCAGCGACGGCAACCCCATTGCCTCGCCGGTCGTCGGCGCACCGATCTCCTACTTCAATCAGCGCCCCAACCTCACGTGCAATCCAGCGGCCAACGCCCCTCACACGGCCACGACGTGGTTCAATCCCAACTGCTTCTCGATTCCGAAAAGCCCCTTCGTCCCTGGAAGCGCTCCGGCGTACCTTGGCAACGTGCGCGCCATGGGAGCGAAGGATCTGGACATCTCCCTGTACAAGGCGTTTTCGATGGGCGAAGACCGCAATCTGCGCTTTGAAGTCTCTTCCTACAACGTCACCAACACGCCGCAGTTCGCGCAGCCTGGCGTCCCGTCAATCTACAACGTGCAAACCCAGCCCTCCATCGCCTCAACCTTTGGGCAGATCACCAGCGACGTGAACACGCCGCGCCAGTTCCAGTTTGGAGCCAGGTTCGAGTTCTGATTGTCAGCGGAAGGGGCGGCACGTCGACGATCAGGACGGCTGCATTCAGGCACTCTGGTTGTAGCGGCGTGCCGCGGCCGCTCCCATCGCCGCGGCAGGTTTCCACTCCCGGCCACGCACATCGACGCCCCGCCGGGGCGCCTGTCCGTCCTGCTCAGCGGAAGGTAAGAAGCGATTCGCCAGCGCGAGCACGCGCAGCGTCACTTCAGGAGCCACCCCGCCCAGGCGCGCGGCTGCCATGGCCTGGGGCGTGATGGCAATCTCAGTATGGCGCGCCACCACCGCGCGCACAATTCTCCGCGCCGCATGCGCAGCGCTGGTGGAAGCCCCGGGCAGATTCGCCGACAGGCTGAACCATTGGTATTCGCGCTCCGCCTGCCCTGAGAAGTGCGCTCCAAGGTGCGAGCCGGTACGCATCAGCCCCGGACACACCGTCAGCACATGGATTCCCTTCCCTCGCAGCTCCGCATGCAGCCCCTCCGAGAACCCGACCAGCGCAAATTTGCTGGCCGAGTACGGCAGCAGGTGCGGCACCGCCACTTTGCCGCCGACGGAAGCGATATTCACAATGACGCCATCGCGGCGCTTCAGCATCTGGGGCAACACCGCCAGCGTGCCGTGGACCGCCGTGAAAAAGTTTGCCTCCATCACTTCACGGAAATCCTGGAGGCGCTGATTCTCAACCGGACCCACGGTAATCATGCCGGCGTTGTTCACCAGAATGTCGACGCGCCCGAACCGCGCTGTCGCCCGTTGAATGACTTCTTTCGCCTGCTCGGGGTCGGTCAGATCCGCAGGAATCGCGAGCACGTCCTCGGCATCGCCAGCGGCTCCCCGATGCGCCAGATGAATCCGCGCGCGCTCCAGGCCTTCGCCGTCGCGCGCAGCCAGCACCAGGCTCGCGCCGCGACGGCCAAACTCCTCGGCCATGGCGAGGCCCAGACCACGCGAGCCGCCGCCGATTACAACCACTTTGCCGTGCAGTCCGCGACCCCGGCGACGCAACGTGCACGCCGCCACGACGGCCGTTGCAGCTCCGGCACACAACATGCCCACACCTGCCGCTGCGAGACCCGGAATAATAAGTTTTCGTGCCTTCACAAACTCTCCCGTCGATTTCCAATCGGTTCCTGCACTGCCGGCGCTTCAATCGATTTGCGCGCCTTTGGCCCGATGAGCTTCTATCTCCTTCGCAGTCTCTCTCTCCTGCACCTGGATGTCCAGAATGATCCCCCGTTTCGCGGACGTTCGCTCCATCGGCAGGCGCAGCCCAACACTTCGTACAGGGTTCATCCACTTCGATTGGTTCTCCGCTGGTGCCCGTTGCCCGTTTCGGGGGTCATTCAGCGCAAACCTGAGAAGCCACGCTTCTGTGCGCCCTGGGCATCCTAAAGAGCGCGCGTTCAGTGCGCAACCTTCAGGAACGTGTATTCGGCGGACCCCCGGCACCCAACTACCTACTCAATGTCACGAAAAGAAGCTTCGGATCTCATGATCGCGCCGCTGGGGGAAGGTTTCCTCCTCCTGGTGGCCGCGCTGACCGGCTGGGTTCTGCATCAGCCGCTGGTCTTCGCGAGCCTGGGTCCAACCGCCTACGAGCTGGTGGAGACGCCGCACCGCCGCAGCGCCCAGCCTTACAGTGTCTTCATCGGCCATCTCGTTGGAGTGGTTTCGGGGTTTGCTGCGGTCTTTGTTGCCGGCTGCTGGGGCACAGCGGCCGTCTCTGCCGCAGGAGTTCCGTTCCATCGCATCTGGGCTGCGGTTGCTGCCGTCGCATTGACAGTCTTCATCAATTTGCTGCTTCGCGCCAGCCAGCCTGCCGCGATGTCGACCACGTTGCTGATTTCTCTGGGCCTGATGCAGTCGCCGATGGACGGAGCGATTCTGATGGGCGGCGTAGTTCTGATGATCCTGTTCGGCGAACCCATTCGACTTTGGCGTCTCAAGCGTCAGCAGCAGGCGCAGCAGCTTACTGGGCTTCCATGAGCGGTACTGGCCATTCAGAGTGTGAATTATTATTAATACTGCTGGGTTAACTGCGGTTTACAACGTTTCACCGATCCCGGTACACTCAGATTTGGCACTCCGCCGCGTGCGGCGGTTCCCTCTTTCTAAACGGCTCGACAGATGAGTATCGGCACACATTCCCGGGTGCCCGAGGGCGATGTTGTAGTCACCCACGAGGACATTGACCGCGCGCGCGATCGCGCGAAGGTGCGTGCAGCGCGCATGACCCGCGGTCTCCGCGGGCGAGCGTGGCTTCTCTGGCTCCTGATCGGACCCGGAATCCTCGTCATGCTCGGCGAAAACGACGGTCCCAGCATGTTGTCCTACGCGGGTACCGGAGCACAGTACGGACTTGGCTTCTTTCTCCCCTTTGTCGTGCTCACGTTCGTCATGGCTCTGATCGTCCAGGAAATGACAGTACGCCTCGGCGCTGCCACGCATCGCGGCCACGCCGAGCTCATCTTCGAGCGCTTCGGTCCATTCTGGGGTTGGTTCTCCATGATCGACCTCGGCATCGGCAACTTCCTCACCCTTATCACCGAATTCATCGCCGTCCGTGCCGGCGCCGGATTCTTCGGCATTCCACCCTGGGCGGCGATTCTGATCGCGCTCGCCATCCTCTACTCCGCGCTGCTGAGCCACCGCTACTGGACCTGGGAGCGGGTCACACTGCTGGCCGCGGCCTTCAATCTGATCTTCATCCCCGTCGCTCTGCTTACGCACCCCCACTGGAGTGCCATCAGCCATGCGTTCACGGACTGGAAGCCGCTACCGCCGCTCGACAAAACCACGGTTCTCTTCATCCTGTCGAACATCGGCGCGACGGTAACACCGTGGATGCTCTTCTTCCAGCAATCCGCAACAGTGGACAAGGGGCTCACGACAAGAGACATTCGGTTCGGGCGCCTGGACACGTTCTTCGGCGCCGCTCTCGCTGCGGCGGCCGCCATTGGCGTCATCATCGCGACGGCCCCTCTTGCGCATCACATCAGCACGGCAAACTTCGAGGCAGCGCAGTTCGCACAGGCGCTGGAGCCGTCGATCGGGCACATCGGCGCTGCCCTCTTTGCGCTGGGCATGATCGAAGCCGGCATTGTGGCCTCTATCACCATCTCAACCTCGTCGGCGTATGCCTTCGGCGAAGTGGCGCGCAAGCCGCACAGCCTGAATTTGCCGGTCGGCGAGGGCAAGTCATTCTATGCGGTGCTCTGCCTGTGCGCCGCGGCGGCAGCGGGCATCGTGCTCATTCCCGGATTGCCCCTGGTCTTCGTCGTTCTGGTGGTGAATGTGATCGCGGTGCTGGCCATGCCTCCGGCGCTCGTCTTTCTCTATCTGCTGGTGAATGACAAGGAAATCATGGGCGGTGTGAAAAGTCCGCACTGGGCCAACCTGCTGGCCGGTCTGGTCGTGCTGCTGCTCACGGCAGCAGGTATTCTCTACGGGATCAGCGCGGTGGCGCCCAACGCGCTGGCATGGCTGGGAGCTCACTGAAGGAAGCGACATGACCGAAAAGCATGAGCACGTGAGCGATGCGGACGCAGGATTCGTCCTGTCGACACTCGAACCGGACCAGCTGGCCGAGGCCAAGCGAATCGGCGTGCCGCGCCGCCGCCTGCGCGGTGGCGAGCTGGCGCTGCTCTGGGCGCTTCGCATTTACGTCGTCTTTATGCTGGCCATCGTGCTCTGGCAGGCATGGATCGCGACGCGATGAGAAAAGCCGGGGGGCCTTCGCCGGGCGGGAGTGCCTGCGAATAACTGACGATCGACTACTGGCTCGTCGCAGCCCGCTGCTGTTACGCTCGAAATCAGAATGAAAATTCTCGTCATCGGTGGGGGTGGGCGCGAGCACGCACTCTGTGCGGCGATTCGCCGCTCGCCGCGCGCGCCCGAAGTGGTCTGCGCGCCGGGCAACGGCGGTATCGCACAAATTGCGCGCTGCGCCCCGGCGAATCAAAAGGACCTCAACGATCTGATGCGGGTGGTCTCCGAAGAACGGCCCGACCTGACTGTCGTGGGGCCGGAGCTGCCACTGTCCCTCGGCCTCGTCGACGAGATGCGGCGCCGCGGCCTGAAAGTTTTCGGCCCCACGCGCGATGCGGCCATGCTGGAAACCAGCAAGGCCTTCGCCAAGCGCTTCATGCAGCGCCATTCCATTCCGACGGCGAATTTCGCCGTTTGCACCTCCCAGCAGGAAGCCATGGCGGCGCTCGCCATGTTTCACCATCCGGTGGTGATCAAGGCCGACGGCCTGCAGGCCGGTAAGGGCGTTCTTATCTGCGAGAAGAAAGACGATGCCGAGCACGCCATCGAAGGCCTGTTCAGCGGCCACCTGCTCGGTACCTCGGAAACGAGCGTGGTCGTCGAGGAGTGTCTCAGGGGTGAGGAGATTTCTTTCCTCGCGCTGAGCGACGGCAAGCACGCCACGCCCCTGATTCCCGCGCAGGATCACAAGCGCATCGGCGAAGGCGACACGGGCCCGAATACGGGCGGGATGGGCGTTTACACAACCGACACGATGCTGGATGCGCGCATGGCGGAGTGGATTCTCGAGCACGTCGCTCAGCGGACGATCAACGCCATGGCGCTCGAAGATACGCCGTTTGTCGGCGTGCTCTACTGCGGCCTGATGATGACGGCAACGGGTCCGATGGTCCTCGAGTTCAACGCGCGCTTCGGCGATCCGGAAACGCAGGCCATCCTGCCGCGCCTCGAGAGCGATCTGGTGGAAGCGTTCGAAGCCTGCATCGAGGAGCGCCTGAGCGAGACCGAATTCCGCTGGAAGCCGGGAGCCTCGGCCTGCGTCGTCGCGGCGTCGCAGGGATATCCAGGCAGCTTCGGGACGGGCAAGCCGATCTCCGGCCTGGAGGAAGCCGGGCGCGTGCCGAACGTCGAGATTTACCATGCCGGAACCGCGGTCGAGGGCGGCCAGTTCCGAACCGCCGGCGGAAGAGTGCTTGGCGTGACCGCGACCGGCGCGAACCTGAGCGAGGCGCTCGACTCAGCGTACGAGGCGATGGGTCGCATTTCGTTTGAGGGGATGGTTTACCGGAAGGACATCGGCTGGCGGGCTTTGAAGAAGAAACAGTGATCCGCGGTCAGTAATCCATGATCGGGAAAGCGGCCGATCGGCTTGACCGGAGCTCTCGAAAAAACCGCGGAACGTCGTAGGTGTGGGAAATAAACGGTTTATTCTGCCTTTGTACGTAGGTGTGGAAAATAAACAACTTAGGCTCACAGAAAGCGCTTCGCGGCTCTGAAAGCAGCACTTTGGGAGCCTATCAGGCCCTTTGGATTGAAATGGTTGCGCGGAGTTCCCCCCGCGCAACCAGGGCCAACGCAGCGGGTTAGCTGGCGGTCGCCTTGCCTTCGAGAATCGCAATCGCCTGCTCAACGATCGGCGCGAGATTCTTAAAGTCGCTCACCAGCGTCAGAAAGTCGGAGTAGACCTTCGAGTCCGCCGGAAAGTTCAGCCCATCGGCGCTCAGGGCGCCCTCGGAGGCCGTGACGAGGGCCTCCAGGTCGGCGACGACCGTCGACAGGCCGGAGATGAAGGGCTTCTCCAGCGGCTTCTCCGAACTGAGGATGGTCTCGACGCGTTTGGCGAGGCCCACGACCGAAGTCACCGCGCGAGCGATCCATTTGCCGAAATCGGCGACTTTCACGCCCAGTTTCTGAAAGATGTTCATATCGTTCCTTTGCACACGTGTGGTGTCAGGTAGTTCGACCGATCGGCACGGCGGGAGCCGCCTGGCGGCGCGCACCAGCCTCCCAATCGGGACGCCCCGACTGAGGGCAAAAGAAAAGGACTCGCC